>NZ_CP115450.1:8075000-8675000 GCF_027627435.1 Kitasatospora cathayae | reverse complement strand
CCAGGCACAGCTCGCCGAGGCGGACGCCGCGGGCCTGCTGGAGCCGGAGCACCTGACCGAGGCCTCGGCCACGGTCTTCTTCCGCAGCGAGAAGAAGCTGCTGCGCGCCCAGCTCACCTGGCTGGACCGCTCCGGTCGGCGCTCCCCGGACTGGGCGGCGGCGGCCGTGCGCGGCGCGGCCCTGGCCTTCGGGCAGAGCGACGCGGAACTGCACGAGCGGGCGCTCAAGGTGGCGGCACGTCACCTGAAGGTGGCGGGTCCTGCCCTGCTGCCCGAACTGCGGGCGGCGACCGAGCTGCTCGGTCCGGCCCAGGCCGCCAGTGCGGTGGCGCTCTTCGGCCTGGAGACCCCCGCCGCCTCGGATGCGGCCGCGCACTACGAGGAGCTGCTGCCGCCGCTCCCCCAGTCGGTACCGCTGGCCGAGCCGCTGGACGATCCCGCCGGCGTGGCCGAGGAGCTGGCCGCCGTGCTGGCGGGCGACGACAGCGTCGCCGCCTTCGAGCGGACGCTGGCCGGCCTGGTCCGCGAGGCGTTCCGGGACGGGGAGGCGCTCCGGGCGGCGCTGAAGCCGGTGCTGGGCGAGGAGAAGTGGGCCGAGACGCTCAGCGTCTGGTCTCCGGACCACACCTGGATCGCCCTCGCCGCGGCCGCGGCCGCAGGTCAGGTCACCGAGGTGCGGGCGCACGCCATGCTGCAGGGGCAGGGCCCGCTCCGGACGGAACATCAGGAGCGCCTCAGCGCCGTCCACGCCACCCGGGTGCACGAGGCCGCCGCTCTCATCGTGCTCGGACGCACGCCCTTCCTCGTCGCCACGCCCAGCTACGCGGACGGCGGGCTGGAGGCGGCCGTGCTGGTGGAGCGCATCGCCGCCCTGGAGGCGGCGGACGGCGAGGTCGGCGCGGCTGACTTCAGCCAGGCGCTGCTTCGCGTCCTGCCGACGGACGATCCGGCGGTGCAGGCGGCAGCCGTGCAGCTCCGCTCGGCGGAGGGCCGACGGCTGGCCCAGTGGCTCGCCCAGGGCGGGCTGCCCGGCCAGCGCACCGAGCGGCTGCCGGCCGGGGCGGGGCCGCGTGCGTGCCCGCGCGTCACCCAGCCCGGGCTCGCACCGGATCAGGAGCCCCTGCTCCACCCGGACATACGCCGGATGCTCAACCCGATGGTGGACGGGGAAGGGCGCCACATCCTCGCCTACGGCGACATCGCGACGCCCTACGCCCTCGCCGTGCTGCCCTGCCACCGCGAGGAGCTGGCGGTCCGGCTCGGCAACGCGATCATCGAAGCCGCCCAGTACGGCGCCAAGGGCGCGCAGCTGCTGCCGCAGCTGGTCGAGGCGGGCGGTCCGGCCGGCCCCGGGGTCCACCTGACGGTGGCGTGCGCGCTCGGCGCGGCGACGGCGGAGGACCGCACGGCCGCCGTGGACGCGCTGCTGCTGCTCGCCGCCCAAGACGCGCTCGACACGGACCGCCTCGGCGCCGATCTCGCCGAGGCGGTCCGCTGCGGCGTGGCCCCGCTGAACCGGGTGCCGCTCACCCTCCGTCAGGCTGCCGAGTCCGGCGCCTACGGGACGGTCTGGTCGATCCTCCGCGCCGCCCTGCCGGGCCTGCTGGTCCCGGAGCCGATACGCGGCGTGCCGGAACTACTGGCCATCGCCGCCGACTGCGCCGCCCGCAGCGGCGCGACGGACGCGCTGCCGGTGATCGAGGCGCTGGCGACCCGGCGCGGCTCCTCCCGCCTGCTGAAGGAGGCCCGGGCGCTGCACGCCGTGCTGACGGGTAGCTGAGAGGCGGCTCACCCCAGCTACGCGGAGACCGCCGTCCCCTGCTCGGCGGGGGCGCGCTCGCCCTCCGGCGCGACCGGATACCCACCGAGGTCGGTCGAGGCGCGGCGAGGCGGCGGAATGCGTTGTGGCCCGTTTCCGGCAGCTCCAATGCCGGGAACGGGCCCATGCGCTCTTCTCCTGGTCTGGCCCCGCGGTTCCATGCCGTCGGCCATGTCGTGCAGGTGGTAGACGGCGCAGGGCAAGCCCGGCCGTACCAGTACGGGCTGGTCAGCGCAGTGGGTGCGTCCGGGACGGCCGCCAGCTGGTCCGCGGCCTGCATCCAAGCCCACGCGGCCCCAGGTCCTGGCACGCGGCGGTCTCATGGTCTGCCCGGCTTCGTCCTCGAAGACGAGCCAGGCTCCCCGAGCCGCCGCGGCGCTTTTACCCGGGGCCAGACCTCCTTCTTCCACAACTCGACCGCCCGGCCGTCCCGTTCGACGGCTCTGCGGGTCGGCTGCTGCCACGACCAGCCATGGCGCTTGAGCAGCGCCCAGGTCCCCTCGACCGTGTAGCTGACGTGGAACAGCCGGTCCGATCAGCGTCTTCACCCGGGCGAGCGTCCAGCGCTGATCCTCCCAGCCATGGACGAGCGGGCCGCGCTCCAACTCGCTCTCCAGTCTGGCGATTTGCCTCTCGCTGAACCTCGGTCGACCGGGTGAGCCCTTGGAGAGGACTCCGGCCTCACCTCGCTCACGCCATTGTCGGCGCCATCGCTCGACCGACCGCTCACCCGCAGCGCGGCGGCGATCTCCCGGTTCTTCTCCCCGCCCTCGAAGCGTTCCACGGCCTGCAGCCGGATCCGCTCCCGCGCGGCCCTCTCAGCGTCGGTCAACCCGCCGCCCTGCGCGTATCTCACAGCCCAGGGCTACCGGACCCACCCAGCAGCTGTCAGGCAAACACCCCCGACATCACGCTTTCAGGTTCAGTATCAGCGGCGAAATTACCGGGTCCAGGATGGGCGCAAGTCCTCGGCCACGACTCGGAACCCGCGGGCAGGCTGCTGTCGGGGCCTTGTCCGCATCTCGAAGGGGCGATCCGCCGTTTCGAGATGAGAGGCCGTCCGATGACCTTCCAGGACGTTCTGCAGTTTCCCGCCGGGGCCGCCGCCGATCCGTCCGGCCCGCAGGCCCGCCACTTCGCCGAGGCCACCCTCGACGTGTACCGCCTCGTCCAGGCCGCCGTCGGCGCCATCCGGCTCCTGCGCAAGCTGCGCCGCGCCGTTCCGGCCCGCCCGGCCGAGCCCGACTCCGTCCGCGCACACGAGGCAGCAGTAGGCACCCAGGCCCGGATCCCGCTGCGGGATCCGGGCCTGGGTGCCTACTGGCGAGCTGGTCGCCGGGCGGGGCGACAGCTGCTGGAGCGCTTCGTCGGCCGTGGCGGCCTGGATGAAGGCGTCGATGTCGAGGCCGTCGGCCAGCTCTTCGGGGTTGCCGCCTCCCCAGGCGACCGGGCGGTGAAGGCGATCACGCCGTAGGCCGCGAGCCAACGCCATGGTCTCCGCCGGAATCCCCGACACCTCACCAGGACGCAGCACAACCAACCGCCGGGCGACTTCGCCAGCAGAGTCGCCCGGCCGACTTCCTGCGCTCTGGCCTGTCCGCGGGGTGGGCTACCGCTGCGAAGCGCGCCGGCGGCTGAGCCGCGTGGCCGCCGCGCCGGCCGCCAGGAACGCGGCGGAGAGGCCGAGCAGGACGGGCGTCTTCGGGGCGCCCGTCTCGGCCAGCTGGCCGTGAGGGGGCTTGCCATGGTGATCCTCACCCTCACCATGGTGGCTGGACTTCATCTTGTGCTCGCCGTGGTGGGCCGGCTTGTGCTCCGGCCGTGCCTCGACCTCCTCCGCGACGAACTTGACCTTGTTCAGGTTGACGGCGGTGCTCTTGGAGCTGTTGTCGTTGTTGTTGGTGATGCTGTTTTGCACGACGACGGTCACGTCGACGCCCTGGGTCTGACCCTGGTGCTGGTTCTGAGCCTGTTCCTGGCCACCGTGCTCGTCGTGCTTGCCGTGCTCGTCGTGCTTGCCGTGCTCGTCGTGCTTGCCGTGCTCGTCAGGCTTGCCGTGCTCATCAGGCTTGCCGTGCTCGCAAGGCTTGCAGTGCTCGACGTGCTCGGCGTGCCCGCACTTTTCGTCATGCTTGCAGTGCTCGTTGTGCTTGCCGTGCTCGGCGAGCATGCCGGGAACGCCGTGCTCGCCGTGTTCGAAGGGCATGCCGGGAACCTCGGGCAGGCAGAAGTTCTTGCCGAGGCCCTGGCCGGCGAGGTGCCCGCGGTGCTCGTGCCCGGGCTCGTGGAGGCAGTTCTTGCTGCCATTCGTTCCCATGTCCATGGGAAGCGTCGACGGCGCCTGCCCCGTCAGCCGCTCGCCCTCAGTGCCCGGCTCGCCGGCCTGGGCCGTGTCATCCGACAGCGCGGCGCCGGGCTCCTGCCCGTCGGCCAGGGCGGCCTCGGGCGCGGTGTCAACGTCGGTCCGGTGGAACGGGCGGACGGCCTGCATCGGCCGGACGGCACCGCTGCTGGTGACGGTCATGGCGCCGTCCGCCGGGGTGCTGCTGCCCTGGGCCAGGCGCAGAAGGCTGTCGACCCATTCGCCCCGGGCCTTCGTCGAGGCGGAGGCCGCGCTGTGGTCGGCGACGGGCGAGGCGGAGGCCGTACCGCCGGCGCCCCACACGAGGGCCGCTGACGTCAACCCTGACAGGACCAGGGTGGTGAATCGAGTTCGCATGACGCTCCTGGATGTCCACAAAACGGATCTTCTGGATACGCTCCCTACCACCCGAGCGCGGCGAGCGTCGCCGAGGATTAACCACTCCGGCCCAACGAATTACCCAGCGTGGACGAACGTCGCCTGCGCAACCCCTCCCGCGGTCCGCGCCGCCGCGCCCAGGCTGCGTCGGGGCTGCACGCGGGTCCTGACGGTCCGCCGTGACGATGTGGCTCTGACCAGAGTTCCGTGAAGATCCCAGGTCAGCGGCATGCATGCAGGATCGTTTCCCTGCGGGATGACCTGCGCGTGGTTCTCCACTCGATCGAAGGTGTTCTGGGTGGATTCAACTGGTCGTCGCAACACCTCGATTGTGGAGGTGTCGGTGGGGCGGCCTGCGGGATGGACGACGAAGGTGCCGGGGCGTCCGGCGATGCGATCGCCGGGCCGGCCGCCGGTGCGTCGGGACGTGGAGCGCGCGTTCTGGTTGAAGATCGCCGAAGGACTCACGAGCGAGGATGCCGCGCTGGCGTGCGGCGTGTCCGGGCCGGTCGGTTCGCGGTGGTTCCGCGATCGTGGCGGGATGCCTTCGATCCAGCTCAGTCCGCTGTCAGGTCGGTATCTGTCGTTCCCCGAGCGCGAGGAGATCGCCCTGCTGAGGGCTCAGGACACCGGTGTGAGGGAGATAGCCCGCAGGCTGGGGCGCTCACCGTCGACGATCTCTCGGGAGCTGCGGCGCAACGCAGCCACGAGGTGCGGGAGGCTCGACTACCGGGCCTCGATCGCGCAGTGGAAGGCCGAGTTGGCGGCAGGCCGGCCGAAGACCGCGAAGCTCGCGGCCGACGAGCGGCTGCGCGAGTACGTGCAGGACCGGTTGGCCGGCTTGATCCAGGTTCCCGACGGAAGTCCGGCGCCGGGTCCGGCGACCCAGGAGTGGAAGGGGCGGAACAAGCCCCGCCGTCAGGACCGGCGCTGGGCGACGGCGTGGAGTCCGGAGCAGATAGCCAAGCGGTTGCCGGTCGACTATCCGGACGACGAATCCATGCGGATCTCGCACGAGGCGATCTACCAGGCCCTCTACGTCCAGGGCCGCGGCGCGCTCGAGCGTGAGCTGGTCACGTGCCTGCGGACCGGGCGTGCCCTTCGGGTTCCGCGCTCGCGCGCCCGCCGGAAGGCGGCCGGTCACGTCACGCCCGACGTGATGATCAGCGAGCGTCCCGCTGAGGCCGAGGACCGGGCCGTCGCGGGCCACTGGGAAGGCGACCAGGGAAAACAGCCTTGACCACCCCGGTGAACAGCCACGCCGAGCCGCTGAAATCCAAACGCCGATCATCAACCCCGGGTCGGGGACCCCCGCCGGGGCCTCCACCACCCGCCCATCCAGCGGCCCCGCGAGGGGCTCCCCGGGGCAAGCCTCCCCAGGCCCTGTCGCCCCGTGCCGGGGCGAGGCGTCGAAGATGCAAGAGCTGTCACCGACCCGGCCCCGGCACCACCCCCCGGAATCAGGGCACAGGACCGGGAAACAGCCCACCAACCGTCACAACCCACTCGGTCAAAAAGCCCCGGACAGGGCGCAGCACTGGGGCCCTGAGGCGCACGGGAATGTCACCAGTGCCCGGCCTTCGGATGCCACCGGGCAAACGCTCGGGAATCAGGCGGTAAGCCGGGCCCGGTACCCGGCCGGAAACCCACCTACCAGCCACCTGGCATCCCGCCTTAATTGTCACAACAAGCACTAACTCCTACCCGCCCTTATCGGCCGACAACGACCCGACTCGCACCCTCCCGAACACCGACAACCAAAACACAAGAGAGGGGCCAGGAAGGGTCGGGAAGGGGGCCGGAAAAGCGCACGGGCCTTCGGCGTGGGCCGGGGCCTGACGGCCCCTCGAAAAAGGCTGGAGGTGACGCCGGAAAAGGGCGGCGCAAACGGGCCGAGAGGGGCCGGGAAAGGGGCCTGACGGCCCCCGGCCGAGAGCGGACAGGGGGCGCCTGCGGCGCCACCCGAACGTGTGCCGGGACGGCGGGGAGCAGCCGGCGGCGCTGGTGCCCGCCAGGAACCTCGCCGAGGCCGCCAAGGCCCTGGAGGGCGAGCACACTTTCACCCGGCTGACACCACCCCACCCACTCACAACGAGGGCTGGCTACACCTCGCCGGTGGCGAACAGCTTGAGGTGCCCGCACTTGGGGCAGCGGAACGCCTCTATCTGCCGCCGGGGTCGGCCCATCCGCTTGGCGCCCCCGAATATCCCCCGCTCCAACGCGCCCTCGATCCAGCGTGCGTACCCGGGCGAACGCTGGCCGGTGTCCTCGATGAAGCCCTCCATCAGACCGACGGTGCCGCAATGGGTGCACGTGTAGTTGTTCATCCCGTGAGTGTAGGAAATGCTGCGGCCAGGACGAGCGCTGCCCTATAGCAGTCAGCCCCACGGCCCACAGCCGGGCTACGGAACCCCGTAGCCCTTACAGCGGGTTCCCGCGGCCACACGACAGCAGCAGGCGACGGCCACCGCGACAGCACCCGCACCCCGGCACTACCCCCACAACAGCCCTCCCGCACGAGCGATGCCGGCACGGCTGGCTGACACTGCCTCGGCCCAGTCCGGGCTGCGCCGGGGCCGGTGTTCGCGCACCGTGGAGGGGCCGGTCCGCCGCCGAGCCGCCGCCCGGACCCCCGGATCCTCCGGCACCGTGCTCTGCGCCACCGCCAACCACAACGTCCCGACCATCCGGCGACCGTACCGGCGCGCCCGATCCCTCACCCGACCCGCACCGGGAACGTCCCCCGCACGTGTCCCTGACCGCAGGTTGAACCGCGTCCGGTGAGTGGGGCCGGGGCGGACGTTCTCACCGGCCGCTGGCCTGCACCAACACCAGAAACTCACCGGGCAGAGCCCGAAACTCACCGGCGGGCGGCCGCCCGGGCGGGCAAACTCACCACCATCCCGGGGGCGAAACTCACCGGCCCGCTGATCCAGGCCTCCCGGACCACCACCAGAACAACCTCCACGGCGGCCTGACGGCCACCCAGCCCTCCAGCGAGGGGCGCACCGGACGAGCACGGCCTGGACGACGGCGCGGCCCGGACGGCGCCCACCACGGCGCGGGACGGCGACGGCGGCCGGCCCGGACGACCGGGTCAGCCTCGGGAACTCATAGTGGCCAGTCGCTGGCCTCCTGCCGGGCGATGTCAGTGGGCATCTTGGTGGTGATAATCCGCTATGCGGCCTTTGCCTCTACCCCGATCTGCCCCGGTCTGCGGTGAAGACGAGATATGTCCTCAGGCGGACAGCGGGGGCCAGGGTCCGTCTCGTCCGCGTTCATCCCTCGAAGTCCGTCTGGCTTAGAAACGTCATAGAACCGCCCGACCAGCGACAGAACTGGATCTTCCAGCCCGATCACGCTGACGCTGTGCCATGCCCGAGCGGAAGCCGTACCCCAGCGACCTGTCCGACGCCCGATGGGCCCTGATCGAGCCAATTCTGACGGCCTGGAGAAAAGCCCGGCTCGACCGCCGGCCCACCGGCCAGCCGGCGAAGGTCGACCTGCGCGACGTCTTCAACGCGATCCTCTACGTCAACCGGACCGGAATCCCCTGGAAGTACCTCCCGCACGACTTCCCCAACCACGGCACCGTCTACGCCTACTACGCCGCCTGGCGCGACGAGGGCATCTTCGCCCAACTCAACTACGACCTCACCGGATTGGCTCGGGTAAAGGAAGGCCGCAAGCCCGAGCCGACCGCGTCAGTGATCGACACCCAGAGCGTGAAGACCTCCACCAACGTGCCGCTGACCAGCCAGGGAACCGACGCCGCGAAGAAAATCGTCGGCCGGAAGCGAGGCATCCTCACCGACACCATCGGACTCATCCTCGCCGTCACCGTCACTGCCGCGGGCTTGTCCGAGAACGCCCTGGGAATACGGCTCCTCAACGAGGCCAAGAAGACCTACCCCAGCCTCTCCAAGAGCTGGGTCGACACCGGCTTCAAGAACGCCATGATCGAGCACGGCGCGACCCTGGGCATCGACGTCGAAGTCGTTCACCGGAAGTCCGTCATCCCTGGATTTCACGTCGTGAAAAGGCGGTGGGTTGTCGAACGAAGCCTTGGGTGGCTCATGCTGAGACGACGCCTCGCCCGCGACTACGAGACCCTCCCGGCCAGCTCCGAAGCCATGATCCACATCGCCTCGATCGACAACCTCACCAAGCGCATAACGGACGAGACCACACCAACCTGGCGAGGAACCTACTAGGACATAAAGGGCAAACTACTCTCATCAAACGCCCTCTGAGACTGCACACACGGTCAAAGGACGCCGTACACGAGGGCCGCGACGTCGTTGCCGTCGGCGTCCAGGCATACCACCATCGAGTGGCCGTCCGGGTCGACGAAGCAGCCCAGCGCCGGACCGGCCGGGTCGTCCAGCAGCAACCAACCCTCGCCGAAGTCGCCGGGCTCGGGGTCGAGGACGAGGCTCTCGGGGTCGAAGTGGTCCTTGGTCATGCCCTCGGTCAGCTCGGCGGCTCGGTCCCAGAGCTTCGACGTGGGCGGCCGCCGGCGCAGCACGCCCAGCGCCCGGCCGGCCAGCGGCCGCACCGCGTCCTTCCCCGTGTTGAGCTCGCGTCCGTGCAGTGTGAGCAGGCCGCAGACAGTCGCCACCCGCCAGCCGCCCAACTCCCAGGCCACCTTCACCGGGCGGGTGTCGCCGTACTGCAGCAGCACCGCGGATACCTCCCCCCAGGCAGCGTCCACCACCAGGTAGACCGGCCGCGGCCCCTTGCCGGCCGGGCAGCCCTTCACCTCCCCGCCGAACGGGGATTCGAACCAGGCGGTGTCGGCACCGCCGAAGTCCATCTCGATCCGGCGGAACGGGGTGCTGTCGGACGGCAGTTCACCGGCATCGAGTGCAGGCAGCGCGGCGAACAGAGCGTCAACAGTCTCGTCGATGTTCATGGCCGGCGAGGCTAGCGGGGCCCTCCGACAGGCGGCGCGGCCGGACCCGTTCGGGCGCCCACGGTACCGTCGACGCCCTCGCGCAGGAATTGGCCCGCTCTCCGCGGCTCAGAAGGGCCAGGACAGCTGAAGATCGGCGGCCTCGGCCACGGGTCGCCACGTCTTGTGCTCGCCGCGGTGTTGCCGTCGGAGGCGACCAGGCCATGCAGCTGGAGGTCACCAAGCGCCTACCGGATCGCCTTGTTCGAGACGGCTTGCGGGCGCAGCAGGCGCTGGAGCTGATCGGCGGTCGCGACCTTCAGGACGCCGAGGGCGGCGGGGACGTCGGCACGCAGCACGGGCGAGCCCGTCCAGGGCCGCCCATCCAGGGATTCTCAATCGACCTGCGAAACGTCTCAACCAACCTGCAGATCTGGGGCGTCCGGAAGGGGATGCCGGGCGGCTCGCCGTTCGCCGGACAGACGAACGGCCCCGGGGGCAACCGGGGCCGCTCACCACGAAGAACAACGACTCAACGAAGGAGCCGTACTTGGCTAAGCTTGACGTTCAACCTCGCGCGGCGAGGTGGGCCTGGAGCGTGGGTTCGCGTTTGACGGTCTTGCCCACGTCGTGGCGGGGCGTCGGCTTGCGGTTCTTCGAACCCGGAGGCCGTCCGGGGCCGGGGCGAGAGGGTTTCGGCACGCGGGCCGGAGTGAGGACCTTCGCGCGGATGTTGCGGAACCCTCGGCGGACCCGGGCCGGGGTCAACTTCGCTGCTGGAAGCGGGCGTTCCCAGGGGCGGCGCAGGTCGGCGGCGAGCGGGCGGGCCAGGCGGAGCTGGGTGTGGGCGACGATGACCAGCCAGGTCCACAGGTCGGCGGTGTCCGGTGCGCGGAAGTGCGGCGCCGTCCAGCCGAGGGTGCCGTTGAGTAGGCGGAAGGTGTGCTCAAGGTCGAATCTGCGCAGAAAGGTGCGCCAGATCCGGTCCGAATGGACGGTATCGATGCCGGTGGCAGAGACCATAGCCGCAGCGGCTTCGCTTCGCGTTCGCCGGGCAGGTGATCGACCTTGAGGCGGACCAACGTGCCGTGGGTGATGGGGATTTCGCCTTCGTGGTCGAGCCAGGGACCGCGCTTTTGCAGGCGCTGGTGCATCCGGTCCCACGCCTTCGCCTCGGCCTTGCCGTAGCTGGTGGTCTCGGTGCAGGTGGTGGCGTCGGGCTCGTGCCAGGACTCGGGTTTGGCGAAGGTCAAGGCAGTGCCGTGCTTGCGTGGGCGTCCGCCCTTGGGTGTGGAGCGGGGCTCGCCCGCATCGCGGAGCATGACCCGGTCCGAACGCAGTCGGCCGATGAGCTCGACGGGCAGATCGGACAGGAGGTGGGCCAGGCGGGTGACGTCGTAGCCGGCGTCCATGACGAGCAGGATGTCCGGGGCGCCCAACTGCCAGTGCCCGGCTTCGACCAGGCGGCCGGTGACCTCGCGAAGTTGGTCGGCGGTCCCCGCGGTGGCGTCGTCGGCCGGTCCCAGCCGGACCGCGTCCAGCAGCGCGGTCCAGGAGGTGCGGCCGCTCTCCAAGGCGGCGACGAAGGAGTAGGGCCAGCCGGGGATCAGCTGGTCCGCGCTCCGGCCGCGCCCGTAGACATGGCAGAACAGGCGGTCATCGCTGGTGGGAGCGTCGGGGCGGAGCCAGTGCGAGACATCGACGGCCAGGGCGATGCGCCCGTCGGCGAGGCGGGGGATCGGAAGGCCGGCCAGCGCGCGGCGTAGTCGGGCGGGCTCGAGCCAGCCCCGGTCCAGTGCGGCGTACATCGCGCCGTGCCCACGCCGGTGCTCGGCCGCCAGCGACAGGTCCACCAGCGTCTTGACCGGCCCGTCCGTGCACAGCAGCGCGTCGGTGGGCTCGAAGAGCGCGTCCGCGCGCGTGTACAGGCACTCGTAGAAGTCCATCCGAAAGCGGGACAGCACGCCCCACTGCTCGACGGCGGGCAACTGCACAGGGAGACTCGTCACCAGCGGCCGTCCCTTCAGCTTCGTTACTCGACATCTCGAAGCGTGAGGGGCGGCCGCCTCTGCTGTCTCGCGAAGAACCGCAGATCAGCAGGTCGGGTGACCTCCGAGGTTAAACAACAAGCTAAGTCAAGCGACGTGCTCGGGTGGTGTGGCCCGCGTCGGCCTGGCCTGCTGGACACGGTCACTACGGTGAGCCACATGGACATGCAGACGACGATCACGGGCCTGGCCGAGGAAGCCGAACGGCAGATCCGCGACCGCGTATGGGAACTGACCCCGGACGACCGCGGCCTCGCGGTCCAGGTCGAGGCCGGGCTGCGCGAGGCTGTCGGTCCGCCGGACGCCCAGGAGGTGCTGCCGGAGAAGGACCGACTGGAACACCTGCGGGAAGTCCTCGCCGTCCTCGCAATCGCCCTTGCCAGCACCCACGGCCGCCTGGCCTGGTTCCTCTCCGGCGCCATCACCGCGCTCGAACCCGTGCTGCACTGGCGCGCCCTGCCCGCCGCAGACGAGCACGCATTCGGCACCGTCCCCCCGACCCCCGAGCACTACACCGAAGCCGAGGACGCCGTCCGCCGTCTCCAGACCACCCTCGCCCGCATCACCGTCAGCTGACACTCCGGCAGAGCGCCGACCGCTCGCGCCAGGGCGGCCGGCCCGCTGGCTCCGCTCCCACACCGGACGGTAGACCACCACGCCGCTCCAGCCCCGGCGCCTACAGCTCCGTCCAACCGCACGCCCGCCCACCCCGGTTGTTGATCGGGTGCCAGATGGGCGCGGACGGGCCGCGCTGGGCCGCCGTCCCGAAACCGCGCGTCGGCTACGCCCAGCCCGGTCGAGGCCTGCCGACGCTGTACTGCCCGGTCGGGACACCGTCGTGTGTGATCGCACGTCCGGCGACGAGACCGACCCGCCGGAACCCTCCACGAGTAGCAACATGCCGCCTGTGACCAGCACGGATGAGGCACCCACGGCAGTGGGCAACGCTGACACGCCACACCTTGCGCCTGGCGACTCGGCACTGGCGGCGTCCCAGATGTGGCAATTATGTTTATTAACTATTGAATACCGCCATATGGATGAACTTTAGGACAAGGGTATGGTCCGGGACCACTGCTGTGGTTCTAATGGCGATACCGAATGTGGGGTGCCCATCCCTCTGTTGGGGAGCTGAGGCAACGATCGCTCGACGGGTCGTTGTCGCACTACATGGGCACCCTGACAGACGGATGCTGCGCCGTATGACGCAGCCATGAGCGGCAGCCCCACGCCGAAGCTCCACGAAGGGGTTGTCGTTCCATGGCAGTAGTCGTCTCCCCCCTGACCGTTCCCGCGTGCACCGCGTTCACCGTCACCATCACCGGCGCTCCCGCGGGGACCGCGTCAGCCGTCATCACCTATGACGGCTCCACCCAGACCGTGCCCGTCATCGGCGGTTTGGCCACGGTCGGCTTCACGGCCGTTGGGTCCGGGTCCCAGGTCGTGTCCGTGATCTACTTCAGCGGTACCGGTGGCACCGGCACCGTCACGGGTGCGGAAACCGGGACCGTCACCGTCACCCCCGCACCGGCCGGCACCATCTCCACCACCCTGACCACCCCGGTCAGCGGGACCACCACGGCCACCACCACCATCACCTGCGGTGTCGGCCTCACCTCCATCAACGGCACGCTGACGTACACCCTGCCCGGCGGCGGCACCGTCACCGCCACCGTGACCAACGGCGTGGTGGTGCCGACCAACCTGGGGGTGGCGCTGACACCGGGCCAGGCGGTGACTGTGACCTTCACCCCGGCGGCTGGGACCTGTCCTGCCTGCACGCTCGCCCCCATCACGGTCACCTTCCCTGAGCCGTCCAGCTGCTCGGTGGTCATCCAGCCGCTGGTCGGGCCGGTGGTCGTGGGCGTGCCGCTCCCGGTGACCGCTGTGGTCCTGTGCAACGGCATACCGGTCCCCGGTGCGTCGGTCACCTTCACCAGTGGTGCGGCGACCGCGACCGCCACCACCAACGCCCTGGGTGTCGCGACCGGATCGCTCACCTTCACCACCGCGGGGCCCGCCACCGTGACCGCCACCGTCACCGCGACCGGCACCGCGTGTGCGTGCTCCGGCGTCGTCTCCCTCCCCATCACGGTCACCGTGACTCCGCCGTCCAGCTGCCAGGTGCTGCTGCTGCCGGCGGGGCCGGCGGTCGTGGGCGTGCCGCTCCCGGTGACCGCTGTGGTGCTGTGCAACGGCCTGCCGGTCTCCGGTGCGTCGGTCACCTTCACCAGTGGTGCGGCGACCGCGACCGCCACCACCAACGCCCTGGGTGTCGCGACCGGATCGCTCACCTTCACCACCGCGGGGCCCGCCACCGTGACCGCCACCGTCACCGCGACCGGCACCGCGTGTGCGTGCTCCGGCGTCGTCTCCCTCCCCATCACGGTCACCGTGACTCCGCCGTCCAGCTGCCAGGTGCTGCTGCTGCCGGCGGGGCCGGCGGTCGTGGGCGTGCCGCTCCCGGTGACCGCTGTGGTGCTGTGCAACGGCCTGCCGGTCTCCGGTGCGTCGGTCACCTTCACCAGTGGTGCGGCGACCGCGACCGCCACCACCAACGCCCTGGGTGTCGCGACCGGATCGCTCACCTTCACCACCGCGGGGCCCGCCACCGTGACCGCCACCGTCACCGCGACCGGCACCGCGTGTGCGTGCTCCGGCGTCGTCTCCCTCCCCATCACGGTCACCGTGACTCCGCCGTCCAGCTGCCAGGTGCTGCTGCTGCCGGCGGGGCCGGCGGTCGTGGGCGTGCCGCTCCCGGTGACCGCTGTGGTGCTGTGCAACGGCCTGCCGGTCTCCGGTGCGTCGGTCACCTTCACCAGTGGTGCGGCGACCGCGACCGCCACCACCAACGCCCTGGGTGTCGCGACCGGATCGCTCACCTTCACCACCGCGGGGCCCGCCACCGTGACCGCCACCGTCACCGCGACCGGCACCGCGTGTGCGTGCTCCGGCGTCGTCTCCCTCCCCATCACGGTCACCGTGACCGGGACAGTGGGTGGTGGAACGACGACCTTGACGGCAGCGCCCGCCTGCTGGCGGGTCAACCTGCCCCTGCCCCTGCCCGACGTGTTCAAGGCGACGCTGACGGCCACGCTCTCGCCGGCTCAAGCGGGAGTCACGGTCAGCTTCTTCGTCGCAAACCAGCTCGTGGGCACCGCGGTCACCGACGCCACCGGCACGGCCACCCTTCAGGCGGGACTCAACCCCCTGCAGATCCTCGCCGGCAACTACACGGCACACGCCACGGTCGGCGCCACCATGCTCCAGGCGACCAACTCCCTGACGCCCTGCCTCCCGCCGGTGTGACCGCCCGCGGCCAGATAGCCCGGGCAGCGTGACGACGGCGCCGGAATGTCGGCGCACGGGTCCAGGCCGGCGCCGTCCGAGCTGACGGTTCGCACCGGAGATCCGCCCGTCAAAGGTTGTCCCCCGTCGTGGAAGGACGGGGGACAACCCAGCTCCCAGCCTATTGGCCGCCCAACCGTCTCCACTTCCATCGGCAGGGCGACCGCGAGCCGTACCGCGTGAGCGACTGGCGCAACTACCCGGGAACGGTGCACCGCCGCCCCAGCACCGCTCCCGGGCACAACCGCACCCTGCAACAGTCCCCAGTCCCCCGTTGCGGACCGGTCGCACTCGACCCTCAGCAACAGCCGAGTACCGCTGTACCACCCCGTCATAGGTCAATCGGTGAGTGGATGGTTTGCCATGAGCGTTACCGCGTTCCTTCTCGCCCTCGGCACCACCTGTCGCATCACCCGTTTCATCACCAAGGACACGCTGGCAGCGGGGATCAGGTCGTGGATCGCCGCTCGCTTCGGCGACGACTCCCGACCGGCCTATCTGGTCAGCTGCGGATGGTGCACGAGCATCTGGGTCGCCACCGTCACCGCCTTGTACGCCACCTGTTTGGAGGGCTCGCCATGGTTCCAGGTACCAACGGCCGTCCTGACGCTCTCCTATCTGGCGGGAGTCGCTTCGCGCTGGCTGGACTGACCGACGACCCCCTGAACGCTCTGCCCCACCAATCGAAAACGGAGGACGGCAAGCCATGCCCTGCAACTGCGGCGGAGGATCTCCACACGCCACCATCGTCTACCAACTGAACCTGCCCGATGGCACCATCCGTCGGTACGTCACCTATCAGGAGGCCGTCGACGCAAACCAACGCGCGGGCGGCACCGGAACAATCACCATCTCCAACCAATAGGCCGAGGGGCGGGAGACCGCCGGTGCAGGCGCTCCGGCTCCCGCCATGTCCTTCGGAAAGGGGTCCCACCAGCGGCCGTCCCTTCAGCTTCGTTACTCGACATCTCGAAGCGTGAGGGGCGGCCGCCTCTGCTGTCTCGCGAAGAACCGCAGATCAGCAGGTCGGGTGACCTCCGAGGTTAAACAACAAGCTGAGGCGGCCGGGACGGTAGGACATGGGGATCCTGTCGCTGTACGCGCGCGGGATGTCGGTGCGCGACATCCGCTCCCACCTCGCCCAGATCTACGGTGTCGACGTCAGCGCCGACCTGATCAGCAAAGTCACCGATGCCGTGACCGACGAGCTGGCCGCCTGGCAGAACCGGCCGCTGGACGCTGTCTGGCCGATCATCTACATCGACGCCCTGTGGGTGAAAATCCGCTCAGGATCGGTGAGTTCGAAGCCCGTCTACGTGGCGGTCGGGGTGGACATGGACGGCCGCAAGGACGTCCTGGGCCTGTGGGTCGGCGCCGAGGGCGAGGGCGCCACCGCCTGGATGACGGTGCTGACCGAACTGCGCAACCGGGGTGTCGAGGACGTGTGCATCGTCTGCTGCGACGGCCTGAAGGGGCTACCGGACGCGGTGACGGCCACCTGGCCGCGGGCGACGGTGCAGACCTGTGTGATCCACCTGATTCGCGCCTCGCTGCGGCTGTCCTCGGGCAGGGACCACTCCGCCCTGGTGCCGGCGCTGCGGGCGATCTACGGCGCGCCGACCGAGCAGGCGGCCGAGCGGGCCCTGGACGAGCTAGCCGCTTCCGAGCTGGGCGAACGCTATCCGGCCGTGGTCCGCACCTGGAGAGCGGCCTGGGGCGAGTTCACGCCCTACCTCGCGTTCCCAGCCGCGATAAGGAAGGTCGTGTACTCCACGAACATGGTCGAGTCGATGAACTCCCGGCTGCGGAAGGCCACCCGCAACCGCGGTCATTTCCCCTCGGAACAGGCCGCGTTGAAGGTGCTCTACCTCGCCGTCCGGGAGCAGATCAGTCCCAGAGCCCGCGACATCAACCACGTCGCCGCACACTGGAAGGAGGCGCTGAACCAGTTCTCGCTCTTCTTCGAGGACCGGCTCAGCATCCGATAACTACGAGGCACTTACACGAGATCGCTTACACGCCCGATTACGGCGGCGATGTGACGGCCTGAGCGGCGGCCGTTGGTTAGATGGCGGCGGTGCGGTCGGAGACAAGGCCGGCGACGGCGAGGTAGGTTGCCGGGAGGGAGCCGCGCCGGTGGGTCCAGCGGGCCAGGCCCTTCCAGCGCTTGTGGTCGGCGAGGGCGTGCTCGACGGGAATGCGCTGGGACGAGTGCTCGTGGCGGGCCTGTTCCCGGGCTTCGTGGACTTCCGGTGCGGCGATCTTGTTCGGCTTCCTGGGTGGTGTGACGGCCTTGCCGGGATGGCCCTGCGGAGTCCCAAGTAGCCGTCGTCGAGAAGTACTTGGACCTTGCGGAACTGGCGGAAGAGCTCGTCGATGCCTTCACCCCGTTGGTGGCGTCGGTCTGTCGAGGACTCGGCGCCCTGGGGGTTGGTCAGTCGGTGCAGGTGGTGCCGGGTGCGGGCAGGGCGCGGGTGGTGAGGTAGCGGTTGGTGGCCTCGCGGACGCAGGCGGAGAGCAGGAACGTGCTGTAGTCGTCGCCTTCGCGGCTGAGGACGACGCTGCCGGGCAGCTGGCGCGCCATGGCGGCGCCGTTGCTGTGCGGGGCGAGCGCCTGGTGAGTGGACTGCACGATCAGGGCGGGCGGGGCGCCGTGCACGGGGGCGCCGGCCGTGACGGGGCGGGCGGGCAAGGGCCAGCCGAGGCAGCCGGTGAGCGCGGTCCAGGAACGGACGGCACCGCCCAGGTGCGGGGAGATCGTCGCCAGTTCGCCGTGCAGCCGGGTCAGCTGGTCGAGCGTGGTCACCGGGCGGGCGTTGTCCAGGCAGGCGGGCACCTGGACCTGGACCGGGTCGAGGGTGTCGTCGGGCTCGTAGGCCAGGCCGCTCGCGTCGCCGGCCTGCGCCTTGACCAGGGCCTGTGCGAAGGCGGGCCAGGTGACGCCGGAGAGCGTGAGGTGGTCCTGCGTCGCGGTGCGGATGTCCTCCCCGGTCAGGGGCCGGCCACCGCCGTTGACGGGGATCGGGGCGCGGTCGGCGCGGGCGACGAGCGCGTCGTACTCCGCCGCGGCGTCCTTGCCGTGCAGGGCGCAATCCGTGGAGGCGGCGCACCAGGCGGTGAAGCGGTTGAAGGCGTCTTCGGCGGTGGCGGCCTCGCGGCGGATCCGCTCGGCGGGCGAGGTGGTGTCGTCCAGCGCCGTGTCGAGGACCATGGTGCGCAGCCGGCCCGGGTACAGGTCGGCATAGGTGCGTCCGAGCAGGGTGCTGTAGTGGATGCCGTACCAGTTGAGCTGCTTCTCGCCGAGGCCGGTGCGTACGGCTTCGAAGTCGCGTGCGGTGCTGGTCAGGTCGGTTTGGGCGACGAGGGGGCCGTTCTCGCGCAGGCAGTCCTCGGCGAAGGCCCGGTTGTGGGCGACGAGTGCGTCGAACTGCGCCTGATCGTGCGGGACGTGGGTGATGCCGACGGGCTTGAGGGGGGTGGAGCAGCGTATCGGCGTGCTGTGGCCCACGCCGCGCGGGTCGACGGCGACCAGGTCGAAGTTGCGGCTCATGGCGCCGGCGAACGACGGGAAGCCGATGCGCATCGCCAGGCGCAGCTGTTCGATCGACGAGCCGCCGGCTCCGTCGTTGAGCAGAAGGGCGCCCTGGCGGTGGGCGTGGTCGTCGGCGGGACGGCGGACCAGCGCGAGGGTGAGGCGCTCGGCACGGGGGTGGGCGTAGTCGACCGGCACCTGCAGCGTGCCGCACTGCATGCCCGCGAACTCGGCGTCGGTGCAGGCGCTCCAGCTGATCCGGGCCTTCGGGGCGGCGGGCTGCTGTGGCGCGGAGGCGGCGAAGGCCGGGACGGCGAGGGTGAGGGTGGCGGTGGCGGCGAGGGCGGCGGTGAGAACGCGCCGCAGGCGCGTGCGGAGGCTGGTCGTGGGCATGGCAGGCTTCCTTCTTGGCGGCTGCGCGGAGCAGGGGCGCGCTGAGCGGCGAGGGGGTGGTGCCGAGACGTCGGCAGGGGGATGGGGAGGGTTTGCACTCCGTGGCCCGACCGCGGGGCGGAAGGCGGCGGGGTGGCGGAGGGGTTCGTCGGCCGTGGGAGGTCAGGCGCGCAGGACGACCTTTCCGGCGACGGTGCCGGACTCGGCCAGGCGCATGGCCTCGGCGGCGCGGGCCAGGGGGAGTTCGGCGGCGATCTGCGCGGTGACGTCGCCGGCGTGCAACGCCTGGAACACCGCGGTGAGGTCGGCGCGCAGTCGGGCCCGGAAGCGGTGGGGGTTCAGTGCCCGGCCGGCCCAGACGTTGTAGAAGTAGGCGGAGCGGCCGTTGGGCAGGGCGTTCCACAGCCAGACCCGTCCGAGCAGCTTGAGGACGGGCCACTGCTTGGAGCCGTCGTCGTCCCGGGTGGAGGCGCTGCCGTAGGAGACGAGGGTGCCGCCGGGGGCGAGCAGGTGCCAGGAGTCGACGGCGCTGCGGCCGCCCACGTGGTCGAAGACGGCGTCCACGCCCCGGGGGGCGAGGTCGCGGACGCGGGCAGGGACGTCCTCGGTGCGGTAGTCGATCGGGTTCACTCCGCGGTCGCGCAGTGCGGCGTGGTGGCGCGCGGACGCGGTGCCGATCACATTCGCGCCCGCGGCCTGGGCGAGTTGGACCAGGACGGAGCCGACGCCGCCGTTGGCGCCGTGCACCAGGACGGTCTGCCCGGGCCGGACGCGCGCCTTGCGGTGCAGCATCTGCCACGCGGTGATGCCATTGACCACCACCGTCTCGGCCTGCGCCGCACTGACCCCGTCCGGTACCGGGACCAGGTCGGCGGCGTCCGCGACCACGTGGCTGGCCCAGCCTCCGACCTTCAGCAGCGCGGCGACCCGCTTTCCGACCAGGCCCGGGTCGACACCGGCCCCGACCGCGGCGACGGTGCCGACCAGGTCGTAGCCGGGGACGAAGGGGAAGGGCGGCTGGTCGTAGTAGCGGCCGCGGCGCATCTGCTGCTCGGCGAAGGAGACACCCGTCGCCTCCATCCGGACCACGGCCTGGCCGGCGCCGGCGGTCGGGACAGGCCCGCGCCGCACGTACAGGCCTTCCGGCTCGACCTTGCCCGGCAGCACGACCTCGACCAATTCCTCGGTGTCCACGATGACCTCCGTCGGTTCCCCACCCACCCTGTTAGCGGGTAGCGCTTCTGTTAGAAGTTATAACTGGCGGGTGAGTGACAGTCAAGAACGTCCGTAATACCCTCTAACCAGCAGTCGACCGGAACCGAAGGGAACGAGCACATGGCCACCACCGACACGCAGACCCCGCGCGAGCGCTACCGCGCCCAGCTACGCACCGAGATCAAGGAACGCGCCTGGGAGCAGATCGCCGCCTCCGGCGCCGCGGGCCTGTCCCTCAATGCCATCGCCAAACAGATCGGCGTCAGCGGCCCCGCCCTCTACCGCTACTTCGCCAGCCGCGATGAACTGATCACCGAACTGATCCGCGACGCCTACCGCAGCCTCGCCGACACGATCCGCACCGCCGCCGCCTCCGGCGCCGACCTCGCCGGCCTCGGCCACGCCCTACGCGACTGGGCACTGACCGACCCCCAGCGCTACTTCCTCCTCTACGGCACACCCGTCCCCGGCTACCACGCCCCCGACGACACCACCGCGATCGCGTCCGAGATCATGGGCACCCTGCTCGACGCCGCCCGGTCCACCGCCGACCCCGCCCGCCACGACGCCGACGACCACCCCGGCACCCCGCTGGAGGCCCACCTCGCCGAACACCGCCACTGGGCCGGCGACCACCCCGCCCCACCCGCCGCCCTACGCCGCGCCCTGCACTTCTGGACCCGCCTCCACGGCATCCTCTCCCTCGAACTCGCTGGCCACTTCACCGGCATGGGCTTCGACCCGGCCCAGCTCTACACCGACGAACTGCACCACCTCACCCAGTAGCCCAACCCGGTGTACCGACCCGGAGACCCCCACCGCCCCGCCACTCCCCCACGGCCGGCACAACCGCAGGAGCGCAGCAGTGCGCCCGCACGGACAGTTCCACCAGAGGCATCACCGACACGGAGAAGAACGTGCGACTGCGGGTGTTCCGGACTGGGCCCCAGCAGCGGCAGCAGCCCGGCGGCACGGCGAGCCGAGCAGCCCCGGCGGCTGGGACGCGTTGCCGGCGGAGATCCCCACCAGGGAACGGCCCGTCAGGGCTGGTTGTGAGGCACGACGGGCCGGGCGGGCCGCTCCTGCTTGCTGCCGCGCAGGACGAGGGCCGCCTCTCCCTAATCGCGGTCGGGCAGAAGCGCCCGAACGACCGGCGAGCAGAGCCGTCGGCGGTTGCGGGAAGCAGCGCGCGGATGAGGGGCACCGGTCCGCTGCCCGCTCGGGGGTCCGGACGCGCACCGGACCCACGTGCCCTCGCCGCGGCGCAGGGAGCGGCCAGAGCGGCCGATTCGGGCCGGCCCCGGGTCGGCGCGGACGGCTTCGCCGCACGCGCACAAGAACCACCGGCCCGCCGCAGGCGCGAACCCCGAACCGACCGACCGACCACACCTCCACACCCAAGACAAAGCACAGAGAAAGGGGTTGTCGGCATTTCCGGCCCGCCAAAAACGGGGCCCGACCTGCGGCGATGCCGCGCCAGACCGGAGGACCACCGGACACCGCCCACCCCCGCCCCCGCTGGGTACCGTCAGAGGTCCAGACAACACGGCATGCCGGGCCATTCCACGCCCACCAACACCAACAGGTCACACCCGACGGCCCCTCGCCGGGTAGAGCTTCGCGTGGAGCACACGGACCCCCACCACGGTATCGTCCGGAGCAGAGACCAGGGCGGCCACCAGCTCGCGCTTGGTCGGGACCGGCAGCACCAACGGGCCCAACTCCTCCGTCTCCCGGTCGCCGACGCACTGCGGGCACTCCAGCCGATCCGGGCCGGCCTTCTCGGTCAGCTCCAACTTCGAGCCTGCCTTCCCCCCGATCGAGCCCCGGCACGTCCAGCACGGGCGCAGCACGGCGTTGGCTGTATGGGCGGCCTCCAGCTGTTCTTCGGCCTCCCGTTCCAGGCGCTCCTCGCGGTCCTGGTGGCAGGGCCAGCAGCGGCCACCCGGCCGGCGGGGGTGGACTACCCGACGCCGACTCCCCGCCCCGCAGTCCGCCCCGACCCGCCAGGCCAGGTCAGCCCCGCTACGGGCGGTGGACTACCCGACGCCCGGACCGAGCCGGTCCAGGCCGGACCGGCCACCAACACCGGAGGGGAGACCGAACGACCGAGTTGAGCCCGGGCGGGCAGGCAGCCCGGCAGGACGGCCACCAGCCACCCACCACCTCACGTCTCGGGTGCACGCCAGTCTCCGGCCAACCGCACTGCCGACGCGGACGAATCGGCAATCTCGTCCGTGGACAGCCCCCGGGCACCAACCTGCTGAGTGCGCGGTGGGGTAGGCGTGGCGCTCTGGCCGGCCCGGGTTGGTCCACCAAAACCCGAGCCCGGCGCCTAAAACACCATGAGGTCACCGGACAGAACCAGAGCCGACCGGTCCCGTGTCACGCAACCACCCACCCGGAGGCCGGAGCGGAGGTACTCGCGCTCACCCGGTGGCGGCGTTCCTTCACGGCACACGACAGCACCCCACCCGACAGCAACGCGACAGGGGGCGCGACAGCCCCCGCGACAGCCACGGCAGGCCACTAGAGAGCCGGGAGACCGGCATGAGTGCGAACGACAAGATCAGGAACGCCGCCGACAAGGCCAAGGGCGCCGTCAAGCAGGCGGGCGAGCACATCAAGGACGCCTTCAGGGACTGAACCGCCCCTGACCCGGCCGCCGTGACGCGTGCCCCGTCGCTCCGTCCGGTGCGACGGGGCACCGTGTCGTCCGTCAGCTCAGGGTGCGGAGCGCGGCGGCGTCGTAGGGGCGGAGGTCGCCGAAGCGGCCGGAGAGGACCTTGGCGGCCCACTCCGGGTCCTGGAGGAGTGCGCGGCCGACGGCGACCAGGTCGAACTCCTCGCGCTCCAGCCGGTCGAGCAGGTCGTCGATGCCCTGGACCGCGGAGCCCTCGCCCCGGAAGGCGCCGATGAAGTCGCCGTCGAGGCCGACCGAGCCGACGGTGATGGTGGGCAGCCCGGTGAGCTTCCTGGTCCAGCCGGCCAGATTGAGGTCGGAGCCGTCGAACTCGGGGACCCAGTAGCGGCGGGTCGAGGCGTGGAAGGCGTCGACGCCGGCCTCGGCGAGCGGGGCGAGGATCGCCTCCAGCTCCTGGGGCGTCTCGGCGAGGCGGGCGTCGTAGTTGTCCGACTTCCACTGCGAGTAGCGGAAGATCACCGGGAACTCCGGGGAGACGGCCGCGCGCACCGCGGCGACCAGCTCGGCGGTGAACCTGGTCCGGGCGACCGGGTCGCCGCCGTAGGCGTCGGTGCGGCGGTTGGTGCCCGCCCACAGGAACTGGTCGAGCAGGTAGCCGTGGGCGCCGTGCAGCTCGACGCCGTCGAAGCCGATCCGCTCGGCTGCCGCGGCGGCCTCGGCGAACGCGATGATGACGGCGTCCAGGTCGGCCCGGGTCATCGCCCGCCCCGCCCCCTCCGTGCCGTCCAGCCGGATGCCGGACGGGCCGATCGCGGGGGCGTCGGCGAATGGCGGGTCCCCCTGCTTGCGCACCATGCCGATGTGCCAGAGCTGCGGCACGATGGTGCCGCCCGCCGCGTGGACGGCCTCGGCGACGCGGGCCCACCCGGCCAACTGCTCCTCGCCGTGGAAGCGCGGGATGCTGTCGCTCTGGCCCGCGGACTCGTGGCCGACGTACGTCCCCTCGGTGACGATCAGGCCGACACCCGCGGCGGCGCGCCGGGCGTAGTACGAGCGGACGTCCTCGCCGGGCACGCCGCCCGGGGAGAACTGGCGGGTCATCGGCGCCATCGCGATGCGGTTGGGCACGGTCAGCCCGTTGATCGTGACAGGCCGGGACAGGATCCCGGCCGCGCTGGCGGCCGGGTTCTCGATGACGGTCATGGCAGGTCCTCGCGGTTGGCGGTGGTGTGCGCCGGGTCGGAAACGGTTGCTCAGGCCAACCACCCCGGCCGTCCCCGCATTTCGCCCCCCGGGCCCCACTCCCTGTGATCCGCGCCACTCGCGCCGTGGCGGAGCACCGAGTACCGGGCGCGGCAGCTGGGTTCCGGTTGACCGCCGTCGACCACGCTGCCGGCGGGGCCGTGCGGGCGTGCCCCCGCAGCTCGGCGCGTGTCCTGGGCCGCTGGTCGCCCGCGTCGGTGTCTGCGGACCGGGTGAATACGCCCAGGGCCGCGCAAGGTCCGGAGCCGGGACGACCTGACGACGCGCCCGGGGAGCTCGAACACCAAGAGCCGCCGGGCGAAGCTGACCGGCGAGCAGCTCGAGCGGCTCGCCGTGCTCGGTCTCGACCGGCGCTGACCCGGCCGGGCCCGGTGCCCGCCGAGAAGCGCTCCAGGCCGTCTCCGCCCGCCTGTGCCCGCCGCGTCCGAGGGCACGGACGGCAGGGCTCGACAGCGGCGGCCTGGTGGCCTTCTGGCGCCGCCCGCGCCCCAGCCCACCCCGCCCCACCGCGAGCGGCCAGGCCGTGCAGGCGCTGTCACTCGACCGCCCGCGGGTTGAACGCCCGCAGCCTCCCTCGGCCGGCACCATCCGCACCTCGCATGCCGGACGGTCTACCGCGGCAGACAACCGTCCGTCAGCAGGATCGCCGATCCATCGACCCGAAGGGGCGATGGCGGCCCATGCCCGGTCAGTTCACCACCGCGACTGCGTTCGTCTGGTCCAGAAGCTGCTCCAGCTTCAGCTTCAGGGCTTCGAACACGGGCAGGAGCGCGGTCCGTTGCTCCGGGGTGAGCTCGGGGAGGCGTCGGCCCAGGAGCCTGCAGGTGCCGAGCCATTCGAGGAGTGCGGGGTCGGCGGTCCATCGCACGACCCGCTCCTGGATGTCGCCGAAGAACCGTATCCAGTCCAGGGCCGAGTCGGGGTGCTGCGAGGGCGCGCACAGCGCGTTCTTGGTGTCGTCGTCGGCGTAATCCGCCTCGACGTGGGCGATCAGTGCGGCGCTGAACACCTGTTGGCAGGGAACCACCGCCTGCAGGGTGATCCGCGCCCGGTCGAACACCGGCACCGTCGGCCGGCGCTCCAGGCCGTCCGCGGTGCAGTCGACGTAGAGCGTTCCGGCCCGCGCGGGAACGGTGGCCTGGTCGAGTTCGATCGCGTCCTCGCCGATCCGCTTGACCCGGCCGTGGCGAAGGACGTCGCCAATGCGGCGCAGCTGGTCGAGTTCGGCGCGGGCGACCGTCGCGCAGCGGTAGGCGGTCGGCTCGATGTCGGGCGACAGCCGCAGCAGCAGGCCGTCGTCCTCCAGCCGTGCGAACAGCTCCTGGACCGTGTCTGCGTCGGCCACAGCCCGCCGACGGGCCGCCTCCGTTTCGAGGTAGGAGCCCCCGGGCTGGGTGTGGGCGCGGTCGATCAGCCAGGAGTCACGCGGCATGATCCAGGTGATGTCGGACGGATCGGTGCCGCGGCTGAGCAGCCACAGACAGGCGTCCATGCCCGTCTTCCCCGCCCCGACGACGGTGTAGTGGGACGGCTGCTCCCGCAGGGCGGGCAGCTGGTTGGGGGTGATCAGGCGGACGCCGGGGGCGACTTCGTACTTGGGTGGCACCATGGCGGGCACCGTGACGTTCATGTAGGTGGCGTCCACGGTCCGGCGCTTGACGGTGACCTCGAAGGCGGCCCCGCTGACGATGGAGTGGAACCGGTGGACGTCGGGCCGCTGCGGATCCGGTCCGTCGTAGAAGGACTTGGGGAAGTAGGAGACCCGGCCGGTCGGCAGCAGCGTCTTGCGCATCACCTGGTCGAAGTAGGACAGGATCTCGCTGCGCGAAGCGAGCTCGCCCAGTCCGGCGTTCCAGCCGTCCTGGTCGACGGTTCCACTGCCCAAGTCACGGGAGTTGACGCCGTAGAAGGCCGACGGCTGGTGCAGGCGCACGAAGGGATAGGCGACCGTCCAGTGACCGCCGGGCTGGTCGTAGCGGTCGACGATGGCCACCGTCGCGTCGGTCTCGGCGATGAGGGTGTCGGCGAAGGCCATGCCCATGGCCCCGGCTCCGACGATCAGGTAGTCGACCTCAAGAGTTGTGGGTTTCAACGGATGTCGTCCTTCCGTGGTTGCTTTTCGAAGGGTGGGAGCCGGTCGTACGCGGCGCGGCCCGCGGATACCGGTGGAACACCGCGGCAGGGCCACGGCGTGTGAGGATCTTTCGCTCGCGCGAGGTCCGGGCGTCAGGCTCAGCGCACAGGACCGCAGCGAAAAGGCGTGCCGGCAGGGGCCCTTGACCACACTCGGTGGCTCACACCGCTGCGATCAGGGCCACCCGAGGGTTCCGGGCCCTGCAAGGAACGAGACATCGGGCCCGGCGAGGAGCACCTCGGGTTGACGAGAACGCTCAGGAACCGGAGGGGTTGAAGCCGGCGACACGCTCTTCCTCGGCGGTCGTGAGGGCGGCCACCGGCAGCTCCGTCGCACCGGGGCGGACGCGCATGCCGTCCAGCACGATCACCAGGTAGCGCCGCCACACCTCGGGCGAGACCGGCTGGGTGTGCTGGATCGCGCAGTTGACCATGTAGAGAACGAGCTGCAGGTCCGTCATCGCCAACTCCGGGCGCAGCAGCCCGGCGTCCTGGACCCGACGCAGGACCGCCTCGGCCGGGGGCATGAACCTGCGGCGCGCCTGCGCCACCAGAGGGCGGCTCCCGACGTCGGAGAACACCACCTCCCGCAGCCCGCGATCGGCTGCCATCTGCTCCAGCACCCAGGTCAGCAGGTCGACGAACCCCTCCCACGGGTCGTCAGCCGCCAGGGCCTGCTCGGCGGCCACCACCAGGGCATCGACACGTTCTTCGAACAGCTCGTTGATCAGCGCCTGTTTGTTGCCGAAGAGCCGGTAGGAGGTCGCCACTCCGACACCGGCATGACGAGCGATGTCGTCGAGGTTCACAGCCAGCCCCCGCTCGGCGAACACCTCCCGAGCGGCCACCAGCGTCCGCTGCCGGTTGGCCTCGGCATCGCGTCTCAAGCGCCGTGCGCCACGGGACGCGGATGAATCCGTTCCGTCCATGAGCTCACAGTAGCACTATCTGGAGTTGCCAACTCCAGTATGCGGCGCGGACGACCGCTCCACACTCACGGTGACCATCGGGTGCCGGTGTGCCGCTTGGCCTCCGCGACGGATTTCCGAACAGCACGGGGTGCGCCATGACTCCCGCCGTTTCGCTCTTCTGCGAGGCCGGCTCGGCGCCGGTGTGCATCGGCCCGGTGGCCCGGGCCGCGACCGTCTTCTTCGCCGCGGCCTTCTTCGCAGGTGCCGCCTCCCGATCCCGCACCTACTGGCGGAGCCTCTTACCGCCCGGCAGCAGGCCCTGGGGCCCGGGCGGTCCGTCAGAACTGAGTGCGGCGTGCCCTGGGCCGGACGGGCGGGGCCTGCTCGGTGCCGCGCCGTGCCGGGGCCGCGGTGCGGGTGCGCTCCTGTCAGCTCATCCAGCACCGCGACCCCGCCACGCTGCGCCAGTCAGGGGGTTACGGTTCCGATCTGGCTCGGGGCGTTTTCGGTGAACCAGAGGTTGCCGTCGGATCCGGTGGTGATGTCCAGCGGGCTCGAATCGGTGGTCGGAATCGCGTACTCGGTGATCGAACCGCCGAAGAACACCCGAGCCATGATCAGAGCCACCACTGACACTGGCGGCGTCACAAGACCAGCGCCAGAGCCCGTAATTCCCCCGGGGCAAACGTCACGTGATTCCCCACCCTCTCGCGTTGGAGATTAACTGGGCGGAGGCCTCTCGGCAGGGCCCTGGGACGTTTCGGACCCGGATGGCCGGCCGAGCGCGAACGTGCGGGCGTGACCCGAGGCCGGCCTGGACCGGCTCGCGATCCGTGCGTCTGCGGCGGCACCTACGCCATGACACCGGTGGCGCCCAGCGCGACTTCAGGAGTCCACCCGACGGCCGGTGATCACGCGGTGGCCGTTTCAATGCTCGCTGCGGTGCTCAGATGGTGCCAGCCATGCCTGCACCCGCTGGCGCAGAAGCGGACCCGCCGCCGCTCATCAGCGACGCCAAGGAGCGCGACCAGCAGCCGGAAGGACTTGATCCGCTCGTCCTGCGGAAGATGGATGATCTTCGTCAGTTGCTCGGTGAGACGTCCTCGCGTATCCAACACGGCTGGGGTGTGGGTGGGCCGGATGCCAGATCTGCGGATGCTCTCCGGCCATCCTCGCTGGTTGCGCGGGCCTGGATACAAAACCCTGCCAGATCGCGCAGCCCGCTCTGCTCCGTCCATGAGCTCGGCGAGATCCCGCTGCTCCGGTGAACCGTGAGCTGCACCGGCCAGGGCCGAAGTCCCTTCACGCGACACGCGGTGCGCGGGCAGGGCCCGGGATCCCTCCTCGCCCGTGCGTTCCCCACCAGGCGCACGCGGTCCGGACCCGCCCTTGCCGGGAGGGCGGGACCGGTGAACGCGCGAGCGGCGGCTTCGCTCCGTTCGTCACCACCCGCCCGGGTGTGCCGGCCGGTCGAGCGGGTGCCGGGCGAAGAACTCCCACATGACCGCGGTCGCCGAGATCGTCTGTGTGGTGTGCCCCGGGCCGCTGGGCGCCACCGCTCCGGGCCAGGTGTGGCCGCCGCCGATGACCTGGTAGTGGGTGACTTCGGTGCCCCGGACGCACGGCGTCCAGTCGAACTCGACCACGTCCGAGCCGATGCTGCGCCGGCTTTCCGCCGAACACCGGTCCTTGTCGGTCCAGGTGCTCAGCCACTGGGCGATCGAAGGGTACTGCTCGCCGTGGCTGGTTCCCCCGTCGTAGTGGATGACCGGGTCCGCGGTGCCGTGGAACTCGAGCATCGGCACGGGCGGGCTCGTCCGGCAGCCTTGCGTCGTCTCCGGGTAGTAGGCGCCCGCGACGGGTGCGAAGGCGGCGATCCGGCGCGGCAGCCGGCAGGCGAGCAGGGCGGTGAAGCCGCCGCCGTTCGACTTGCCGGTCGCGTAGATCCGGCCCTGGTCCACGCAGAACTGCTGCTGCGTCCGGGCGAGCAGGTCCTGGACGAACCGTACGTCGTCGACGCCCGACGAGTAGGGCGCGCCTTCCCAGGACGTCTCGCCGTTGGTTCCGATGGTCCCCTCGGGGTACAGCACGATGGCGTCCAGGGCCGACAGACCGCTGTACGACTCGATCTGCGTGTCGCTCTCACCGGAACCGTGGAAGGCCAGGACCAACGGCGTCCGATCGGCGCTCCGGTAGCCGGCGGGTACGTGGACGAGGTAGCTCCGCTGCTGCCCGCCGGACGTCAGCGTCAGCGCCGCGGTCTCACCCGGAGCGACCGGCGGCGGGGTCAGACAGCCGGCCGAGGCGGGGGAAGCCGTCTGATCGACGGCCGTTCCCGGTTGTGGCACGCCGGCGGCCGCGCCGCAACAGGCGAGGCTCAGCAGCGCGGCGAGGACAGGGATTCGCAACATGATCGGCATCTCCGTCTGTGGACTGGTCGGTACAGGTCAGTAGGCATCGCCCGCAACAGCATCCGCCGCGCCCCGGAGCAGACGACGTATTGCCCGACCCGCACTCAGAGGGTGTCGGGCATGGGCCCGGTCTCCCCGCTCGGCCGACTGGTCGACCGGATCCGTTTCTCAACCAACCACCTGTTCGTCCACCGCGAGGCAGGCTCCCAGCACCTGGCCGCCCGGCGCAGCGACATGATCCAGGTTGTTGGGTTCGTGGACCGCCGGGTCCAGTCGTGGTTCGCCTCGGTTGCGCGGGTCCACGAAGTGGTGAAGGTTCGGCCGGAGCCCGGTGTGCCCGCGTGTTGAGGCGAGGGCGAAGCGGGCCTACCGGCCGGGCAAAGGGATGGACAGAAAGGGGTTGCCGCATTTACCGTCCGCCCGAAAACGGCCTCTGAACTGCGTAAACGCGCGGGGACGGCCGGAAGCGGCGGGGTACCTACGGTGGTAGCTGCGGTGGTACCCACGGTGGTAGCTGCGGTGGTACCTACGTGCCCTCGCCGCGGCGCCGGAAGCGGCCGGTTCGGCCGGCCCCGGGGCGGCGCGGACGGCTTCCCCGCACGCGCACAGTCCCTGCGGTGCTACCTACGTTCGGTCGCCGCCCCGCCCCGGCCCGCGTTCAGACGGCGGCGTGCCGGGTCAGCGCGTCCAGGAGGGTGGTCTGCTGCTCGGATCGGCGCCGCCACCGCGAGCGGCGCCCACACCCCGCCGCCGCGGCCCCGAACCGGATGCCGGTTCGGGGCCGCGCAGCCACGGAGCTCCTAGGAGTGCGCCGATGCCCGACGCGGAAGTACCCCGCCGGGCGCGGGCGGCAGCCCGATCCGGGCCGGGGCGGTGCGTTCGCCGGTCGGCAGGTCGACAGCCTTCGCGGGCTTCGCCGCATCGACGGAACCGGGGCCGTGGATGGTGAGTTCGAAGTCCTGGTGCGCCTTGGCGTCCGGCGCGAACGGCAGGCGGATCCACCCGTCCGCGACCAGACGGCGCACCTCGGCACGGCTCAGCCCGAGACCGAGTTGGAGCAGCCGCTCCACCCGGATCGGCGCGGGCAGCTCGAAGCCCACCGATATCGAGAGCGGGCTCGGATCGTCGAGCGCGTACAGCGGCATGCGGGTCTCCAGTTCCCAGGTGCCGGCCCAATCGAGCCGGTACCGGTTCTTGGCCGCGAGCGACGCGCTCATCACCAACTCCCGTACCGCGGCCGGGTCGTTGATCTCGTACGCGACCAGCCGGGCCGGCTCCAGCGTCGAGACGTGGGCGCGCTCGTGGACGGGCACCTTCGACGTGCGATCACACGACGCACAGCTCAGCAGCAGCCAGACGTCGAGCAGCTTGCCGTTCGCGTTGACGCGGATCTTCCCCGAGGCGCGGTGCCGCGTGCCGGGGCAGTCCGGGCAGGGCCGAACGACGGTGGGCAGGGCGGACTGACGCACGGCCCACAGGGCCTTGCGGTCGGTATTCATGTGTGGTGGTTGCTTTCAGGACTGAGCAGGAGGGCATGCCGAACTCGCTCGGCCGCCCCCGCTCTCTGACGGATGCTCACGAGGGGCGCAACCGATCGCCCCAGGGCCGGGTCGTCAGGCTCCGAGGTCGATCGCGCGACAGGTACGTACTACGCGGCAGTCATCAAAAGTCCATGCGGGCGATCATGATCGAGGCGGAGGCCCGCGGCAACCGCATTTTGGCCGAGGCGAGCAACGGCGCAGCCCCGGCCCGAGCACGCACGGACCCGGCCCAGACGCCAGCACAGCAAGCGGGCACGCGGGACGCAGCAGCCCCGCACTTTCTGACAACGGCCTCCAGACAGGCCGAGAAGGGCGGCGTCGCCCGCGAACGGAATCGTGGTCGACGGAGCGCGGGGCGGGTCAGGAGGGTCTCGGCGTGTCGGTCCGGCAGCGGAGCCACGGTGGGACAGCCGACGGCGGCCGGTAACGGGACGGCGCAGCAGGCCGGCGGCAATCACCATCGGATCTGATTGGATTCGCGGCGCTGTGGGTCATGCAGCGGACTCGCCGGTCGTCGGCGTCGCGGTGCGGGCGGTTGGCTCGATACGGCGGCTCGCGGACGTGGGGATCGTGATGTTGCGCATGAACAGGAGCACTGCGAGGGCGAGCAGTCCGCCGACGGCGCCACTCCAGGCGATGGTGGATCCGATCAGCGGGGTCTGGCCCAGGTTCTGTGACCGGTGACACTGGGTGACGGATCATGCGCGGTGTCGGGGCCTGGAGATCGTCCGGAACTGGTCGGTCGAGTCACCTGGCTGGCTGACATTCGGCGGCTGTGTCGCAATCGTGGTCGTGGCTCGGTGAGTTGCTGTTCCCGTCGCTGCCCCAGGTGGAGGTCGTCGGTGTCGAAGCGTCCGGTGCGGTGGTGCGGATCGCCGCCCGCGTGACTGCTCCGGGTGCGTCCTGCCCGGACTGCGGGACGTGGTCTGAGCGGGTCCACGGCTCCTACCTGCGCTATCCGTCGGATCTGCCCAGCTGCGGGCGGCCCGTGACGGTTGCCCTGCGGGTGCGCCGCTTCGTCTGCCAGGCCCTGGTGTGCCAGCGGCGGACGTTCGTCGACCGTGCCGGAGCCCGAACCCCAGTGGGAGAATCCGTTGACTGCCGCGGCCGGCAACGCCGATGTCGCCCTGGTGGACCCGGCCGGGCGCGTCGCCGAACGGCGGCGCGCCAACCACGCCCTCGCCCACCGGCTCTTGGCCGGCGGGATGAGTCAGCGCGCCGTCGCGAAGCACCTCGGCTGGAGTCGCAACACCGTGCGCCGCTACGCGGAGGCCGAGAAGTGGCAGGACATGATGAAAGGGCCCGCAGGCCCCGCGGCCCGTCAAGCTCGACCCCCCCGGGAGGGCGGCCTGGTGCATCAGCTGTCGGATGGCGTGGTGGACGAGCAGGAGGCCGTCAACCGGTCACCCGCAGGCGACTTGACCTGCCCCACCCTCGCCACACCACAACCAACGAGCCAGAGACACCAAAGTCACCGGCATTGGGACCAGGGCGGCAGGCGGTGAGTGGAGCAACGGGTGGGGGTTCGTCGGCTGGGTGGGTCGTGGAGGGTGATGATGCCGTCGATCAGTCCGCCGCAACGGTCGACGTCGAGCAGCCGTCCACCCAACGCAGCCCGGCAGCCGACGCCCGCACGGCCCGTAGCTCGTCCTCGGCCTCCTCGTGGCGCCCCAACGCGGCCAGGGCCGCCGCCAGTTCGCCGCGCGCGGCCAGGGTGGCCGGCGCCTGCGGGCCCAGCTCGTCGGTGCGCAGCCGGACGACCTGCCGTAGGGCGGCTTCGGCCCCGACCCACAGCCCGTCGGCCGCGAGGCGGTTCGCCTTGGCGGCCAGGGAGTCGGGCACGGCTCCGCGACCGGTTGCGCCACCACGCCAGCATCCGTCCCTCTCCCCCGTCGCTCCGGCCCTCCGCCGGCTCGCGGCGGTGATCATACTGTTGGGGTCCCGGGAGTGGGCGGCGTGCAGCGTCGCGCCGGCCTTCCGCGTCTCGGCGTGGACGACGGGGCCCCGACGTGCTGATCCTCGACGACTTCGCGGATGCGCCAGCTGACCACCGCCCAGGCCGATGACCTCTACGAACTTGTCTCCGAACGCCAGGGACGCTCGCTGATCATTACCAGCAACCGGGCACCCAGCGACTGGTATCCCCTCTTCCCCCGCGCCGGCTACCGCCGCCGGTCCGGCAGCACCTCGGACGACTCTTCCCACTGGGGCGGAACCGGCGGGAGGGACGACGGTGCGCCAGGCCCGTCCTGCTGGAGCGAGACCGTGCGTGTGGGCGCGGGGATCGAGATGCCCTCCGTCCGGTACCGCTGGTGCAGGCGCTTGATGAACTCGTGCTTGATCCGGTACTGGTCGCTGAACTCACCGACGCCCAGGATCACCGTGAAGTTGATCCTGGAGTCCGCGAAGGTGTGGAAACGGACGGCGGCCTCGTGGTCGGGCACACCACCGCTGACGTCGGCCATCACGCTGTCGACGACATCGAGGGTGACCCTCTCCACGTGCTCCAGGTCGCTGTCGTAGCCGACCCCGGCCTGGACCAGGATCGACAGCTTCTGCTCGGGCTGGGAGTAGTTCGTCATGTTCGTCCGCGCCAAGCGGCCGTTGGGGATGATCACCAGGTTGTTCGACAGGTTGCGCACCACGCTGTTGCGCCAGTTGATGTCGACGACGTATCCCTCCTCCCCGCTGGTGAGCCGGATGTAGTCACCCGGCTGGACCGTCTTCGAGGCGAGGATGTGCACACCCGCGAAGAGGTTGGCGAGGGTGTCCTGCAGGGCCAGCGCGACCGCGAGACCGCCCACCCCGAGGGCGGTGACCAGCGGGGCGATGGACACACCGAGGGTCTCCAGGGCCACGAGGACGCCCATCGACAGCACCACGACCCGGGTGATGTTGACGAAGATGGACGCGGACGCCGCGACGCCCGTGCGGGACGCGGCCACCGACTGCACCAGCCCGGTCACCACCCGGGCCGCGCTGAGCGTCGCGATGACGATGAGCACGGCCGTCAGCGACTGGCCGACCAGCCCCCCGATCCGCGCGGTGAGCGGCAGGGCCGAAGCTGCCACCTCGGCCCCGGCGACCACGGCCGCCCAGGGGACGATGGTGCGCAACGCGTCGACGATGATGTCGTCCCCGCTCCACTTGGTCCTGCTGGCGTGCTTGCCCAGCCATTTCATCAGAGCCCGCAGCACCAGACCGGCCACACAGCCGGAGGCCAGCGCGATGCCGGCCACCACCCAGTCGTGCAGGACCAGGTCCCGGGTCACCGTCCCGCCCCCGCAGCGTGGAGGGCGAGGCAAAGGGCCGTCGTCGGCCGCCGTACGTACTGTGTCGTCACCTTGTCGCCTGTCAGGTCGTGTTCGTGTGCAGCTCCGCTGGATCGGATGCTCGGATCCGAACGGACTGCCAATCCTGCCCCACCGTCCGGCTGCCGCCAGAGCCGGAACGCCGGCCTTCCGGTCCTCGACTCGCCGCTGGTGCGCGGCGCCAGGACGGCGGGGTATGCAGGGCAGGTCAGCCCGCGACAGTCTCGGCGTGCCGGTGGCGCGCGTCCAGGAGCGCGCTCTGCCGGTCGGTCAGCTTCCCGTCGATGCGGACCTTGTCCTGCCTTGCCGGAGCCGGTCGCGGCGACCACCATCGTCCGACCTCCAGCCTTCACCTCGCGCACTGCGGCCGCGACGGCGTCCTTCTGAAACCAGTGCAGCGGCACCGGGTTCGCCGGACCGGCGGGAGGCTGCCGAGGTGTTTCACAGGCGATTACCCACGAAACACCGAATCGGAGCCCGGGGCTGGCTGCCGCCGAGCGTGCGGTGCTCGATCGGGAAGCGCCGATATCAGGGGCCGACCCGGTCGTAGCGGAGCGCGGTGAAGCCAACGCCATCGGAGTAGACCTGCGCGACGGTGGCCGCCCCGACGGCGTTGATCTCCTGGGCCTGCAGCCGGATCGTTGTCGGCCCGCTGACCCTGATCAGCTCGCTGATCGGCGCGGTCTGGTTGCCGCCCGCCTGGGCGTCGCCCGGGTTCCCGTTGATGATCTGGTAGACGAGCCGCTCGCTCTCCGGCACCTCGGCGGCGGCCGTGACGTTCCACAGTCGCGCGCTCATGTAGACGTTGAGCGACGGAATGCCCGCGAGGCGTCCACGGACGTCCGCGTCGAGCTCGTACGTGCCAGCCCGGGGAAGCGTGATCTCCAACGGGGTGTCGGTCCAGGTGCCGGGCGGCAGGTTGACGATCGAGTGGAGCTTCGCGATCCCGCTGTCCGCGGCCGGGGCGATCGGGGCCGCGTTCGCGTCACTCTGGATGGCTGCCGTGGTCGTGGCACCCACGAGCAGCAGCGCCGCGATGCTGGTGAGACTGGTGCGCAGGGTTGACATGGTTCCTCCGGGGTGAAGCCGATGGGATATGCCTCTGACACGGTAGGAATCGCCCGTCACAAGGCCCATCACCTGAACGGGTGAGGACCGCTCGCGCACCGAGCACCTGCGAGCGGGCGTACGCCTGCTCACAGCGGACAGCCGCTGGGCGCCCGTGCGGATCTCCAATGCCATCGGCCCCAACCTCACCTACGCCGGATCACTGGCCACCCTTCTGTGGCGGCGGATCGTCCACGAGCACGAGGTCGACCTCGCCGAGTTCACCCGCCTCGGCCTGCTCGCCGTGCCCACCGACCTGGGGGCGGACCCGGCTGGGGCGCAATGGAAACGCGTTTCGGGCGCATTCTGTTCGGCGGTCCACCACCTCGCGGCTCTTACACGCTCGTTTCCCGCCTGTTTGTTTCATGGTCGTTTCTTTAACATCATGAAGTGCCGGCTCCGGCTTCGGGGTTGGACTATCAGGCCCCTTAGACTAAGCGGTGGAGGAAAGCCTGCCACCAGCGATCGATGTCGGAGGGATCGGCGCCGCAGACAGAGCACCGGAGCCGGACCGGTTTCGGGTGCCGGTCGCCGGGAAACCACTCGTCCTTCAGCGGATGTGGGGGCGAGCGACGACGGCGGTGCCGGCGGCGGCCTCCAGGAGGAGCGGGGCGCTCCAGCAGAGCCTGGGCGAGGTGAAGCGCGGACTCGAGGACGGCGGCCGGGGTGGGGATGTGGCGCAGGGCGGCGATGACGCCGGCGGCCTGCCCGGCGGGCTGTGGGGTGTCCGGGGTGGACCGGTGGGCCCGGGACAGCGGCGGGTGGCGCCAGGACGGCTGTGGCGGCCCTGGGGCGCTGCTTGGGGCCGAGGGCACGGGCCACGCCCGGGGCCGGGGGCCGCCGGGCGGACGACGGATTGCTCACAGCCGTTCGACGGGTCCGGGTGCGGCCTAGTGGCGGCCGACCCAGGCGGTGCGGCCGGCATTGCCGGACGCCCACACAGCCAACAGCCCCGCAGGGGAGGAACCGCCGCCGTCCAACCGCACAACCACTGGGGCCACGCCATCCTCCAGCTCGTCGGCGTCGCCGTGGACGCCACCCACTGACACCGCCCGTGGCTTCGCCGACCGGCGGACCTACCCTGATCGACGACACGGGGAAGGCGAGGACGTGAAACTGACGGTGCGCAAGCGCTTGATCGCTGCGGTGGGCTTGATCGTGGTCATGGTGGCGGCATGCGACGCGAGGGAACGTGATTCCGACTATCCACTCCCGTTCAAGCGGAGTGACGCCTCGGTCCTGCGCCGTATCGCGCTCGCCGATCCGTCCACGAAGAACACCACCGTCGCGGCGGACGACCGCACGATCTCGATGGAGGTCGCCTGGAGCGGCTGCGACTACAAGCCCGACCTGGTGGCACGGGAGACGGCCGAGCAGGTGACACTGCTGCTCCGGCGCCGGGACGCCTCGGGCCCGAACATCGGATGCGAGGACGGCGGCATCGCCGAGCTCACCGTCGTCCTGCACCAACCCCTCGGCACCCGGGCCCTGACCGACGCCCTCACCGGCGAACCCGTCCCCCACACCCACGCCTGACACCGGGCTGCGGCCGGATTCCGGCAGCCCCGAGACGGACGGCGCCGGCACCCGACCGGCCGGGTACGGGCGAAGCAACGCAACGCCGCGCCCAGGCGTGCCGGCCCGACAGCAGGCAGCCGCACCAGACGAACGGGGGTGGCCGCGGACCCCTGTTTACAGGGGCCGGCCGGGCCGAATCCAGGTCAGTTCGAGGGCGAGGTCGCGCAGCGTCTCCGGTGCCGCCACGGCGATGGTCTGGTCGCTTAGTTCGAGGATGGCTGCGAAGAAGCCGTCCCGGGTCGCCGTACGGACGGTGTGTTCCTGGCCGTCGAGGCGCAGCACCGCCTCCCCGGGTGTGGTGGGGACGGGGTTCAGGATTGCCTCGACTGATGCCATGGGGTCGAGGTCTTCTTCGTCGGTGAAGTTGGCGATCGTGGTGCCGAGGATGTCGTCCAGGCTCAAGAAGGGCTTGATCCTGGAGTTGGCCAGTGCGGGGCGGGTGGTGCGGACGCGGACGCGGTAGGTGCGCTGGTGGGCGTACTGGAGATCGACGTCGGTCAGGTAGCCGTCGGTGCCCTCTCGGCCGAGCAGGACCGTCCATCCGGGCTCTGGGCGGGCCAGTGCTGCGACGGGTCGGCCGAACTCGCGCAACGTTTCGTCGTGAGTGGGAACGGAGGGCCTGGGCTGGTCGGCTCCCGGCGGGATGCGGAACACGGTGCTGTCCTTCCTAGCGTGGGGGCTTCTCCAGGCAACCTGCTAGGAGAAGCCCTACACGCACGGCGGTTTGTCAGATCAGAAGATGCCGTAGTGGACGATCACCGCGCCCGGGGCCGGGTAGCAACTCGAGCCGTCGTCGAGCGTGGCGTAGCTGGTGCTCTCGACCCAGGCCTGGCCGTTGCTGGGTGACAGGCCTCCGACGTGCCGGCTGCCGTTCCACTTCTGGCGCTCCAGGAGGCCGGAGGGGGCCCAGGTCTGGTGGCTGACGCCGCCGGAGTCGGACAGGCCGACCTCCCAGTAGTAGAAGATCGCCCGCTGGTTGGGGTTGAGGGTGAACCCGGTGTTGGGGTCGACGCTGAGGTTGCGCACCGCGGTGCCGGACAGCCAGGCGGTGCCGCACTGCGGGTTGTAGTAGTCGCTGTAGTCGTCAGCGACGTCGTGGCCGGGCTTCACGGCCGGCTTGATGCCCCACCGCGCGGCGGCGAGCTGCTGAGCCGCAGCGTCCTCAGAGTCAGTGGCGTTCTTCTTGACGGAGTACTCGAAGCCTTGCGCGCTGGTCTCGATGGTGTAGCCGTTCGCTTCGGCGACCGCCTTGTCGTAGCCCTTGAAGAGCATCCCGACCTCGATGGCGGTCGACAGAGGCCTGCGGCACGGCGGTGTCCGCCGCCGCTACAGGAGCGGTTGCGGCCAGAGCGGAAGCGGCGAGCGCCGTCGCGGCCGCCGCTGTCGCGAGCTTGCGGAAGCATGATGAAGTCCCTCCCCGGCGACCCCCGTAGCCGCCTACGAACGTCCATCCACACTTCGCAAGCCTGGCCTGTTCGTGTCGCGACCACTGTCCGGAACCGCTCGCAAGCCGTCCGAAAGCATCAGGTACATAACAAGTCGTCGCACGCCGACAGTTCGCTTAACGGATGTGCCATCAGGCTGGGGTCCGCCGTCGTCGACGCCACCCACCGAAACCACCCTCGGCTCCGCCGACCAGCAGACCTATCCAGACCGATGAGGACGCACTGACTGGTGTGCTCGGAGTCTTCGCCTGCGGCGCGGGCGGTAATCAGTTCTACGGCGTCGGCGCGCAGCGCTGGCAGCGCCGGTACTTCCGGCCGCCCTTCGGGCCGGTGTGCCGAGCCTCCCACACGCGGGTCTCTTCGACGGTCATGACCGTCCAGCCGCTGTCTGTCTTCGTCGCCGCCATCTCGAACTCGAAGTCGGCTTTGGTACCGCCGTATCGCAGGTTCTGTTGGTGGCAGAAGAGCCGGCGCTCTTGCACGTACTCCTCGCCGACCGGTCGGCTCCACTCTGTCGGCATGGTGCGCCGCACCACGGGACAGGTTGTTTCGTGCAGTCCTGCGGAGCGGCCCACGGTGAACGGGTACTCGTCCGGGGTGTTGTAGCGACGCCACCGCTCGGCCAAGGCGTCGAGGTGCGGCTCGAAGCGGTCGCCGTACTTCTCGCAGTCGGGGCACCCGCCGTTTCGGACGCACCAGGCGAGGAGGTCGTCGTGCTGCTCGTACTCGCGCAGGTCCCACTGGTCGTACACGTGACCGGCGAGACGCAGAAGCAGCTCGCGCGCCTCCGCAGCCGTGATGGTGCCGGCCCCGATGGCGGCGACGATGTCGATCACCGCCGGCAGCTCCACCGACTGGCCGTAGCCCTCCCGCAGCGGACGTTTGCGCTGACGCGGGAAGTCGATCCCGAAGGTGACGAGTACGTCGGGCATCTCGATTCCCGGAGCACTCACGCTCACCTGCGCACTGATCCCCACTGCTTCATCCCTCTCATAGGTCGGTCGGCGGCTCGCGGACAATCCCGAACCTGCGAACTGGCTGGCCCCTGCCGGCAGCGGGTCGTGGGGCACCCCGAAAGGCCGGGCCGACCCCGTCTGGGGCTTGCTCGTTCGCGCGCATCGAACTCACTGCTGATCTGGTGCGGCCCAGGCCGGAGCCAGCGAACGGGTTGTCGCGGCCACCCTGCCGTCATCACCGCGCGCTTGTCCCGGCTTTCCCCGAATGAGTGAGACCGGCTGCGGGCCACGCCGCCCCGGACCGCGGCGGGGCCGATCGAGTAGTGCGCAGCGGGATCGCCCCGACCTTGGGTGGCGCGGGCGGCTCGTTCCGGCGGCAGGGGTGGCCGCACCACGCGGACCCCTTTAAGAGCAGTAGCCAGAGAAGTAGACGCGGGACCTTCCGGACGCCGAAGGCTCCCTACAGGTGGCTTCGCGCGTGACGCGCGAGCCCGGGCGGCCTTCGCCGAGTCCGGCGACCCAGGCCGTCGCCCGCTCGAACAGCCCCGCCGCACAGCGGGGGGTAGCAGCACCGATGACGCCACCCTGGCAGCACCGGTGCTGCCCAATATCTAGAACCCGTCCAGGCCTGCGGGGTGTCGTCCAGGTACGGCGCACCGCCGCGGATCGACCACACGGTCCGCTTGCCGTCCGGGGTGGCGAAGCCGCCGGCCGGGCCGTCCCCGAGATCGGCGCCGCCACCGCGAGCGGCGCCCACATCCCGCCGCCGGTCTCGTCGCGCAGGTCCACCACCCGCCCGCAGGCGCCCGCCCGGTCCGTCGCGGCGGCCGCAATGCGACCCTGGCGGACGTACTCGGCGTAGGTGCGGTCCGAGCCGTTCACCGGGGGAAGTGCCAGGTAGCCGATCCGGTTGGGGAGTTGGCGCGCCGTCGGTGCGTTGACGACGTCGGGGTCGCCGTAGACCTGGCCGGCCCGGGCGGGTGGAAAGAAGCGACTGTGGTGGTCGCCGAGTGCGACCAGGGCGCCTTCGATCGCGGGATACGTCTCGGCCGCAGTGCGGGCATCGCCGGCGCGGTCGAAGGCCTGGGCACGGACGGCCTTCCAGTCCACCTCGGCCCTGCGCAGCGACTGCTGCTGCATGAGGTCCAGGGCCTCGATGAGGTAGCCGCGAGCCTCGGGCGAGAGGCGGGCGCCCTCGCGCGGCGACGGCGTCGAGGCGCAGCCGGCGAGCAGTACTGCGGCCCAGACGGCTATCACCCAGCGGTGTCGTGAACGCATGCATCCCCCTGACCGCTGCCGGCAGGGGCCAGCCACATTTCCGCCGATCGAGCCCCCCACACGTCCAGCACGCGCGCAGCGAGGCGTTCGCCTCCCGGACGGCCTCCAGCTGCTCCGCCCCATCGTCCGTATGGGTTCATTCGTTAAGACAGACGTGGCCGGAGTCGACGAACCAGCCGTCCTCGAACTCGGCTGAGCCGCGCCACGGGGACGCGCAGCCGCTCTGCAGCCCGGCCGAAGTGCAGTTCCTCGGCCAGAGTCAGGAAGAGCGACCGGCAGCGCCGGAGCGGGCAGGAGGTCGAGCGGTCCGCATGCCTCACCACGCTCCCGGGCGTCGGCGACGAAGGCCGAGTGGATCCGCCCGACGTCGAGCAGGTGCTCGCGCCCGTGCCGCACGGCGAGCTGCTCGCCGTCCAGCCAGTTCGGCCCCAGGGTGAGGAAGTAGAGCAGCAGGTCGATCCGGTCTGGCCCGGCCCGGCCCGGGCGTTGGCGTGTCCGAGATCGTCGGCCGGGACGGTGTGCGCCCCAGGGCATCCACGGCTTCCGGCCACGGCGCCGCCGGGTTCGGGGTGCCGCTGCGGGGTGGCGGTCCAGGCTCAGTTGACTTCCGCTCCCCAGCCTAAAGGCCGGGGATTCCTACCACGGTCGTCTGACCGTCTCGGTGGGTTCCTGCTTCTCCGCGCTGCGCCGCAACAGGTCCCGGGCTTACCCGCGCTCGACAGGCTGACACCGCCAGTCCGGCGGCCTTGGCTATGTTGACGGCGGCGTTGATGTCCCGGTCCAGCCACACCCCGCACGCCTGGCACTGCCAGACGCGGACGTTCAGCGACTTGGGGCCATCCTTCACGCCGCAGTTGGAGCACACCTGAGAGGTCGGCTCGAACCGGCCGATCTTGATCAGGGTCCGGCCGAACTTCGTGGCCTTGTACTCCAGCATGGTGACGAACGCCGACCATCCGGCGTCGTGCACGGACTTGGCCAGCCTGGTGCGGGCGAGCCCCTTGACCGCCAGGTCTTCCACCGCGATTGCTTGGTTCTCGCGGATCAGTTCGGTGGAGAGCTGGTGGTGGAACTCGCGCCGGGCGTCGGCCACCCGTGCGTGGTTGCGAGCGACCTTGTGACGGGCCTTCTCCCGGTTCTTGCTGCCCTTGGCCTTGCGGGACAGGGCTTGCTGGGCACGCTTGAGCTTCTTCTCAGCACGTCGGAGGAACTTCGGGGCGTCGATCTTCCGGCCATCGGACAGGACAGCGAAGTGCCCGAGACCGAGGTCGATGCCGTTGACCGGCTCGACCTCGGGAAGGTTCTCGGGGTCGGTCTCGACAACGAAGCTGGCGAAGTACCGGCCCGCGCTGTCCTTGATCACCGTCACCGTGGACGGCACTGACGGCAGGGTGCGCGACCACTTCACCCGCACCTCGCCGATCTTCGGCAACGACAGGTCACGGCCCGGCGTGATCTTCCACCGGGCGTTCGCGGTGAACCGGATCGCCTGCCGGGTGTCCTTGCGGGACTTGAACCGGGGCGGTCCCATCTTCGGCCGCTTGCCCTTGAGGCTGTCGAAGAAGTTCCGGTACGCGGTGTCCAGGTCCCGGAGGGACTGTTGCAGCACCACGGCCGACACCTCCCCGAACCATGCCCGCTCCGGGGTGTTCTTCGCAGCTGTGAGCTGCTTGGAAAGCTCAGCGGACGGGACGAACGACAGCCCGGCAGCGCGGGCGGTCTCACGTGCCCGAAGGGCATCGTTGAAGGCCACCCGTGCACACCCGAACGCCCTTGCCAGCGCTGAACGCTGAGGTCCGTTCGGGTACACGCGGAAGCTGTACCGAAGCTGCATAATCCGCACCGTACCATGTTGGTTTATGGCCGAGTATCAGAATATCCGCACTGGTCGGCATTGCGCTTTCGTCCTGCACGCGCACTTGGTTTTCGTAACGAAGTTCCGTCACGAAGTGTTCGCGGACCGGCACCTCACCCGGCTCGAAGAGATCATGCGGAGCGTCTGCGAGGACTTCGAGGTGGAGTTGGTCGAGTTCAACGGCGAGAACAACCACGTCCACCTGCTGGTGAACTTTCCGCCGAAGGTCGCTCTGTCGAAGCTGGTCAACAGCCTCAAGGGCGTCAGCTCGCGTCGAATGCGCCAGGAGTACCCCGAGCTGGTCAAGCACTACTGGCGCGCACAGCGCCTGTGGTCCGGCTCGTACTTCGCCGGATCGGTCGGCGGCGCTCCGCTGTCGATAGTCCGGCAGTACATCGAGCAGCAGAACCACCCAGCCTGACCTTCACGGGTGGGCACCGTCCACAGTTCGGGAGGTGCCCACCGCGCAGGTGTCAGAGCAGGGTTCAGAATCGCTTCACCACCGGGCTGAAGCCCGGTGCACTGCGATTACCCCAGGTAGCCGATGTCCATGCGGGTCAGCCCCAGGTCAGATCGGACGGGGCGGCTGCGGTGGGGGCGGCGGAGGCCTGCGTGTCGGCGGCCTGCGCGACCGAGACGGTGGCGACCGGAAGGAGCAGGGCGGCGCCGATGGCGAGAGCGGCAACCTTGGCGAAGCAGGAGCGGATCATGGCAGTGGCCCTTCTGTCGAGAGAGTCGGTGTTCCGGCCGCATCACGCGGTGACGCTTCGCCCGGTCGCCGGTCGGGCTGTTCTCCCCCGCCGGCGATGAACAGCTTCGTCGCAGATCAACAGCCGTAGAAGGGTTTCCGGCTGTCCCCAACTCGCCTGGCGGGATCCCGCACTGCTATCATGCCCATGCCAATTCTCTGCCGTCAGTATCATCGGCCCGGGTTCGACGGGGAGGCGAGGTACGGCGTTGACGGTCAGCGGACCGGGTGCGGACGAAGGCGGGAGCGGGCCGATCACCCTCTACGAGGGGCGCTGCGTCGAGCAGCTGCACCAAGCGGTGGGCGAACGGTTCGCACCCCACCGCATGACGGTAACGGGCGGTCAGCGGATCAACGGGCGCTTCCGCCTGATCCACGAGGGCTCGATCGCGCTCTACGAGATCGGCTACGGCGCCGATGTCAGTGTGGACCCTGGGGAGCTGCCCGACTTCCACAACATCCAGCTCCCGGTAGCCGGCGGTGGGAAGGTCCTGGTGGACGGGAGGGTCCTGCCCTCGTCGCCGTTCATTGTCGGGCCGGGCGAGCGGCTCTCGATGGAGTGGGACGCCGAGGCGTTGAACCGGGTGCTGATCATCCCCGCCCGTACGGTCGAGCATGCGCTCGCCGTGCGGCTGGGAGACTCCCCGCCAGGGCTGGCGCGGTTCAGCCACGTGCTCGACGACCGGAATCCGGCCGTGAAGTCCTGGACGGAGCTGGCGTGGAGCTTCAACGCCTTCGCCGCGTCGCCTTTGAGCCGCTGCTCCCCGCTGGCCGTGCAGCACTTCGAGAATCTGCTAGTCGACGGCCTGCTCGACGCCCAGCCGCACTCCTGGAGCAACGCGGTGGCAGAGCGCGGTGCGCGCCTGCTGCCCGGGGCGCTGCGCCGGGCGACGGACTACTGCGCGGAGCATGCGCACGAGGCGATCTCCGTCGCGGACATCGCACAGGCCGCCCGGGTCAGCCTGCGCACTCTGCGGGAGGGCTTTCGCACCCATCTGCAGACGACTCCGCTGGCGTACCTGAAGGCCCGGCGCCTCGACCACGCCCACCGCGACCTGATCGCCATCTCCGACGGCCGGTCGACCGGCACGGTGAGCGAGGTCGCCTGCCGCTGGGGCTTCACCCACCTCGGGCGCTTCAGCGCTGACTACCGGCGGGCCTATCAGCAGTCACCGTCGGAGACGCTGCGCTGCGGCGGCCGTGGCGACCAGCGCCGTTGAGGGCCGCTGCCGGCCCGGCTATCCGAAAACGGGCGGGATCGCCGTCGCGAAGTGGATAGTCACATGATCACATTCCGGGGAAGCTTGGAATGACGAGGTCAGTTGTCACACCCGGCCGCCTGCCTGGCCGGACATTCGCCCAACAGGGGAACTCGTCGTGTGGCAGGCACCGCCGAGCCGACTGGTCTGGCCGCATTGGTGCCCGTCACGCCCCCGGGTGCCGACGGCGGCCGGGGATGCCGGGCCGGAGCGCCGGTGCCACGGCACCGGGATCGTACGACGGGGGAATCACGTGCTGGAAGCACTTGGCGTGACGGCACCGGCCACTGCGGTCTACCAGGCAATGCTGGACCGGCCCGGCGACAGCGTCGAGCAACTGGCCGCCTTCTGCGGTCTGTCGCCCGCTCAGGTCCACGCGGGCCTCGACGAGCTCTCCCGTTTCATGCTGGTCCGCGCATCGAGCGAGTGCCCCGGCCGAATGCGGGCCGTCGCTCCGGAGGTCGGTCTGGCCGATATATTGGCCCGCCAGGAAGCCGATCTGGCGGCCCGGCAGGCGCAACTGGCCACCTCACGCGCCGCCCTCACCCGTCTGGTCGCCGAACGCGCCTACCACCGGGCCGGCGATGCCGAACGGCTGATGGGCATGGACGCGATCCAGAGCCGCCTCGAACTGCTCGGGCGCGGCGCCGTGACCGAGGTGCTGGGCGTCCATCCCGGCTCTCACCGGCGCCCCGAGGACCTCGAGGCCGGGCGGGGGCCGAACGAGGCGGCCCTGGCCCGCGGCGTGGCGATCAAGTCGCTCTACCAGGAGAGCACCCGCAACGACCCGCACGCCACCAACTACGCCCACTGGCTGCTCAGCCGGGGCGGCGAGGTGCGCACGGCACCGGTGCTCCCGCAGCGCCTTGTCATCGTCGACCGGAGCCAGGCTCTGGTGCCCGTCGATCCCGCCGACAGCCGCAAGGGCGCTCTGCACGTCAGCGCCCCCGGCATCGTGGCCGCCCTGGTGGACCTCTTCGAGCAGGCGTGGAGCATCGCCGTGCCGGTGGGCGCCGTCCGCGCCGAGGACCCCACGACCGGCCTGAGCGACACCGAACGGGAACTCCTGCGTCTCCTGGGCACCGGCCTCACCGACGAGACCGCGGGCCAGCGTCTCGGTCTGTCGGCCCGCACCGTGAGCCGCCACATGTCCTCGATCATGGAGCGCCTCGGCGCCAGCAGCCGCTTCGAAGCCGGCATCAAGGCAGCGCAGAAGGGCTGGCTCTAGGGCCTGTTGCGAAAGTCGATCTTGGCCGTGAGATGATCTTGCTCTGTGTGGCGTGGTGATCTGACGAGCGGCCAGTGGGAACTGCTGGAGCCCCTGTTGCCGATGGGCAAGAAGCCGGGCCACCCGCCGGTGTGGACCCGTCGGCAGCTGATCGACGGCATACGGTGGCGAACCCGGACCGGGGCGCCCTGGCGAGACATACCTGAGCGGTACGGGCCGTGGGACCGGTGTTACGACCTGTTCCGGCGGTGGCAGCGTAACGGCACCTGGCAGCGGATCCTGGAGCAGTTGCAGGCCGACGCCGACGCCAAGGGGCTGATCACCTGGGATGTGTCCGTGGACTCCACGGTGGCCCGGGCCCACCAGCACGCCGCCGGGGCACGCAAAAGACATCTCGGGGTTTTAAGAAGTCAAGCTGCAGCCGCCAGGTCCGGTGAGAGAGGGGAGGTGAATGCGTGGCGTTCGTCGTAGTGCACGCGCTTCTGGAGGCAGTGGTGGAGCTGGCCGAGGAAGCGGTTGAGCAGGTTGCGCTGGGCTGCGGCGTGCCAGTCTCCGTGCTCGCGGCGGCGCTTGTAGTGGGCGTGGGCGCCGGGCGAGGCCTTGAGGGAGGCGAAGGCCCACAGGTAGCCGGCGTGCATGAGCCGGTTGTTCTTGATGAAGCGGCGTCCGACGTAGTGCTTCTTGCCGGAGGCCCGGGTGATGGGGGCGGATCCGGAGTAGGCCTTGAGGCTTCGGGCGTCGGCGAAGCGTTCGCGGTCATCGCCGATCTCGGCGAGGACGCGGGCGGCGAGCTGGACTCCGAGGCCGGGGAAGCTCAGGAGTATCCCGGCGTCGGGGTGTGCACGAAAGCAGGCATCGACCGCCTCGGCGAGGTCGTCGCCAGCCTGGCAGGCGGCGTCGAACTGCTTGAGCAGGGCGAGGAGTTGCTGGCCGAATGCGTCCTCGACCGGGGTGGGCTGATGGGCGTACTCGGCGCGGAAGATGTCGCGCAGGCGTCCGGCCTCGGAGTCGATACCGCGCACGCGCCCGGCCCGCTTGAGTGCCGCCCGCAGCTGGTTCAGGGACAGCCGGGCAGCCCTGGCCGGGGTCGGCGCGACGGCCAGGACCGCACGGGCGTCGGGGCGAGCGAGGCCGCCTTCCTTGCCCTGGAAGGCGTCAAGGGCGGCGGGGTAGTACTCGCGAAGCAGGGATCGGAGCTGGTTGCCGATCTGCTGGCGGTTCCAGACGGCGTCCTGCTGGGCGCGGGCCAGCACCGTCAGGGCCCGGGCCTGGTCGGAGTCGGCGGGCAGCGGCCGGTGGGCATGCAGGTCGGTGCGCAGGATGTTCGCCAGGACGAGTGCGTCGCCGGGGTCGGACTTCTTGCGGGACACACTGTGTCGGTCGCGGTAGCGCGAGACGGCAAGCGGGTTGATCGCGAAGACCTTGCGGCCCGCGGTCCGCAGGGTGGCGACGAGCAGGCCGTGACTGGTCTCGATCGCTACCGGGATCGGCGCGGTGGGGCTGTCGCCGTACTCGGCGAGCAGTTCCAGCAGCAGCCGGTAGCCGGCCGCGTTGTCGCCGATGCGCCGTTTGGCCAGCAGCTCGCCGGCCTCGTCGACCAGGGCGACATCATGATGCGACTCGGCCCAGTCGATGCCGCAGAAGACCTTCAACCTGTTCTCCCTATCGCTCTCATTCGTGCAGGTCACGAACCTGTTCGGGTCGCGCGGCGCCCTAATCCCAGGACTCGTTCGGTCCGCCATCTCGGTAGCCGTTCGCGACACCAGCGCGCTCCGGGGGCCTCCGTCTGTGCCAGAGCTCATGGCTCGTGGAGATCAACAAGAGGTCGCCCCGGGGCGGGCTCGCGCCACGACGCCAACGAACGCCAGTTCTGGTGGGTTTCGCGGCGGCCCGCAGACACCGGGCCGCGCCGCTCTTTTGCAAGGCCTTCGCGGGCCCGGGGGCAGCCAGGCGTCAGCCCGGTGTCCACGCGACCACCACGAAACCCACCACTGTGACGACACCGCTCTTTGGGAAGGCCTCAAGGGCCCTGGAGACCAACAGGTGTCCGTCACGGACAGTCCGGAAGCCCCAACCGGGGCGATCCGGAATTGCCTTCACACAGGATTAGGGGGACCTGCAGAAGGAGCCGCCCGGCGGTGTCGTCGTCGAGCCGGCCGACCATGGGCTGGGCCGGTCGCGGGGCGGGCTGACCACCAAGCTGCACCTGGCAGTCGAGCAGGGACAGCGGGCCCTGGCGCTGGTCGTCACCGCCGGGCAGCACGGTGACTCCCCGCAGTTCCAGACGGTGCTGGGGCGCATTCGGGTGCCCCGGCTCCGCCGGGGTCGCCCACGCACCAAGCCGGACAAGGTGCGTGCCGACAAGGCATACGGGTCCCGCGCCAACCGCGCCTACCTGCGCAGACGCGGGATCCGCTGCACCATCCCCGAGAAGAAGGACCAGATCCGCAACCGCCTCAAGCTCGGCTCGCGCGGCGGTCGGCCGCCGAAATTCGACAAGGCCGACTACCGCGAGCGCCACGCGGTGGAATGCGGGATCAATCGCCTCAAGCGCCACCGGGCCGTGGCCACGAGGTACGACAAGCTCGCCGTCCGCTACGAGGCGACGGTGCTGGTCGCCGTCATCAACGAGTGGCTGTGACCAGCACCATCGCCGCCGAGCCTAGTCCCACACAATGGACCACACAGTCGCGCCGGGTGGCACCTCCGGAATGTCACGAAAGACATCTACCAGCTCTGGGATCACACCGCTGGCCTCGAACCCCTCGATCCACGCAGCGCAGACACTCTCGTCCGCCGTGGTGCAGATGGCGACGGCCTCACCGGCGAGTTCATCCATCTCCAATGTCTCCGGGTGCAGTTGCACCCGGACCCAGGCGACGTCCTCGCGCCTCTCGATGGCGCGGAAACGCTCGGCCAGTTCCGCGAGAGCAGACCGCCCATAGCCCCATTGGTTCGGCGCGATGCATCCTTCGTTGTCGTTACCGTCGAAGAACTCGTCCAGAGTGAGCAACGGCATCACGCCTTCGTCACCAGCACGGTTGATCACTTGCTCGGCGGAGATCATGGTCAAGGATCCTTGCATGACGGAGTGACAGTAGATCGCTCGACGCATAGGCGAAGTGATCACGGCCAACACTTTCGCAACAGGCCCTAGGTGTACTGACCCGTGCGGCTTGGGGACGGTGTGTCCGCGGTGGTGATTGCAGGTGCGGAGCCGTCCGGGATAGGCGTCCCGGCGCTCTTGTTCGGTGCGGTAGGGCCCATTCGTCGCGCAAGGCGCGGTTGAAGCGTTCGACCTATGCCGTGGGTCTGCGGCCGGTAGGGCCAGGTGCTCCTGCGGCGTGATGCCCTCGGCGGCGAGGACAACACGCCGAAGGTGTGACTCGTAGCAGGAGCCGCTGTCGGTCAGCAACGCTGGACGGTGCTCCCGGCCTGGGTGAAGAAGGCCTGGGCGCGGGTCCATAAGGCGGTGACGGTCTCCTTGCCTTGATGATGCGCCGCTCGGTGCGGGCGCTGTTTCTCGCGCTCGACCGCCTCCCGCTCGGCCCGCACCGCCAGCACCGCCTGATGCCGCCCCGCCCCGCCCCGGCGCCGGCCAAGCCGACGTCCTGGTGCGCGCCGGTCCTGATGGGGCAACAGGGCGCTGGCCCACGCCGGCGAGTGTCCCGGCCGCCTGGCGAGTCTGGCCGGGCTGGACCGGCTCGCCCGGTGAGTTGTCCGTGTCGGTGCGGGTCAACAGCCGGTATGAATTGGCCACCACCGGCGAGAGAAGAAATGTCATGTCCATGACTGACAGTCGGAATGGCGTCAGGCGAGTTGGCGACAGCCCGAAAGCCTTCCTGGGCCGCTGATCTGCGGCGAAGCTATTCACTGCCAGCCGGGAACAGCCCGAACGGCAGCCGGACGAAGCGTCAACCGCGGTACGTCTCACCGGCCAAGGACACTTGCCCCTGCTTCAGCAAAGGACTCACGTCATGATCCGCACTCGCATCGCCCGGGCCGCCGCGGTCGTCACGCTCGCTCCGGCCGGCACCGCGCTCGTGTCCTCGCCCGCCTTCGCCGCCGCGCCCGCTGCTCCCGCCCTCGGCCGGGCCGCCACCGTGACGCCCGACTCGCTCGGATGGGGCGGCTGAACCCCGACGATGGACATCGTCTACGCCAGCCTGCAGCGCAGGCAGCCGGCCGAGCCGACCGAGCCCTGCGAAGTTGCCGAGGTCCTGGGCGCCCTGTGGGCGCACGCAACCCCCGCCGACGGCCTGGAACACGCCTCCGGCCGAAGCGAGGCGGACCGGGTCGACCTCCTGCTCTACCTCCGCACGCTCGACCCGACGGCCGCCGACACCCGCACCGAGCTCCATCGGGCCAGTGACCTGCTCGCCCGCTGCCACCAGGCCGCGCCCGTGCTCCGCCGACGCTACCTACCCCCGGCCGGCACCGTTCACCCGGGCCCCGCGGCGTGAGCCGCACCGCAGAGCCGCCGCTCAGCTGATCGGGCGTCGCCTGCGCCCCGCGGCCGCCAAGTCTTCGCACGTCCCTTTCGCAACCCTATTCCGCACCGAGTGCAGGGAGTTCCCCATGCCCGTCCGCAGCCGCTCCATGTCCGCTCTGGCCCTGTCCGCCGCCACCCTGGTGGGCGTCGCGGCCCCAATCATGTGCACCGCCACTGCGGCCTCGGCCGCCTCGGTGAGCACCTGGGAGAAGGTCGCCCAGTGCGAGAGCAGCGGCAGGTGGGACATCGTCGACAACGTCGGAGGCACTACCTACTACGGCGGGCTGCAGTTCGACGCACCGACCTGGCAGGCCTACGGCGGGAACTTCTACGCACCCACCGCCAACCTGGCCACCGAAGGGCAGCAGATCCTGGTTGCGGAGAAGGTGCTGGCGAAGCAGGGCCAGTCGGCCTGGCCGACCTGCGGGCCCGCCGTGGGACTGGGCGCCGACACCGCGAACCCCTATCCGGCCGACAACCCCACGCCCGCCCCCTCCACCCCCACCGCGGCGACTCCGTACACGGCCCGGGTGTTCGCCCTGGGTTCGGACAACCGGATCTACGAGAAGGACGGCGACTACAACGCCCACACCTGGACCAACTTCGGCCTCGTCGACGGCACCGCCGGCTTCAAGCAGGTGACCAGCGCGGTGGTCGGCAACACCGTCCACCTCTACGCCCTCGGCTCGGACAACCGCGTCTACGAGAACAGCGCCGACTACAGCGCCGGCAAGTGGACCGGCTTCGGCCTGGTCGACGGCACCGCCGGGTTCCAGCAGATCACCACCGCCGTCATCGGCAACACCGTCCACCTCTACGCCCTCGGCTCGGACAACCGCGTCTACGAGAACGACGGCGACTACACGAAGCACAGCTGGAGCGGCTTCGGCCTGGTCGACGGCACCGCCGGGTTCCAGCAGATCACCACCGCCGTCACCAACACCAACACCGTCCACCTCTTCGCGCTGGGCTCGGACGACCGCGTCTACGAGAAGGACGGCGACTACGGCGCCAACACCTGGACCAGCTTCGGCCTCGTGGACGGCACCGCCGGCTTCAAGCAGATCACCACCGCCGTCACCAACAACACCATCCGCCTGTTCACGCTCGGCTCGGACAACCGGATCTACGAGAAGGACGGCAACTTCGACACCCACACCTGGACCAACTTCGGCCTCGTGGACGGCACCGCCGGCTTCAAGCAGATCACCACCGCCGTCACCGGCACGTCGCAGGTCCACCTCTACGCCCTCGGCTCGGACAACCGCGTCTACGAGAAGGACGGCGACTTCAGCGCCAACACCTGGACCAGCTTCGGCCTGGTCGACGGCACCGCCGGCTTCCAGCAGCTCACCTCCGTCGCCACCAGCTGAGCACGCCGAACCGTCGCACCCCTCCCCCGCATCCGACAGCACCGCGCCCGCGAACCCGTCAAACCTCAGTGGAGTCCTGCCATGCCCAAGAACAAGAAGAACACTTTCCGTCGTGTCCTCGCCGCGGCCATCGCCACCTCCGGCCTGGTCGGCGCGCTGACCACCACGACCGCCGCGCACGCGGTGGGCACGTCCAGCCCGGACGGCTCGATCACCCGGTCGGAGATCCTGCAGCGCGCCCAGTCCTGGGTCGACGAGCAGGTCCCGTACAGCCAGAGCAGCGCGTGGAGCGACAGCAACGGCAGCTACCGCTCGGACTGCTCCGGCTACATATCGATGGCCTGGCACCTCAGCAGCGCGCTGACCACCGTCACCCTGCCGAGCGTCTCCACCAAGCTCAACAGCTATGACGACCTGTTGCCTGGCGACGCGCTGGACCGGTACGACAACGGCAACTACAACATCCACGTCGTGCTCTTCGCCGGCTGGACCGACAGCAGCCACCAGACGGCGAACATCTACACCGAATCGACCTGGGGCACCGTCGCACACACCACCACCATGTCCCGGTCCGCCATGGACGCCGGCACCTACGTGCCATTCCGCTACAACAACGTCGCGTCCGACCCGGCTCCGGCCCCAACTCCGATCACGGCCAACAACGTCCACCTGTACGGCCTGGGGTCCGACAACCGCGTCTACGACAACTACGGCAACTACGGCATCAACAAGTGGAACGGCTTCGGCCTGGTCGACGGCACCGCCGGCTTCAAGCAGATCACCAGCACCACCACCACGGACAGCACGGTCCACGTCTACACCATCGGCTCGGACAACCGCATCTACGAGAACGACGGCAACTACGCCGACGGCAAGTGGAGCGGCTTCGGCCTGGTGGACGGCACCGCCGGCTTCCAGCAGATCACCGCAGTGGCGACCGGGACCACCGTGCGCCTCTACGCGCTCGGCTCGGACAACCGCGTGTACGAGAACGACGGCGACTACACGAAGCACAGCTGGAGCGGCTTCGGCCTGGTCGACGGCACCGCCGGCTTCAAGCAGATCACCGCCGCTGCGACCACCGACGCGTCCGGCAACACCACCGTCCACCTGTACGCGATCGGCTCCGACAACCGCGTCTACGACAACGATGCCGATCTCAGCGCCCACAAGTGGGGCGGCTTCGCCCTGGTGGACGGCACCGCCGGCTACCAGCAGATCACCGCCGCCGCGCTCGGGACCACCGTCCACCTGTACGCGCTCGGCTCCGACAACCGCATCTACGAGAACGACGGCGACTACAACGCCCACACCTGGACCGGGTTCGGCCTGGTCGACAACACCGCCGGCTTCAAGCAGATCACCGCCGTGAAGACGGGCGCCAGCACGGTGCACCTCTACGCGATCGGCTCCGACAACCGCGCCTATGACAACGCCGGAGACTACGCCGCCCACAAGTGGGCCGGGTTCGGCCTGGTGGACGGCACCGCCGGCTGGCAGCAGCTCACCGCCGTGGCCAGCATCTGACACAGGCAGGACCAGCGGACCGGGAGACCGAGGAATTCATCGTCCGACCGGCAGCACCCAGCCGAAACGCCTGCTCAACCTGCGAACACCCGGGCCCTCCCCCACACCGCTGAAGGGGGAGGGCCCGAGGCATGCCGCCAGGCACCGAAAGGCCGCAGCCGAAGTAGGTCCTTCAGCTCACCGGCAACTCCCACGTCGCCGGCCCGACAATGCCTTGAGGGTTCATCATGCCGGGTGAACTGGTGCGGGCTCCGATCGGTCACCGGCGGCGGATGCGGGGCGGGAGTGGTGAAACGCCGAGCCCTCGGTGTGCGGGAACTCACAGCGTCGATCGGGTCGCCCACGACGAAGCGCACCGCTGGACGATGAGGGTGAACCACCGTCAGGGACATGTCTCTCGCCGATCGGGCACCAGAAATGCTACAACCCGTGCCGAAGTGGCTACGGGCGGCTACTGGGCGACGGCCCGCCTTGACGGCGAATCGTCGTCATCTGTCCCGCTCCGCAGGAGGACCGTTTCCTCCCCCGCAAGCGGGGGGACCCCCACCCCGACTCAAGCCGGCGGTATCCACGGAGGTACCAGATGAACTGGTAGTCCATGCTCAGCGGGCCGTCGGCGTACTACTCCAGCAACGCCAGAAAGCCGTGTCTGGACGGTGCGCAGTCTGCCACCGGGCAGTTGCCCCGGCTACCGGCGGGGTGGGCCTGGCAGGGCGCTGGGGTCTTCGTCGCCGTCATGGCGCCACCCTGGCCGTCAGAACTGAGTGCGGCGTGCCCTGGGCCGGACGGGCGGGGCCTGCTCGGTGCCGCGCCATGCCGGGGCCGCGGTGCGGGTGCGCTCCTGTCAGCTCACCCGGCACCGCGACCCCGCCACGCTGCGCCAGTCAGGGGGTTACGGTTCCGATCTGGCTCGGGGCGTTTTCGGTGAACCAGAGGTTGCCGTCGGATCCGGTGGTGATGTCCAGCGGGCTCGAATCGGTGGTCGGAATCGCGTACTCGGTGATCGAACCGCCGGTGGTGATCCGGCCGATGTCGTTGCCGACGTTCTCGGTGAACCAGAGGTTGCCGTCCGGTCCGGTGGTGATGCCCCACGGGAACGGGAAGAAGAGGGTGTCCGTGAGGTCGTAGCCGGTGAACACACCCGCCGTGGTGGCCTGTCCGATCTGGGTTGCTCCGGCATCGGTGAACCAGAGGTTGCCGTCGGGCCCGGAGGTGATGCCGATGGGCAGGGAGAACAGCGAGGGCACCGTGTATTCGGTGATCGTGCCGTCGGTGGTGATCTGACCGATGCTTCCGGTCAGCACTTCGGTGAACCACAGGTTGCCGTCCGACCCGACGGTGATGCTCAGCGGGAAGGCACTGGAGGTGGGGAGCGCGTACTCGGTGACCGTGCCGCCGGTGGTGATCCGGCCGATGTTGGCGGCACCGGGCTCCGCGAACCAGAGGTTGCCGTCCGGCCCGACGGTGATGCCCCACGGGTAGGCGCCGGAGGTCGGGAGGGCGTACTCGGTGACCGTGCCGCCGGTGGTGATCCGGCCGATCTGGTCGACGTTCGACTCGGTGAACCACAGGGCGCCGTCCGGCCCGGTGACGATCTCGGCCGGCCCGGCGCCGGTGGTGGGTACCGAGTACTCGGTGAAGGTGCCGCCCGTGGTGACCCGCCCGATCGCGTTCGCGGAGTTCTCGGTGAACCACAGGGCGTCGTCCGGCCCAGCGGTGATGCCGACCGGTTCCGCGTCGGCCGTGGGCGTCGCCAGTTCGCTGATGGCGGGCGTCTGGCGGGTCTGTGCCCTCCGCGGTTGGGGGTGCATCCCGCGGAGGCAGGCGATGAGTCCCGCCGGCCCCCGGTGCCGGACGCAGGACTTCACCCACGGGCGCAGGGATCCCGGGGGGCGGTGCGTGGAGTCGCCCAACGCCACGGAGCCGGGCGCTGCGACGACGGCCGTCAGAACCAGGACGGTGAGCACACGGTAGAGCCGCCTGAGGCGGCCAGGACGGTGGGACATGAGACCCCTTTCCGAACGACACGGCGGGAGCCGGAACGCCGAACCCGTGCACCGGCGGTCTCCCCGCCCCGAGCCGTGACCGACAAGCACAGCGTGACGGCCGAAAGCCCGCCCTGCCCCGATTGCTTCGAAAGCGGTATGTCACACACGGACAACGTGGCGCCCATCCGGTATGAAGAATCCCCCGGAAACCGCATGAAACACCCACAAACACCAGACGGACAGGGTGAGCTGTAGGCGCCGGGGCTGGAGGGGTGCGGCGGTCCACCGTCCGGTGTGGGAGCGGAGCCAGCGAGGCTGGCCGCCCTGGCGCGGAGGTCGGCGCTCTGCCGGAGTGTCAGCCGGCGGTGATGCGGGCGAGGGTGGCCTGGAGGCGGCGGACGGCGTCCTCGGCTTCGGTGTAGTGCTCGGGGGTCGGGGGACGGCGCCGAAGGCGTGGTCGTCTGCGGCGGGCAGGGCGCGCCAGCGCAGGACGGGTTCGAGCGCGGCGACGGCGCGCGGTGGAGATGTACCGCTCCGCCGACCCGAAGCCGGTGATCCGGCAGATGGCCCGCGATCTCGGGGTGCACCACGAGGCCCTGCGGAACTGGATCCGCCAGGACGAGGCCGACCGGGGCGAGCGCGACCATCCACACCCGTCCTGACCAGGTAACAGCACCTCCCGCACAACGGGGGAAGCTCAGGGCAGCTGGAAGCCCTCGGGGTGGCCTGGTAGGCCCGCCCAGCCTTGGGTGTCTTACGCACGGCGATCCGGGAGCCGCACGGGCCGTCAGTCGTCGGCCGATCCGCCGTGCTCCGCGAGCCACGCGCGGGCGATCGCGCCCAGTTCGGCATCGCGGCCGGAGAGCATCATGCCGATCATCCGCGCGTCGCCGCGCAGGGACCAGACCGGGTGTCCGAAGGTGGCCGGGTTGTTCCCCTCGACGAGGAAGTGCGCCGGCCAGGCCGTGCCGTACCCGATCAGCGGAAGGGCCACCAGCCGGTGCTTCAGGCCGCGCGCCAGGCCATGGGCGCCCACCGCGAGCCCGGTGAGGGTGCCCACCAGGTGCACCCACCTGGTGGCGGCCTTGGAGTGCATCGCCACGTAGTAGGGCCAGAACTCCTCGAAGGACGCGAAACGCCTGCTCTCAACCATGCCAGGACGGTAGCGCCACGCCGACGCTCCGCCCAGGGCACGGTCGGATGAGCCGACGACGCGACCGGGCGCCGCGTCGTCGACCCCGCCTCACGCGTTCGGGTCCCAGGCGAAGAGTCGCTCGAAGATGACCTGGTCGCCGTCGATCTTCACCGAGTCCAGCGGGGCGCGTCCGTAGAACCACAGGACCAGCTCACCGGCCGTGCCCCGGACGGAAGCGTCGGCCGGGGCCAGGGCCTCGCCCTCGCCGGCAGCCGGGAGGCGGACGGCGCGGGCGCCGTCCGCCTCGACCGTGAAGCGCCAGGAGCGGCCCTCGGTGGTGTGGTAGTCGACGACGGCCGGCTCGTGCGGCCAGACGCCCGACCACGCGCAGCAGGTGAACAGGAAGTCCTCGACGCCGTCCAGCGCCACCTCCGCCGGCAGCGGCTGCGCGGCGCCCACGGTGAGCTGGGCGTCATAGGTGTGCATCGCGATCTCCTGAAGCTGGTGCCGGGCGACGGCACCGCTGGTCCGCGGCGACTGCGAGGCGCCCCACCACGTCCAGCACTCGGCGTCCGGGCCGACCTTCCGCAGGGTGTCCAGCAGCTCCTGCGTCGACGCGGCCAGCCAGGCCACCAACGCCTCGCGCTCCCGGGGCGCCTGCGCCTCGGCGCGCGCCGCCACGGCCTCGGCCGGCGGGGCGTCGGCCGGACCGGCCTCGACGACGGCGGCCCAGAACGGGCGGCCCGAGCCCAGGTGCCGCGCCAGGTCGAACAGCGTCCACTCGGGACAGGTCGGCACCTGCACGTCCAGACTGGGCGCGGCGGCGATCGCGGCCCGGAAGGCCGTCGCCCGCTCGTCGATCAGTCGCAGCAGGTCAGGGAGTTCAAGATTCTTCTGCACTACGACTGTCTATCACCGCCCTCCGGCGGCCGAAAGCGAGTTTCCCGGCCGCCGCCTGCCGCCGCCGTCCGAACCGCCGCCGGCAGCGGCCGCGGGCCGCTCCACCCCCGGGCCCGAGCAGCAGCAGTGCTTCGAGGACGGCGCGAAGACCATGCGGGAGCTGAAGGACCTGTACGGCCCGCTGGGTCGTCCGGGGCGGATGACCTGTTCGCAGCCCGGGCACTCCAGCCGGTTGGGGCCAGCCTCCTCCCGCAGCTCCAGCTTCGAGCCCTCCTTCCCGCCGATCGAGCCCCGGCACGTCCAGCACGGGCGCAGGGAGGCATTCGCCGTACGGCCGGACGAAGACGAAGGGGTAGTGCCTCGAGGGGCTCGGTGGAGTCGGAGGAGGACTGGGCTATGTCCGGGGCGGGGCATCCACCGCCCCACGCGCGATGCGGCCGTCCCGGCGGCTCCGACGACGTCGGCCACGCCCAGCCCGGCCACCTTGGTTCAGTCGCTGAGCTGCCCAGACGTCACCTGGCGCCTGGGACGGGGGTGCTGGCATCAGGAGCCACATCGGGAGTTACAGCAGGACCCGCAGCAGGAGCCGCATCGGGAGGTCCGGGAAGGGCCCTTCCCGGGCCGCACACCCGGGGGGACGGTGCGTCAGGGCGCGGGAGCCGCCGCCAGGGGCCGTCCGTGGGGCTCGGCTTCCCCTGGAGGGCCGGTAGCGGTGTCAGTTGGTGGTGATGCGAGTGAGGGTGTCCTGGAGATGGCGGACGGCGGTCTCGGCGTCCGTGTACTGCTCGGGGCTCGCGGGGACGGTGCCGAAGGTGCTGCCGTGATCGGCGTCCAGGGCGCGCCAGTGCAGGACGGGTTCGAGCGCCGTGATGGCTCCGGAGAGGAACCAGGCCAGGCGTCCGTGGGTGCGGGCCAGGGCGATCGCAAGGACAGCGAGCACCTCCCGCAGACGCTCCAACCGGTCCTTCTCGGACCGGAGTTCCTGGGTGTCCGGCGAGCCGACGGCTTCCCGCAGGCCGGCCTCGGCCTGGAGCGCGAGGCTTCGGTCGCTGGGTGTCAGTTCCCATACCCCGTCGCGGATCTGCCGCTCGGCTTCTTCGGCAAGGCTCGCGACCGTCGTCTGCATGTTCACGTGGCTCACCGTAGTGGTGCGTCCCGGCCTGGCGGGGCCCGGGGGCGTCCGGCCTACGCCGGGCGCTCACCACCACCACGACCCCGCAGGGTGCAGACCCGTGTCGACCGGACCGCCACCCACCACCGCCCTCCACCTACCAGCGAGCCGGGCAAAGGGATGGACAGAAGGGGTCGTCGCATTTTCCGGCCGCCCGAAAGTGGCCTGTGAGCTGCAGGAACGCGCAGAGCCCGCTGGGAGCGGCGGGGTACCTACGGCGGTACCTACGGCGGTACCTACGGGGCTGCCTACGGTGGCACATATGGGGCTGCTGTGACCCGGAATGCTAGACCCGCGCGACGCTCGCGAACAGGCCTGCGACCTGCAAACTTTCGGCCGCGGACATGCCAGGAGGTCAGAAATTTCTTACTCGCGGCCAGCCAAGAGCACCTGACCGGATTCGGGACCGGGATGCCTCGGGCTATGGCCGCTACTGTCACACCGTCGGCTCGGTCTCGAGGTCTCGCGTGCAGAGGTGGGCGGTCGGGCAGGCCGGGCATCCGCGGGCGTCGATGAGGTGGGCGACGGCGTCGAACAACTGCTGGGCACGCTCCTCAGTGCCGACACCGTCGAACGACGCGTACTCCTGAGCAGGCCTACCAGCAGCAGTGCCGCCGGCCCTGCTGCTCCTGGGCCTCGTCTCCGTGACCACCCACCGCCTCTCGGCCGCCGTCCCGGCCTGGACACGGTCACCGTCCTGAGACAGTGCCTGGCGCGAGTGCAGAACGAGCGAGGTCCCCTGGCGGTCGAGCGAGATGTCCGAACGTGTCGACCCGCGCGCCAGGGAGCCTCGCTGCGCTGGTTCAGGCTTCCGGTCGGCGGACGCACTCGATCAGGTAGTCGCCGGTGACAGTCTCGACGGTGACGCCGTGCGCCTCGCTGTGGAAGCCGGGGAAGGCCCTGTCGAAGGACTCCAGAGCGCGCAGGTAGCGCAGGAGCGGTCCGTCGGCGGCACCGGTCGACTCACCGGGCATGAGCACCGGGATGCCCGGAGGCGTCACCGTGACCATGGCGGCCGCGACCCGATCGGCGGCCGCGCTCAGGCGTACGCGTTCGGTGCCCCCTCGGATCAGCCGCTGGTAGCAGCGCTGGGGCGGTTCCACGGGCTCGGGAAGCTGCTGGAACGCGGTGTCGAGTGCGGTGATCAGCTCCGCGCGGGTGAGGTGCTCGTGCATCCGCTGACACAGGTCGCGCAGCGTCGTGCCCGCGTACCGGGAAGAAAACTGGGCAACGAGGCCGGGCAGCACCCGCTCCAACGGCGCATCGGTGTCGTAGAGGGACTTGAAGTCCATCAAGGCGTCCATCAAGGTGCCCCACTTGCCCTTGGTGATGCCCATGGAGAACAGGATCAGCGTGGTGTAGCTGTCGGTCTTCTCCACGACGATCCCGCGGGTGGCCAGGTACGCCGTCAACACGCGCGCGGGAATGCCCCACGGCGAGGTCTCGCCCTTCGCCGTCACCCCGGGGCAGGTCAGGGTGACCTTGATCGGATCGAGCATGCAGTAGCCGTCTTCGAGGCCCTCGAAGCCGTGCCAGTCGGCGCCCGGTTCCAGGAGCCAGCAACTCGCCTCGTCGCGCAACAGCGCCGCGGGGGCGTCGGCGAAGGGCATGCGCCGGCCGGTGGCCGGATCGGTTACCTCGTCGGGCTGCCAGATGCCGAAGAACCAGTCGGGCCGGTCTCCCGCGTCGACGATCCGGCGTCCGGTACGGATGACGGCCTGGCGGAAGCGGATGGCCTCGGTGAGCGCCTCGTCGATCAGCCACCGGCCCTGTGGGCCGTCCATCATCGCGGTTGCCACGTCGAGGGAGGCGATCGCCGGGTAGAGCGGTGACGTGGTGCCGTGCATCATGAACGCCTCGTTGAAGCGCTCGTGTTCGACGGGCGCGCGGGGCGAGGTCCTGACGTGCACCATGGCGCCCTGCGACAGCGCGGCGAGCAGCTTGTGCGTGGACTGCGTGGCGAACACGGTGGGGCGCTGCGGGCCCTCGAAGGTGTCCGGGCCGACGGCCATGCCGTAACGGCGGGCGTAGAGGGGGTGGAAGCGGGCGTAGGCGAACCACGCCTCGTCGAAGTGCAGGCGCGGTGTGCTCGGGGCGAGAGCGTGCGCCGCGGCGAGGGTGTCGTAGCACAATCCGTCGTAGGTGGAGTTGGTCACCACCGCGTACTGGGCCCGGTCGGACACCGCTCCGGCCGTCAGCGGGTTGGCGGCGATGCGGGCGGCCACGGCGTCCGCGGCGATCTCGGCTGGCGGCAGCGGGCCGGCGAGGCCGTAGCCGTTGCGGGTGGGAACCAGGTACACGGGACGGGCACCGGAGATCACCAGGCCGTGCAGCACGGACTTGTGGCAGTTGCGGTCCACGAGCGCGATCTCGTCGGCGGTGACGCTGTAGTGCCCCACCATGCGGTCCGCGGTGGAGTTGCCGTGCAGGACGAAGTAGGTGCGGTCGGCGCCGAAGACCCGGGCGGCGTTGCGCTCGGCCTCCCCGATCGGCCCGTTGTGCTCGAACAGCGACCCGAGCTCTCCCACCGAGATCGACAGGTCGCTACGGAAGAGGCGCTCGCCGAAGTAGTCGAAGAAGGCCCGCCCCGCCGCGGACTTCAGGAACGCGACACCGCCGGAGTGCGCGGGGGTGTGCCAGGAGTACTCGTGCGCGTCGTCGAAGCGGCGCAGCGCCTTGAAGAACGGCGGAAGGACGTCCCGGTGGTAGGCGCGGGCGGCGGCGGTGACCCGGCCGGCGATGAAGGCGGCGGTGTCCTCGAGCGGCCAGATGTAGCCGACCACGGCCTCCGAGACCCACAGCGGCAGCCGCTCCAGGTCGTGGTCGGACTCGTCCGCCATGAGCAGGAAGACCGGGAGGTCCTTGAACCGGCGCTGGATCAGCCGCAGGACGTCCGCGCCGCCGTCCTCCTGGTCGCCGCCGTCGTCGCCCGGCAGGTCCCAGGCCACCACGGCCGCCGCGAGCCCCGACTCCGTGCGCAGGACCGCCCGCGCGTCCCGGGCGGTAGCCGCCCAGCGGAGGGCCAGGCCCTGGTTCTCCAACTCCTTGCCGATCCGCCGCAACTGCTCGGTGCTCACCCCTCCTTGCAGCGGGTTCCCGCGCAGCGCCAACAGCACAGTGCCGCTCACCATGACAGCCCCCTCCCTGACCCACGGCGCCCTTCGGCGCCCGGCACAGTCTCGTCCGGCCGGGGCACGTCAGCGGCGGTATTGGCTGTGCTTCACTCGAAGGCGCTAACGCCTGACAGCGTTCCCATGGGGTGAGGGGTCTCCAGCCACAAATCTGGGTGGCGGCGCGGTACAGCTGAGCTCCACCCTCGTCGGCGACTTCGACCGCCAGCTCACCCGCGCCCTCGCCGCCCTTCCCGCCGCCTGCGTCATGGCCTTCCCCAGCCGCAGCGAGAGCCTCGCCAACATCCTCTTCGAAACCGGCCTGTGGGCACAGCACGGCAGCGCCGTCGTCCTCACGCCCGCCCGCAACGGCTTCCCCAGGCCGGTCGACGGCCTCACTGTCAGCGGGGTGGGAGGGTTCTTGGTACCGATTCTTTACAAGAGGGACGCCAGCACTGCCAGCGGTCGTTTTACCGGAGACCGGACGGGTGGTGTCCGGCAGTGGGATCCTCGGGGAACTTCAGTGCTCGCAATGTAGGTGACATAGGCGAATGACGGTTCGGTGCTGCTGCCCATGATGTGCTCCGCTCGCTCGTTCTCCACCATGGCAGTGTGGACGGAAAGCCGGTGTACGGCGGGGCCGAGCCGGTCGGCGCGCTCGAGGTGGCGCCGACGGCCCGGACGGCGGTGGCGTGGCTGCCGCCGCAGGAGCTCTGGCCGGCGATCCAGGACATCCGCTGGGAGCATGATCCGCAGGTACGGCGGTGGCCGCCGCATGTGAACCTGCTGTTCGGCTTCGTGCCGGAGGAGGAGTTCGCGCGGGCGGTGCCGCTGCTCGCGGCCGGAGCGGCGGAGAGCGCGGCGTTCGCCGCGCGTCTGGCCGGCGTGCGGTACTTCCGGCACCGGCATTACGCCACCGTGTGGCTCGACCCGGCCGCGGCGGGCCCGGCGCCGTGGGCCTGTCTCCACCGGGCGCTGGAGCAACGGTTCCCGCTCTGCCGCGGGCGCGGTGGCCGTTTCATCCCGCATCTGTCCCTCGGCCGCACACAGGACCCGCGGCAGCTGGCCGCCGAGTGCGCCGCCAGGCTCGGCGCACTGTCGGCGGTGGTCGAGGAGGTGGTCTTGCTCTCCCGGCGCGGCGACGAACCGATGCGGCCCCGGGCCGCGATCGCGTTGGGCACGGGCGAGGTCCGTCAACTGCCGGATTGCTAGTGCCGCATCAGGCAACGTTCGCCCTGGTGACGACTTCGCGTAGGCGCTCGTCGGCGGCGTGCTTGTTCCGCCAGATGATGTAGCGGCGGATCATGCTGCCCTGTTCCTTGTGGCTGGCGTGGTCGGTGCCGTCGAGGGCGAAGTAGCGCAGGGCGGTGAACTGGGCCTCGATGCGGTTGAGCCAGGAGCTGTTGGTCGGGGTGTAGGCGATCTCGACCTTGTTCGCCGCGGCCCACGTTCCGACCCGCTGACACCGCTTGGTGGTCAGGTGCGGCGAGTAGTTGTCGCAGATGATCGCAATGCGCACGTCCGCCGGGTGCAGCGAGCGCAGGTAGCGGCAGAACTCCAGGAACTTGGACCGGTTCTTGGTCTTCTTGATGTGGCCGTAGAGCTGGTCCTTGGCGAGGTCGTAGGCGGCGAACAGGTGCCGGACACCGTGCGGTCGGGTGTAGGTCGCCCGCCGCCGGGGTCTGGGTCCGCGGTCAGGGTCTTTGCCCTTGCCACCACGTTCGGCCCACTGCCGACCGGGGTGCGGCTGGAGGTTGAGCGGGCCGAACTCGTCCAGGCAGAAGACGACTTCGGGCTCGTCTTCTTCGGGTATGACCTCGCCGTCCGCGATCGCATAGAGATGTTCCACGCGGGCCTTCTTGGCCGCGTAGTCGGGGTCTCGGGAGGTCTTCCAGGTCTTCACGCGTTGAAACGAGACGCCCTCCTCGCGGAGCAGGACCCGAAGGCCCTCGTGGCTGATGTCGTCGATCACCCCCTCGGCGACCAGGAAGTCGGCCAGCTTGGCCAGGCTCCAGGTCGAGAACGGCAGGCCGTGCTCGGCCGGCTTGGACTTGGCGATCTTCTTGATCTCGCGGCGCTCGGGCAGCGTGAACGTCCTCGGCCGTCCGCCCTTGTATTTCGGGTAGAGCGAGTCGAAGCCGTCGGCGTTGAAGTTGTGGATCACGTCGCGGACTCGGTCCGCGCTCGTGAACGTCACCTCGGCGATCTTCGCCACGGGCATGCGCTGGGCGGACAGCAGCACCATCTGGGCCCGCCGCCAGGTCACCACCGACCCAGTGCCCCGGCGGACGATCCGCAGCAGCCGTCTGCCCTCGTCATCATCGATCTCACGGACCTGCACGCGTTCAGCCACGTGATCATTCTGACGGCCCGCTACCGCCCGGCATAGCAACGGGGTGATACGTCATGACGGGGCAAACTTGCCTGATGCGGCACTAGTGTTGATCACGTAAGGCTTGATGTCGGCGAACTCGCTACACAGCAAAGTGATTGACGGGGGAGAAGTGAATGGCAGCGGGAGACATGCCAGTGGGTCGGGCCTGGTTCGGTGCGGCGGCGCTGGCCTCGGGGGCGTTCCCGGTTGTGTTCGCCGTGGCGACGTGGGTTGCGGACTGGGACGCGAACCATCCGGTGTCCGCCGCCGGTGACGGCTCGCCCGGCGGGGGGAACATGGGGGTCGCGCTCGCCGTGCCGTTCTTCGCCCTTGCCGCAGTCGTCTGCCTGGTCTTCCCGCTGCTGTGGGGGATCACGGTGATGCGCACGCGGAAGGGGCGGTCGGCGCGGGAGCTGCTGACGGCCTCCGCGATCGTGCAAGGGCTCACCCTGCTGCTGGCCCTGCCGGTCGCGGCGAGCCTGCCGTACGGCTGGGCCGGTGTCACGGCCCTCATCGCCGCGGAGCTGATCGCCCTCCGCATCGCCCTGCAACCGCTCTGGTCGCGACACCGGGCTGCGACCGCCTAGCGCAGAGCCTCTCCTGCGCAGGAAGTCGGCCGGTCCGACTTCCTGCGCAGCACCACCTGTCGCCTGCTACTGGACCGGGCCGGCCAGCGTCTCGATCGGGCCCAGGTTCGGATTGGGCTCACGGGTGAGGTTCGCCAACTCCTCGGGCGGTTCGCTCCCGTCCCTGACGATCGTCACGTAGGCCTTGGCGTCCCGCAGGCTCATCCGGAGGGCCTGCTTGCGCAGGTGCTGCATGGCGGCGGCGGTGCCGACGGAGTCCGCGAGCCGGAGGACGTCCGCGGCGAGGGGGTCGGGCGCCCGGATGCCCTTGGTCTGCCGGAGGTAGTCCTCTTCCCATTCGTCGGTCCAGTGGACGCCGGGTACGACGTGGATGCTCCCGTCCTCCCGGTCGACCAGGTAGGGGCCGCCCAGGAGGGTCCCGCGCAGAGCCGGGTCGCGGGCGCCCTCCTCCGAGGTCCAGTAGACGAGCCACCCGACCGACCGCTCCTCGACGGCGTAGACGGCCAGCTTCGGAATCAGCCTCGCCCAGGCCCAGTTCGGGCGCTCCCGCTCCAGATAGGACTCGACCAGCTCGACCGCTCGTTCACGGGAAATCACGCCTCCCATCCTTCACCCCGGGTCAACCGGATTCCGCGCCTGACGACGCTCAGGCCGGAGGCGGCGCGTGAGACGGCCTACGAAGGCGACGACGCGGCCGAGTGCCCGTCGTAGAGCTTCATCGCCTGCAGGCCATGAGCCAGCGATCCGCCGGCACGCACCGCTCCGGCGACGAAGATGACCTCCGCGAGTTCCTCGGGGGTGACGCCGTGTCGGCGGGCCTGGGCGGTGTGCACGTCGAGGCAGTACGAGCACTGGGTGGTCAGCGCCACGGCGATCGCCACGAGCTCACGGTACTTGCGCGGCACAGAGCCGTTTCCGCGGTCGACGACCTCCTGGAAGGACTGCCAGGCGGCGAACTCCTCGGGAGCGAGCCGGCCGACCTGCCGGGCGCGTTGCAGATCGGCCGGCTCGGCGTAGCCGTGGCTGTGCTGGTGCATGCGAGTGCCTCCGTCGGTGAGCAGGGGATCGGCCAACGATCCGGTCGATCGCGCCGGGACCAGCTCACCAGCGCACCCGAGGGGCCGTCCAAGACCGTTTCGATACTCCTCGGACCGTCTCGATATCGTGCACGGCATGGATCTTCGCCGCCTGCGGTACTTCGTCGCCGTGGCCGAGGAGTTGCACTTCGGTCGCGCGGCCGCGCGGCTGCACATGTCGCAGCCACCGCTCAGCCAGCGCATACGCGAGCTGGAGAACGAACTCGGCTGTCGGCTGTTCCAGCGGTCCGCGCAGGGCGTCCGGCTCACTGAGGCCGGCTCGGTCCTGCTGGGCGAGGCACGGGAGTTGCTCGACGCGGCAGAGCGGGCGCGGGAACGGGTACGGGAAACGGGCCGGCGGCGCACCATCGTGGTGGGCACCGTTGCCGGAGCCGGTCTCGAATTCGGCCCCCGCGCAGCCGCAGCCTTTCGCCGTACCCATCCCGACGCGCAAGTACGGCTGTGCGAGGCGGACATCAGCGACCCGACGGCGGGGCTGCGGTCCGGTCGGGTCGACGTCGCGCTGACGCGGCTCCCGTTCGACACCGCGGGCCTCACGGTCCGGCTGCTGGAGACCGAGCCGCTGGTCGCCGTGGTTCCGGCGGACGACCCCGTGGCGCGGCGGCCCCACCTGCGGGTCGGCGACCTGCTGGGTCGACCGTGGATCCGCCTGCCCGAGGACGCCGACGCGGCCTGGCGGCGGTACTGGCTCGGCGAGGCCGACAGCGGCGAGGCGGTGGAGCGGTCTGCGGGCACCGGCTCGGGGCCGGTGGTCCGCACGGTGTCGGAGTGCCTGCATGCCATCGTGTGGCAGGGTGCCGTCGGCATCCTTCCCGCCGGTGCGACCCACCGCCACCGAACCGAGGGCATCGCCTTCGTCCCGCTGACCGACTACCCGCCGAGCCGAGTCGTGCTCGCCTGGCCGTCAGAGGTCCCCGACCCTGCGGTCCTCGCCTTCGTCGAGGCGGTCGGTGCGAGGACCGTTCCGGACACGGACGGAGCGCCAGGTACCGCCTACGACCTCTTCAACCGGCCGCCGGACCTGCTGAACATCCCCTGACCGGACCGCTTACACGATCACCTGGACTTTGAGAGGGCATCTCGCGTGAGTAGTTTGTCCTTGATGCCCCAGTACGTACCTCGCCGGGTTGGTGTGGTCTCGTCCGTCTTCGAGCAGTGCCCGCACCGCATGGCGCCGACTCCCCGGCAGATCGGTATCCCAGCGCAGGCCACCGTGCTGCCTGTCATTGAGATCAACCGGCATCCGACAGGGCAGTAGCGCTCAACGGCCCAGCCGGTGCCGAACGTAATCCGGCTGGGCCGCACCGACCTCGATGCGGTTCTCGTCAAGGCCGTTGACGATCCGCAGACAGTCCCCGGCGAAGACGAACTCCACCGCCACCGTTCCGGCTGCCAGGTCATGCTCTGCCGGCCGCCACTCAAGCAGCGCGACCTCGCACAGCTCCTGGCCGACGAACGGCTCCAGGCGTTCATCACTGTGAGACCACTGGGGTGTGAGCTCGAACCACTCCCAACCGGTGATCGTTGCCGCGGTGTCGATCGTGTCCCAGCCGATCGAGAGGAGGTCGAGCTGCGAGTGACAAACCTCCACCTGCACGCCGTCGAAGTCCAGCACCACCGGGCAGTCGGCGAACCAGTCCCCGTCCTCGACGAAGCGCACCAGGGCGAACCCCGTCAGCTGCCTACCGGCGAGCGCCGCCAGACGTGATCCGTGCGCCTGCCGAACCACCTCGACCCCGACCAGGAAGGACGGCTTGAAACCAGAGATCCCCATGTCCACAGCAGCGAGTCTCCCGGGCTTCAGCCCGACCGGCCAGCGCATATTCGAAGCAGCAGGATCCTCAGCGCCACTTGACTCGGATTCCACAGAAGGCGACGAAGATGGTCCTCTGGGTACGGCCGATCTCCAGAATCGCTTGGCAGGTGGGGTGGGAGGCGGCCCTGGTGCGTCGGTAGTCTCCGCGGGTGTCGTTGACTCAGTACGTCTACTTTGCGATCTCCAGCGTGGGCACCACTGCCGACGAGATTACCCAGCTGCTTGGCGTGGAACCGGACACTCCTTTCTGTTTCCGCATCTCGTGGGGATGCGGATCGAGTGCATGGAGGTGCGGGACGGCCGTGTGGTGATCGAGGCATCGACGCCGGAGGCCGTTCCCGCGAGCGGCCGGGAAGGACGCCTCGCGGTCGACCCCCGCCGACTTCCTGCGCTGTCCGCGCCTCTCACTCACCGGGGGCGAAGGCCGCCTCCATCAGCTCCGTGAAGAGGCCGAACGGCTGGCCCCAGTCCGCGTTCAGGTGCTGGGCGACGATCGTTCCACCGTCCCGAGTCCCGTACAGGTACGACCAGTTGCCGTTGATGAAGCCGCCGTGGCCGTAGACCGTCACGCCGTTGGCCAGCGTCACCGCCGAGATGCCCAGGCCGTAGCTGTACCCGTCGAGCCACTTCCCGTCCGGGACGGGCGTCAGCGCCATCAGCTCCTCCATCTGCGCCGGCTTCAGCAGCCGCCCGCCCAGCAGCGCGCTCAGGAAGGTGGTCAAGTCGCCCACCGTGGAGATGACTTCACCCACTCCGTAGCCGTACGACGGGTTCAGCTCAGTCAGGTCGTGCACCGCCGCGTCGGGCTCGGGCGACATCAGCCTGGTGTAGGCGCGGCAGTGCGGTCCGCGGAACCCGGTCTCGTCCCCCGGTGCGTACGTGTCGCTCAACTTCAGTACGCGGGCGATCCGGTACTCGATCGCCTCCGCGTACGACATTCCCGTCGCCCGCTCGATGATCAGCGCCGCGAGCACGAAGTTGGTGTTGCAGTAGCCGAAGTCCTCACCGGGCCGGAAGTCCGCCGGGTGGGACATCGCGAGGCGGACCAGCTCCTGCGGGGTGAACTTGTCGTAGCGGTGCTCAAGGACCTTCTCGCTGTGGAACCGTCCGAGCAGGTCCTCGTCCAGCGTGTAAGTGAACAACCCGCTGGTGTGGTTGAGCAGTTGGCGGATCGTGATCGCCTCGCCGCCCTCGACCAGGCCGGGCAGGTGCCGTTCCACCGTGTCGTCCAGCCCGAGCTTGTACTCCCCGGCCAGCTGGAGGATCACCGCCGAGGTGAACAGCTTGGTGATGCTGCCGACCCGGAACTGCTCCTCCGCCCGCCGTGCGACGCCGCTGCGCAGGTCCGCCACCCCGGCCGTGCCGAACCAGGCCTCTTTGCCCTCGCGCACCTCGGCGATCATGCCCGGGTAGCCCTGGCCGTCGCCGGTGCCGTTGCCGGCGACGGCGCCGTCGATGACGAGCTGGACGGCGGCGGCGCGGATCTGGTCGATGGCCATGTCGGTTTCCTCCGTTGAGCGTTGGCCGCTCTCTTCGCGACATGAGAAAGGCTAAGTTGCGTTCACAACTTTGACAATTACATGGACGCCGGCGAGTGGACATTTCAGCAGCTCAGAGCTACTGAATTGTTGCAATGAACATGATGGCAAATGCAACATATCGCATCCACGTGTTGCAATGACCTGAATATGAACGCCACACTGTGACCCGGCCGCACACCCACCGCACCAGGAGGCAAACCCCCATGCCCGGAGGCAGGCTCACCCAGCAGGATCGTCGGCAGATCGCCGCCGGACTCGCCGACGGGCTCTCGTACACCGAGATCGCCAAGCGCCTCGAACGCCCGACCTCCACCATCACCCGCGAGGTGATGCGCAACGGCGGCCCCAACGACTACCGCCCCGACCAGGCGCACCGCGCCACCGAGCGCCGCGCCAAGCGCCGTCGCCCGACCGCCCAGTCACCCGCCGCCTCGCCGGCGCAGCCCGACCCGTACGGTCGCGACCCCGAGGCCGTCCAGGCCTTCGAGACGCACCTGACCGACCTCTTCGAGGGCACCGGCTTCCCGCGCATGACGGCCAGCGTCCTGGCCTGCCTCCACACCACCGACAGTGGCAGCCTCACCGCCGCCGAACTCACCGAGCGGCTCAAGGTCAGCCCGGCGTCCGTCTCGAAGGCCGTCGGCTACCTGGAGGCCCAGGAACTGGTCCGCCGTCGGCGCGACCCGGGCGCCCGGCGCGACCGGTACGTCATCGACGAGGACGTCTGGTTCCGCGCGATGATCGCCAGCGCCCGGATGAACGCGACCCTTGCCGAAGCCGTCCACAAGGGCTCCGGCATCCTCGGCCCCACCACCCCGGCGGGAGAGCGGCTGGAGGACATGGGCCAGTTCCTGGAACACATGGGGCGCGACCTGGTGCGGGCGGCCGAGCACTGGCGGGAGGTCTTCTCGGCGCGGGAGGCGTGACGAGGACCGGGGCAAGGACCGGGGCGGAACCGGACAGCGAGACGCGGGAGGTGGAGATCACCTCCACCGCCGAGCAACTGCGGCGCCTGGCCGCGTGCGGGGTTGCTCCGAGGTTCGGCGGGCCTCCCAAGAGCAAAACGGGTTGGCTCGGTGACAGGATCGGTGCGGTGAACGATCCATCCCTCACCGAACGTCACGCCCAGGTCGTCCAGGCGGTCCGGCTCGCCGAACTGCACGGTCGGGATCGTGCAGGCAGCGCGGCGCAGCACCTCGAAGTCCTCCGCCCGCTGCTGGGCAGGGCCAGCCAGCACACGGTGAACCAGACCATGCCTGCGGCCGCGATCGCCCAGGCGGAGGGTGGAGGCGGTAGCAACGTGCAGCGCGTGCGCAGGCCACACCGCGCACCCCGGCGGAGCTCTCGGCAACGGGCAGAGCGTGCCCTACCGGGCATCCAGCCCTACTGGGGAGCCGGCCACCGGCGTGGCAACCGCCGGCCCGAAACGTCGGGGACTATGCAGGACCCATGTCCTTCCGGCATCCCGCCGAACGCGCCGATGGTAGCCATGGCCGTTTCGAGCGCATGGCCGAGCGTGCCTCGAACTTCACCAGCTCGCCCGTGTTCTTCCTGCTGTGTCTGCTCCTGGTGGCCGCCTTCATCGCCGTCCACGCAGCCGGCCTTTCCCTGAGCCGCCAGTTACTGATCGGCGACCTGATGACCGCCGTCACTCTGCTGCTGCTCGCGCTGCTGAAGAACGCCGAACGCCGTGCCGAACACGCCATCCAGCGCAAACTCGACGCGATCGCTGCCGCTCTGCTGGAACAACGCAGCGGACACACCGACAAAGCGGTCGAGTCCCTGGAGGAAGCGATCCGACTCGAGGACGAAACCTGAACCACACGCTGGGGCGTCCCCGGCGGTCTCGCTCGGATGCCGAGCGGAACCACTCCCCGTCCACGGCGTATGTCCTGGAGCGGCGGTCCGTCGCTCATTCCCACACATCGGGCCCGCCGCCCCGCCATTCGACGACCCCGGGATCCTCGATCAGCGCCGCGTCCAGCCCGGCGCGCCGCATGAACTCGGTGACATCGGCCGCGCTGTAGGCGTTGCCCACCGGCATCCCGTCCACGTCCACGCGCCGGGTCGCCTCGCCCGAACCGTCGTCGCTCACCGGCCGGACGATCACGTGCGTCCCGCGCCCGGGCCGCGTCTCCGGAGCACCCATGCACGCAACCTCAGTGGCCAAGGGCGTTGGCGAGCTGCTTCTTGTTCATCTTCGAACGCCCGTGGATGTTGCGCTGCTTGGCTTCGTTGTACAGCTGCTCCTTGGTGGGGCCTTCGGAGCCGGAGTGCGAACGCTGTCCGCCACGCCGCGAGGAGGACATGTCGTGGGTCGAGGAACGGCTGGCCGTCTTCGACTCGCCGTGCCGGGCCCGTTCCTTGTTCACGGTCCGGGCCGCGATCTCCTTGGCCCGCTTCTCACTCTCGCCACGGTCCAGGGCGCTCTCCTTGACGTGCTCGTACTGACGTTCACGCTTCTTGCTCGAACCGGCAGGCATGACGCCTCCTCCTGGGGTGATGCGCTACGGCGTCTACCCAGAACGTAGTTCTCCACGCCCTCGCGCGCCTGGCCAGGGAGCCGGCCGGCCCTCGCCGTCGCCGTCGCGTAGATCCGACTCGGCGGGTATCGGAACCCGAAGCCGGGCCTCGTGGCATGGCGGCACCGCGGTTCTGTCTCCTGCCGGGGTGACACCGCTCGACAAGGCCCAACCGGTGCCGACCCAGCTCAGCTGATTCCCCCTTCACATCGGCCCGCCCGTTCCGGAACCCCCGGTACAGGCAGGCCGCTTTCTTTTTCCTTGGGCCTCACGTGTTCATCGACTCCCGCCCAATGGCGCGGGCAGTAGGACTTCCGGTACGACCTGTATTGGGACCGGTCCTCTTCCGCGCCCAGCCGCTTGTCCTGCGCGCTGTCCCGCTGCCGTGATCGCCGGAAGTCATGTCCCGGGTCGTGCCGCCCGGCGTTTGCCCGTGCGTAGCGCGATCCAGGGCAGCACGAGCCAGCAGATGGCGAACCAGAGCATCACGGCTCCCGCGACCACCCAGGCGGCGGGTGAGTGGGTGGCGACGTGGAGGAGCAGTACGAGGGCGGCGCCGACGGTGATGCCGAGCAGGACGAGGCCCAGGACGATCATTTTGGCGCCGGCGCGGACCAGTTCGGGCATCATCTGGTGGCCGGCGAGGAAGCGGTGGAAGGCGACCGGAGCGATCAGCGTGCCGGTGGCGACCGCCCCCAGGACCACGGTGACGTCGTACAGAGTACGGTCGGCCGGGCTGATCTGGGTGAACCGCGGGGTGAACACCACGCTGATGAGGAATCCGAAGAGGATCTGCGCGCCGGTCTGGGCGACCCGGACCTCCTGCAGCATCTCCGTCCACTTGCGGTCCGCCTTCTCCTCCGACTCCTCGCTCTCGCCCACCATCACATGGTTCTCCATCGGCTTGACCGCGCGGGGGCAACCACGCATTGCGGCCGGCACGCGTCCTTCGATCGGCCCACAGCTCTGCCGATCCCACCGAAATCGCCTACTACATCTGCTTCTGCCTGGCCGGAACCGCACTCGAGGAAATGGTCCGGGTCGCGGGACACGGTGGATGGCTGAGGAATGCTTCCTGACCGCGAAGAACGAGACCGGACTTGACCACTATCAGGTTCGCGACTACACCGCCTGGTACCGGCACATCACCCTCTCCATGGCAGCCCTCGCCTCTCGCCACCCTGCGAGCAAAGGTAAAAAAAGGGGATGAGGACACCCGAACAAATGACGCCCTCATACCCATCACCATGAACGAGGCAAGGCGACTATTCAACCGCGTCTCCTCTCCCGTACGCCATGCAGTCCGGCATGCGCTCACCTGGTCCCTATGGCGCAGGAAGACCCAAGCTCGCGCACGGGCCAGTCATTTCAAGCGACGAGGACATCACGGAGTGTCGTTGCAGTTACTAGGTGTCGATCGGTTCGCTGTCCGTCAGCGGCTTCCCCAGTCGGACCAGGGCTCCGTTGGGACGCTGGGGCTGTCCGGTGCGCCGGTCCACGGGGATCGGCAGCGGGGCCAGGGGGTGCCGGCGGAGGTGCCAGGCCTGGTAGGCGATCAGGACCAGGAGCAGGGCGCTCAGCGCCGCGGTGCCGCCCGCCGTGCCCCAGCCCAGGCCGCCCTGGGCCGCGGGCTTGGTCAGCGCGTCGCCGCCGGCCGCGCCCAGGGGGCGAGTGAGGACGAACGCCAGCCAGAACAGCACCGTCTGATTGATCGACGTCAGGTAGTACGCGGCCACGATCAGCGCCATGGAGCCCACGATGACCAAAAAGGCGTTACGGAAGCCCAGACCGGTGTCGTCCGAGAGCCAGTCGCCACTCGAGGTGCCCAGGGTGTTGGAGACCAGGATCGCGATCCAGTACAGGATCTCGCCGGTGCGGCTGGAGATGTTCTCCACGTCGTACGTCTGCCCGGTGCGCCACCACACGAGGAAGACCAGCGCCAGCAGAGCGCTGAGGAGCATGGCGCCGGAGGCGTAGCCGATGCCGTCAGGGGCGCTGTCGTGGCCGAATCCGCGGTTGAGGAAATCGGATACCTCGGTGCCGACCATGCTCGTGCCCAGCACCACCGACCAGTACAGCGCCGGGTGGAACCGCTTCGCCCGCACCTGGGCCACGACGGCGACCAGGAAGAACGCGAGGAAGAGGAACGCGGTGGTGACGTAGCCGAGTTGGAGGCTGATGCCGAGCAGGTCTCCGGCGGACTCTCCGAGAGTCACGGCGACCGTCTTGAGCATCCAGAACAGCACCGTCACCTGCGGGAGCTTGCGTAGCACCACGGTCATGCCGTCCAGCGGTGCGTGTGCGCGAGTGTTCGAGGCCATCCCTGTCGTCCGTCCGTCGGCCACCAGCATCGGGCGCGCCATTGTGCAGGCGGCGCTGCGGGTCCGCCGGGCTGTTCGCGGCCGGTGGCGGCCGATCGCCACTCGAAGGAGCTGCTCGGTAGGCCTGAATGGACTGTCGGCTTCGGGGGCGCCCGTGCGGCGGGGAGTCGACGGACCGCCGAGCACGCAGGGCATGGCGTCCGGGTCGACGCCCCGATCGGCACTGATGACTCTGCGCGACCCATCGATTACCCAGCACTATGATATTGATCATGTTCATTCTTGACCTGACCTACGTCGCGCCGCTCGATCGCATCGAAGCGGCCCACCCCGAGCACGTCGCCTGGCTCGACTCGAACTACGAATCCGGTGTCTTCATCGCATCGGGCCCCAAGGACCCCCGCGATGGCGCGGTCATCGTGGCGGTCGGTGTCGACCGGGCGCGGATCGAGGACATCGCCAAGAGCGACCCGTACTCGGTGGCGGGGCTGGCCGAGTACACCATCACGGACTTCCGTGCGATGAGGACGTCGCCGGCGCTGGAGGAGTACCGGCACCAACGGCCGGCGTAACAGGTCAACCGGTCACCGCTCCCGGCGGACGGCGAGCAGGGCCGCGTCGTCCGGCTGCTGACCTGCGCCGACGCCCGAAGCTCACCAGGTCGGGCTGGCAACCCCACCAGCGCCCCGGAGCGAAACTCCCCGGTGCAGGTCAGCGGGGGTGTCGAAACTCCCCGGTGCAGGTCAGCGGTCTGTGCCGGGGCGTGGGGCCGGGTCACGCACATCGCCACCTGGGCCGGAGTCGTCTACGTCGCTTTCGTCGTGGACGCCTTCTCCCGCCGCATCGTCGGCTGGTCGGCCGCGACCTCCAAGGAGACCCGGCTCGTCCTGGACGCGCTGGACATGGCGCTGTGGCAGCGCGACCGCGACGGATTCCCTCACCAGCAAGGCGAGTTGATACATCACTCGGACGCCGGGTCAAGCCCGCGCGTCTACCCCCTCCGTGCCAACCGACCCAGCCGCCTACGGCGTTTCCGCCGGCCGGCGGTTCACCGGCCGCCACGGGTCCAGCGTGTCGCGCGCCGTCGTGGCGGCCGGTGCGGCCGGTGTCAGTCGTCCAGTGCGGCGAGCGCCGCCTGGTACTGCTCCGGATCCACCAACTCCCCGGTGACCAGCAGGAAGTCACCGATCGGGGTGGCCAGCAGGGTGCCGGCGCCGACGGTGCGGGTCCGGGAGAGCAGGTCCGGGCCGGGCTGTTCGGGGCGGCGCAGCAGCAGACCGTGCACCGGCTGCCCGGCGGCCAGCGCGGCGGCCACCTCGGGCGACGTCCCGGCCCATGCCGGACCGTCCGTCCCCTCGGCCGGGGCGTCCGGTGCCCCGGCCGCGGCCCGGCGGGCCGTTTCGCGGGCCGCCGGGCCGGCCAGGGCGGCCGTCAACTCGTCGGGCACCCCGGTGCGCAGGGACGGCACGGTGCGGACGCTCTCGCACAGCTCCAGCAGTTCGGGGGCCAGGTGGTAGTGCTCGGCGGCGGCCACGAGTGCGGCGACCGGCGCCTCGGCCGAGGCCAGCACGACGGCGAGGTCGAGCCGGTCCTTGGCGGTGAACGGGCGCTGGAAGCGCTCCTCGGCGAGCGCGAGGACGTCGGCCAGCAAACGGTCCTCGGGCGGGGTGGCGCGCATCGGCACCAGGCCTGGCTCCCCCGGGTAGGCGAAGGTACTGATCTCGATCTTCGGTTCGGGGTCGAGCATCGGATCCTCGGCCGGCCAGCGCAGGGTCACCAGCAGGTGTCGGGTGCCGCCGTCGTCGAGCAGCGACACGTCCAGCTCGTCCACCGGCCAGTCCCGGAGGACCAACCGGGCGGCGTCCCAGAGCGCGGCCTCGTCCGGGACGACCACGTCGAGGTCGCCGAGCGGCCGCAGCACCCCGGCGGGGTAACGGGCGGCCAGCGAGGGGCCCTTGAGGACCCGCGCGCCCCGAACGGTGTCCAGGTCGGCCGTGATCCGCTCGTAGAGTGCCGCCCGGTCGCGCATCCGGCGCAGTTCGTCGCGCGAGCCCGGCCCCATGGCGGAGCCCGCCAGCTCGGCCACCGAGAGCACCAGTGGCGGCAGGTGCCCGCGCACGGCTCGCGCGTTGCGCAGCAGGACGATCGGCGGCCAGTGGTCCTCGACGTCGAGCAGCTCGTGCAGCAGGGCGAGGTCGATGGGCAGCGGTGCCATCGGGGCGGTCCTCTCGGTAGGTTTTCCGACGTTTCGTCACGCCCGGTGCGGCGACGAGGACGTCACAGGCCGGCCACGTGCTCGGCCCGCAGGGCGGGGGTGACCGGGCGAGCGACGGCGTCGCCGGGGCGGGCCGTGGTCGTCCCGGCGCGTGCGGCGCGGTCGGTTGATGACGGCGCCTGGGCGGGCGCGGTGGTCGGCGGGGCGGCGGCCGGGGTGCGCGGGGCGGGGGCGGTGCCGCGGTCCGTGCCGAGCGTGGCGTAGCGCGCCAGGAAGCCGAGCGCGATGGTGAGGTCGCGGACCGGTTTGACCAGCAGGAAGGTGAGCCGGTGGGCGAACAGCGCGCCGTGCAGCGCCCGGTGGTGGGCCGCGCTGCTCAACACCACGGGCAGCGCGGCCGCGGTCGCGAGCCACGGGTTCAGCACGGCGCCGGCGGCCAGCGCCGCCAGGACCGCGAACCAGGCGACCAGGGTCCGCCACGGCCGCCAGCGGCAGTGGGCCCAGAACTCGGCGCCGTGGCGGCGGGCGCACTGCGCCATGCCCCGTCCGGACTGGAGCGACTTGCGGAACAGCGCGCGGAAGCCCAGCTGGTCGTGGTGGTCGACGGCGAGGTCCGCGCGGAACTGCACCAGCCAGCCGCGCCGGGTGGCGCGCAGCTGGAAGTCCACGTCCTCGAAGGCGCTCCTGGCGAACATCTCCTCGGTCAGGCCGAGTTCGCGTGCCGCGGCGACGTTGACGATGGTGTTCCCGCCGGCGCACAGGGCCCGCGGACTGGTGGTGGCCGCCTGCGGGGCGGCCGCGGCGAGCGCCAGCTTGCGCGAGTCCCGGGTCTCCATCGCGCGGATCAGCGAGCCCACTCCGGGACCCAGGACGGGGTAGCGCGGCCCGTACACCAGGGCGGTCCGCTCGGCCTCGGCGCAGGCCGCTAGCGCGGCCTGGGTCCAGCCGGGCAGCGGCACGCAGTCGTCGTCCAGGAAGGCGATGAAGCCGCGCGCACGGTGCTGGTCGACCAGGAACTGCCTGGCCTCCCCGATCCGCATGGCGCGCGGGGTGCAGACCGCCTGGACGCCCCACGCCGCCTGGAGGTCGGCGACCGCCCGGGTCGCGGCGGGCGAGGGCGCGCCGGTGTGGAACAGCACGATCCGCGCCGGGTCCTCGCCGTCGGCGCACAGGGCCCGCAGGACCGGCTCCAGCGTGTCGGGCAGGGTGTGGGTGACGACCGCGACGAGCAGGTCAGGTCCGGAAGTCAGCGGCATGACGCAATCCTCAGCAGGAGACGATCGATGACCTTCGCGACGGTGTGCCGCGCGGCGGCCCGCGCTGTCGCGGCGCTGAGCCTGGCCAGTCGGCCCTCGTCGAGCAGCAGCGAGCAGACGTCGGCCACGAAGCGGTCCCGGACCTCGCCCGAGGTGATGTCGCCCTCCACCAGGACACCGGTGGCGTCCGGGACGACCCGCTCGCGCAGCGCCGCCACGGCGGACAGCACGGGCACCGTGCCCAGTGCGCAGGATTCCAGCGCACTGATGCAGCACATCTCCTCGTAGCCGGTCGGGTAGAGCATCAGCTCCGACTCGCGGACCGCCCTCGCGTAGCTCAGCCGGTCGACGGCGCCGAGGTGGCGCACGCCCTCGGGCGGCGAGGCGAGCCGCGGCACCTCGCCGGCGGTGAGCGCGCGGGCCTCCTCGGCGGGGTAGCCCCACAGCTCGTAGCCGCCGAGGACGACCAGCTCGGCCTGCGGGACCCGTTCGCGGATCCGGGGCCACAGCGCCAGCAGGTGGGCAAGCCCGCGGTAGGGCGCGGCCATGTGCACGCACTGGTAGCGGCGGCGGGCCACCGTGCCGGGATCGGGCAGGGCGTGGCCGAGATTGTCCACGTGGAAGCCGTGGCGCGGGCGCAGGGCCGGGGAGTAGCGCTCCCAGGCCGCCAGGGAGCCGACCAGGGCGAGGTCGCAGCGGCCGGAGGCGGCCAGTTCCGCGAGGCCGGGGGTGACCCGGTCACCGGTGAACAGCACGCCCAGCGGGCCGGGCGGGAGGTCGGACAGCGGGGCGGCGTCCCGGAAGGCGACGACGACGTCCGCCCCGGCCGGGCCGGGGTAGCCCGCCAGCGCCTGCCAGCCGGGCTCGGTCGGGCCGGGCGGCGCTTCGGCGCCCAGGTACACCCGCACGTCGACGCCGCGCTGCAGCAGCTCGCGCCGCCACAGCACCAGGGTGGCCTCGTTGCCGCCCAGCCCGCGCCCGTCGAGGTCGCCCGGGTCGAACCACGGACTGCGCGGGGCGATCACGTCTATCCGCATGACGCCGCTCCCTGCCGGACGTCCCCGGCGGAGGCCTCGAGTGCCTGCCGGGAGGCGTAGGAGAGGAAGACGTCGAGGGCGTCCAGCGCCGGCAGCCGCACCCGTCGGGTGCGGTAGGCGGCGACCGCCTGGTCGACGGTCAGGCCCTGGCGGACCAGGAGCGCCAGGGCGACCACGCCGGTGCGGTCCAGGCCCAGGGTGCAGTGCAGGATCAGCTGGCGGCCGGGGGCCAGGTCGCGGATCTCCTCCACCAGCTCCCCGAGCAGGCCGGCCGGGTCGGCGGACTCCCAGTAGGTGAACGGGCGGTGGTGGACCCGGACGATCTTGCGGGTCGAACGGTCGTACACCTTGGGCACGGTGCGGGACAAGCAGACGACTTCGGTCGGCCGGTCCGGCAGGTCCCAGGCGTCGGCCCGGACACCGGCGGCGAAGATGCCGGGCAGCACGCGCCAGGCCCGGTCGGCGTCGCCGGAGGTGTCCGCCGGCCAGACGGGCGCGGTGCGGCCGGTCTGGTCAGTCAACGTACTCGGCCTTCGCGTCCGTGCCGGCGAGTTCGACGCCCAGGGAGGCGGCCGCCACCACGGCCGCCGTCTCGGCCTGCGCGGTGCCGTGCTCGCCCCACTGCAGCAGGCCGGGCGCGCGGTCCAACGAGGTCATCAGACGGCGATAGGTCCGGCCGGTGGACTCGTCGGGCGCCCGCTCCAGGAACTCGTCCAGCAGGCCTGCGAGCCGGACCTGGGCATAGGGTTCCTCACCCGGATCCTCGACCCGCACGTACCCGAGGTAGGCGGTGCGGCCGATGGCGACCTGGCTCTCCTCCAGCGACTCGCGCGCCAGGATGGTGTGGTAGTCCTCCTCGCCCGGTTCGGGCTTGCCGCCCGGCAGGTTGAAGCGGCCGAGGTCGTCCTGCAGCAGGACGCGGCCCTCTCCGTCGAAGAGGTAGCCGTAGACCTGCCGGACCGGAAGGCCCTGCGGCACCGGTGCCGCGTACCAGCGCATCATCGTGTTCCCACCCTTTCGTGTGCCTGGACCAGTGCGGCGATGCGGTCGGCGACCGTCTCCGCGCTCAGGCTCGCCGTATCGATGAAGATGTAGCCCGACTGCCGGGCCAGCTGCGTGAGTTCGCTCTCCAGCTCCCTCTCGAACCGGTCCGCGGCGGCGGCGAAGCGTCGCTCGTCGCGCTCGTTGGGGGTCCCGAAGCGCCGGTAGCGGCGGCGTCGTTCGTCCAGCGGGCAGTCGAGCCAGACCCAGAGGTCGACGTGGCCGGCCACCCGGGTGCCGAGCCGGTCGGCGACGGCGGCCAGCAACCGGCGTCCGCTCGCCCGGTCGTAGGCCAGCACCCGGTGGATGTAGCTCTGCTGGACGATGACCTCGCCCGGGCCGGCCCGGCGGGCCAGGTGGACGTCGGCCAGGTAGGCGGCGTGGTACACCGCGCTGCGCAGCAGGGACGGCAACCTGCGGGCCTCGTAGACGCGCTCGACCGTCTTCTCCACCCAGCCGCCGGACAGGCAGCTGGTGGACTCCACCACCCGGGTGCCGGACGCCTCCAGGCGCTGCCTGACCAGCTCGCAGACGGTGCTCTTGCCGGCGAAGTCCAGGCCCTCCACGACGATGGTCGTCATGACCGCACCGCCGATCGGCGCGGCGTGCGGCGCGGCGCGGGGAGCCGGCCGGGACCGGGGTCGCCCGTGGCCGGCCGGGCGCACTCGCGGGCCCAGCGCACCACGTCCGCCACGATGCGGTCGGTGCCCGCCTGCGAGGTGTCGATGAACCAGACGTCGCGATGGCGCCGGCCGGCGGTGCGCAGCGCCCGGGTGAAGGCCTCCTGGAACTCCTCCCCGGAGACCGAGCGGTGGTCGATCACGTTCGCCTCCTTGCGGCGTTCCAGTCGGCCGCGCCGGATCTCCAGCGGGGCGTGCAGATAGAGGGCCAGGTCGAAACCGGTGAACAGGTGCGGGAACCGCAGGGCCAGCCGGGCCGCGGCCCAGGGCCCGTTGGCGATGCCGTAGGCCAAGGAACGGTCCACGTAGGACTCCTGGATCAGGATGCCGCTGCGCTCCCAGGCCGCTGCGCCGCGCAGCGGGCGGTCGAGCGCACAGGCCACCAGGTAGGCGGCGTTCAGCAGCGCACTGGTGGGGTGCTGCGGGGCACTGATCCCACGCCGTTCCAGCAGGGCGGCCACCGGGTTGCGCGGTGCCAGCACTCCGCGGTGGTGGACGACGGCGGCGCCTTCGGCCCGCAGGGCCTCGGCCAGTTGCTTGGCCAGCGTCGTCTTTCCGGTGAGGTCGAGGCCGTCGATGAGGATCCGCATGAGGTGACTCTCCTGATCGGGTTCCTGCGGGAACGGCTGGAACCGGCGGGCACGGTGGCGGCCGGGGGCGGGTCGGGCGGGGCGACTGCGGTCGGGCGGGCGCGGTCAGGCGCTCGGGAGCGCGCGCCACCAGTAGCTGTGGTGGTCGCGCCAGCCCTCGTGGCGCAGGCCTGCCAGGACGGCGGCGGCGTGTCCGCCGTCGGCGGGCGCCGGGTGCGGGTGGACCACGTGGCCCAGCAGCGGCAGTCGCACCGCGGCCGCGTGACGGCGGGCGGCGGCGACCAGCGCCGCGCGGGCCGCGCGGGCCTGCGGTCCCGGTACGACCAGGACGTCCACCAGTTCCAGGTGTCCGGCCCCGGTCAGCTCGTCCTCGAAGGGCACCAGCGTCACGTGCCCCAGCAGTGGTTCGCCGGTCGTCATGGCTTGGTCGGACTCGACCGCCACGAAGCTCACCCGGTCGGGGTCGTCGGTGACCGCGCCGGCCTGTTCGAGCGCGACCGCGGAGTCGGGCACCGCACCGAGGTCGCGGGCGCCGCCCTCGATCGCCTCGGCCAGCCAGCGGCGGACCTGGCCGGTGTCCGCGGCCACCGCACGGCGGACCGTGTAGCCGGCGGTGTCGCGGATGCCACCCGGGTCGGTGTCGGCCCGGGTGGCTTCGCCGGTGTCGCAGGGCAGTCGCAGGTAGGTCTGGCGCGGCAGCCACGGCGCCGGCAGCACGCCGGGGGCGGCGACCCGCACCACCAGCGCCCGGGCGGCGGGGTGCTCCGCGCACAGCTGCCGGGTGAGTTCGCCGAGCGCGGGAGCGGTCAGCAGCGCGGGATCGGCGTACTCGACCAGGCAGCTGACCTCGCCGGTCACCGGATCGGTACTGAGGCCGGCCACGTAGCGACCGGCCGGGTGCTCGGCGAGCAGACCGGCGTCCTGCGCCAGCTCCAGGTAGGCCTTGCTCGGCGCACCGTCGACGGTGTCGCTCATGTCGCCTCCGGCCTGACCACCCAGATGAGCCGGGCGCCCAGCTCGGCGGCGGCCCGGCGGACCGCGCCGGCGTCCACCGCGTCCAGTTCCGCGACGGCTTGGTCCAGGCTCCACGGGCGGGTGCCCCACAGAGTGCCCGTCGCCAGCCTGGGGCTGAAGTGCTGGGGCTGCTCGCTGTCCAGGACGAGCTCCATGACGGCCTGGCGGCGGGCGGCGGCGAGGTCGTCCGGCGCCGGACCGTCGGTGCCGAGCAGGTCGAGCAGCTCCCGGACGACGTCCAGCGCCCGGGCCGCGTTGCCCGACTCGAGCCCGAGCAGCACCCGCCACGCCCCGGTGTCGGTATAGCCGCGCGACCAGGCGTAGAAGTTGTAGACCAGTCCCTCGTCGTCGCGCAGCCGCTGGAAGAGCAGCGACGAGGCGCTCGACCCCAGCAGCTGGGCCAGGACGGTGTAGGCCGGCCCCGCGGGATCGCCCAGCGCCGGTGCCCTGCCGCCGATGCAGATCCAGCAGAACGCGTCCTGCGGGACGCGCAGCGGCCCGGTGTCACCGGTCAGCCGCTCCAAGGGCAGCGCCGCCGCGACGGAGGGCTGCCCGTGGTCCGGGTCGGCGGGCGCGAGGGCGAAGGCGGAAGCGTCGGCGGCTTTGCGAAAGGCGTCGCCGTCCAGCCCGCCGATGCCGAGCAGGGCGGACCTGCGGCGCGCGAACAGCTCGTCGTGGACCGCCAGCAGGTCGGCCGCGGTGGTCCGTTCGATGTCGTGGACGGTGCCGCCGACCGGCCGTCCCAGTGGATGCGACGCGAACAGGCGCGCCAGGAAGGCGTCCTGGACCACGTCGCTGGGATCGGCCGCGGCGGCGGACAACTCCTGGAAGACCACCCGGCGTTCCGCGTCGAGGAGGGCGTCGTCGAAGGCGGGGCGGATCAGGGCCTCGCCCATGAGCGCCAGGACGGCCGGCGCGTCCTCGTTGAGGACCTGCGCCTGGAACACCATGGAGTCGAGCCCCGTCTGGGCGTTCACCAAGCCGCCGAGGTGCTCGACGCGCCGGGTGAGCGAAGGGCCGCCGGCCACCGGTGCGGTCATCAGCAGGTGCTCCAGGAGGTGGGCCGCGCCACTGAGTCCGGCCGGGTCGTCCCTGGAGCCAAAGTCCACCGAGAAGGTCAGGGTGGTGATCCGGTCCTGCGGCCTGACCGCGGCGATGGCAGTGGTCGTCGGCGAGAGCCGGTGCACCTCGTGCTGGGTCATGTTGGTTCTCCTGCTTCGACTCTCGGCCGCGGCGTGGGCGGCCCGGGAGGGGCCGGGAAGCCCGAGGGCTTCCCGGCCGTCCGGCTCAGCGACCGGTCTTGATCTTGTCCAGGCGCGGGCGGAGGCCGACCTTGTGGTTGCGGGACATGCGGAACACCTCCTCTCGGGTCTCGGGCCCGTCGGCCGCCGGCGGACCGGCGGCCGGAACGTGCGGGGCTGACGCGGGTGACGCGCACAGGGAGGCGCCACCCGTGGACCTCCCCCTGGGCCGAGGCGCCGCGGAGGAGGGGCAACGGGGATCGGCGGGACGCGGTGGCCACTCGCCACTCGCGCAGGGCCGCCGGGCGGAGTGCTTTCCGCCGGGGCGATCTACGCCGCCGCCTTCATGACTGAAGTCTGCTCGGGTCAGTCATGCTTGTCAATAAGATCTAGTCATAGCCGTCATAGGTCTGCGGCGCGGCCTCCCGGAGCACGCGGCCGTGCGGGCGAACGCCGCCGCCCGGGCCCCTGGACAGGGGACCCGGGCGGGGTGGCGGGGCGGCGGAGCGCCGCAGGCGGTCAGGCGGTCAGGCGGTCAGGCGGTCAGGCGGTCAGGCGGTCAGGCAGAGCGGGACGCCCCCAGGCCGTTGCCCTGAACGCCGAAGAAGCTCCGGTGGCCGAGCAGCTGCATGCCCTGGCGGTAGGCCCAGAGCGCGCGCTCGGTGTCCCCGGACGAGGCCAGCACCTCGGCGAGCTCCGCCCACGCGAAGGTGGCCTGACGGCTCGCGTCGGACGCCTCCAGGTGCAGCGCGGCCCGCTCGTAGACCTCCCGGGCCTCGTCCGTCCGGCCGGTCTGCAGCAGCGCCGCCGCCAGCACCACCAGCAGCCGCGCGGTCTGCAGCCGGTGGCCGGGGCCGAGTTGGTCGAGCCCGCGGCGGGCGTGCTCGACCGCCGATTCGGATTCCCCCAGCAGCAGCGCCGCCCGGGCCAGACCCGACTCGCAGTACGCGCGGTCCACCGCGCTGCCGCCGATCGAGTCCAGCGACAAGAGGACCTCCTCCAGCGTGGACTTGGCCAGCCGGGGCCGGACCTGGTCCCCCTGGAGCAGCACCGAGGCGTGTGCGATCCGCAGCCGGGCGACGCTCCGGTCGTTGTCCCCCTCGGCGTATATGGCCAGGGCGCGCTCGACCAGCATGCGGGCGTCGGCGACGCGCCCGGTGCGGTGCGCGACCAGCCCGGCGTTCCAGTAGGCCGCACCGAGCGCCTGCCGGTCCTCCACCGTGCGGGCGGTCTCCACCGCACTGGCGGCCAGGTTGCCGGCGCTGTACAGGTCGCCGCGCTCGCTGTAGAGCCCCACCAGGGTGGAGATCACCTCGATGCTCTCCCGGGACGGCGCCAGGTCGAGGTCGCGCAGCTCGGAGAGGGCGGACTCGGCCAGCTCGACCCCGCGCGTCAGGTCGCCCAGCTCCCGGTAGCAGCGGCAGAGCGCCACCACCACCAGCAGCGGGGCGACGACCGCGGCGGTCGGCTTGGCCCGGTGGAGGCGTTCGTAGTCGGCCGCGGCCTCCTCCAGCCGGCCCAGGTTCTCCAGCGCACGGGCCCGGCCCCACAGGGCCCGCGCCGCGAGCGACTCGTCCGCGCGCGCCTGGGCCTGCTCGTGGAGGACCGCGAAGGCGTCGTACGCCGCCTGGGCCTGCCCGGAGCGCAGCGAGAGCTCCGCGTACCGCAGTTCGAGCTCGACGTCGTCGTCCGACTCGGGCGTCTCGATCAGTTCGAACAGCACCTCCGGATCGCAGTCCAGCCGGGACGCCAGGGCCCGGAGGATCTCCTTCGACGGGCTCCGCTTGCCGGACTCGATCAGCGAGACGTAGCTGGCCGACAGTCCCTCGCCCGCGAGGTCTCCCTGGGAGAGCCCCTGGCGCTTGCGGAGGTCGCGGACGCGCCTGCCGAGTGCCTGCAGATCGGCCACTGCCATCACCCCTGTCCCTGTTCGGTTGCCGCCCCGCTCCCGCCTCCGGGACCCGGCCGAAGTCCGAGCGGGCCGTCGGGCGCCGATTGCTCGACTGCGACTAGCGATGACATCCCACTGCCTTTCATGACAAGGTCCCTTGACAGGCATGACTGGCCCCGACGACCATGCTAGCTGCTCCACTCCGCCGTGCGCTGGGGAGCAGATCGAAGAGAGACTCCCACGAAAGGCGCCACCCATGCGATCCGCCCTGACTTCCAAGCTGCTAGGGGTCGGCTTCGGCGTTCTCGCCCTCTCCGCCAGCGCCCTGCCGTTCGCGGCGTCGGCGACCAAGGCGCCGGCCGGACCCGAGAGCCACCAGGCGGCCCCGCTCGCACCGCCGGCGGACAAGCCCCCGGCCAACAAGCTGACGGACTTCCCCGCCTGCTGCTGAGCCGCCGGTCACGTCCGCAGGAAGCAGGAAGGTCCTCATGCCCGTCAGCACCACCCACCCGTCATCCCCCGCCGCCGCGGCGCCCGGGGGTGCGCGATGACCGCGGTGCAAGTCCGAGCACTGCGCCGGACGTTCTCCACCGGCAAGGCGGGCGCCGCCGAGCGGGTGGCCCTCGACGGCATCGACCTGGACATCGAAGCCGGGACGGTGCACGGCCTGCTCGGCCCCAACGGTGCCGGCAAGACCACGCTCTGCAAGGTCCTCTCGACGGTGCTGCTGCCCACCTCCGGGCAGGCCCTGGTCCTGGGCCGGGACCCGGCAGCCGACCCGCGCGGCGTGCGCCCGCTCGTCGGCATCGTCCTGGGCGGCGACCGCGGTCTCTACGGACGCCTGACCGCGCGTCAGAACATCCGCTACTGGGCCGCGCTGTACGGCATCCGGCGGGCCGAAGCGGCCGTGCGCACGGCCGAGCTGCTCGACCGCTTCGGCCTGGCCGACCATGCCGACGAGCCGGTCGAACGCTTCTCCCGGGGCATGAAGCAGCGCCTGCACCTGGCCCGGGGCCTGATCCACCGCCCCCCGGTCGTCCTGCTGGACGAGCCGACCACCGGGATGGACCCGGTCTCCGCCCGCGCCTTCCGCGACGTGGTCGCCGACCTGCGCACCGAGGGGCACACCGTACTGCTCACCACGCACGACATGGCCGAGGCCGAGGCGCTGTGCGACCGGGTCACGCTGATCGACCGCGGGACCGTCCTGGCCACCGCTCACCCCAGGGAACTCGGCGAGTGGTTCGGCGGGTACGAGCGGGTCGAGGCCCGCGACGTCCCCGAGGCCGTCCGCCCGGAGCTGCTGGCCCTCGACGGCGTCGCCGCCCTGGAGGACCTGGGAGACGGACGGATCCGGATCCAGGTCCGCGGCGCCGACCGCTCGGCCGCCGTCCTGAGCGTCCTGCTCGACGCGGGGGTGCGTGAACTGTCCACCTCCCCGCCCGGGTTGGAGGAGGTCTACCTCCAGGTCATCGGCGACCGGGGCTTTCGGGTGGGAGCGCGGTGAGGGGCGTGGCGGCCGGGTTCCGCCTCCAGTTGACGCTGCTGCGACGCTCACCCGGCGAACTGCAGGTGCTGTTCACCGTTCCGCTCTACACCCTCGTCTTCCTGTCCGTCTCGGTCCACACCGGCCACCGGGACCTGGCCTCCTACGCCGTCCTGGCGCCGGTGCTGATCGCGCTCTGGAGCATGGCACTGTTCACCGCCGGCGACCTCATCGGCCAGGACCGGGCGGACGGCCTGCTGGAGACCGTGGTGGCCACGCCCACCGCACTGATCTCGCCCGTCACCGGACGGATCGGCGCCGTGGTGGCGGTCAGTCTGCTCTCCTTCGGCGAGGCATGGATCGTCGCCGAGGCCGCCTTCGGCATCCACCTGGTCCCGCGGCACCCTGTGCTGCTCGTGGCCTGCCTGCTGCTCAGCGCCTTCGCCATGGTCGGCACCGCGGCGACGATGGCCTGCGCCTTCGTGCTGACCCGCTCCGCGCGGATCTTCCAGAACTCGCTCAGCTTCCCGGTCTACCTGCTCGGCGGCGTCCTGGTCCCGGTCAGCATGCTGCCCGGACCGGTGCAACCGCTCAGCCGGCTGGTCTTCCTCTCCTGGTCCAGCGGGCTGCTGCGGGACTGCTTCGCCCCGGCGGCAGTGTCCGCGCCGACGGCCCGGCTGGCGGCCATCGCCGTGCTGGGTCTGGCGGGCTACCTCGCCGCGGGCCTGCTGATGCGGCGGATCCTGCGCCGGGTCCACGCCCTCGGCACCCTGGACCTGGCATGAGTACGCACCCGAGCACCGCCCCGACGCTCCCGGAGCACGCCCCGACGCTCCCGGAGCACGCCCCGCGGGCACCGCGGACCTCCGCGTGGCGCACCGTGCACGCCGGCGCGATGATCGCCGCAGCGGACTTCCGGGCCATGTACACCTGGACCACCTGGACCTTCGGCTGGCTGGCCCGGATGCTCTCCCAGGCCGTCTTCTTCGCCCTGGTCGGCAAGGTGTTCAGCAGCCCCGGGGGCGAGCGCTACCTGTTCGTCGGGAACGCGCTGATGGCCTGCGCCATCGAGGCGATGCTGGTGATCACCTCCAGCGCCTGGGAGCGGCGCAGCGCGACCCTGCCGCTGCTCGTCGCCTCACCCGCCGAGCTGGCCTGGGTGTTCGTCGGCCGCAGCCTGCAGTGGATTCCCAGCGGCATCGCCACCAGCACCACGACCCTACTCGTGCTGGGGCCGTTCTTCGGGGTGCACTGGACGGTGCCCGGCGCGGCGGCCATGGTCTGCCTGGTGGCGCTCACCGCGGTCGGCACCTACTGCTTCGGCCTGTTCCTGTCCGCGCTCGCCCTGTCGGCCACCACCTGGCGCAACACCATCTCCAACGTCGCCTACCTCGGCATGATGGCCATCTGCGGCGTGGAGGTGCCGGTCTCCGTCTGGCCGACCGCCGTCCGCTGGGTGGCGTGGAGCCTGCCGCTCACCCACGACCTGCTGGCACTGCGCGGCGTCCTGGACGGCGCGCCCGTAGGCACCGTCCTGCTCCGGGTGCTGCTGGGCACGGCGACCGCGCTCGCCTGGCTCGCGCTGGCCCTGCCGGCCTTCGGCCGGGTCGCCGCGAGCGGGCGCCGCAGCGGAACCCTGGAGTCCACAGGCTGACCGCCGCCGCCCGGCCCCCGACACCCCCCTGTTCCGAGCCACCCGCCGACCCGAGGGACACCCCGCGCATGCCGCTCTCCGACGCCCATCTACAGCACTACCGCGACCACGGCTGGGTCGTGGTCCCGCACTTCTTCTCCGCGCAGGAGCTCGCCCCCGCGCTCACCGCGCTGCCCGAAGTCGTCCCCACGGCCGAGGAGTTCGCCGAGCACCCGGACTGCGAGCGCTGCGCCGCACTGGTCAGCGGACCGTTCGAGGGACTGCTCAACTACCCGCTGGCGCAGCAGCCGTTGAACGCACTGGCCGTCGACGAGAAACTCCTGTCCGCAGTGGGCACGGTCCTCCGTACCCCGGACGTGCGGATCTACCAGGCGTGCCTGTGGGCCAAGTACGGCGGCCCGCACACCTACGACCAGCGCCTGCACCTGGACTACCGCAACCAGAGCCTGCTGGTGCCGTCCGAGGACCCGGCCTTCCACCAGGTCAACGCCTTCGTCTACCTCAACGACGTGGACGACGACAGTGCCACCCGGGTGGTGAGCCGTCAGCACACCAGCGGGCTCGCCTACGACGAGGCCGACCTCGACCGCGCCCGGCACCCGGAGCTGTACGCGCTGGAGCAGAGCGCGGTCGGCCCGGCCGGCTCGCTGCTCCTCTTCGAGGCCCGCACCTACCACCGGGCCGTCGACATCACCCGCCCGGGCGCGGCCCGCTTCGTGCTCAACACAGCCTTCCGCACGGCGCAGGCGGAATGGGTCGGCTACCACGCCTGGCCGTTCCGGGGGAAGCGGCCCGAGTGGGTCGCGTGGGTGGCACGGTCCTCTCCCGCCCAGCTGCGGGCACTCGGCTTCCCACCGCCGCACCACCCGTACTGGACGCCCGACACCCTGCGCGCCGTCGGCCTGCGCTACCCGGGCATCGACCTGAGCGCCTGGGAAGCTTGACCGGAAGGCCAACCGTCCGGGGGCGGCCGCGGTGGACGGGGCGGGGGCTTCCTCGGCTTGCTCGACCTCGTCGGCCGAGGTGAACCAGTGGGTCTCGAAGTACTCCGCGAGGGAGTAGGGGTGCTGCGGGTCGGTCAGCATCCGATAGATGAGCTCTGTCGAGGAGTCGTCAAAGCGCTCCCAAGGCTCCCACTTGTCGCTACGAGCGAAGACCGGCCGCTGTTCCGGGTCCTCTACCGCTGCGTCGCCCCCGACGGCTGGACCGCCTTCCAGGCCCCCGACCTGGACAATCTGCACTTCGCGGACCTCGGCACCCGCGTCCTCGCCGCCGCCGGCGTCACCACCGCCGCATCGGTACCGCCGACTGCCGCCTCGTCCCGGTCCGGCAGGCCGTCGACCTCGCCGACCGGTTCCTCCGCCGCACTCGCGCCTGAACCCGCCGCTCCGCGAGCCACTCCTGCGTGGGAAGTTGGCCGGGAAGGGGATCGGGCGCTCGCTGCCGCTGGCCTGGTGCTCGCGCCTTCCACCCTGCTCGAAATGCGGCTCGCCGGACGCTTCCCACCTGTGCGGTGGCTTGCCACGGCAACCGACCGGCACCCGCATTCGGCCGCCTGGGGTAGGGGCCGCCGGGTTGCCGGCCATCCCTCCGGGGTGTCGGCTTGCAGCCGTTCGGAACCGAACCTACTCTTCCGAAAGCCACTCAGATGACTCGAGGAACAATTCATGAGAGATCCGGAGACCGCTCCCGGGCAACCGCTTCCGACGTTCGAGGAAGCCAAGGGGCTGGGTCCACAGGACAGCCAGTTCGTGCGCGATCTCGTGGAAGTGCTGGAAAGGCACGGGAATCTCGACCGTTTCGGCCTGTGTCTGCTGCACGAGCACTTTCCGGTCGCGGGCGACGAGGTCCTGGTCGAGACCCATGACCTCGCGGCACGCACGCTCCAGATCCGGGTCGACAAGGCGGACGCGACCGGTCACACCAAGCCCTCGCAGTGGCGGTTCGTGAAGACCGGACGCGGCAGCGGTGAGGTCGAGAGCCACGCCTACCAGGTGATCCTGCAGTGCAGTCCGATCAGCGGGTGCCCGGGAAGCAGGAGCACAGTGCGTTGAAGAACGAGGACGGCGGCGAGGTGAACACGAACACCTCGCCGCCGTCGCACGGTCGCAACGCAAGAGTCCGCAGGGCCGCGCTGTACCGGTGGGGACTGTGCGCCGTGCCGTTGTTGGTTCTCCTGACCCTCTGGGGCGGACAGCCCGCCCGAGCGGACTCCCCGTCCGCGAGCGGCTGTCATGCGGAGCAGTTGACCGCGGCCCATGTGAACGTCGAACTCAGACTCGCCAACCACGCCCACAACACGGTCGAGGGCCGGGGAGTCATGACCGTCCGCGTACCCAGGTCCTGGGAGTCTGCCGAGGGCCTGCTGCTGCAGAAGAGTTCTGTTGCCTACCGCGATGCGATGCGCTGTCTCCTGCGCGACGAGCAGGAGTCGGGACGGCCCCCGCAACAGTACCTGCGCGGACGCGAGTGGCGTTCGTCCAATCCGGCGGTGAGCGCCGAGCCTGACTGGGTCGAGGTCGAGTACCCGACGATCTTCTGGTTCGACCAAGCCGGCATGTTCCGCGTCGGGCCGTGGGAAGTCGATGTGCACCCCGGCCAGTGGAAGCTGTCCCTCGTTCCGCCGACGGCTCTGGCAGGGGCCCATTGGGACTCGGTCGCGGTCGATCTGGGCGGCCTGGAGGCATCCAGCGTGGTGCCCGAACCCTCGACCGCCGGCAACGGGAGCATGCGGTGGGGCGACCCTGACCGGCCTCAGGAGTCGAGCTCCTTGCTGACGGTTCGGGTGGCTCCCCCGTGGCAACGCGCATGGGCGGCGGTGAGCGGCAAAAGTGCGTTTCTCGTCAGCAACAGGATCGGGATGGCCGCCTGGTGGGTGGTCATGTCCGTTATCGTCGCGGTGGCCGCTCTACGAGCCCGTCGCCGGCCGGCCCACATCGAGGCCACCGGGCTCGAGATCTGCAGCAGCACGGTCCTGCTGCAGTGGGGTCTGGTCAGCGCCGTCATCAGCCTGACGTTCCTGCCACCGCAGTACGCGCTCCTCGGTCAGGACCGTTTCAGGATCCTGATCGGGGTTCTGGTCGGCTGGGCGTTGACGGCCGCCGCCCGTCCGAAGAGGTCGGTGCTGCTGGCCGCCTCGCTGGTGGCGGCGGCCGGCGGCCTGGTAGCCGGCTGGCCGTCCCTGTTCGGCCTTCCCCAGACGCTCTCCTCCCCCGGGACCGGCTCCGTCCACGGCTTCGCCCCGCTGGTGGCCATGGCCGCGGCACTCCTGTGGCTGTGGCTGACCGGCCTGGCGCTGTGGATCTGGCGGCTCGCGTGTGAGGGAGGACTGATCCGGACACCGGCTTCACCCTGGCGGCTGCGCCGCGTCGGGTCGGTCCTGGCCGTGGTCACCATCCTTCTGCTGGGGTGGGAGTGGTGGACCCAGGACCGCGGGTGGGAGCGGGCCAGCTGGCTGAGCGACCGCACCGTGCGGGAGTACGGCTGGCTGCACCGCTCCTTCCTGAGCGAGCATCTGGTGTCCTACACCGTCCAGGTTCCCGTATGGTGCGTCGCCGGGACCTGGGTGCTGACCGGCATCGCCATCGTGGCCCTGCTACGGGCCAGGGACCTGGCGTTCCCCGTGCCGTGCGCGGATCCCACCAGGTTGGACTGCCTCCTGCTCGCCGTGTTCTTCGCCGTCGTGGTCGCCTACCGCCAGGGCTCGTACGCAGGCAGCCAGGCCGCGGCTGTCCTCTGGCTCGTCCTGGACATCGCCGGGTTCTACGCCCTGCTGGCGGTCGGGAAGCGGTGGGCGGTCCTGGCCCAACACTTCGAGGGAAGCGGGGACACTCCGAGGCTGAGCGAAGCGATCACGGAGGCGGGCCGTTCCGACCTTATCGTGCGTGCACGCCGCTACCGGGAGCTGACCGACGAGCTCCGTGACATGGAGCCGGGGAAGAGCGAGGGAGCCGCGAGCCGACATGCGGCGGAGAAGGAACGGCACGCGGTGGAACGGGAGCTGAGCGGACTGCACCGCTGGCGGTCGCCGACCGGAACCGCCAACACGACAAGGCCATGGCTGCCCGGCCGGTTCACGGTCATGGACGTCGCCCTGAGCTGGGGCCCGCATGCCAGGTGGTGGGAGAACGCCCGCAGGGCCGCCCTGCTGGCGGCCGCCTTCGGCCTTCCCGGCACTCTCGTCATCCTCTGGTTCTCCTACCAGGGCGAGCAAACCCAATGGATGCACACCGCGCAGGACTCCTTCGGGGCCCCCGAGATGATCCGGCAGTTCTTGGTCGTGGAGCTCACCGCGGCAGGCGCGGGCCTGGTGCTGGGAGCGCTCTGGCGCCTGCTGCCCGGCCGCCGCGGTCCGACACGCGCCCTGAGCCTGACCGCCGTCTACACCCTGCTGATCGTCCTCGGGCTCCTGGGCGACCTCCTCACCGACCAGCCACTCGGCAACTGGGCCATCGCCATCTGCCAAATGCTCCTGGTGCTGACCCTCACCAGCCTCGCCATGGACGCGGACACCTTCCGCGCCGAGCGGCGTCTGTGGCCCAGCCGCTTCGGACTGCTGCTCTCGATCTACCAGCTCCGCGGCTTCTCCGCGCAGATCGCCTACGTACTGGCCCAGTTGGCCGTGCTGATCGCGATCGCGAAGTTCTTCATCGGCCCTGATATCCGGACCATGAAGTTTTAAGTCCAGGCGCTGCTGCCACTCCTAGGCTCGCTCCGGCGATGTACGGGCCGCAGGCGACCATCGGCGCGTTCATTCCCGCGACGGTCGCCGGGCCGATCCACAGGACGCGGGTCCGACGCCGGCCGCAGTACAGCCGGCAGACCCCGTCGACCCACCTTGCCGAGCGGTCCGCTCACCCTGCTGACACCTGCGGGCGGGTCGGTGAGCCGGGCCTCGGCGGCGATGCTGATCCAGTGGTCGTCCCGGCCGGGAAGGCAACGCCCAGCAGCGTCGGTCGTGCATCCGGCCCGGCCGAACGACGCCGCTGAACAGCGTGCGGCCCCGGGCATCGCTGAAGGTGGTGGTCTTGATGGTGTTCTGCTTCCGCTTGCCGGACACGAACGCCTTCGGCCGGGGTGTCCGGCGCGCGGGCGGCGGACCTGCACCTCGGTGCCGTCGAGCCGTAGGTCCACGTTCTCGGCGTCGGCGTAGGCGACCAGGTCCTCCAGCGTGCGCAGTCGCAGCCCGGGGCGGTCGGGGACGGCGAAGCCTCGCGCGGCTACTGCGCGCTCGACCCGGCCGAGCACCCCGCCCCGGGCGACGAACCCGCCTTCGGCCCGTACCCGGTGGCCGTCGCCGGCACCGGCGTCCGCACCGTCGGCACGACCGTGCGGTGGACGGCCGACGGCAGCGGGCGCACCGACGAACTCGCCGCACTTCGCGGGTCGCTCCGGAGACGGTGGAGCGGTCCACGCCGTACAGCTGGGCCAGGGCCGCGTGTGGCAGGCCCAGGTGCAGGTGCAGGTGCAGGTGCAGGTGCAGGTGCAGGTGCACCAGCGTGACCGGCAGACGGTCGGTGAATACCAGAGCCCCGTGCCGGCCGCCTTCTACGAGGTGGAGAGCGCTCCCTGTTTCACCGACCGGGCCTCCCTGGCCGTCGAGCACCGAGGGCTCACGGGGTGCCGACCGCGCCAGGGCGTCACGCCGGGACGGTGAGCAGCCGCTGGCCGTCGCCGGCGTCGATTTCGAAGTGACTGATCATTCCCGGGGACATGGGTACGGTCCCGGAGACCTTGGCGCCACCGGGGTAGTCGCCGGCCTGCCAGGTGGCGGCGGTCGCCGTGGCGCCCGTGATCCCGACCGCTTGCAGGCTGCAGGTGATCCCGGCGGGCGCTCCCTTCGCCGTGACGCGCAGGGTGCTGCCCCAGGCGGCGGGCGAGACCTCGACAGAGGCGGACACGCCGGTGGTGGGGTCGGTTCCGGAGAACGTGCGGACCGGAGCAGGTGACGTCGGTGCGGGCTGCGCCACCTGGCTGCCCGTGGACGCGACGGTGGCCAGCCACGTACCGCCCGATGCCGCCGCGGCGACGAGCGTCGCGGCGGCCGCGACCCCGACCAGTTGCCTCCGCACGGCGGTACGACGTCGGGACGCGGCCTGCTGGAGCAGCCGGTCGAGCCGGCTCCGCCCGGTTCGCTGCGGTCCGAGCGGCACGGCAGTGGCCGCAGGCTCCGGCTCCGGCTGCGCCCGCTCGCTCGCGGCGGCCCGCTGTACCAGCCGGTCGGCCAGTTCCTCGCTGGGCGCGGGCGGTACCTCGCCCACGGCCTCGGCCTCGCTGACCGTCGCGAGCAGTGCCGGCAGTCCCGCCAGCTCGGCATGCTCGGCCTGGCACTCGGCGCAGTCTGCGAGGTGGGCGCGGACCTGCTCCGTCTCCGCCGGGGACAGCCTTCCCAGCACGTATCCGCCCAGGGACAACCGGACGGCGTCGTGGTCGCCGTTCAAGGTCCGCACCTCCTCCACGTCGCTGTCACGGCTCGATACCCCGTTCCCGCAGCGCCAGCCGCAGTGCTTTCAAGGCGTAGTACGTGCGCGACTTCACGGTGCCCACCGGAATGCCGAGCACCTGCGCGGCCTCGACCATCGTCCGGCCTCTGTAGTACGTCTCCAGCAGCACGGCCCGGTGTTCCGGGGAGAGGGTCCGGATGGCCTCGGCCACCGCCCAGCTCCGGAGCGTTCGCTCGAGCTCGTCTTCTCCGGGTGTCTGTTCCGCGAGCCGTTCCAGCGCCTGCCCGTCGACCTCGGTCGGTCTGGCCCGGCGGGCCCGGTGAGCGTCGATGACCAGGTGCCTGGCGACCGTGCACAGCCACGCCCGGGCCGGTCCGCGCTCGGGGTCGAACGCCGCCGGGTGCTGCCAGGCCCGCAGCAGTGTCTCCTGCACGACATCCTCGGCCCATTGCCAGTCTCCTGAGGTCAGTCGCAGGACGAAGTGAAGCAGCGGCCCGGCATGCTCCGCGTACAGCGTGCGGAGTAGTTCCTCGTCCGCCCGGGAGATGGTCCCCGTACCAGAGACACGGGTCCCGGAGCGATCCGGCTCACTCGATGGACCGCGTCTCCGAAGACTCCACGGCATAAGTCGATCATCGCATATGCCAGTAATCGGTGAAATCTCGCAAAAGGTGCTTATGCACCGAACCGCGCGGTCCCGGCACCCGTGGAACCTCACGAGCACCGATCCCCGGGATCCCCTCCTTCCCCCGTCCCGCAAGGAGTCCCCGGAACGGAACACCAACCGCATGACCGACTCACGCCCGCTTGCGGCCGCCTGTTGCCACGGCCCGCCACCAGCAAGAAGGAGCCACCGAAATGAGTGGGAAGCAGAAGACACTCGCCGTCCTGACCGGGACCGTGCTGGCGGCCGGACTCACCAGCCCGGCCTTCGGGGCCACCGCCCCCGCCGCTCCGTCACCGACCACGAGCACCGCCGCTGCCGGGTCCGGGGCGTCGGTCGTGGAGTGGAACCGAGAGCTCATCGGAATCCTGAGCGATCCCAAGGCCCAGCCGCCCACCGTCCACCCCACGCGCAGCTTCGCCATGCTCCAGGCCGCCGAGTACGACGCCGTGGCATCGATCACCCGGACCGATCCCGCCTACCTGTTCTCGGTGCCGGCACCTCAGGGTGCCCGTGCGGACGCCGCGGCGGACCAGGCAGCGCACGATGTGCTGGTCGCCCTGTACCCCACCAAGCGGGCAGGCGTGGACCGGCAGCTGAGCAGCCAGTTGTCCGCGATCGCCGACGGCGCCCGTAAACAGGCGGGCATCGGCGTGGGAGCAGCGGTCGCGCGCCGGCTGATCAGTCTGCGGTCCGCTGACGGATCCTCGGCCAAGCCGCCGCGGTTCGCTCCTGGCAGCCTGCCCGGCGACTACCGGCCCACGCCGCCCGCCTTCCCCGCGCCGGTCTTCACCAACTGGGGCTCGGTCACACCGTTCGTGCTGACGAGCGGGAGCCAGTTCCGCCCGGCGGCGCCGCCGGCCGTGGGCACCGCCGCGTACGCCGCCGCCCTGAACGAGGTCAAGGGCCTGGGGAGCAAGACCAGCACCACCCGCACCGCCGATCAGACCTCGGCCGCGAAGTTCTGGGCGGCGGCACCCGTCTGGAACGTCTGGAACCAGGTCGCGCAGGGCCTCGTCACCTCCCAGAACGCGAGCCTGGAGCAGGCGGTGAAGGTCTTCGCCCGGCTCGACCTGTCCCTCGCCGACACCGCGATCGCGATGTACGACGCCAAGTACGCCTTCCACGTCTGGCGGCCCGTCACCGCCATCCGGCTCGGCGACACGCACGACAACCCGGGCATCGTCGGCGATCCCCACTGGACTCCCCTCCTGCCGACCGCCCCGGACCCGTCCTACCCCGGCGCCCACGGCGCTCTCAGCCAGGCCGCGGCAACGGCACTCGCCGGGTTCTACGGCGCACATCACCAGTTCACGGTGACCTCGAAGGGTGTCACCCGAACCTTCGCCGGCTTCCAGGACGCCGCCACCGAAGCGTGGCTCAGCCGGATCTGGTCCGGCCAGCACACCTCCATCGACAACAGTGCCGGGCAGCAACTCGGCACACAGGTAGCCGAGTTCGTGGCGCACCGTCTCTGACGGCCACCCGAGCGGCGCCAGGGCTCCGGGACCAGGAGCCGGCTGCACCCGACGTGTCGGGTGCAGCCGGCCAGCGCGGCGCTCACGGTGGAGAAGCTGGGCGACTACTGCAAGTCGGCCGGGCCTACCGCCGGGCTGGCGGGAAGTCAGGTGTGTGGAGCTGGTGTAAGACCGATGGGCGGCACACCGTCCCTCCGCCGGCAACCCCGGGTCGGCAACCGGCCGTGAAGCAGAAAGCCCGACCCGCGAGGGTTGGAATCCTCCGGCTTCAGCCGGAGGAGGACGTCAAGCCACCAGCGTCGACCCTGCCCCCAGGGCAGGGTCAAGACGCATTTCGCCGGCCTCGCCGTAGTGCCGGCCGCCTCGCGTCAGCCGTCGGGGCGGATGCCGTACTGCTTCCGAGGAAGGCGAAGTGAGTGCCGGCTCCGTCCAGGGTCCGTCCCGGCCGGCCACAGGCACACGCGGGCCGCAACAACACGGTCGCTCACCTGCGGAGTCTTCGATCCGTCAGCGGTTCGTGGTGACAGCTGTCATACGGATCCGGGCACAGGAGTCACTGACGGGGAGTCGGCTCCGCACGGCAGGCTGGGCGCACGCGAACAGTCGCCGAGCACCCGGCAGAGGAGCAGACACGATCATGAAGGTCATGGTGGCCGGAGCCGGAATCGGCGGCCTCTGCCTGGCCCACGGGCTGCTCCGAGCCGGAGTGGACGTGCGGGTCTACGAGCGGGAGAGGTCGGCGCACAGCCGCTACCAGGGTTTCAGGGTCGGTCTGAACGAGCACGGTCTCGCCGCCCTGCACGAGTGCCTGCCACAGCGGCTGCACGACCTGCTGGCGGCCGTCACCGGGCCGATGGCAGGCGAGCGGCGGGTCCTCGACCGGCAACTCCACGAGATCCGCCGGCTCGGCCCGGTGGACGGCGGGACGGCCACCGACCGGCACGTGCTGCGCCAACTGCTGCTGACCGGGCTGAGCGGCCGCGTCGAGTTCGGCAAGGCCGTGACCGGCTACACCGAACGCGCGGACGGCACGGTCGAGGCCCGCTTCGGCGACGGCACCACCGCGACCGGCGATCTGCTCGTGGGCGCGGACGGCATCGGATCGGTGATACGCCGCCAACTGCTGCCCGAGGCCGAGGTGGTCACCCTCCCCGGCAACGCCGTCCTCGGACGCACCCCCCTCACCGAGCGGTTCGCCGCTCTCGTACCGGGCTTCGGCACGATCGTCCACGGCCCCGGCATCATCATGCTGCTCGGCCGGATGGAGTTCCGCCGGCCCCCGAGGCTCGCCGCGGCCGAGCTGGCCCCCGACGTCCTACTGCCCGACACCGACAACTACCTGCGCTGGGTCGTCATGCTCCCCGTCCCCCACTCCCGCGAGCCCGACGGCTGGCCGGCCGTCCGCGACCAGTTGCTGGCCCTGCTCGACGACTGGCATCCGGACCTGCTCGACCTCGTCCGCCAGGCCGACGTCGTCAACAGCTCACCCCTGACCGTCCGTTGCGCCAAGCCGGTACCGCACTGGGGCGGCACCCGCCGGGTCACCCTGCTCGGCGACGCGATCCACCCCATGCCACCGAGCGGCGGCCAGGGCGCCAACACGGCCCTGCGTGACGCCGCGCTGCTCTCCCGCTCACTCGCCGCCGTCCAACGCGATGAGGCCGAACTCCCGGCCGCAGTCGCACAGTACGAACTCCGAATGCTCGACTACGGCTTCACCGCCGTCACCGAAAGCCTCCAACACCTACCGGACTTCACCCCCCACGCGTCGGACTCACGATGAAACCGCCGGGTTCCGGCCCCAGGCTCGCGAAGGAGGCGCCGGACCGGCTCATGTCGCACGGGGCTCTCGGCCGAGACAGTCAGAGCCCGGACCAACAGCTCCGCGAGCCGTTCCAGCCCCCGGCCCGGCCCCACGAACGCCCCTCCCACAGGCAGCAGCAGGTGCCAGAGGCCGCCTCACCGGCAACCCGTCGCGGAAACCTGCAGCCGACGACGTCCAGCGGTACCACCACCCCCATGGAATTGACATGACGGAAAACACAAGCGGAGTTACGGAAATACGTCCGGCTCGGCCAGAGGACGCGCAGACCATCGGAGACATCTGGTATCGAGGGTGGTGCGACGCCCACCTGGGGAACGTTCCCGAAGCCCTACTCGCCGTACGGACGCAGGAGTCGTTCGCCGTGCGCGCCGTGCAACGCGTCGGTGACGCGGTCGTCGCGGTCGTCGATGGTGCGGTGGCGGGCTTCGTGATGGTGGTCGACGACGAGGTCGAGCAGGTGTACGTGGCCCGCAACCACCGGGGAAGCGGTGTGGCCGTGGCTCTGCTCGCCGAAGCCGAGCGTCTCGTCGCAGCCGGCGGTCACGGGCGGGCCTGGCTGGCGGTGGTGGCCGGCAACCTCCGTGCCCGCACGTTCTACACGCGCAACGGCTGGGAGGACACCGGGGTCTTCGACCACCACGCGCCCAGCGACCAGGGTCCCGTACGCGTGCCCGCCCATCGTTACGTCAAGCGCCTCGTGACTCCTCCCCACGGCTAAAGCCGTGGGGCTTCCTGTGTCGGTGGCTACGCCACGTCGCAGAGGGCCAGCCCGGCCCTGGTGAGGATGTTCCGTGCGCCGACGTGATCGGCGTTCGCTACCGGCGAACCTTCCGAGTCACAGACACGTGATCACTGTGCACGCGACATCGGTCTATTGTGACGAATCATCAGAATCGTTATCCGAGTGGGCTTCGGCGCTTCGCGCCTACGATCCAAGAATGCGATTCCCTCACCGGCTAAAGCCGGTGGTCCCCCCCGCAAGAAGGTCTGATGGGACCGCGGCGGGCGGAAGTGCATTCATGAGCTTCGACCTGGCGACAGCCCACGCCTCCGGCGGTCTCCCCCGAACGCAGTGCGCTGGTGAAGGCGATCGCAGAACGTGTCCTGACCGTCGGCACGGGCCGTCTGCTGGTGGGAATCGACGGCCTCACCGCTTCCGGACACGAACTCGCCGAGTGGATCAGTGCCGCGGGACGCCCTGTGCTTCGGGCGAGCCTCGATGACTTCAAGAAGCCGTGGAAGGACCGGCGCCTCTACGACCGTGAGTCAGGGGAGGGGTGCTACCGCAATGCGTACGACTACGACGTGGTCAAACGCCTGCTGCTCGATCCCTGCCGGACTCCAGGGACGACGTCCGCGGTCCTGTGCAGCATCGACCCGCTCACGCAGCAGGACCATGCTGCGGAGAGGACGGCGCTCACTTCCGGCACGGTTCTGATCGTGGATGGCGTCTTCGCCTTCCGGCCGGAGATCAACGGTTACTGGGACTTCCGGGTCTGGTTGCACGTGGATGCGGAGTTGTCCGTCCAGCGCGGCGCTGCCCGTGATCAGAACTGGACCGGATCCGAGACCGAGTCGATCCACCGCAACCGGTATCTGGTGGCAGAGGACATCTACGTCCGGGAAGTCGAGCCCGCCCGATGGTGGACGTCATCGTCGACAACTCGACGTTCGCCAGCCCTCGCATCCTGACGCCGTGATGCGGATTCGGTGGGCGGACACGGCAGCTGCGCATCCGCCCACTCACTGGATGCGGCGCACCCTCGGGCGGGTGGGCCCGGACTGTTGGGTGAGGTCGCGGACGGCCTGGCGGTCGGCGACGTCCTGCCGGTGGCGCTCACGACGCAGCGCGTGCTGGAGGGCGGTGTCGTGGTCAGGGTCCTGACGTTCGGCGCGGGTGGCGGCGGTGTGGTCGTGAACGCGCTGCCGTTCGGCGCGGATGGTGGCCGCGGTGGCGTAGACGACGAGTCGCCGTCGATCAGGCAGGCCCAGCCGTCCAGGCCGCAGGCGCCCTTCTCCACCCAGCCGCGCGTGGCCTGGGGGTTCCTTCAAGCTCGCTCGGGGCGAGGGCCGTCACCCGGTAGCCGTGAGGACGTCCAGGAATCGCGCGTGGTCGACCGAGACCGAGATCCGCGTCCGGGTGCCGGCCGCCGGACGCGCACCCCAGGCGCCGCGCTCGCGGTACACCTCGACCTCGCGGAACGCGCAGACGGATTCGTCGAGCGCCACGGCCGCCGCGAGCGGGTCGTGGAAGGCCTTGCCGGCGCGGCGCTTGGCCAGGTAGACCCCCATGCCCTCCCGCACGAGCGCCATTCCGGGTGTGAGCCGCCGCGCCGACAGGGCGGCGTGCATCGCGCCGTCGTAGACGACGCCGTGGCAGACGTTCTTCGAGACGAGCACCCGCTCACCGACGTGGGGCGATTCCAGCAGCTTCAACGCGGCGTCCGGAGCGCCGTTGAAGTTGAACGTCGGGCAGGTCTCGCGTCCCTCGAACTTGGGGAGACGGTGTTCGGGCGGGACGACGGAGTCGCCGGCGAAGCCGCCCTGCGCGACCCAGCGGGCGATGCGCACGTTCGGTTCCCGCTCCAGGAGCATGCCGGGGTTCTTCAGCGGCGCCCCCGTGAGCAGCGTCGCGTCCCCGCTGGCGAAGGCGTCCCGCAGCAGCTGCCAGGCCTCGGCGTCGGGTTCGCGAGCCGGAGCGTTGCCAAGCCATCGGCGGTGGAAGCCCGACACCGGCTTCACGTCGGCGCCGGGCCGGTATGCGCCGACCGGCGCGCTCACCCCGAGGCGCCCGAGGAGGTGCTTGACGATGCCGACCTGCTCATCCGATCCGGGCATGACCGTCACGGCCACCAAGTGTGCCCACGGATGGGTCGCGAGGGCACACAGGGTGAAGACGTCGTCGGGGTCGCCGGTCTCCATGTCGAACACGATCGGGATTGCCATGCCCGCGACCGTACCGACCCGACGGAGCGTCACCAACGGAATATCGGCGAGACGAGCGCGTGCGGCCGCCGCCGACTACCGCCGACGTGCGCTGCTGGCCGCCAACGCAGCATCAGCAGCCGAACCACCGGGCCAGGCCAGCAGCGGGCAGTCCGCTCCCACGTGATCTACCACCCCGCCGTCGGCGGCGAGGCGCGGCCCGGCGCTGGTTGGGTCCACGTACCTTGCGCGGCGGGCAAGCAGGAGACCTTCGAGTACCCGGACCGGCTGATCGAGGCGCAGCGGGCGCTGGCGGCCGTGCGGCCGAGCGCCGCTCCTATCCGGCGTCGTTGCGTTCGTGGAGCGGTGCTCTCTCGCCCGGCAGCCGACCGTGTCCGCCCGGCCCCGGCAGGACCCGGGTCAAGGCTCGCGCGGCGACCGCGAAGCGGCCCGGCCTTGATGCGTGCCTCGGGCCGGGGGTCCTCCCGTCCGGGCGGACCCGCCACCGCGAGCAGCGCACTTCATGCGGTCTAACGGATTCCGCCGGCCACCGCCTGCCGCGCGGCCCGCGCCAGGCCGTCCGTCCAGGGTTCGCCGTGGCCCGGCAGCACGGTGGCGATCTCGTGTTCGGCGATCTTCTCCAGTGAGGCCAGCGCGGCCGTGCTGTCCTGGGTGAAGGCCCGGCAGATGACGCACGGTCCGACCCGGCCGGCCACCGCGTCGTGGGTGACCAGGGCGTCGCCGGTGAAGGCGACCGAGGCGTCCGGGAAGAGGTAGCTGGTGCTGCCGTGCGTGTGGCCGGGCGTGTGGACCGCGAGCGGCGCGCCGGGCAGGTCGAGTTGCCGGTCGTGTGTGAAGGTGCGCAGGCTGCGGACCGGCGGGATGCGCAGGGCGCCGCCCCGGGCCAGGTGCAGCGGTGCGCGCAGGCTGTTCGGGCGGCGGAGTGCGTAGCCGAGCAGTGAACGCTCCGGGGTCCAGACCTCGTTCAGCCGTCGGGGCTCGGTCAGGATCGGCGCGTCGGACTCGTGCACCCAGATCTCGGCGCCGGAGGCGGCGCGGACCCGCTCGGCGACGCCGACGTGGTCGGGGTGGCCGTGGGTGACCAGCACCGCCGCGATGTCGGTGATCGGGCGGCCGAGGTCGCGCAGTGCGGTCCGAAGGCCGTCCCAGTGCGCGGGCAGTCCGGCGTCGACCAGCAGCAGGGCGGGCCCGGTGTCGACCAGGTAGAAGTTGACCAGGTGGTCACCCAGGCGGTGCACGGTGGTCATCGCGCTCACCGGCCCAGCTGGATCGTGGTGCCGGGCAGGGACGCGACCGGTTCGGCGCCGAGCAGCCGCGCCGCTGTCCAGGCACCGGGCGGCGGGCCGTCGAGGAGGCGGGTGGCGGTCGCGACGGCGACCGCCGTGGTGAACGCGAACCCCTCGCCGGTGCTCAGCTGCGCGGTGTGCACCCGCCCGTCCGCGTCGGTGAGTTCCGCGTAGGCGTGGGAGCGGCCGTCGTCCGTCCCCGTGCCGCGCGGGACGGCGTACGCGGTGACCTCCGGTGCACCGCTCGCCTCCCGCGCCGCCTCCAGGTCGCCGATCGGCGCGGGGATCACGGTCCGGGCGGCGCCGCCGAAGGTGAGGGTGGTGGCGCCCTCGCCGAGCGGCGCGCGCACCAGCTCGCCGGCCCGGTAGCGGGTGGCCCCCTCGGCCATGGCCTCGGCGACGGTTCCGCGCACGCCGTCGGTGTCGTGGGCGCTGTGGGGGGCGGTGGCGACCTTCACCTCGGTCGCGCCGACGCCCGTCCCCAGCAGGGCCAGCACCAGTGCCTCGGTGGCGGCCGGGCCGAACCCCGCTCCGGTCACCAGGGTGGCGCCGCGTCCGCGGGCCTCGGCGTCCCGGTCGAGCAGGGCGCGCACGGCGGCCCGCTCGTTGGCGAGGTCGAGGTAGGCGGTGCCGGCGTCCAGGCAGGCCGCCACCACCGGCGGGGACAGCCGGGCGAACGGACCGACCGTGTTGACCAGCACCTTGCCCGCACCGGCCGCCGCTCTCAGCGAGGCGGGGTCCGCCAGGTCCACCGCCAGGACCGAGACCGCCCCTGTCTCGAACCGGGCCGCGGTCCGCGTCAGCCGCGCGGCGTCCCGGCCGGCGAGCACGACCCGCCGACCTTGCCGGACCAGTTCCTCGGTGATCAGGCCACCGGTGGTGCCGGAGGCGCCGAGGACCACGAAGTCACTACGCATGACCATGCCCCTTCCCGTCGGCGGGGCCCTCCCGCCGACGGGAACATCATGACACAACATCGATGTCACATCATCAATGTCTAGTCATGAATGTTGGGTCATCAATGTCGTGCCATTGATATGCTGGCTCCCGTACTCGGACGGCGGACCAGGCGGACCAGGCGCACCCCGGGTCCGCCGAGAGCGAAGGAGCGCACGTGACCGCCGACCGCACCCACTCCCCCCGGGCCTCCCACGACGAGCTGCGCTACCTTCTGCTGGCGGCCCAGCGCGAGGGCAGCCGCCGGTTCGGCGAGGCCCTGCGCCCGCTGGGCCTGACGCCGCCCCAGGCCGAGGTGCTCGACGTGCTGGCGGGCCACCAGCCGGTCACCCTCGCCGCCCTCGGCCGTCTGCTCGTCTGCGAGCAGGGCAGCCCGAGCCGGCTGGTCGACTCGCTGGTCCAACGGGGCCTGGTCAGCCGCCTCCCTCACGAGCAGGACAAGCGCGCCGTCCTGCTCGAACTCACCGCCGAAGGCCAGGCCCTGGCCGACCGGCTCGGCGAAGCGACCGGCCGGCTCACCGCCGCGATGGCCGAACCGCTCTCGGGCGCGGACATCGCGACCCTCACCGGCCTACTGCACACACTGCTCGAAGGCACCGACGTCGCCCGGACCGTCCGCAACCGTTTCCCCCGTTAGCCACACCGGCGACCGGCGCCGGGACACGGTTCGACCGACCCGGCGTGGTCGGCACACTCCCGCGCACGGGCACCGCGGACGACGAACCCCCGCCGTACCGCCACCGGTTCGCGCGCGAGATGCCCGCCGACCCCGCCCGGGCCCCGGGCCGCGGATGCCGCGGCGGTGGCGCTCACGACGCGGCGCGTGCTGGAGGGCGGTGTCGTGGTCGGGGTCGTAAGCACTGCGGGCACTCCAGCCGGCCCGGGCCGGCCATCTCCCGCAGCTCCGGCTTCGGGCCCTCCTTCCCGCCGACCGAGGCCCGGCACGTCCAGCACGGGCGCAGCGCGGCGTTCGGAGCCTGCCACACACCGTCCGGACGCGGTGCGCAGCCGCGCGGCGATGGCGTCGAGCCTGCTCGGCAGGCTGGGGGGCGGCTGTGGGCGTCCGGATGGGTCTGTGGGCCGGGGGCGCTGGGCGGCTGCAGGCCGTTGCCGGGATTCCTGGGGCACCGCTGGGGGCCGAGGGCCGGGCCGCGTCGGGCCACGAGCTCGCCAGGGCGGGGAAGTGCTCACGGCCGGTTCGACGAAGCCGGGCTGACCGGGTGGGGCCGGCTCCGAAGGGTGCGGTTGGCCGGCGGTCACGACTCGAAGAACTGCCGCACCACCCGCTCAGCCGCCTCGTCCGCAGCCGCGACAGGCGACAGCTCGTCGAGCGTGTCCAGATCGGTGTCTTCGCTGAGTTCGTCCTCCCAGGCGGCGGCCAGCTGCTCCTGTCCCTCCTGCGGCTGCGCCTGCACCTTTTCGCGGCTGGCGGGGCTGAGGGAGGTGAGGAAGCGGGCGAGTTGGTCGTCGGCGGGCATGGAGGCCTTCCCGGGAGCAGGGTGCGTGTTCACCGGGCCCATGTTCACCGGTGGGTGTACTGGGAAGGGCGCAATGCGCGAAGCAGGGAGCGAGAGTCACCCGAGCGGACGTCTGGTCCGCATCGCAGACAAAACGAACGGCATTGCGGCTGTTGGCGGTCCGACAGCCAGGTGAACGGGTCCATCAGCGTGCGCGCGTGCTGCCGCCGTTTCGGATCGGCGGCACCCCCTACGCACCGCCTGACCCGCTCGGACGCCCACGTATGGCCCGCCGCGCGCCGCAGGCACCTCAACCGCCCGGACGTTATGGAATACCGCCCGTGACCGACCACAGCGCACCCGACGCACAGATCTTCGCCCAGATCCTGCGGCTCCTTCACGTCACCGACCCCGTCATCCCGGCCCACACCTACGAAGCCGCGACCGACCAGCACGCCCTGCGCACGGCCAGCCTCGCGGCCGCCGCCTACGGCGCCCTGGCCAGCGAGGCCACACTGGCGGAGATCCAACTGCTGAACAGCGGCGCGGGCCTGGACGAAATCACCGCCAGCCGCGCGACCATACTGCCCGCGATGACCGCCAACCTGCCCACCATCTGGTACTGGCAGGTCTCCCAACTCGCCGGACAGCTGCGCTACCTCCGCGATGCCACCGAGGGCCGAAACCAGCTGATCAACGCCGCCAGCGACACGGCCCGCGCCCTCATGCTGATTCTCCAGGCCGACCTCGACCAGGACTACCAGCCAGCGACGGCAGCAAGCGCCCTCACCGAGGCCAACGAGATGCTCGCCCGTGCCCGCACCCAGATCACCGACCCGGACCACGGATAGACGCCTCGGCCCCCGCGCGTGGCCCACGACCTGACACTCAGGTGCCCGACCGCCCGGGAATCCGGCTGCGGACCTCGGCGGACGTCTTCGCCCACGCCCAGGGTCGATACGGCCGACCGTCTGCCCGCCGTGCCGGAGGCCCCCCGTTTTCCGACCTGGAGGGACCCGGGCCTGAGAGAGCACCATCAGGCGGTCGGTAATGACCTGCCCGAGGGACGCGCGTCCGAGAGCGGTTGACCTCGGCATGGTCTGGATACAGACGGTACACCCGCGCCCGGTCACCAATCGCGCGCTGACGGACCGACCTGACAGGAGTGCCATGCCACATCCGACCACGCGTCGCACAGCCCGCTACGGCTGGGCACCGGACCTGCCCGACGCCCGCGACTTCCTCTACTCCGCGCCGCGTCTCTCGCTCATCAGCCTGCCGCCCTCAGCGGATCTGCGCGGCCAGTGCCCGCCGGTCTACGACCAGGGCGAGATCGGCAGCTGTACCGCGAACGCCATCGCCGCGGCGTTCGAGTTCGAGCTCATGAGGCAGAACCTGCAGGCCTTCGTTCCGTCGCGGCTGTTCATCTACTACAACGAACGGGTGATCGAGGGTCATGCCAGTACGGACTCGGGCGCACAGCTGCGTGACGGGATCAAGTCCGTGGCGAACTTGGGTGTGTGTCCGGAGGACGAGTGGCCTTACGACGGCACACCCGCACTCTCCGACGGAGGCCCCTTCCCGCAGAACGCGCGGGCCGGCCAGAAGCCTCCGGCGAGCTGCTACACGGAGGCCCTCAAGTCCACGGTGACCGCCTACCAACGCGTTAGCCGGGACCTCAACCAGTTCAAGGCCTGTCTCGCGGCTGGCTTCCCGTTCGTCTTCGGATTCACTGTCTACGCCGACTTCGAGAGCGCTGAGGTCCAGAAGACCGGCGTCGCACAGCTGCCGACGACGGACGAGGAGGTGATCGGCGGACACGCCGTGATGGCCGTGGGTTACGACGACCAGACCGAGCGCTTCATCGTCCGCAACTCCTGGGGGCCCGGCTGGGGCATGGACGGCTACTTCACCATGCCGTACGCCTACCTCACCGAGCAGGGACTCGCCTCGGACTTCTGGACGATCCGCATCGTCACCTGAACCCGCCTTCTTCTCCGGGCCGCTCATCGGTGGAGGCCTTGAACGTGGCGAAGGCAGCGCGGCGGTCCTTGAGGCGGTCGCTGCCGGCCACGGCGAGCGCCGTCAACCGTTCCGGCCTTTCCGCGGCGGGCAGCGGCTCGGAGGCCTCCAGCAGGAGGCGGAACATGCCGGGCGTCCGTGAGCCGTGGACGGTGATCTGCGGGCTGCCCGCCGCGTGGACGGCGTCGCCGCCGTACGCGGCCGAACCGGCGCGGCCGAGGAGGCCGGCGGTGGCGACGGCGTCCAGGGCGTGCTCGGAGGTCGTCGCGGTCGTCGCAGCGCAACTCCCGGTCACCGAAGGCGTCCAGCAGGTCCTCCGGTGGGACGACGGTTGCACGACCGACACGGACGCAACGAGGTGGATCCGGCCTCAGGGGCCGAAGGCCCGGGGTGCCCACTGGTCGAGGTAGTCGGCGGTCGGCCGCAGCCCAGAGGCGAGGAGCCGTTGCCGCGCCGCCGCCCACGGCTCGGCGAGGACGGTGGTGATCGCGCCGGGGAAGGCGTCCTCCCGCCCGAATCCGCTGAAGGCCGCGAAGCCCCCCTCCGCGAGGAAGCGGTCGCGGACGACCGCCAGGCAGCCGCCCGGGAGGAGACCGACCTCGATGGGTCCGGGCCCGGCCACCGGGCGCCGGCGGTAGGTCAGCAGGGCGTCCACGAGTTCAGCCCCGCAGCCCACGAACCGGCTGTCGGAGGCGTCCCGCACCGCGGGTCCGACCAGCGCGACCAGCGCGTCCGGCACGGCGGCGCGGCGGTCCTGCGGTCCGACGGTGTTGACGTTCTCGCGGAAGGTGATCGCCCGGGAGTGTGCCGTGTCTCCGTCGCCGGCTCACGCGTCCTCCCCCGGGACCCGCGGGGCCCGCCGCCGGCGGGACGGGCCACGCGGCCGTCCAGCAGCGGCAGGTCGTCACAGGCGTCCGGGCGACCACCGGTCCATCGCCCCCATCCGCCACCGGAGGCGCGCGCCGGATCTCGCGGCGGACCGGCACCCCGTGAGAGCCGCCGGGACGAACAGGACCCAGCCGGTGCGAACCCCGAGGGCAGAGTGCGTAGCACCAGCTCGACGGTGGTGGCCGGGTCGTGCGTCCACATCACGGTGGGGGTCGTCCCGCTCATGGTGTGGATCATCGCGGCCGCCGCGGGCACCCTGCGCGGCCGCCGCCCGGGGCCCGGTGGCGCCTCTTCGGCGGGAGAGGGGGGCAGAAAAGCGGCCGGCCCGGCATCCGAGGGGGTGGATGCCGGGCCGGGTGTGACGGGGGGTCAGCGCGACGCGGTCTTGCGGGTGCGGCGGGAGACGGAGTCCAGGACGACGGCGGCGAGCAGGACGGCGCCGGTGATCATGTACTGGATGGCCTGGTCGACGTGGACCATGTCGAGGCCGGTGGTGATGCTCTGGATGACCAGGATGCCCAGCAGGGCCGACCAGGTCTTGCCGCGTCCGCCGAACAGGCTGGTGCCGCCGATGACGGCCGCCGCGATGGAGTTCATCAGGACGTTGCCGCCGCCGAGGATCTTGTCGGCGGAGCCCTGCTGGGAGGCGTAGAAGAGGCCGCCGAGGGCGGCCATGCCGGCGGAGATCATGAAGACCGAGATCCGGACCCAGGCGACGTTGATGCCCGCGCGCCGGGCCGCCTCCACGCCACCGCCGACGGCGAAGATCTGCCGGCCGTAGCTCGTGCGGCGCAGGACGAAGTCGGTGACGACCACGATGGTCAGGAAGACCAGCACGGGCAGCGGCAGACCGCGGTCCTGGTTGAGCATGTAGGCGGCGCTCAGCGCGACGACGGCGAGGACGCCGGTGCGCAGCGCGATCTCGCTGACGGGTCGGGCGGTGAGGCCGGCGGCGCTGCGGCGGCGGGCGTCGAGGATCTGTCCGGCGGCGAAGAGCGCGACGGCGAGGACGGCGAGGCCCCAGGCGTAGACGATGTCGCCGTCGCCGAGGAAGTAGTTGTCCAGGTTGGCCAGGACGCCGTCGTGGACGACGTTGACGGTGCCCTTGTCGCCGAGGACGTACTCCTGCAGGCCGCTCCAGGCGAGCAGGCCGGCGAGGGTGACGACGAAGGCCGGGACGCCGATCTTGGCGAAGAAGAAGCCGTGCAGGGCGCCGATGGCGACGGCGACGGCGACGGCGATGAGGCAGGCGAGCCACTCGTTGTAGCCGGAGCGTGCGGACAGGACGGCGGCGATGGCGGCGGAGGCACCGGCGACGGAGCCGAGGGAGAGGTCGATCTCGCCGAGCAGGAGCACGAAGACGATGCCGACGGCGATCAGTCCGGGGCCGGCGATCCACTGGGTGATGTGGGTGATGTTGTCGGCGTTGAGGAAGTCGCCGGTGACGCCCTGGAAGATGGCGGCGATGAGGATCAGGCCGAGGACGACGGGTACGGAGCCGAGGTCGCCGTTCTTCATCTTCTGCTTGAACTCGGCGAGGTAGCCGGCGATGCCGGCCTCGCGGACGAGCAGGCGGGGGTCGACCGCGGGGGTGGCCGGGGCGGGCTCGGCCGGGGCGGACTTGGTCGGGGTGGGCTGTTCGGTGGTCACTTCGCTTCCTCCGCGAGTCGGGCCTGGCGCCGGGTGACGGCGTTCTCGGTGGCGCCGGTGATGGCGGAGATGATCTCCTCGTGCGAGGTGCCGGCCACCTCGAAGACGCCGTTGTTGCGGCCCAGGCGCAGGACGGCGACGGTGTCGGCGACGGCCTTGACGTCGGCCATGTTGTGGCTGATCAGGATGACGCCGAGGCCCCGGTCGCGCAGGCGCTCGACGAGGTCGAGGACCTGGGCGGTCTGCTCGACGCCGAGGGCGGCGGTGGGCTCGTCCAGAATGACGATCTTGGGGTCGCCGACGAGGGCACGGGCGATGGCGACCACCTGGCGCTGGCCGCCGGAGAGGGCGGCGATGGGGATGCGCACGCTCGGGATGCGGATGGACAGGGTGTCGAGCAGTTCGCGTGCCCGCTTCTCCATGGCGACTTCGTCGAGCGTGCCGTAGCTCTTCAGTTCGCGGCCGAGGAAGAGGTTGCCGACCACGTCGAGGTTGTCGCAGAGCGCGAGGTCCTGGTAGACGGTGGCGACGCCGAGGGCCTGGGCGTCGTGCGGGCGGGCGATGGAGACCGCCTCGCCCTCCCACTCGATCGTTCCCTCGTCGATGGGGTGCACGCCGGCGATGGTCTTCACCAGCGTGGACTTTCCGGCGCCGTTGTCGCCCACCAGGGCCACCACCTCGCCGGCGTGCACCTCCAGGTGCACGTCGGTCAGTGCCTGGACGGCGCCGAAGCGCTTGGAGACCCCGCGCAACGCCAGTACGGGTGCGCCTGTCACGTGAACCATCTCCTTCTTCCCGCGCGCGCCGTGATGGTGGTCGGCGGCCGGGCTGGCCCGCGCACCGTGCGGCGCGGGCGGGTGAGCGTGTGAAAGGGGTGCCGGAGCGGGGCGGGCCCGCCGCGCGGCGCGGGCGGTGCTCCCCCGGGGAGGTGGGGAGCTCCGCCCGGGCGGAACTACTTCAGGCCGGCCGCGGCGCAGGCGGCGGCGTAGTCCGCGGTGCAGATGTCGGAGACCTTGTAGAGGCCGTCGGCGATCACGGTGTCCTGGATGTTGGCCTTGGTGACGACCTTGGGGTCGAGCAGCTTGGCCGGGATGCCCTTGTCGGTGGCGCTGTCGACGCTGGCGGTGGCCACGGTCTTGACGTCCTTGCCCTGCAGCAGGTCGACGGCCAGCTCGGCGGCGCTGTCGGCGAGCGGCTTGTAGGCCTTGTAGATGGTGTAGGCCTGGTCGCCGTTGACGATGCGCTGGACGGCGTCCAGACCGGCGTCCTGGCCGCCGACGGGGACCTTGATGCCCGCGCCCTGGAGCTGGGTGATGATGGCGCCGGCCATGCCGTCGTTGGCGGAGTAGACGCCCTGGAAGCCGTCCTTGCCGAGCTGGGTGATCGCGGCGCCGATCTTCTGCCCGGCGACGGTGGGCTTCCACTCGCCCGACTGCTCGTAGACGACCTTCTTGACCTTGCCGTCGAGGACCTTGTGGGCGCCGGCCTTGAACTGGCCGGCGTTCGGGTCCGCGTCATCGCCGTTGATCATGACGATGTTGTCGTCGGCGGCCTGCGGGCCGAGCGCGTCCAGCAGGGCCTGGCCCTGGAGTTCGCCGACCTTCTCGTTGTCGAAGGAGGCGTAGGCGGCGACCGGGCCGGTGGCCAGGCGGTCGTAGGCGACGACCTTGACGCCCTTGGCGGCGGCCTCCTGCACCCAGCCCTGGGTGGAGGTGGCGTCGAAGGCGTCCAGCACGATCACCTTGACGCCCTGGGCGATCAGGGTGTCGAACTGCTGCTTCTGCTTGGCGGCGCTGCCCTCGGCGTTGTTGTAGAGCACCTTGCAGTCCGCGCACAGGGCCTTGACCTTGGCCTCGATGAAGGGCCGGTCGAAGGACTCGTAGCGGGTCGAGGACGCGTTCTCGGGCAGCAGCAGGCCGATGGACTTGGTGTCGCCGGAGGCGGCGGAGTCCTTCTTGTCGCCGCCGGCCTTGCCGCACGCGGCCAAGGACAGGGCCATCGAGACGGCGGCGGTGGCGATGACGGCTCGACGCATCGTTGCGTTCATGGTGGGGGTGCCTCCCTGACGTCGCCGCGACGGTGCGGCGGAGTTGGCTGGAGTCAACCCTCACCCGCCAGATTGAGTCAAGAAGTAAATGCAAGACGAGACCTAGTCAGACCTATTCGTTATCTTCTTGAAGATAACGAGGCCGAAAACGGGCACCTCCGGACCGGCGGCCGGGGACCACCCGACCCGGCCGGCCGCGCCTGCCCCAGAGGCGGGCGTCATGAACACACAGAGACACAGGGTAGACCGCCCGTAACGGCGGCGGGGGCGGCCGGCCCGCGGCCAGGGCTAGCGAGAGGTCGGGCCGCGGGTCGGGCGCCGCATGTTCCGCTCGGGCGACCTGTGGGAGTTATGCGTTCAATACGTGTCGATTGGATCTTTCTCGCGGGTCGGCCGCGAACCCCACGGCGGTGCTCCCGCCTGCGGAAGCACCCGGCCTGGCCGGCACCCCGGACCCGACCCGCCCTGCCTCCGGAGGATCCTGACGCACAGTCAGCGGCGGCCGCGCGGGGCCGGGCCGCCTGCCGCCGTCTTTACGAGCCGATGGGTTGCCGGGCAGGGGCCGTGACGGCTCCCCCTCGGCACCGACGAGGACGACGATCGTCGCGCCGGGACCCGGCCCGTTCCCAGGGTGCCCGGGCGACGGTCGGACGGGAGCGCCGACCGTCCGGTGGATCACGCCGCGGCCGCGGGGTCGCAGGGGGCGGCGACGGCACCCCGGGGGGACGTGCGGGGCGGACGCGCGACCCCGTGAGCCACTCCGCGTCGTCGAGGGCGAAGGCGCGCCGCGGGAGGTCCTGCTGCGCCGCCGCGTCCTCCCGCGCCGGGCGGCCGGGAACGGCACGAGGGCCCGCGCCGGCGCGGATGCGCGGGCACGGGCCCTCGTGGGTCGCCCTGGTGGTCCCTGTCCGGCCTCCGGGGCACGGGGGGAAGCCGATCGGTCGGCTCAGTACCAGTGGTGGGTCTGCCAGAACGCCCAGGCGGCGTTCGGGCTGCCGTAGCGGGTGTTCATGTAGTCCAGCGTCCACTTGATCTGGGTGGCCGGGTTGGTCTTCCAGTCCGCGCCGGCCGAGGCCATCTTGGAGGCCGGCAGCGCCTGGCCCAGACCGTAGGAGCCCGAGCTCGGGTTGGTCGCCGACACGTTCCAGCCCGACTCGTGCGAGACGACCTGGCTGAACGAGGCCAGCTGGTCCGCCGGCACCATCTGCGCGGCGATCGCCTGCGGGGAGGCGTCCGCGGCCGAGGCGACGGCGGGCACCACGGCGGCACCCAGCGCGGTCAGACCGGCGGTGCCGGCGAGAATCGCGGCAGAGGTACGCATACGGAGCTTGAAAGCGGGCATGTAGAACAAGACCTCAATCGGGTTGGGCCGACGTCACCCCCCGCTTCGACCGTGGCCGGACAGGGGCCGAACTGGTCGCGGGGAGTGACTCGGCGGTAAGCCGCATCCGGCGGGACAGGAGCCGGTGCGGCCGACGACGAATGCCAAGGTGCCAGACCGGATCGGCGGCGGCCAAGACCCCTCGTTACGATCCGCGGTCGTAGCCGAAGGGGCCGGCGCCGCCTCGAAAGGCGGGCCGCCGGAGCGTGTTCATCTCCGCCCACCCCTTCCGGCCTGCGCAGACACCTTCCAAGCGCTAGACAAATAGTCGCAAAAGGGCGCAAAACGGACACTACTATCCGTCGTCGTGCACCCGATTCCCATGTGAGCGCACTCACCCCACGGCCCCCGGCGACATCACCGACCGGCCGGGAGGCCAGCACGCTGAGTCACCACGAGGCGGCTGCCGTCGAGACCGCCGGGGCATGGGCGCCCTACCCCGCCGAGCGTTGCGGGTGAGTCAGGTTGGCCCCGTTCCGGGGGTCGAAGACGTGGATCCGGGCCGTGTCGACCCGGAGCTCCAACGGGCCGCCCTCGGTGGCGCGGGTGGCGGTGTCGAGCCGCGCCACAACGCGCTGCTCCCGCATGCCCGTGTCGGCCCGGCCCGAGTCAGCGGCGAGTTCGGCGAGTTCGGCGAGTTCGGCGAGTTCGGCGGGACCCGCCGTCGGCGCCGGTGCGCCCTGCGGCGTGAAGTGGACGTAGACGTCCGAGCCCACGGATTCCCTGACGTCGACGGTGACGGTGCAGGTGACCCCGCCGCCGTGCTCGACCAGGGAGGCGTCCTCGAAGTCCTCGGGGCGGATGCCGACGATCAGCTCGCGCGGAGCGTCCGCGCGTTCCAGGGCGCGCCGGGTGCGGTCGTCCAGCGGCAGCGCGCCCAGCGAGGTGCGCAGGGTGTCCTGCTCCAGTGCGGCCCCGAGGAAGTTCATGCCGGGAGAGCCGATGAACCCGGCGACGAAGAGGTTCACCGGCTCGTCGTACAGGTGCTGCGGCGAGCCGACCTGCTGGACGACGCCCGCCCGCATGACGACCACCCGGTCGCCGAGCGTCATCGCCTCGACCTGGTCGTGGGTGACGTAGACGGTGGTGGTGCCCAGGCGGCGCTGGAGTGCGGCGATCTGGGTGCGCATCTGGACCCTGAGCTTGGCGTCGAGGTTGGAGAGCGGCTCGTCCATCAGGAACGCCTTGGGCTCGCGGACGATCGCGCGCCCCATCGCGACCCGCTGGCGCTGCCCGCCGGAGAGGTTGGCGGGTTTGCGGTCGAGGTGCTGGGTCAGGTCCAGGATGCGGGCGGCCTCCTCGACCTTGGCGGCGATGGTCGCCTTGTCCGTCCTGGCCAGGCGCAGCGCGAAGCCCATGTTGTCGCGCACGCTCATGTGCGGGTAGAGGGCGTAGCTCTGGAAGACCATCGCGATGTCGCGGTCCTTGGGCGCGCGGTCGTTGACGACCTGCCCGGCGATGCGCAGGGTGCCGTCAGTGATGTCCTCCAGGCCGGCGATCATGTTGAGCGTGGTGGACTTGCCGCAGCCGGACGGACCCACCAGGATCACGAACTCGCCGTCGGCGATGGTGAGGTTGACGTCGTGGACGGCGAGGGCGCCGTCGGGGTAGCGCTTGGTGATGCCGTCGAGGACGATCTCGGCCACGGTCCGCCTTCCTGGTCCGCCGGGTGGGGCGGTCTCAACCTTTGACTGCGCCGGCGGTGAGGCCGGCGACGATGCGGCGCTGGAACAGCAGTACGAAGATCACGATCGGGATCGTGATGATCACGGCGGCGGCCGCGATCGAGCCGGTCGGCTGCTCGAACTGGGAGCTGCCGGTGAAGAAGGCGATGGCGGCCGGTACCGTCCGGGCGGCGGTGGTGGAGGTCAGCGAGATGGCGAACAGGAAGTCGTTCCAGCAGAAGATGAAGACCAGGATGGCGGTGGTGAGCACGCCTGGTGCCGCCAGTGGGGCGATGACCAGCCGGAACGCCTGCCACGGCGTGGCGCCGTCGACCTTGGCCGCCTTCTCCAGGTCCCAGGGGATCTCGCGGAAGAACGCCGAGAGCGTGTAGATCGCCAGCGGGAGCGAGAAGGTCATGTACGGGATGACCAGTCCGGCCCAGGTGTCGAAGAGGCCGAGCGCCCTCTCGATGTCGAACAGCGGTGAGACCAGCGAGATCGGTGGGAACATCGCGATCAGCAGGGAGATCCCGATCAGCAGCCGTTTGCCGGGGAAGCGCAGCCGGGCGACCGCGTAGGCCGCCATGGTGCCCAGCACGACGGCGATGGTGGTGGAGATCACCGCGATCCCGATCGAGTTCACCAGGGCCCGGGTGAACTCCGAGGTCTCGAAGATGCCGCGGTAGTTGGCCCAGGTCCACCTGCGCGGCACGAAGTCGCCGTCGGTGAGGGTGGCGGGGTCCTTGAAGGAGAGCGCCACGATCCACCACACCGGGAAGAGCGCGTAGAGGACGACGGCCAGGTCGGCGATCGTCCAGCCCGCCAGGGTCCGGGTGCGGCGGGTGCTCATCGGTGCTCCGGTTCGGTGCCGGGCGCCGCCGTGCCGAACAGCTTGACGAAGACCAGGGCGATGAGCGCCACGCAGACGAAGATCAGCACGGAGATCGCCGAGCCGATGCCGAGGTTGAGCGCGGTGAAGAGGTTGTCGTAGCCGAGGATCGAGACCGAGCCGGTGCCGTGGGAGCCGCCGGTCAGCACGTAGATGTCGTCGAAGATCCGGAAGGCGTCCAGGGTGCGGAAGAGCAGGGCGACCAGGATCGCCGGTTTCATCAGCGGCAGGATCACCAGGCGCAGTCGCTGTCCGAAGGTCGCGCCGTCCACCATCGCCGCCCGGACGGTCTCGTCGGGCACCAGGGCGAGGCCCGCGAGCAGGAGCAGGGCCATGAACGGGGTGGTCTTCCACACCTCGGCGAGGATGATCAGACCGATGGCGGGCCACTGTTCGGTCAGCGGGGCGCTGCCCGCGGGCAGCAGCGCGGCCAGGTAGCCGGTGCCTGGTGTCCAGGCGTACTGCCAGGAGTAGGCCGCGACCACGGTCACGATCCCGTACGGGACCAGGACCGCGGTGCGGACGGTGCCGCGGCCGAGGAGGGCGCGCTGCATCACCAGGGCGAGGGCGAGTCCGAGGGCCAGCTCGACGGCCACCGACACGACGGTGATCAGTACGGTGATGCCGAGCGCCTGCCACCAGATGGGGGAGGTCAGCACCGCGCCGTAGTTGGCGAGCCCGACCCAGTGCGCCTGGTCGGGGAATCTCAGGTCGTAGCGCTGCAGCGAGAGGTAGCCGGCGTAGCCGATCGGGTAGGCGGTGACCGCCAGTATGACGACGACCGCGGGCGCGCAGAGCAGCAGGCCGAGCCTGCGTTCCTCGCGGGCGCCCCGGGAGGGCCCGGCCGGTTTCCGGACGGCGTCGTCGCGGGTTCGGGTGGGTGGTGTCACGGGATCAGCCCCTTCGAGCCGAGGGCGTCCTGGATCTGCCGGTGGAGGTCGGCCACGTCGTTCTCCGGGCGGATGCCGGCGGGCGGGGAGAGGGTGTGGGAGACGGCGATGGACACGTTCTGGTAGGCGGGGGTCTGCGGCCGGACGCTCGCGGTGTCGAGGGCGGCGAGCACGTCGGCGGCGAAGGGGTAGCTCCGGGTGAGTTCCGCGTCCTGGTACAGGCTGCGCAGCGACGGCGGGAGGCCGCCCTTCAGCGCGTTGGTGAGCTGGTTGTCCCGGCTGCGCAGGCACAGGGTGGCCGCGAAGGCGAGGTCGGCGTGCCGGCTGTAGGCGCCCACCGCGAGGTCGATCCCGCCGATGGTCACGCCGGCGGGGCGGTCGGGCGTCACGGCGGGGTAGGGCGCCCAGTGGAAGTGCGGGAACAGTTCGGGCTGGTTGGCTTTCATCGAGGGGTAGACGAAGGGGTAGTTGAGTTCGAAGGCGGCCGTGCCGGACTCCATGGCGAGCCGGTTCTGGTCCTCCATCTGGTTCGGCAGCGAGGGGTCGGCGGCCGCGGAGGTCGCCAGGTCGTGCATGACCTTGGCGGCCGCGACGGCGGGCGGCCCGAGCGAGGGGGCCTGGGCGTCGGGGGTGAGGATGGCACCTCCGGCGCTGGTGACCAGGGTGTTGAACCAGACCGTCAGTCCCTCGTACTGGGCGCCTTGGACCTCCACGTAGTGCGGTTTGCCCGCACGGGCCAGGTCCTGCGCCGTGGCCAGCATCTCGGCCCAGGTCCTGGGCGGGGTTCGGACCAGGTCGTCGCGGTACCAGAGCAGTTGGGTGTTCGAGTTGTACGGCGTCGCGTACAGCCGGCCCTGCCAGGTCGCGGTGCGCACCGCCGCGTCGAGCGTGTCGGCGGTGCCCCGGTCGTGCAGCTGTCCGGTCCACTCCCGGATCCATCCGGCCTCGGCGAACTCGGCGGGCCAGGTGACGTCCAGGCCGAGGATGTCCACGTCGGCGTCGTGGGCGGCCATCCGGCGCACCAGTTGCTGGCGTTGGCCGTCCGCGCCGCGGGGCAGCTTGTTGTAGCGGATGGTGTAGCGCCCGCCGGACTGCTGCCCGCAGTGGTCGGCGGCTTGCTGGAGTGCGCCCGAATCGTCCGGGAAGTTGTACCAGTTCAGCGTCACCAGGCCGTTCTGCCCGCTGTTCCCGCATCCGGCCAGGGTGGACGCGACCACGGCCAGCCCGGCGGCGGCGCTCGCCCACCGTGTTCGGAGGCTGTGGACCCTCGGCATCGTTCTCCCGTGGTGCGGCGGACCGGCCCCCGCCGACCCTAGCCCGCTGCTCCGGCCGCATCGCCGCGTGCCGCGCCGTCGACCAGCCGGACGGCCCAGCCTCCGGAGATCGGCGCAGTCGGGGGCGTTCAGGAGCCGCGCGACGTCGGGGACGATCCCATGTTCTCCCCTCCCCGGATGATGATCTCGCTCGCCCGCCCGGTGACCACCAGTCGGCCGTTCTCCTCCCGGCCGAGGTCGCCGGTGGCCTGCCAGCCGACGGCGCCGGGCATCCGCAGCTGGATCTCGCCGTCGACGAACCGGGTTTCGATCCCGGGCAGCACGACGCCGTCGACGGCGACCCCCCGCAGGCCTCCGTGCTGCCGTAGCCGTGGTGCGGCTCGCGGCCGCACACCCGGCGGAACCGGTCCCGCAGCTGCTCCGGCAGCGGGGCCCCGGCGTCCAGGAGCTGGTGAACGGGTTGTCGCAACGGTCACTCGCGGCGTGATCGATCGTCAAATCCGATCCTTCTCCGCGCGGCGGCACCGGGCCACACTGACGGGCTGTCCCTCCTGGCCCACGGACTCATGAGGTGTTCGTGGTCGAAGCCCCAGGGCCGGCGGCTGGTGCCGGTCTACCGGCGAAGCCGGCCGGCATCGTCTGGCAGGACGGGCAGTGGCCAGGCCGGGTCCGGTGTCCAGGTGGGCCATGGGGCGGCGAACGGGCCGGCGCGGTCCTGGAGGAGGCCGAGGGCGCGCTCGCGGGCCTGCTCGACCAGGCGGTGGTCGTCGTCGGTGATGAAGCCGAGGCGGCGGCCGTGCGCGTACTCGTCCTCGTCCTTCCACTTCGCCGAGGACAGGTCGGGCTCGACCACCAGGTCGACGAGCAGGTCCAGGGTGTCGATCCCGGTCCGCGTCCGCACGGCCGGGCGCTCGAAGTTGACGTACAGGCGCAGCGGCTCGCCCGCCGTGGTCTGGAAGTGGTGTAGGGAGAACCACTCGCCCGTCTCGAAGCGGGAGCGCAGGACGGTGTGCCGCCAGGCCCACGGCTCCAGCTCCCAGGTACCGGCGGCGAGGTTGGCCAGGCCGTTCTTGCGGGAGGTGTCGTCGCCGGTGCGCAGCGCCGTCGTCCAGGTGGTCGGGGCGAGGGCGCTGATCCCCGGCCAGTAGCCGAGCTCGAGCAGGGTGCCGGTGTCGGAGATCGCCCGGTGGGGCTGGGCGGACCACACCTTGTCGAGGTGGATGTCGCGGCGCACGACCGTGGCGCCGGGGGCGAACGGGGCGCCGGTTCCCGGCGCGACGGGGGTCATGGTCGGCCCCAGGTGGTGCAGGCGGGCTCGTGCCAGGTGGTGCGCACGACCATGCCGCCCGGGGTGATGTGCTCGCTGGACCAGGTCTGGCAGCAGCCGCCGCCCGGCTGTGCGGGAGCCGGCGGCCGCGCGGCACGGGCGGCGGCGGCAGGAGTGGGGGCGGTCGGTGCGGACGCACGTCGGCGACGGCGGCGGGAGTGGGTGGGAGGAGTCGTCATGCCGAAGGCTCTGCCCGGCCAACCACGGCGCCGAACCCGGCCGCCACCCGAACGGACCACACCGGGCGGGGACTCACCGTCCCTGATCTGCGGCGGGGAGTTTGCGGCCGGGGCGGCCCATGTCCCGGGCGGGCGGACTGACCGGCGGCCCCGAGCCCACCGCGCCGAGGCGAAACTCCCCGGTTGCGGGGCCGGTTGCGGCACTCGATAGTGGACACGGTGGCCGTATGGCGCGCGCCGGGGTGTGGGCCGAGCCACCAGCCGGCCTTGTGCCGTTGGTTTTCCTGGTCTGGCGACAATGGCAGGGCCCCTGGTAAGGAGCCACTTCGCACCGCCACCGAGGCGGCGAACACGGCTGGCGGATCCGCTCCGATCGCGGCAGTGTCCGCCCCTCCCCTGCACCGGCAACCCTTCGTGGTCGACACCGGCAGTGCGGGCTGCACGTGGGACCGTCTCCACCCCTCCCGGAATCGCGAGAGGAGCACTCTCTTGACCTCCTCCTCCGGCTGAAGCCGGAGGATTCCAATCCTCGCGGGTCGGGCTTTCTGCTTCACAGCCGGTTGCCGACCTGGGGTTACCAGCGAAGGGACGGTGTACCGCCCATCGGTCTTACATCAGCTCCACAGACCTGACTTCCCGCCAGCCCGGCGGTAGACCCGGCCAGCTTGGTTATCGCTGACCAGGCGTCATCAATCCATCACGCTACGGATGCCTCGCGGTCGGCGATGGCGGCGGTCCGCCTTGACGGCGAAACGCCGGTTCCTGACCTGCTCCGTAGGAAACCCGATTCTCCCCCGCAAGCGGGGGGACCCCCACCCCCGGCTGAAGCCGGGGATCTCCTCGGAGGTACCAGATGATCAAGAACACTCTGGCACGTCTCCTGACGGCGTCGGCTCTTGTGGCCGGGAGCGTGATGCTGTTCCCCGGCCCCGCGGTTGCACAGACCGGCTTCCACGTCGTCAACATGGCGACGGGCAAGTGCGCGACCGTCGCCGGAGGGGTCTCCGCCGACAACAACGTCACCCTCGTTCAGTACAACTGCGACAGCGACTCCTCGCGGCACTGGTATCTGAGCAACTGGAGCAACAACACCTTCCAGCTCGTCAACGCGAAGACGGGCAAGTGCGCGACCGTCGCCGGAGGGGTCTCCACGGACAACAACGTCACCCTCGTTCAGTACAACTGCGACAACGACCTTTCGCGCCGCTGGCGCCTCAGCAACTGGAACGGCAGCTCCTACCAGTTCGTCAACGCGAAGACGGGCAAGTGCGCGACCGTCGCCGGAGGGGTCTCCGCCGACAACAACGTCACCCTCGTTCAGTACAGCTGCGACAACGACCTTTCGCGTCGCTGGCAGATGGGGTAAGAGGCCGTAGGACAGGGCCTCTGGTGGACCTCGGGTCTTCGTCGGGACCTGGAGCTACCAGTAGGCCCTGTTGGCCGTTCAGAAGCACGCCGTTCAGAAGCACATTGATGCAACCGCTGTCAGCAGTCGAGCGCGTCTCAGGCGCTCGGGAGGACGTGCTCGGCGACAAGGTCGTTGTAGACGGTTTCGAGGTGGGAGGTCACGGCCCGGGCGGGGTTTTCGCCCTTGGCGACGGGGACGATGACACCGTCCAGCGGATTGTCATCGCGGGGCTCGTCCAGGGTCAGGACCCCTCCGATGCCGGGGGCCGCTTCGTCCCGGGCGGTGAGCGGAAGCACGCCCCACCGCTGCTGGATCGTTTTGAGCACTGAGGTGTGGTCCAGTGGCACGCTGTCACCGGGCACGTTGAAGACGGTGCCGCGAGCGATGAGCGGGGAAACCAGCACCGTGGGTACCCGCACCCCGAATCTGGTGAAGTCGAAGCCGGCCTCTCCGGCCTTTTGATCGGGCGGTGCCGCGCCGGCGGGCGGCGGCACGTGGTCGTAGCAGCCGCCGTGCTCGTCATAGGTGATCACCAGCAAGGTCTTGGCCCAATCCGGCCCGGTGCGCAGCGCGTTGTACACGTCGAGGATCAACTGTTCGCCCGATGCGACGTCATCGTTGGGGTGTTGGCTGTTCCCGTCGTGTTTCCAGGCGGGTTCCAGGAAGGTGAACGCGGGCAGGGAGCCTTCGGTGGCGGCGGCGTGTTTGAAGTCGATGAACTGGCCGAAGTGCTGGTCACCGGCCCCTCGGGTGTCGGGGAAGTTGGCCTTGGTCAACGGTGGAAGGTTGTAGCCGTAGATGACCCAGCCGATGCCCTGGTGGGTGAGTCGGCCGAAGATGCTGTCCGTGTTGAACATGACCTTGTCGGTCTTCGCCTGGTTCTGGCATGCCCTGTCGCTCACCAGGCCCAGGCTGGTCCCGGCGAGGGCGAAGCCCCGGTTGGGCAGGGTCTGGGTCGGCACCGAGCAGTACCAGTGGTCGCACACCGCGTAGCCCCGGGCCAGTCCGGACAGCACGGGCAGCGCTTCCGGGGGGAAGCAGCCCATGATGTCGCTCGCGGTGACGTCCGGGGAGTTGCCTTGCCTGGTCGGGAAGATCTGCGCGAAGTCGGTGACGAAGCCCTCGTTGGTCGCTTCGGGGGCAGGGGTGGGCACCTGTTGCGAACCGAACAGCTGGTTGTTGACTCTGTGGTACTCCTCCCCGGGGACGGAGCCGGGCATGAAGTACGCGCCTGATTTGGTGTGGTCGATCGGGAAGACGGTGACTTTGCCGCCGTTCCCGTCCGGGTTGGACTCCGCGCCGGTCAGGCCTTCGAAGGGCCGGCCGGACGGATGGTTGCCCTGGTCGGTGTAGAGGAATCCGAGCATGTTGTCGAAGGAGCGGTTTTCCAACATGAGGACCACGAGGTGGTCTATCCGGCTCAGAAGTGCGGTGTCCGATGACATCTGGCACCTCCCGCAAATCGCGCGGACTGGAGGATCGAGGCCCCGCCGCTCACGGTGACGGCCCCTACTACCACCGTAGGACCAGGCCCTCAGTACCGGCGCGGTGGCCGACCGCGACCAACCCGCCTGTGCATCCCCGGTGGGAGGGGCGCCGTGCCCGCTCACCACGACGCCCCGGTTTGCCCACGCGGCGTTGACCCTCCGCGGTTCCCGCCGCAGGCTGGGAGTGCCCCCGCAGGACTGGGGAACCGACACCGTGGGAGGGCGACATGGCGGTGTACAGCTGGGGAAGGACTGCTTGCGAGGGATGCGGGCATTCCCGGCAGGGGCATGAGTTCTACCGGGGACGCTGCGCGGTGGGGTGTCCGTGCGAGGGGTTCCGGCCGGAGGAGGAGCCGGTGAAGCCGGGGCCGGAGCCGTGCCTGCTGTGCGAGCACGCGCGGCATCTCCATCTGGACCGGGTGTGCGGGGAGTGCGGATGCGGCGAGCCGTATGAACCCCCTGTCTGGGAACGCACGTACTACTGAGGCCCTCCCCCGAGAGCGCTGGCAGGGGGCGTGTTTCGCCCCTGGTGCTGTGCCGGGTGGGGGGCGGGTGGTTCTGGTCACCATGCGTGGAGGACCGGCGCGTCGGTTCCCTGCTGCTGCCAGGCCTCGTTGAGTCGCGCGAGCCGATCCGTGGTGGCGATGCCGCGCAGGGACGCGATCCTGTCGTCGCTGACCTCGAATGCCACGATGCCCACGATTCGGTCGTTGACCACGGCGAGGACGGCCGGGGAGCCGTTGACCAGCGCGACGTGGAACGCGGGGGAACCGCCGGCCATCCGCCGCTTGGCCGCTGTGGGCGTGAAGCCGCCCCGCACGTAGGAGGCGATGCGCTCGCGCGTCGTGAACCGCAGCAGCCGCCTGGCCAGTCCGTAGCCGTCCGAGATCGCCGTCACGTCATCGGTGAGCAGCGCCACCAGCCGTTCGGTGCGCCCGGACGCGGCGGCGGCGAGGAACTCCTCGACGATCCGGCGTGCGGACGCGGGGTCCGCCTCGTCGCCGCCGCGGCGCTCTGCGGCGATCCGGCGTCGGGCCCGGTGGACGTGCTGTTGGCTCGCGGACTCGGTGATGCCGAGGATCCCGGCGATCTCGGCGTGCGGGTACGAGAAGGCCTCGCGCAGGACGTAGGCGGCCCGCTCGATGGGCGAGAGGCGCTCCATGAGGGTCAGGACGGCCAGGGACACCGATTCGCGCTGCTCGAAGGTCTCGGCGGGGCCGAGCATCGGGTCGCCCTCGAGGAGCGGCTCGGGCAGCCAGTCTCCGGCGGCGCGTTCATGGCGTGCCTGGGCCGAGCGGAGCCGGTCGAGGCAGAGGTTGGTGACGACCTTGGTCAGCCATGCCTGCGGCACTTCGATGCGTTCCCGGTCGGCGGCCTGCCAGCGCAGGAAGGTGTCCTGGACGGCGTCCTCGGCGTCGGCGGCCGAGCCGAGCAGACGGTACGCGAGCGAGGCCAGCCGGCCTCGGCTGGCCTCGAACCGGTCGATGGCTGCGCTGTCCATGCGCAGCAGCCTAGGCGGCGGCGACCTGCGCGCCGGCTCGGTCGGGCGTGGTGACCAGGCGGCGCTTGCGCTTGGGCAGGCCGAAGGTGGGGTGGGCGATGCTCCATCCGGCGCCCTTGAGCACACCCGACTTGAGCCACGCGGCGCTCCGGCCGCCCAGGTACCAGGACTTCGACCGTGCGTCGCCGTCCACCATCTGGAAGATCGCGTCCCGCCGCCCGAGACTGATGTGGTTGCCGTGGTACTTCAGCCCGATGGTCGGGATCCTGCTGTCCGTCAGACGCGCGATGATCGCGGCGGTCGCCTGCATGTTGGTGTACCCGGCCGAGGCACAGGACATCGGCAGCGGCCGGCCGTTCTCGCCGATCGCGTAGGCGCAGTCACCGGCGGCGTAGACGTCGGGGTGGGAGACCGAGCGCATGGTGCGGTCGACGACGATCTGGCCGGTCGCGGCGACCTCGAGGCCACTGGCGGCCGCGATGGGGTGCACGGCGAACCCGGCCGCCCACACGGTCACGTCGGCCGGGATGGACGTGCCGTCGACGGCGATCGCCCGTGTCGGCTCGACGGCTTCGATGCCGGTGTGCTCGTGGACGGTGATGCCGAGTCGGGCGAAGGCCCGGCACAGGTGGCGGCGGGCCTTCGGGGAGAGCCAGGCGCCCGGCTCGCCGCGGGCGGCGAGCGCGATCGACAGGTCCGGCCGGGACTCGGCGAACTCGGTGGCGGTCTCGATGCCGGTCAGCCCCTCACCGACGACCAGCACGGTGCCGCCCTCGCCCAGGTCGGCCAGGCGCTCGCGCAACCGCAGCGCCGAGGACCGGCCCGTCACGTCGAAGGCGTACTCGGCCACGCCGGGGACGCCGTGGTGGGCGACCGAGCTGCCGAGCGCGTAGAGGAGCGTGTCGTAGGCGAGTTCGCCGCCGCCGTCCTCGCCGGTCACGGCGACGGTCCTGCGCTCGGGATCGACGCCGGTGACGCGCGCCAGGCGCAGCCGCACCCCGGTGCCCGCGAAGACGTCGGCGAGCCTGCGGAACGCGAGGTCCTGGCCGATCGCGAGTTGGTGGAGTCGCATCCGCTCGACGAAGTCGGGCTCGGCGTCGACGACGGTGATCTCGGTGTCGGCGGGTGAGAGCCGGCGGGCGAGGTTTCCGGCGGCGAAGGCCCCGGCGTATCCGGCGCCGAGTACGACGATGTGGTGCTTCATGGCGTTGCTCCCGTCTCGTTTGCCCCTTGGACGAGACGGCGCCCCGATTGCTGACAGGAGCCGAGCGTGACGCGGGTCACCTGACCGAACACGGGCCGCCGCGGCGCGAACCCGCCGGTGCCGCCGATGGCCTGACGGGACCTCATGGCGGGTACGGCACAGCGCGAGCACCGGCGGCGGTCAGCGGCTGCTGGGGGACGTCATCCTGCTGGCCGCCGGGGTCGCCTGGGCCGCCTGCAACGTCGTCGCCCGCCGCACGAGTTTGGGGCACTCCCCGCTGACCAGCACCTACTACCAGACCGTGGCCGGCGCACTCGGCTTCGTCCTGCCCAGCCCGTTCGAGGTCCGCGACTGGCGCATGCCCGGCGCCGCCGACATCGGCATGCTCGCCTTCCTGGCGCTCATGTGCTCCATCGCGGCGTTCGTCCTCTCGGACGCGCAAGAAACGGGGAATAGTCCCCGGTTCATGTCGATGCGACAGTACACCGGCAGGGGCGGCCGGACCACCGGGGGCCGAACCGAATGCCGGGCGCGCCCTCGCAGGTCTTCGGAGTGGTCGCCCGTCGTCGACCCGTCCGGCCCCGGTGGCGTGGTGTCCCCGGAGTGGGCAGTCCCGAATGCGTCCGGTCGGGGTTGTTTCTCCCGCAGTTCGATCACAGCGGATCGGAGGGCGTCGCCTTCAACCGCCGTGAGTGACCGCGGCACGCGTGACCGGATCGGGTCTCCCGGCTCTGCGAAGAGCTGCACTCCTCAAGAGGATTGATGCGTCACGTGGTGGATGCCGAGCCGGAAGCGGGTCGGAGCGGCCTGGCACTGTTCGAGCGACACCACCGGTGGTCACGTGTCTTCGCGCTGACCGCGAGCCTGGCGCTCGCCACGGTGGGGTTCTCCACCCAGACCGCGTACGCGGCCGGTCCGCCGTGCAACGGCGGCGCCTTCACCACCTCGCCCCCCCACCTGCACCTACCCACGGCGGTGGGCGAGGACAGTTTCACCGTTCCCACCGGAGTGACCAGCATCCACGTGGTCGTCGACGGCGCCAAGGGCGCCGACACGGACAGCGTCGGCGCCGGGGCGAGAGTCACCGCGGACTTGCCGGTCACGCCCGGCAGCACCCTGTTCGTCGAGGTCGGAACGGGCGGCGGCCTCGGCGGCAGCGCCCGCGGTGGCGCGGGCGGCGGGGCGTCGGACATCCGCACCTGCTCGGCGCCCTCCGCCAGTTGTGTGCCGACCGGTGATCCTCTGACGGACCCGCGGCTGCTGGTGGCCGACGGCGGTGGCGGCGGTGGCGGTGGCACCAACCTGCCGCTGCGGCCGGGAGCCGATGGCGGCACCGGCCCCAACCTCTGCAACCCCGGCGGCGACGCCATGGGCGTCGGCGGTGCCGGTGGCGGCACCGGGGGGACGTGCCCCAGCGGCGGAATCGGCGGCGGCAGCAGCGGCGGTGGGACCCCCGGAGGCAACGGAACACCGGGCGTCGGCGGCGACGGGGGCAACTTCGGCTTCCCGTCCGGCGGCGGCGGTGGCGGCGCCGGATTCTGGGGCGGCGGCGGTGGCGGCACCGGCAACAACACCGGCTCCGGCGGTGGCGGCGGATCGAGCTTCATCACCGCCAACGCCGCCAACTTCTCCACCGTGGCCAATCCGACCGGCACGCCCGCGGTCACCATCAGCTTCACCTTCTCCCCGAGCGTCACCACGACCCCCTCGCAGACCTCCATCCCGCTCGGAAGGCCGACCACCGACGGGGGAGATTCCCCGCCACGCTTTGCGCGGCAACGCTGCGCGGGGCGTGACGGCCGGTTCCTGGTTCCGACAGATTGACGAAAATCGGGCGGTCTGACGGGCGGGTGTGTCGCTCTCCCGGAACAGGGCAGACGCCACCGGCGGGAAGGGACATCGTCATGGCGGTTTTGGTCGTGGTCGTGCTTCCGGCGCCGGTTCGGGGCGGAGCGCGGTTCCGATGATGGAGGTGTCCCGATGGGCATGATGACCGAGTCGTTCGACGTCGATGTGCTGGGCGTGCCCGATCGGCGGGTGAAGGGCGGCCTGAAGGGCTTCAAGGGGGTCATCGAGGAACGCGGCGTCGAGAGTGGCCGACGGCGCGGCCGGAACTTTCCGGGATGAGCGATGGATCACGGGCAGTCGGCCGAGAATCCGTCCACTGGGGACGATGGCGGCCGCGCACCGCGCGGGCGAAGGCGGCGTGGCCGGCGTGGATCGGGTGCTCCGCTGAGCGGGCGTCGGCTGAGAGAGCTGAGAGAGGTGTCCGGGAGGGCCTGGCGGCGCGGCCGGGAGATCGAGTTGCTGCACCGGTCACTGGCGTTCGCCGCGCTGTTCTTCCTGACCCTGGTGCCGCTGCTCATGGTGATCGCCGCGGCTTCCCCGGCCCGCGGCAACGGCATCGCGGACTGGATCACCGACGGCCTCGGACTGTCGCCGCGCGGCAGCCAGGCGGCCGGCATGCTGTTCAGCTCTCGCGGGCGGATCCTCAGCACCGCCACCGCCTTCGGCCTCGCCGCCGCCGCCGCGTTCGGGATCTCCCTCACCAGTGCGCTCCAGGCCGTCTATGAGCGGATCTGGCGGCTTCGCGCCGGTGGGTGGCACCAGGTGTGGCGACAGGCGGTGGCACTGGGCGGAGTGACCGCGTACCTCGTCATCGCCGCCTGGAGCGGCGTGCCATGGCATCACACGGCCGCCCAGCCCGTCCTGCGGATCCTCGCGACGCTGATCGGCGGCCTGCTGCTGTTCTGGTGGCTCCCGCATCTCCTGCTCGGCGGCCGGGTCCCGTGGCGGGACCTGCTTCCGGGCGCGGTCTTCACCATGGCCGCACTGGTCGGTTTGCGGTTCTTCTCCCGCCTGGTCTTCGCGCCGCTGCTGATCTCCAACGCCGTCTCGTACGGGACGGTCGGGACTGTCCTGGTGGTCCAGTCCTGGCTGACCGGCGTCGGCTTCACGGTGTACGGCGGCGCGGTCGCCGGATGGGCGCTGCGCGGTGACGGAGACAGTGAGTAGCGGCGGCCCGCTCGGCGCTGCCGGCGTCATGCGGTGGGCCGAGGTGTGCTGGAGGGCTTGACATCCTCCCCCTCCTGAAGGGATGGGGATCCTGCTCGGCCCCTCGCAGCGGCCCTGACCGTGCCTGCCGCTCGCGCAGGCTCGTTGACGGGGCATGCGAACGATCACAACAGCCGCACACACCCGGCGCGCCCTGCTCACCACGGCGGCCGGGGCGGCCGCCGGTCTCGGCCTGGCCGACACCGGGCCGGCGCGGGCGGCGCAGCGGCCCCACCGACAGGACGGGCGAGCGGGACGGCGGGTCGCCGTGCTCGGCGGCGGGGTCGCCGGTCTGAGCGCGGCGCAGGAACTGGCCGAGCGCGGCTACCTGGTGACGGTCTACGAGCGCAACGAGGTGCTGGGCGGCAAGGCCCGCAGCACGGACGTGCCCGGCACCGCCCGGGGCGGGCGGCGACCGCTGCCCGGCGAACACGGCTTCCGCTTCTTCCCCGGCTTCTACCGGAACCTGCCCGACACCCTGCGCCGGATCCCGCTGCCCACCGGGCCGGTCGGCCGCACCGTCCACGACAACCTGGTGAACGCCACCGAGGAGCTGTTCCCCCGCGTCGGCGGACGACCGGCCCTGCGGCTGCCGTTCCGTACCGTGACCGCTCCCCCGCTGCTCGGCGAGCTGCTGCCCGACGCCCTGCTCCAGACGCTGACGGGTCTGCTGGACACCGCCCTGCACCTGCCGGCCACCGAGGTGGCGTACTTCGCCAACCGGCTGCTGGTCCACTTCACCAGCTGCGAACCACGCCGCCACGAGCAGTGGGAGCGCGTCCCGTGGTGGCGGTTCATCCGGGCCGGCGAGATGTCGTACGACTACCAGCGGCTGCTCGGCATCGGCATCACCCGCAACATCGTCGCCACCAAGGCCGAGGAGGCCAGCACCCGCACCGTCGCCCGGATCCTCCAGGCGTTCGTCTACAACGTCCTGGGCCGGGGCAACGACGGCGAGCCGGACCGCGTCCTCAACGCCCCGACCAGCGAGGCCTGGATCGGCCCCTGGGAGGCCCGACTGCGCTCCCTCGGCGTCCGGTTCGAACTCGGCGCCGAGGTCCAGGAGCTGCTGTACCGGGACGGCCGGATCACCGGCGTGCGGCTGCGGGACGTGGACAGCCCCGTTCTCGCCGACCACTACGTCAGCGCGATGCCGGTCGAACACGCCCGCGCCACCTGGGGCCCCGGACTGCGCGCCGCCGACCCGCAACTCGCGCGCTGCGACCGGCTGCGGACCGACTGGATGGTCGGCGTGCAGTTCTACCTGCGCGGTCGCACCCCGATCGTGCACGGCCACGTCGACCTGGTCGACTCGCCCTGGGCCGTCACCTGCGTCGGCCAGGCCCAGTTCTGGCCCGACCGGGACTTCCGCCGGGACTACGGCGACGGGCAGGTGGCCGACTGCCTCTCGGCGATCGTCTCGCAGTGGGACGCCCCGGGGATCGTCTACGGCAAGCCCGCGCTCAAGTGCACCCGCGAGGAGGTGGTGCGCGAGACCTGGGCCCAGCTCAAGGACTCCCTCAACGGCGGCGGCCGGCGCGTCCTGGACGACGCGGACCTGCACACCTGGTTCATCGACCCGGCCGTCACCGGCCTCGGCGGCCCGGACCCGGCCAACCGCGAGCAGCTGCTCATCCACCCGGCGGGCACCTTGTACGACCGTCCGTCCGCCGCGACGGCCGTGCCCAACCTCTTCCTGGCCGGTGACTACGTCGCCACCGACATCGACCTGGCCACCATGGAGGGCGCCAACGAATCCGCCCGCCGAGCGGTCAACGCCCTGCTCGACGCCGACGGTTCGCCGGCCCCGCGCTGCACGGTGTGGCCGCTGTACCAGCCGCCGGAACTGGCCGCCCTCCAACAGCAGGACGAGGCCCGCTACCGCCGGGGCCTGCCGAACGCCCTCGACCTGGGCTGACGGCGCGGCGACGCATCGAACGCCGCTGGAAGGCGAAGGGGTTGTGGCCGCCCGGGGCGGTCGTTGGGCGGCGGGCCTGCTTCAGGCGGGCCGACTGTCGTCGCGGTAGTGGAAGCCGGTGTCCGGGCCGCCGGTGAACACCACCGCGTCCTGCCCGGGTCCGAGAGCGTCCAGCAGCACCTGGAGCGCGCCGTCGGCGTCCTCGTGGGAGCGGTGCAGCCCGGGGCCGTGGGCGAGGTGTCGGCGGTGCGCAGCGGTCGGTGGGCGAGGGCGGATTCGAACTCGCGGCTGCCGGGGCCCCGGGAGGCCGGTGGAGTCGGCCTCCCGGGGCGGGTTCTGTGCTCGGGGGGCGTGGGGGGACGTTTCGCCGTCGTCAGCTGCCCTCGGGCGCCGATCGGGGCCCGGTTCAGGCGTAGCGGTCCTCGATGAACCGTTTGAAGCGGCGCAGGTCGCCCCGTACTTGGAGGTCGAGCACGCCGAGCTTGTCGGCGGCCTTCTCGGCCAGGCCGGTGGGTTGGAAGGCCATGGTCATCCGTACCCGGGTCCGGGCCGCGCCGAGGGGTTCGAAGTCGACCGTGCCGGCGTGCTTCACGCTCTCGCCGGTGGTGCGCCAGGCGACCCGTTCCTCGGGCACCCGCTCGATGATCTCGGTCTCGAACTCCCGGGACAGTCCGGCGATCTTCGTCCGCCAGTGGGCGTGGCGGTCGTCCAGCTGTCTGACCTCCTGTACGCCCTCCATGAACTGCGGGAAGTCCTCGAAGGTCGCCCACTGGTCGTAGACGACGCGGACCGGCGCGTCCACGTCGATCGACTCCTCCACCGTGCTCATCGCCGCACCCACCTCTCCACGCCGTCCCGTCCACGGCCGCCGGGCGGAGGGTCCACGGGCGGCACCGCTTTCAATCTGGTCCCTGTGGCGAGCAGCGGCAACCGGCGCACCCTCGGGCGGACGAGCCGAGCGGCTACCCGGCGCTGTGGGAGGTGGCCGTGTCCGGGCCGGGGGTGTGCTGTCCCAGGCCCCGGCGGATCGCGATCTCCACGGGTGAATAGGCGCCGTCGGGCCGTTCCAGTTCGTACGGCGTGGCGGGCATCAGCGGCGGCTGGGCCATGAAGCGCGGCCGGGTCCCGTGGTGCGGTTGCGCCGCGTGCACCAGGAACGGGTGGCACAGGAAGACGTCGCCCGGGGATCCGGTGGCGAGGGCGATGGGCCGGTGGTCGGAGGCCACCACCAGGTCGGGTGCGAGCGTCAGCCCGCTCGCGCCGTCCTCCCCGTGCTTCTCCAGCACCTTCGGCACGTCGAGGTGTGAACCGACCCGGATCCGGGTCGGGGCGTCCTCCTCGCCGACCTCGCTGAACAGGAACAGCATCAGAAGCCCGGTGCACTGCGATCAGACCCGGTAGCGCGGCTCCCAGCGTCCGGCACCGACGAGCAGGTCGTACGCGCGGTGCAGGGACGGGGAGTTGGGTGCGGCGGCGAACGGTCCCTGCGCCATGCCGGCGACCCGGTGCACGGGCTGCGTCCACGTCGACGGGTCGTGCGGATCGCAGCCCGTCTCCCGCCACAGCAGCCGGGCGCAGTCCGCGGCCACGCGCGGCGCGACGGCGCCTTCCAGCTTCACGAAGCCGTCGCGGAGGAACCGGGATACCAGGGTCGTGTCGTCCATGCCGCCATCGTGCGGCGGCGCCGGTCCCGGTCACCCTACGTTCTCCGCACCGCTTCTGTCGGGTGATCGCCGGACCGTTCCCGCCGCCGCCTGGACGCGGCCTCCGATCGCGGTGCCAGGAGATCACCTTTGATCTCCCAGGATGCCCCGGCCTTCAGGCCGGGGAGATGGGGGTCCCCCCGCCCGGAGGGTTGGGGGAGGGGCTTTGGTTCGGAGCCGCGAAGCGGCGGAGTGACCTTCGCAGGTTCTGACGTGAGCCGTTGTCAGTGCCTGTCGGTAGGTTGATCTGGTGCACCTTCGGTACTCCTGCCGCATCTACCCGACGGCAGGTCAGCGCACCGCGCTCGCCCGGACGTTCGGGTGCGCGCGGGTGGTGTACAACGACGCGTTGTCGGCACGGAAGGAAGCCCGGAAGGCCGGTCAGTCGTACCCGAAGTCCACGGACTTGCAGAAGATTGTGATCACTGCGGCGAAGAAGACCCCGGAGCGCGCGTGGCTCGCCGCGGTCGGGGTGGACCCGCTGATCCAGTCCCTCCGGGACCTGGACACGGCCTACCGCAACTTCTTCGACGCGGTGTCCGGCAAGCGGCAGGGGCGGCCGGTCGGGCTGCCACGGTTCAAGTCGAAGCGCCACTCTCGGCAGAGCCTGCGGTTCACCCGCAACGGGTTCCGTATCCGGTCCAACGGGAAGCTGAACCTGGCGAAGATCGGCGATGTGCGGGTGAAGTGGTCGCGGGCGCTGCCCGCCGATCCGTCGTCCGTGACGATCGCGCTGTGACCTCAATGCTGCTCGCAACATCCTGGCCGCCGGGCAGGCGGACAGGCTAAACGCCCCTGGAGGGCCGGTCAGTCCTGGTGCGGCGATCCCGCCCCAGGCACGGCCCGTTGAACGGGGAACCCGCCTCGGCGACCTGCCACGCACGGGTGTCCGTGCCGCAGGCGCGGGAGGAATCCCCGTCCCTTGAGGGCGGGGAGGATGTCAATGACACTGTTTCAAGGCCAGGCGGTACACGGTGTTGATCCTGCCGTCCGTCGAATCCATCTCCATGAGGCTGGTGGCGTTCGGGCTCGAGGTGCCGCGCTCGACCTGCAGTTGGGTGTCGATGTCGAGGCTGCGCTCCTCCCCGCAGGGGGCGAAGACCAGGGCGGCGACGTCCACGGTGTCACTCGTCTGCCAGTCGTTGTTGAACCCGCCCTTGAAGTGATGGGTCGAGTTGGTGGTGCGGGGGTCGCCCTGGAAGTGGTAACTGGCCCGCTGGGTCCCGGACGCGCCCGGCGCCAGCGACGCGAAGCCGTTGTAGCCGGCGGACACGATCGCGTAGGTGAAGCCACCGGGGACGTGCACGCTCAGGTTGAGCTGGCAGTCCTTCTGGAAGTCGGTCGGCGACGCCCCGGGCCCCACCCGGGCTAGGTAGTTGCTGTAGGTGACGGTGAAGGCGGTGTTGTCAGGGGACACGGCCACGGAGGCCGTCCCCGTAGGGCAGCCGGAGCCGGTGGCCGCCACGCTGTCGATGACGATCCGGTCCGGCGGCGGGGGCGGGCTGCCGCCGAAGGCCGACGAGCCGAACAATGACGTCGCGACACCGGTCGCGGCCAGCGCGCGGAGCAGCATGGGCTTCCCTTCGATCGTCCACGGATCCGGGGCGGGCGTCGCTTTCCGAGCCCGATCCCCGGATTTCACGTGGGCATCGCATCACACCGCCGCGTTTCCGCGCACACAACGTGACGATCCAGTCACTCGAACAGCCTTCAGGGTGGAGAGCTCCCCTGGGCCGGGTGGGGAGTCAGCGGGGAGCCCTTGCCCACGGCCCGTTCAGCGGCACAGCCGTGCGACGAGCTCCAGCTCGTGCGCCAGCAGTCCCGGGTCACGCGGGCCGGCGTGCGGGGCGCTCAGCGACCGCACGCGGAAGCGGTTGTGCGGTGTGGCGTCGTCCGCCTCACGGATCATCAGGTCCTGGAGCGGCAGCGGGATGATGCGGTCCTGCGTGTAGCGCACGAACGTACGCGGCACCCGGCCCCACTTCTCCGGCAGACCGCGGGCGTCCTCGCTCGCGCCGACCGCCGCCGACTCGTCCGGTTCCAGGATGTTCATCAGCGCCCGGACCTCGGCGTCCGGCCGGTCGGCGGCGATCGCCTCCTTGACGATCGCGAAGAACGCGGGGTCGCCCGAGCGCCAGTTGACCCGGCTGACGCCCAGCTCCGGCGGCGTCCGGACCCCGGGGATCTTGAAACTGGAGCTGGTGGCCGCCTCGGGGGTCATCATCAGCCGCAGCGCCGAGGGGTGCCCGGTCGGGCAGAACGCGGAGGTGTACACCAGGTGCGCGACCAGCTCGGGCACCCGGTTGGCGACCGCGTTGAGGGTCGCACCGCCGAGGCTCTCCCCGACCAGCACCACCGGGCCGTTGCGGCGCGCCCGCCGCACCACGTCGATGACGTGCGCGGCGAAGTCGCCCAGCGTCACCTTGGCCAACGGGGACGGCTCGGTGCGCAGCCGCTCGAGGTCCTGCGGGCACTGGTAGGACTCGGGGAGGTACGCGCCGAGCCCGTGCCCGGGCAGGTCGACCGCGATCGCGCGGTGTCCGCGCAGACCCAGCTCGCGCACCAAGGGCTGCCAGTAGAAGGAGTTGCTCCCCGAGCCGTGGACGAGGACGAAGGTGGGCGCGCCGCGCCCGGGCCCGTCCGCGTGCGCGGTGGAGGCGGCCGCGCCCAGCGCGGTGACCGCCCCCGCCCCGGCCACGGCCGCCTTCAGCGCGCTGCGCCGCGACGTCCCGCCGGCCTTCGCGTTGCCGCTGTTGGACCTGTGCTGTTCCTTGGCCATGGACGGCCTCCTCCTTGGGTGTTGAGTGCGGCTTTTCGTCCCTGAACGGTGTCAGGCGCCGCCTTCATGCCACCGGCAGACGACTGTCAGAGGACCGACACCGCAGGTCACCAGGGATTCGCCGGGCGGGCTCGGATCCTGCATGGCGGCGGGCCGACCGGTGGGCGCTCTCTTATCCTTCCGGCATGACGAGCCCTCAGCACGATCCCGAAGGGGACGCCGCCATGGCCCGCAGCGCCATCGACGCGTACCTCACCAACCGCGCGCGGTACTGGGAGCGGGCCGCTCAACAGACGAGGGCGGCCGATGCCCTGGCCGTGTACCGGGCCGCGCGCAACCGGCTCGCCCGGTGGAAGAACGAGGGCGTCGTCGACGACTGGATCGCGAGCGCCGTCGTCGAGGCCGCCGAGCAGGACGCCGCCCGGATCGGTCGCGAGGCCGCCGCCGCGAGGACCGGTCCGGCCCTGCACGCGACGGCCGTCCGCCACACGGAGGCGATCCGGCGCTGGCTCGGCACCCACGGCCACGGGCTCGGCGACGACCTGTCAGAGGAGGCTTAGCCGCACTTGTCCGGGTGACGGCGGCCGTGTCCGGGGCGTGCCCCGTCCTGCCTGTGGCCGGCAGGCCCGGCGTCAGTAGGCCTCGAACGACCAGAAGACACCCACCTCGTCGTCGGTCACCGCGATCAGGCCCAGGTCGCGTCCGAGGTCCAGACCGTTGAGGTACGCGGAGGTGAGGAAGCCGTGGGAGCGGGTGCCCTGGAGCCCCGCCGCGAGGAAGTCCGTGGCTGGGTCCGAGGCGGCGGCCGTCGCGTTGGTCCAGTAGGAAGCGGTGGGGCCGTACCGGCCGAGCAGGGTCCGGGCGTCCGCCAGCAGGACGTCCCGGTCCGGTCGGGAGCGGACGGGGGAGGGTTCCGACGACCACTGCTCGGCCATGACCGCAAGCGCGGTGACCGCTGCCCGAGCGTCCAGGCGGTGCAGACGCTCGGGGAACTCCGACGCGGCCGGGGGGCCGAAGGGATACGCCGGCACCGTGCGGCGCGCGGTGTTGGCACGGTCCTCGTCCAGCCGGACCCAGCCACGCGGGTCCGCGACCTCGCGGTGCAGCACGGCGAGGACGTCGTGCGCCCAGTCCTCGTGGCGGCGAGGACCGGTGGCCGCGAACGCGTAGACGTCCTCGAACAGCCGTAGGGCCGCCGCGTTCCAGGGACAGCGACGGCTGCGGAACTCCGCGAGCAGGCCGCCGACCTCGCGGACGAAGACGTCCCTCGGCTCGCGGGGGACGGCCCGCAGCCGATCGAGGGCCCAGCGAACGAGTTCGCCCGCGCCGTCGGGGGCGAGGCCGGCCGGTACCTCCGTGGACGGGAGGTCCGTTGCGCGCCAGAGCGCCTCGAGGTGGGAATCGAGCAGGTCCAAGGCAAGCCGGTCGACGGGCAGGGGCGGCGGGATCACGGTCAGTCTCCCTGGGACCAGGCGGCGATCGGCAGGGACAGGTAGATGCCGAAGTCGACGAGCCCGGTCGCGGCGCTGATGTTCGCGTGGAGCGCGTCCACGCGCTCCTGCCGGTCGGCCGCCCTGCTCGCGAACCACTTCGACTTGATCTCGATCACCACCGTCAGGCCGCTGCGGTCCAGTGGGCCCAGCGGCCGGAAGCGGAGCTCGACGTCCCCGGGCTGCAACTCGCCGTCGTACGGCTCCTCCGGGCACTCCACGGCCAGGGACACCAGGTGCGGCAGCACCGAGGCCAGTTCGCGCAGATCGGACTCGGGCACGGTGGGCGCATGGGTCACGTCGACGAGCGGCATACCGACACCCTAGACGGAGCGGCGAGCGGTCGCGGTGCTCAGGGGGCGGTGAACAGCCTGGCGAAGGCCGGGGCCAGCCATGGGCGGCGGCCCCAGGCGAGGACCTTGCCCCGCAGGAGGGCGTCGGTGGCGCTGTGGCGGCCGAGCGCGATGAGGAAGAACGCGACCGGCTCGGTGAGGATCGTGCAGTCCGGGCGGCGTGGTGGCTTCCGGCTGACGACGGCGGTGCCGTCGGTGAAGGTCACGGCGAAGTCTTCCAGGGCGCGCACCCGCAGGTGGTAGCAGGCGCTGTGGCCGGCCGCGGTGCGGGCGTCGACCACTCGGGGCATGGCCGTGCGCAGGAACGGCATGGTCAGCCCGACGCGCCGCCGGTCGAGCGGGTGCGGGCGGTGGAGGGCGAGGGCGATGTCGTAGAGGTGGGCCAGCATGTGGGTCAGCAGGTAGGCGCCGAGGGTGTCCAGGTCCATCTCGCCGAGCGGGGTCGCCACCGGATCGGTGCCGGTCCGCGGGGCGGCTGCCGCCGTGAACTGCCGTGCCTGCCGGGCGATCTGCGCGGCGAGGACGGCCGGGTCCCGTTCGGGCCGCTCGGCCAGTGCGGCGGCGTTGGCCGCGGCCAGCGAGCCCGGAGTGCCGTCCCCGTACGGGCGTTCCTCGCCGGCGGCCAGTGCGGCCATCAGCTCGTTGGCCATCGCCAGGTGGGCGGCGGCCTCGGCGACCGTCCACTCGGATCCGGGTATCGAGGTGTCGCCGCGGCAGCCGGCGAGCAGGGCGACGGCTTCGTCGCCGACCGCGGTCACCGTCTCGAAGAGCGCGGTGCGTGCGGCGCCGGGCCGGTGCGGGGGGAACGGGGCGTTCATCTGATACCTCCGTGGATACCGCCGGCTTCAGCCGGGGGTGGGGGTCCCCCCGCTTGCGGGGGAGGAAACGGTCCTCCTGCGGAGCGGGACAGGTGACGACGATTCGCCGTCCAGGCGGACCGTCGCCCATAGCAGCCCGTAGCCACCTCGGCACGGGCGATAGCATCTCTGATGCCCGATCGGCGAGGTCTGTGGAGCTGGTGTAAGACCGATGGGCGGCACACCGTCCCTCCGCCGGCAACCCCAGGTCGGCAACCGGCCGTGAAGCAGAAAGCCCGACCTGCGAGGGTTGGAATCCTCCGGCTCCAGCCGGAGGAGGATGTCAAGTGCCGCTGTCCATAGTCGCGGCAGCGCCCCCGCCCGCTCGGTGGGCGGGGCCGTCGTGCGGGCGTTCAGTGGGCGATGATCTGGAGGTTGGCGCTCTGTCCGGCGGTGCCGCCGACGTAGAAGGTGTGGCCGTCGGGGCCCAGGGCCAGGCCGGTGAGGTCGGTCTCGTCGAGGTCGCCGGCGCTCTCCCCGGGGACGGGGGCGCCGGTGGCGGTGTCGAGGGCGAGCACCGAGGCGGTGCCGGCACCGTAGTTGCTGTCGGTGAGGTAGAGCCGGCTGCCGTCGGCGCTGACCTGCGGGTGCTCCAGCTGGTCGCCGCTGCCCGCGGGTTGGAAGGTGGTGGTCACGGTGTCGGTGGCCGGGTCGATGAGGGTGCTCGCGCCGGTGCCGAGTTCGGCGAGGCCGAACAGGCGCTTGCCGTCGGGAGTGAACGCCAGGTTGTAGTCCAGGTTGGTGGCGGTGCCCCGGACGGTGCCGGCCACGGTGGGCGTGGTGGCGGCCGTGGTCACGTGCACCACGCCCTGGCTGGTGCCGACGTACACGTCGCCGGTGCCCAGTCGGGCCGCGGGGGCGCCGACGTAGGGGGCCGGGATCTGGACCGAGGTGGTGAAGGCCTGCTGCGCGGTGGCGAAGGCCAGGATCCGGCTCTGGCCGTTCTGCCGGTAGGCGGTCGCCCCGTTCTGGGAGACGTACAGGGTGGCTCCGTCCGGGCTGAAGGCCAGTCCGGAGGTCGAGCCCGGGGTCCAGCCGGCCGGGCGGGGCTGGTCGGGCAGAGCAAGGGTGGCGAGCAGGGTCAGGGTGGTGGTGTCCACCACGCTGAGGCGCTGGCCGTCGAGCACGTACAGGCGCGAGCCGTCCGCGCTGAGCGCCGGGTGGGCGCTCCACTGGAGGGCGCCGAGGGCCAACCGCCCGGTGACGGCGCCGGACTGGGTGTCCACCGTCTTCACCGTGGAGGTGTTGTCGGCCTCGGTCACGGCGACGTAGGCCGTGGCGCCGTCGGGGCTGACCACCGGTGCGGCGTTGCGGGCGCCGACGGTGATGGTCGCCTCGGTGCCGGACGGCGGGGTGTCGGCTGCGGCGGCCGTGGCGGCTGCGCCGGTCAGGGCGAGCAGGGCCGCGGCGGCCGCGGTGAGCGTCGCGGCGGTGCGGCGGGTGGTCGTGCGGGACATCGGTTTCCCCCTCTCGCGCCGCGAGCTGCGGCGCCGGGGGCAGGCTAGCCCATGCGGGCGAAGATCTGATCGACATACGGACGGCCGTACGGTCGGCGGTGGCGGCCTGGAGAACGCCGAGCGCGCCGAGGACGTCGGCGCGCTGGGTGGTGGTCGAGCCGTTCGGGGTCGGCGGCGCCGCGGACGAACGCGGTCCCGGCCGGGGCGGGGCCGCAGGAGCGGCACCGGTCCCGCCGTGGTCCGCTCCCCCGGGGCGGGACCATGACGGGACCGGTGGCGTCTGTCAGTACGAGGCGCTGGTGGCGCAGCGGCCGGTGTCCCCGTTGCACACGACGACGTACGAGGTGATGCCGGAGTCCAGCAGGTTCTCGGTCCAGGCCGTGTCACCGGGGATGTTGGTCCAGTTGCTCGAGCTCCCGCCGTTCGACTGGTGGAGGACCACCCCGCAGGCGGCACCGCCGGTGGAGGTCGCGTAGCCCTGCACGTGGTCGTGCCCGTCGTAGAACCTGTCCACCATGCCCCCGGCGCAGCCGGGGACGTTGGCCCCGAAGGTGGTGTCGGCCGACGCCAGCCCGGTGCTGAGGCCCAGACCGACGGTGGCGACGGCGACGACGGCGCCGAGGCGGACGGCGGTGCGCTTCCTGATCATCAGTTGTCTCCTGGTTTCGGTGGCTGATCGCCTCGACCACCGCGCCTGCGGGCCCCGCGGTCAGGCCCGTTTCCCGGGCGGGTTCGCGGACCCGCCCGCAGGCTCCGGAGGTCGAGATCACTTCTCGAGGGCCGGGGGCGTCGTGACCAGCGGAAGCCCGTTCCCCCCTCGATCGTTCGCACAACAGAGTGCCCGTGCGCCGGCGCGTTGGAGAACGACGTTCGCCTGACGTTGGCCTGACACTTCAGCCGGTGACGGTTTCGGGGTGGCGGTGGAGGGCGTCCAGGAGGGCGCTCTGGCGGGCGGTCAGTCTGCCGTCGGTGCGGGCCTTGGCCTGTTTGCGCAGCCAGGCGCCGGGGCGGAAGGTCGGGTCGTCCGCGAGGCCGGTGCGGTTGGCGGGGCCGGTGAGGGTGCCGCCGGCGGCGAGGTAGGCGAGCAGGCGTCGGTAGGAGCGGTTCCAGTCCGGTTCCAGGCGCCACAGTTCGTCCAGGGCGTCGAGTTTGGCGACCTGGTCGGGGTTGAGGTTGTCGGCCTTGCGCTGGCGGCGCATCCAGGCGCCCACCGCGTAGTCGTCGAGTTTCGTGGTCGCCGGGATGGCGAGGTGGCCGTGGCGGTGGTGGAAGGCGGCGGCGTAGGCGGCCCCGCGTTCCCAGGCGTTGGCGTTCTTGGACCAGATCATGCCGAGCGCGTCCAGTTCGCTGACGCGGGCGGGGTCGAGGAGGCCTTGGCCGTGCAGGTGGCGCTGACGGGTGAGCCAGGTGATCAGCTCGATGTGGCCGATGCGGTCGGTGGGGTCGAGGTGGCCGTGCTGGAGGTGGAAGAGCGCCGCGACGGCGTGCATGCGCTGCCACTCGACCGCGCGCGGGTTGAAGGCGCGCAGTTTGACGGTCTGGAGGATCCGCGCGGCGTGCCGGCGGGCGTCGATCCGCAGCCACTCGCTCGGCGACTCCGCCGGCGCGGATTGCCGCTCGGCCTCGGAGGCCTCGGCCGTGGCGGTGTGCCGGGTGCCCTGGGAGCGGTGGGCGCGCAGTTCGGTGATCCGGCCGACCACCCGGGCGTCGTGCGCGGCCAGGGCGCGCAGGACCCGCCAGATGGTGCGGAAGGAGGACGCCTCGATCTCGGCGTCGGCTTGGGCCTTCAGGGCCTGGCCGGCGTCGTGGACCTCGGACGGGTCGGCGGTGGCGGTGTCGTCGCCGGCGGCGGGGGCGGGCAGGTGGACGGGGATGATGATCCAGGAGACCTTGGCCTGCCGGTAGGACTGGCGCAGCGCGCGGCCGACGGCCTGGACGATGTCGATGACCGAGGACTTCGGGTCCGCGAAGCAGATGCCGTCCACGGCGGCGACGTCGATGCCCTCGGACAGCAGGCGGGCGTTGGCGAGGATGCCGCACTCCTCGCCGTCCTCGCCGGTGTGGGCCTTGAACTCGGCGAACGCGGCCCGGCGCTCGCGCAGGCGGTCGGTGCCGGCCACCGCCTTCGCCCAGATCCGCTCCGGGCGCTCCGCGTCGGGCAGCAGTTCGGAGGCGTCCGGCAGGTCGGCGGCGAACGCGCGGGCACCCGCGATCCGCGAGTGGAAGGTGATCACGCGGCGCAGGCCGAGGTCGGCGACGGCGCGCAGCACCGCGATCTGCAGGGCCAGGCGCAGCAGGTCCTCGTTGCTGCGCTGGGTGCGCAGGTCGGCGACGGCGGGGAGGTTGAGGAGCTCGCGCAGGTCTTCGTCGGTGACGACGGGGACGAGGACGCGGTAGTCGGCGAGGTAGCCGTGTTCGATGCCCTGGCCGAGGGTCCAGGTGAACACGGTCTTGCCGTAGATGCGTTCGTCGTCCATGGAGCAGATGACGGTGCCTTCGGCGACGTCGACGACCTCGTGCGGGACGTGGTTCTCGTCGACGATGCGCGGGGTGGCGGTGAGGTACAGGCGCCGCGTGGCGGGGACCTGGTCGTCGGTGTGGACGGCGGCCCAGGGCTTGCCGTCGGAGCCGGCGGTGCGGTGGGCCTCGTCGATGACGACCAGGTCCCACGTGGGCAGGCCGTGCAGCGAGTGGGCGTGGACGATGCGCTCCAGCGAGGCGTAGGTGGCGTACACGGTGACCGGCTCGCCGGGCTTCTGCGCCTGGACGAGGTCGGCGATCCGGGCGGCCTGGGTGGTCACCTGGGCGTGGATCCGGCCGCCGGCCTCCGCGCTCTCCAGGGCCTCCTCGCGTGAGCAGGCCGCGATGGCCAGTCCCCGGCGGCCGCCCTTGGTGGACCAGGACTGCGCGGTCTGCTCCAGCAGTTCGATCGTCGGCACCAGCACCAGCACCCGGCCCTTGGCCGCCAGGCGGCGGGCGCAGCCGGCGGCGATCAGGGTCTTGCCGGAGCCGGTGGCCGCGACGACGGTCGCCCGGCCGCCGTTCTTGACCTCGCGCACCGCGGCCGCGACGGCGTCCTTCTGGAACGGGTGCAGCGGCAGCGGATTGACGTCGCTTCCGGACACCTGCGCCGGGGGGACGGGCGTCGCGGCGGTGGTGGTCATGGTCACCACAGCGTTGTCTCTCTTTCTGCTGCTGCTTGGGGCGCCGGTTGGTGGGCGCGCTTCACTACGAACTGAGGCAGGAGCCTTTCTCGATCGGTGAGACAGGCTCCTGCCGCGCCTTGCCGCAGGCCGACGCCCGGCCGAGGAGCTGGAGGGGTCTGGGCGACCCTGATGGCGGGAGATCGTACCGGGGAGAGCCGGCTCGTGGACGTCAGTAGGCCGGGGCGGCGGCCATGGCCTTCACGGTCGAGCCGTCCTGGCTCTTGCGGACCTGCATCTGGGTGGGGATGCGCCGTCGCAGGTCCGCGACGTGGCTGACGACCCCGACGGTGCGGCTGTAGGAGCGCAGTTCGTCGAGTACTTCGAGGACCTCCTCCAGGGTCTCGTCGTCGAGGCTGCCGAAGCCCTCGTCGATGAACAGGGTGTCGAGCTGGCTGCCGCCGGCTTCCTGGGCGACCACGTCGGCGAGGCCGAGGGCCAGCGCCAGGGAGGCGAAGAAGGACTCGCCGCCGGAGAGGGTGGTGGTGTCGCGGGTCTGGCCGGTCCACTGGTCGAGGATCTCCAGGCCGAGGCCGGAGCGGCCGCGCCCGCTCGTGCGCGCGTCGGTGTGGGACAGCACGTAGCGGCCGGAGGACATGCGTTCCAGGCGGGTGTTGGCCGCCTTCGCCACCTCTTCCAGCCGGGCCGCCAGTACGTAGGCCTCCAGGTGCATGCGGTACTGGTTGTCGCCCGAGGTCCCCGCGGCGAGGTCTGCCAGATGCTTGGCCACGTGGTGCTCTTCCAGGAGGGGTGCCAGTCGCCCGATGCCCTGTGTGAGGTCGTCGATGTGGCCGAGCAGCGTCTCGCAGCGGTCGCGGCTGGTGCTCTCGGCGATGGCCGCTGCTTCCGACCGGTCGGCGGCGGCGGCGAGAGCCGCCTCGGCAGCCTGCTCGTCGGCCGGTTCTGCGGCGGCGGCCTCGGCGAGATCCGGGTCCTGGAGTGTCGCCGTGTGCGTGGCCTGGGCTGTCCGCCAGGCGTCCATTTCGCCTTCCTTCGCTGCCAGTTCGGCACCGGGGATCAGGGCGTGGCGGGCTTCCTCGGGTGTGGCGAAGCCTGCGGCCACGATCTCGGTCGCGACTGCCCTGGCCGCGCGGTCCAGATTCCCCGCGGCCACTGCCACCTGCTGGATCGCCGCCCGTGCCCGGGCGAGCGCTTCCGCTTCGGCGGTGAGTTCGGCGCTGCGAGCGGCGATCGTCGGGGATCCGGCCAGGGCGTCGGCGAGACGCAGGGTAAGGATCTCCTGTTCGGCGCTCTGGGTCTCCTGGCGGCCGAGGTAGTCGCCGATGCGTCGGCCCAGGCTGGCGAGTTCGGATGTCCGGGTTGCGCGCGTCTCGTCGAAGGCGCGCAGTTCCTCGTTCGCGGGCACGGCATCCGCGGCGGCGACCAGGAGGTCCTTGTGGGCCTGCTGGGCGGCACGGTGACGCTGCTGCAGGTCGGCGGTCGCCTGCCCGTCGGCCAGTTCCTGGGCTGAAGCCGCCTCGGCCGTGAGCCGGACAAGGTCCTGTTCGGCGTCCTTGCAGGCCTGGTCGGCCTGCTGGTAGGCCTCCTCCGCGCGGGCCTCGTCCTCCCTGCTCGGGTGGCCGGCGGCGGTGGTCGCCGGCCGGGGATGGACGGGCGAGCCGCAGACCAGGCAGGGTTCCTGGGGACTGAGCCGGGCGGCGAGTTCACCGGCCATGCCGTCGATGCGCCGGTCGCGGATCCCGCGCGCGTGCGCCGCGCTGTGGATGACGGCTTTCTTGAGCTCGTCGACGTCGGACTGGGCCTTGGCGACGTTGGCGGCCAGTTCGTCGCGTCGGCGGGCTGCGGCGAGTTGCTGTTCGAGGGCCGGCAAGGCGGCGGCGAGCCTGTCGGCCTGGATCTGTGCCAGGTGGGCTCTGTCGATCCGCGCGGTGTGCTCGGCGCGTCGGGTATCCGCCTGGTCCAGCCAGTCGGCGATCTCGTCGTGGTCGCTCTGGGCCTGGTCCAGCTCGGCCTTGAGCTTGGCGAGGGAGGCTGCCAGTTCTTCGGAGCGCTGTTCGTCGTGGCGTAGGGCGTCGAGGCGGCCGAGGTCGTTCTTCAGCCGGTCCTCGGTGGCGGTCAGCTCCTCGTCGGTGTCGTTGCGCTGCGTGTCGGCCAGTCGTGTCCTGGCCTGGGCCTCGGCGTGTCGGGCCTTCTGGTGGTCGTGGTCCGCGTCATCGAGGGCCTGGATAAGGGGCCGGACCTGCTCAGCTCGGCGACCGCGTTCCAGGGTCGCCTGAAGGTCCTCGAAGGCCGGGGCCTGCGCCCGCAGCGCCGTGAGGGCTGAGGCGGCGGTGCGGTGGCGCAGCTGGCGCTCCGCCAGGATGCGGACCTGTGCGGCTCGGCTTTCTCGGATGCTGTGGTGCGCTCGGGCGTCCCGCAGCGCGGCGGCGGCCGCCTGGTGGGCCTCGGCGGCTCTGCCGTGGACGGCCTGCGCCCAGGCGAGTGCCGTGGGGTGGGTGGTGTCGATGCTGTCCTGGGTGGGGGCTGGTTCCTCGACCGAGTCGGTGATCGGGGTGCCGGCGGTGTCCTGGATGCGGTCGATGTCGCGCAGGACAATCCTGCGGGCGTCGTCGCAGCGCTGGCCGCTCTCCTTGGCGTGGTCGGTGAGCCAGCGGGCGATGTCGCGGAAGCGGTGGGTGCCGAAGAGGCGCCCCAGGACGGTGGCGCGGTCCTCGGCCTTGGCCCGCAGGAATCTCGCGAAGTCGCCCTGCGGCAGCAGGACGACTTGGCAGAACTGCTCGCGGTTCATGCCCAGCAGGGCTTCGATCTCGCGGGCGATCTCCTGGTGGGCGGCGGAGACGGGTTTCCAGAGGGCCCGGCCGAGGCTGTCGTCACCGTGCCGTTCCTCCAGGCTGGCCTTGGCCTGCGACCGCGTGGTGCCGTTTCCGTCGCGCCGGGCCCGTTCCTGCTGGGGGGTGCGCACGATCCTCAGGCGGCGCCCCGCCATGCTGAACTCCAGCTCGACCTGGGTGAGCGTGGCGGGGTCGGCGTGGTGGCTGCGCAGCGCCGTCTGGTGCCGCTCCCCCGGTACGTTGCCGTAGAGGGCGTAGCAGACGGCGTCGAAGATGGTGGACTTCCCCGCGCCGGTGGCGCCGTGCAGGAGGAACAGCCCTCCTTGGGAGAGCGTGTCGAAGTCGATGCTCTGCCGGGTGCGGAAGGGGCCGAAGGCCTGCAGGGCGAGGGTGTGCAGGCGCATCAGCTGATTTCCTTCACGATGTCGTTGCGGCGCGTGGCCTCGACTGCTCGGCGCAGGAGGTCGTGTTCGGCGGGGGTGGGGGCGTGACCGGCTCGGACGTGGTCGACGAACCCGGCGGTGATCTCAAGTTCGGTGCGGTGGCGGGTGCGTTCGGTGTAGGTGGCGCTGCCCCGGGGGCCGTTGTCCTCGGGGGCGAAGGTGAGCTGGACGGTGCGGGGGAAGCGGGTGCGCAGGCGGTCCATGGCGTTGATGGGGCGCTGCGGGTCGGTGAGGATGACGTGCAGCCACGCGTCGCGCAGGTGTTCGTGCTGGTGGTCCTTGAGCAGGACGTCAAGGTGCCCGGTGAGGGTGTCCAGGGCCCGGGGGCGCGGGCAGGGGACGGCTTCGGCGGTGAGGTTGGCGCCGGCGTCGAGGTCGACGAGCCAGGTGGTCTTGGCGTAGCCGGCTTCGGAGAATGAATAGGCGAGGGGGGAACCGCTGTAGCGGATGCGGTCGGTGACTTTCTGCGGGCGGTGGAGGTGGCCGAGGGCGACGTAGTCGATGCCCTCGAAGACGGCGGCGGGGACGGTGGGGATGCCGCCGGCGGTGATGTCGCGTTCGCTGTCGCTGGTGTGGCCTCCGGTGACGAAGGCGTGGGCGAGGACGACGGAGCGGGTGCCTGCGGGGCGGGTGGCGAGGTCGGCGCGGACGCGGTCCATGGCGGCGCCGAGGACGGCCTCGTGGGTGGGTTTGTCGGCTGCCATGTTCTCGCGGGTCAGGAACGGTTCGAGGTAGGGCAGGCCGTAGAACGCGACGGGTCCGTGCGCGTCGTGCAGCACTGCGGGTGTGTGGCAGGTGGCGGGGTCGGTGCGCAGGTGGATGCCGGCTCGTTCGATCAGGCGGGACGTGACGCCAAGACGCTGGGGTGAGTCGTGGTTGCCGCTGATCATGATGACGGGGACCTGGAGGTCGGCCAGGCTGTTGAGTGCGTGGTCGAAGAGGGCGACGGCGTCCAGGGAGGGGATGGCCCGGTCGTAGATGTCGCCGGCGACGAGGACGGCGTTCACCTCCCGTTCCCGGACGACGGTCAGCAGGTGGTCGAGGAAGGCGCGCTGGGCGTCGATGAGGGATTCTCGGTAGAAAGTGCGTCCGAGGTGCCAGTCCGAGGTGTGGAGCAATCGCATGGTCGCTGACCGTAACCCTTCGGGTGTGGTGTGCGGGCCGACTTCGGTGTTTTGGTCGGCAACGGTGATCTGTGGGAATCACTGGAGGCCCGGGGTACTGCACCGCCACCGGCAGGTGAGTGAGCGGCGGGCGCGAGGCAGGAGATTGTCAGTGCGGCGGGAAAGAATAAAGCCAGAGAGGGGGAGAGATGACTTCCGAGCAAGGCCCTTTGCGTAGCGGTTTCCCTGCTCCGAACGGGTGCCGGTGGTGCGGCATCGACGAGCGGGTCCACGCACGGCAGTGGGTGGAGGAGGCGGGCTGGCACGCCTGGGCCTCCCCCACCAGCGAACAGCGCAAGGCCCGGATGAAGGCACGACGTGCCGCCCAGCTCCAGCAGGACGCACCGTCCGGAAATGATCAGCCCGCACTCGCGCGCAAAGCCGCGAATACCTCCCGAAGCTGCAGCGGCACGTCGGAGGCGGAACCCAGGGATGTGGCCAGCTCGTAGACCATTTCGGGTTTACCGTCAGGACTCGTGCTTCCCTGATCCTTAATCATGTCCAGAATGTCCTTGCTGAATTTCCGGCCACCGCGGTGAGCCTTGAAGTGCGCGGCCTCCCAGGGCTGCTCGCTCTCACGGCGCGGCCACTTGCGGTTGGCCACTCGGGCCCACTGCTCGTCCTCGAAGAGCTCCTCGAGTTCGTTGAAGTTCTCAGCCTCGCCGACGAAGGACACCTGCGTCGCGGGATCGAGGCCGAAATGGCGCAGCCGGTCGTCCCTGAAGAACTTGGCGACGTTGCGGCTGTCGGCATCGACCAGCAGCATCACGGTGCGGCGCTGGGCAGCGAGGTAGCGGGCGAGGTGGAGGGCGCCTTCGTTGTTGTTGCAGGCCCACAGGGCGATGCCCGCCGCTTGCAGGGACAGCCCCTGCGAGAGGCGGAAGAGCACCGGAATCGCCTGCTGTTCAGTCGCCCCCTCGACGGCGAGGAAGCAACGCTCGTGGAGCAGGACGGAGTTGCGCAGGCCAAGTGCGGAGGCGATCTGCCCGAGGTGCAGGTCGATGCCCTCGTGCGTGTCGTCGGCGAGGCGCTCGATGACGGTGCGGCCCGCTTCCAGACGCAGGTGGACGACATCGGCGATGTCCACGCCGTCGATGAGGTTCATCGAGTGGGTGGCCACGATGACCTTGACGGCGTCCGTCGCGCACTGGCGGCGGATGAGGTCCATCACGGTCCGCTGGTGGGTGTAGTCGAGGTGGGTGTCGGGCTCGTCATAGACGACGATCGTCTGGACGGGCGGCATGTCGTCCTCGTCCGGCTGGGGGTCTTCCAGGAGCCTGCTGGTCCACTCCCAAACGGCGAGGGCGATCCGGCGGTTGCTGCCGCGGCCGGACCTGGAGAGGTCGACCCGTTCGCCGTGGGCGCGGGAGATGTGCAGGTGCGCGTGCTTGAAGCCGTGGGAGAAGGAGACCTCCGGTTCGACGGAGACTTCCACGAGGTCCGGGCAGTGTGCCTTGATGTGCGCGCACAGGTCAGCGGCGTCGTCCTTGACCAGGCCTGTGACCTCGGACTCGATCGTGCGTAGGCGGCCCTGCAGCCCGTCGTCCGCCAGGTGGGCCTGGTAGCTGCCTGCCAGTGCTGTGTGGACGGCCCGGTCCGGGCTCTCGTCCTTGCCACTGAACGACAGTAGTCTCGGCAGCCGTCGCACCAACTGCTTGGGCAGGGCGGTCCATTCAGCGACCTGTGGGGACCGTGCCGCGTGTGCGGCCAGCGCCGCTTGCAGGTCGGCCTTGAGTCCCTTGCCCTCGACTTGCAGCCCGAATACCTCTACCAGTTCCTTGAGGGCCGGGACGAGCAGCGAGTCGAAGCCGCGCAGCCTGGGGTCGCACGGGAGCTGGGCCCGGTACTCAAGCACGGGCGCGCTGTCGCTCTCCACTCGGCGTCGGATCCTCAGCTCGGCCGGAAAGCCCATCCCCTGTTCGGAGGTGTCCAGAGCGAAGCGGCCTTCGACCCATGTCGAGGCGCAGCGGGTCGGAACAGCAGCGGCAACACCGGCTGCTGGCGGGTTGTCGTAGGTCCGGTCCTGTTCGACCAGGCGGTACCCTCCGAGGAGGAAGTCGAGGGCGGCGAGTACCGCGCTCTTCCCGCCGTCGTTGTGGCCGGCCAGGATCGTCGGCGCGCTGACGGGGATGTTCTCGACCAGCGTCAGCGAGCGGAACCCGCTGACGGTGAAGTCCTTCAGGTGCACAGTTGCCGCCGCTCCGCTCTCCCTTGCCGCCGCACCGTACCGCAGGCAGCAACCAGCCTGCGGCATAAGGTTTCTGACGCCACCCCCGCCGCAGGTGACCATCGTAGGCTCATCAGCACGGCGCCCGTGCCGCGACAGCGGAAGACCGGCTGGCTGGAGAGAGACCAGGCCTTGGACCGCCCGGCCGTCGGCCCGCTCTCCAGGAGCCTGGCCGAACCCGGCTGTTGAGGCACGCGCCCTGACCCGAGTCGAACGCTCAACCGACCGATCCACCGTTCACTGGCCGGCCGAAGCGCTCTCGGCTCCCATGGGCGTGGTCGGATGGAGGCCGCCCTCCGACTACTCGGGGATCCAGCCGCGGACCTCCAGGTACCGGATGTCCGCGTCCTCGACGGCGCGGCCGGTCTCCACCAGCCAAGCGCGCACGGCCTCGGTGACGTCGCCGTGGTGGTCGGCGACGCGCTGGGACCACTCGGCGGCGTCGAAGCCGCCGGTGGAGGCGGAGCCGTAGGTGCGTTCCTCGGTGCCGTCCGCGCGGGGGATGAACCCGCGGCGCAGGCCGGCGGAGTCCTGCTCCGACCCGGCCGAGTACACGTACTGGTCAGCCTTCATCCGGACGGTGAAGGCCAGGCGGCCGCCGGCTCGGCCGGTCTCGTGGACGACCGGCGCGAGATGGCTCGCACCGGAGCGGATGGCCTGGCGCCCGGCGCGGCCGGCCATCGACTCCCCCGGCACCCCGACCGTGTCCTTGCCCCGCACCCTGGCCTTCTGCCCCGTCTTGGTGCGGCGGCGGACGGTGTTGGCTTCGGCGATGCCTGCCAGGGCGTCCTGGTCGCGCTCTCCGCCGCGCACCGCGCGGACTACCTGGCGCAGCGCGCCGACGAACGCGGCGCCCTTGCCCTTGGTGAAGAACTGGCTGACCAAGGAGGCGTCGCGGCCGAGCATCTTGGCGACCTGCCGCTTGCTGTAGCCCTGGTCGATGAGCTGCTGGGTCAGCCTGGCGGCTTCGTTCGGGTTCTGCGGGTCGGCCGGGCTCACTGGTCAGCTCCCTTCTCGGCGAGTTCGGCGCGGCCCAGGCCGCGCAGTTTGAGGTACTGCTCCTGGCTGGTGGGGTGCTCGACGGGGCCGGTGAGGTGGCCCTTGAGGAGGTAGTCGCCCACTTCGCCGCGGTAGGGCCAGGGCTGGCGCTCGGTCAGGGCGATGCCGTCGGTGCCGAAGTAGACGACGGTGCCGGGCTTCGCGTGCAGGGCGCCGGCGTGGCCGATGACCTCCTTGCCCTGGCGGTACTTCATGTCGAGCAACGCCGCCCGCGCCCCGGACCACACGTAGGCGGCCCACTCGGGGTGGGCGTAGGGGTCGCGGGAGAAGCCGGCCTGGCGCTGCCAGGTGACGACCTGGCCGTCCTGGCCGAGGATCTCCGCTCCGGGCGGGAGGGCCTCGCCGGTGGGCGTGGTGCCGGAGACCAGGCGCGGGCGCTGGGCGAAGCCGCCGAGTCCGAACAGCAGGACGCTGCGCACGGCGCGGGAGGCGAGGTAGGCCGCCTGCCGCTGCCGTTCGTCGGCGTGGATGCGGGAGAGGTTGGTCAGGTCGGCCCAGGCGGACTTGAGGCGCTTGCCCCATTCGTCGAGCGGCTTGCCGTCCTCGAAGAGCAGGCCGCCGAGGATCTCGACCCGCCACGGCGCGATGTGGTTCGACAGGGCGAGGTGGACCTCGGCCCCGCCCGCCCAGGTGGTGAAGGTGGCGCCGGGCTCGCAGGGGTAGATCCAGGCGCGGTCGCCGGTGACGGGGGCCGGCAGCAGGCCGACGTGGTTCCAGCCGGCCGGGACGGTGACCTTGATGTTCCAGTGGGAGCAGGACATCAGGGCCTTGGTCTGCTCCTGCTCGGTCATCGCGGCGAAGGCTGCGGCGGTGATGCGGCGCGGTGTGCCGACCGGGGACTTCCACAGGTGTTTGGCGTAGGCGAAGGTGCGGTCGTACTCCACCAGCGCCGGGAGCTGCTCCGGGACGCGCGGGGGCAGGATCAGCTCGGTACGGCCCTGGCCGCCGGTGGCGTGCAGCAGGCCGCGCAGTTCCTCGGACAGGACCGGGTAGCCGCCCGCCCACTTGCCGGTGGTGGGGATGGTGCGCGACCACAGGTCCCGGCCGGTCTGACTCGGGGAGCCCATGAGGACCGCGTCGTCCCAGTGGCGGCGCAGCGCCTGCCACAGCAGCGTGAACGCCTGGCGACAGGTGACGACGTCGGCGCCGTCCGGGTCGAACCACTCCCCCATGGAGCGGATCTCGGTGGTGCCGCTGTCGGGCGCGGCGGCGGGGGCGTAGCGGCCGACGGGCTGGCGCTGGTGGACGAAGTGGCCGGCGAGTTTGTCGCGGCCGGAGCCGGTGGCGGTGGTCCACCGGTCGCTGGGGGTGTTCAGCCAGGCGGCGACCGCGTCCTTGAGGGTGGAGTAGCGCTCGGCGCCGTCGTGCCAGGGGGCGCCGGCGGTGATGTAGACGCGCTCGGTGCCGGGTGCGGTGGCGAGGACGGCGTCCAGGATCTCGCCCGGGGTGCGGGTGCCGAGGTCGAGGCGCACGGTCTGGTCGCGGACCGCGAGCACGCCGGCCGCCGCGTCCAGGAACACCGTGGAGCGGGCCTGCTGGGTGAAGTTGGGGCGTTTGGAGGACAGGCCGGTGGTGACGGCCTCGAACCGGGCGCCTGCCGGGCCTTCGGGGAGGGTGGGCAGCTCGCGTGGGCCGGTCTCGGGCACCGGAGCGGTCAACGCGATGGCGGGGGCGGGGGCGGGGGCGGGGGTGGGTTGTTCGGGTACGGCGGCGGGGCGGGTCAGCGGCGGGGCAACGGCGACGGTGGGTTCGGCGGCCGGCGCGGCCGCCGGGGCGGGTGCGGGCGCGGCGGCGGGGGCCTGGTCGTCGGGCTTGGCGGCGCGGACGGCGGCCGGGGTGGGGTCCAGCAGCGGGGCGATCCGCACGACGTCGCCGACCGACAGGCCGGAGGCCTTCGCGACGGCCGGCGCCTGGGCGCCTTCGTAGCCCGCGAGCCCGGCCACCCGGCGCGAGCGCTGGGCGGTGAGCTTGTCCAACTCCTTCCGCGCGGCCGCGACCGCCTTCTCGGCGGCCGTGATCTCGGCGCGCAGCTCGCGCAGACCGGCGAGCTCGGCGGTGTACGTCTTGCGGTCCATCAGGCTTACTCCCCCTCGTCGGCGGTGGCGGTCGGGCTGGCGGGGACGTAGGCGATCGGGCCACCGGAGAGCGACGGGAGGCGGGTGCCGAGCAGCAGGCCCGCCATGCGGGCGTCCTGCGGGTCGGTGGGGGTGGCGGCGTTGGCGGGGGTGGTGAGGTCGGTCAGGTAGCCGGCCAGGCGGGCCTTGGTGAAGCGGTGGCGGCCCGTGGTGCCGGCGGTGCCGTCGGACTCCCACTCGGCCAGGCCGGTCAGCACCGCGACGACGAACCCGGCGACCGTCACCGGCAGCACGGCGCCGGCCGCGACCCGGGCCGGGTCGCAGCGCCACCAGCCGGACAGCGCGGCCAGCAGCTGCGCCTGGTCCAGCGCGGTGCCGAAGCCGATCCAGGTCCGGTCCGGTTCCTCGACCCGTGCGGGGGCGTCCGAGCGCAGCACCGCCACCTCGGGCGTGCCGAGGGCGCTCAGGTCGGCGGCGGGCCGGGCCTGCAACTGCTGGAGCGCGGCCAGCGGGAACACCTGCCGGCCGCTCTCGCGCACGCCCGGGACCACGCCGGTGGCCATCAGCTTCCTCACCGTCGGGATCGAGCACCCCAGCGCCGTCCCGGCCTGCCCGGTCGTCACGAACACACCCGCCGCCCCCTATGCCTTTCCATTCACCTTGAAATGCGATACCGACACTACGGCCCGCCACCGGCACCCGTCCACGTGCCTCTCGAGTGAGTCGTAGGAGCAAGCGGGGGCCGGCGCCGCATCATGACGGCGCCTGCGCCAGGCCGGCGGGCCGGGGCGGCCGGTCAGGGGGTTGTGAGCTGTTCCGTCGCGAGTGAGCGGGAGGAGACGACGCTCCGGTTTCGGCCGAACTGCTCGGCGAGGTCGGCGAAGCAGGCACCTTGGGCGCTGCGGGCGGCGAGGTCGGCGTCCTCTTGTGGGGTCCAGCGCTTGTAGGCGTTGGGGTGGCGGCATCGTTTCGCTTCGACGGTGCAGGCCGTTTCGGGCGCGGGCGCGGTGCCGGTGATGGTCAGCAGCGGTTGGGCGATCAGGGGGATGTCCGTGAGGAGCGGTGGGCCGGTACGGCCGGCGGGGTGCGGCGCAAGTCGGTTGTGCGGGGCCGCTGTTCGGGACTACAGGAGGACGAGGAGCTTGGTGCCGGGGACGAGCTTGCGGTTGACCGAGGTCGACTGGACGAAGACGGTGTAGGAGGGGTTCTCGCCGGGCTTGACGGTGGCTTCCGCGGTGGGCAGGCCGAGGAGTCGGCGGGCGGCGGGGCCGGAGAAGACGCGGCCGGTCATCCGGCCGGTGGCCGGGTCCTTCTCGGCGACGGCGAGTTGCTTGTTGCCCTGGATCTTCTCGCGCTTGGAGAGTTCGTAGAAGGCGCAGCCGGTCTTGTACTGGTGGCCGGCGCTGGTGACGAAGTCGCGGATGGGGGTGTGCTGGTCGACGGGGATCAGGATGTACTTGCCGGTGTCGAGGGGGTCGAGGTTGGCCTTGACGTCGGCGGTGTTGAGGTCCTGGCCCATGGCGAAGAGGTTCTTGGTGCCGCGTACGCCGTGTTCGCGGCCGCGCAGGAAGCTGGTGGCGGCGGACTTGACGGTGCCGATGGCCTCTTCGACGCCCTTGGTGGAGTCGGCGTCCCAGATCGCGATGTTGCCGGCGGGGAAGCCGTACTCCTGGGCGGTGCGCTTGGCGAGGGAGTTGGGGACCAGGATCGCGGAGGTCCAGTGCTCGGGGAGGTCGTCCATGGCGCCCTGGATGCGGTCCCGCCAGGTGCGCAGGACGGTGGCGCCCTGGCCGCCGTTCATGCGGGTGTGCATCTGGCCGGTCTGGGAGAAGCCGGAGGCGTTCTCCTCGCCGTCGGTGACGACGACCTGGAGGAAGGAGTGCTCGCCGTAGCCCTCCCAGATGTTCTTCAGGTCGTCGACGGACTTCACGGCGGCCTCGATGAGGGCGGTGGCGCCGTTGTCGACGCGGTAGAGGCCGCGCAGGGAGGGCAGGTGCTTGACGTCCATGTCCCAGACGAGGTTCTGCACTTCGTGGTCGAAGGCGTAGAGGCTGATCCGGGTTTCGTGGCCGAGGCGGTCGGACTCCTCCTGCAGGCCCTTGACGAACTCGTCGACGACGCGGATGAGTTGGGCCTGGTGCTGGCCCATCGAGCCGGACTTGTCGACGACCAGCGAGACGTGGTTGACCTTGTGCTTGATCCTGTTCGCGGACATGGGTGTGCCCCCTCTTTTCGTGCTGGCTTTTCGGAGGCTTACCGGCCGCCTTTTCGGCGCCTGCTCCGTCGTTGTTCCCAACACTAGGCGGGGGGACTGACAACGCGTCGGGCCGCGTGGATCGTCGGTCAGCGGGGTGCGCGCGGGAGGAGGAGGCAGGTGGCGGCGGCGAGGGCGGCGACGGTGGTGATGGTGAGCCAGAGGCCGGGGCCGCCGTTCAGGGCCTGGAGGAGGTGGGTGCCCGCGGCTGCGCCCAGGGGGGAGCCGATGGCTCCGGCGAGGCCGAGCAGGCCCAGGGCGCGGCCGGTGCGGCGCTGGGGGGCGGTGGTGACGGCCAGTTCGTCCAGGCTGGGGCCGATCAGCATTTCGGCGAGGGTGGCCGGCACGGTGAACAGCAGCAGGGACAGCCATCCGGCTTGCGGGAGCAGGGCGAGGTAGGCGAGGGCGAAGGCGGCGAAGCCGGCGGCGAGCAGGGTGCGCGGCGGCAGGTGGGCGAGGTGGCGGCGCAGCAGGGTGTACTGGCAGAGCAGGACGAGGGCGCCGTTGAGGGTGAAGACGACGGAGATGGCCGTGCTGGTGCCGGTGAGGGCCTTGGCGGTGAGCGGGATGAGCGTGTTGAGCTGGCTGTATATGGCCCAGTAGGCGATGGCGGCGGTGAACAGCAGGACCGGTCCGCGGCGGCCGGGGGCCGGGGTGGGTGCGGCGGCGGGGTGGGTGGTGTGCGGGGGCTGGGGCGCGGCGGGTTCGTCCTTGGCGAGGAAGGTCAGGTGGAAGCCGAGGAGGAGGTGGGAGAGGACGGCGGCGGCGAGGATGGTGTCGAAGCCGAGCGGGTAGGCGAGTGCGCCGAGGGCGGGGCCGAGGACCACGCCGACGTTGCCGAAGGTGGAGCGCAGGGCGAGCATGCCGCGGGTGTCGTCGTGTGCGGCGGCCTCGGTGACCAGGCGGGCCTTGACGGAGAGCACCAGCAGGGAGCCGCCGATGCCGACGGCCGCGATGCCGGGTGTCAGGGCCGGTCCCCCGGCGGCGATCAGCAGGTAGCCGGCGATGCGCAGGGCGAAGCCGGCGGTGGTGGTGGCGCGGGCGCCGACGCGGTCCACGAGGAGGCCGGATATCACCGAGAAGCCCTGTCCGCACAGCGAGAGCAGTGCGATGAGCAGTCCGACCCGTCCCACCGGGGTGCCGGTGGCGCTCAGGTGCAGGGCGAGCAGCGGCAGGAACATGAAGGTGGTGACGCCGGTGGCCAGGACGGTGGTGAGCAGGGCCCGTCCGGTGGCGGAGGTGCGGGACCAGGTGGAGGGGCGCGGGCGGGTCTCGGGTGAGGTGGCGGTGGACACGGAACCCCGTTACTGTCGTTTCCTGTTTTGACGGTCACGACTATGACGAAGGGATGTGTGACTGGTCAAGTGGACTTCGACAGTCACAACACCGCGATGGTGCAGGGCACGGCGGACCTGGTGAACCTCGCCACCCCGGGCCTGTCCCGCACCCGCCCCTACCAGCCCCCGCCCGACGGCGAACTGGCCGAGCGGACCAACGCCGTGCTGCGTACGGCCGACCGCCACGCCAGCGCGCTCGACGAGGTCCAGGCGGTGCGGCTGGCGGCCCTGGCCCCGCGGCTGCGGGCGGTCTTCGAGCACCTCGCGGCCGGCGACCAGGACCGCGCGGCCGGGGCCGCCAACGCCCTGCTGGCGGACCTGCGCCCGTTCCCGGTCCTGGAACGCCACCGTGACGAGCCCTGGCACCTCTACTTCCGCAGCACCCCCGGCGACGAGGCCTCCGACTGGGCCGCCCGCCTCACCCTGGGCCTCGCCACCGCCCTGGGCAGCCGCTTCGCCTCCCGGCTGGGGCTGTGCTCGGCCCCCGCCTGCGACCGGGTCTACGTCGACGTATCGCGCAACGGCACCCGGCGCTTCTGCTCCACCGCCTGCCAGAACCGCGTCAAGTCCGCCGCTCACCGCGCCCGCGCCCAGGGGGCCGAGCAGCAGGGGGGCTGACCGGGCCGGGGGGCCGGTCGGCATGACGGTCGGTCGGCGTGACCGCGCCCCGGAGGGACCGGGCCGTTCCCTCCGGGGCGCAGTGCCGTTCCCGGGCGCTACGCCGAGTGCCCGCGCTGGCGGTGGTAGTGCCGGGCGGCGCGGGCGCGGTTGCCGCAGCCGGGGCCGCACCACTCGCGGCGCGGGTGGTCCTTGACGAAGAACTGGACGCAGCCCGGCCCGTGGCAGGCCCGCAGGTCGGCGGCGAGCGGGCCGGTGAGCAGGGCGGCGGCATCGTGGGCGAGGGCGCCGAGCGCGGCGGGGACGGGGGCGCGGTCGGTGCGCCGGGTGACGGCGTACCCGGCGCCGTCGGCGACCAGGACCGGCCAGCGCGGGGCGGCGGCGGACGCCTCGTTGATCCGCTCGACCTCGTCGGCGGGGGCCGGTTCGCCGTCGACGAAGGCGCGCAGGACGGCGCGGATCGCGTCGCGCAGCGCCCGGAAGGCCGTCAGGTCGGCCTCGCCGAGCGCGGCGCCGGGGGCAGTGCCAGCGGCGTCGGGGGTGTCAGGGGTGAGCCAGGCGGTGAGGTCCTCCGGGGCGGCGAGGGTGTCGCGGACCTTGCCCCGGGTGGCGACCAGGGTGTTCGCGAACGCGACGGCGAGCGGCGGGGCGGACCCGGCCGGGGCTTTCGAAGCGGTGACGGAAACCATGACCTAATGGTAGCTCCCCCTTGCAACCATCAAGTCCGGCTGCCATGATTCTCACGGCTGAACAAGCATCAACCGTCAGAACCGACTCGGGGGCACCACCAGATGACCACCACCGCGATCGCGCCCGGCCCGCAGACGCAGGCGCACACCGGCCCGGCCGACGAGCGGCCGCCGACCCCCGTTCAGGACCCGGCCCCGCTGTGGCGCAACCGGGACTTCCTGAAGTTCTGGTCCGGCGAGACGCTGTCCCTGCTCGGCACCCAGGTCACCACCCTCGCCCTGCCGCTCACCGCCGTGATCGCCTTCGACGCCACCCCGGAACAGGTCGGGCTGCTGCGCTTCCTGCAACTGGTCCCCTACCTCGGCCTGGCCCTGCTGTTCGGCGTCCTGGTCGACCGGATGCGGCGCCGGCGCGTCATGCTGCTGGCCAACGGCGCCAGGATGGTGCTCATCGGCCTGATCCCGCTGCTGGCCGCCACCCACCACCTCGACCTGCCGGTGCTGCTCACGCTCGCCTGCGCGATCGGCGTCTTCTCCGTCCTGTTCGACGTCAGCTGGATGTCCTTCGTCCCGACCCTGGTCAAGGACCCGAAGCACTACGTCGAGGCCAACCAGAAGCTCGGCGTCACCTCCTCCACCGCCGACGTCGCCGGCCCCGGCCTGGCCGGGCTGCTGGTCGGCGCCCTGAGCGCGCCGACCGCCCTGCTGGCGGACGCCTTCTCCTACCTGGTCTCGCTCGTGACCCTGCTGACCATCCGCACCCCCGAGCCGCGCCCCGAACCCCCGGCGGAAGGGCGGCACCTCGGGCGGGAACTCGCCGAAGGACTGCGCTGGGTCTTCGGCGACCGCGTCCTGCGCCCGCTCGCCCTCGTGGCGCCGTTCTGCAACTTCTCGATGGTCTCGGTGTGGACGGTGTTCGTCCTCTACGCGGTGCGCGACCAGCACCTGACGCCCACCGAGATCGGCATCGTCTTCTCCGCCTCCTCGGTCGGCGGCCTGGTCGGCGCGGCCCTGTCCGGACGGGTCATCAAGCGGTTCCGCCTCGGCGCGGTCTACGCGGTGTCGATGACGGCGATCTTCGCGAGCCCGCTGCTGATCCCGCTCGCCCACGGCTCCAAGCCGGCCGTCATGGCCGTGTTCGTCGGCGCGTTCTTCGTCAGCTACCTGGGCCTGGGCGTGGCCGGCGTGGTGATGGTCAGCCTGCGCCAGACGCTGACCCCGCAGCCGCTCATGGGCCGGATGAACGCGGCCTTCCGCACGCTGCTGTTCGGCGGCGGCTCGCTGGGCGGCCTGCTCGGCGGCGTCATCGGCGGCGCACTGGGACTGCGCGAGGGGCTCGCCGCGATCGCCGTCGGCTCCGCCCTGATGCTCGTCCCGCTGGCCCTGTCCCCCGTCAGCCGGCTGCGCGAACTGCCCCCGCCCGCCGCCTGACCCCCGGACACCCGGACCACCGGGGTCGACCGGTCCCCTCCGGGGGGAGGGACCGGCCGACCCCGGTACGCGCGTGCGCGGTGGGCGGCGCGTGTGAGGCGGGCGGGCGCGTGCGCGGTGGGCGGCGCACCGGCGGGTAGGCGCGCCTCGCACGGAGACGGCCGGCGACCGGACGGCGACCGGCCGACGAGGAGCCCGACTCGGAGGTGGCCGCAGATGAACCCCGTCGAACGCGCCCTGCGCGCCCTCGACCACGCCCAGCAGCACCACCGTGCCGCGGGAATGGTCGTCGGCGTGATCAAGAAGTACGGGGACGACCGCGGCGGCCTGCTCGCCGCCCTGATCACCTACTACGGCTTCGTCGCCCTCATCCCGCTGCTGCTCCTGCTCAGCACCGTCCTCGGCTTCGTCCTGCACGGCCACCCGCACGCCCAGCAGGCCGTCGTCAACTCCGCCCTCACCGACTTCCCCATCATCGGCGACCAGCTGCGCCAGAACGTCCACTCCGTCCAGGGCAGCGGACTGGCCCTGGTCATCGCCGTGCTCGGCATGCTCTACGGCACCCTCGGCATCGCCCAGGTCCTCCAGCACGCCATGGCCGAGATCTGGAACGTGCCCGGCGTGGTCCGCCCCGGCTACTGGCCGCGCCTGGCCCGCAGCCTGCTGCTGTTCACCGTCCTGACCGTCGGACTGCTGCTCGCCACCTCCGCCGCCACCCTCGTCGCCGTCGCCCTCACCGGGCCGGCCGCCCGCATCGGCGCACTCGTCCTCTCCGCCCTGGTCAACACCGCCCTGTGCCTGGGCTGCTTCCGCGTCCTCACCCCGAAGAACGTCCCCACCCGCGCCCTGCTGCCCGGCTGCCTGCTCGCCGGACCCCTGTTCACCGTCCTGCAGGCCTTCGGCGCCCTCCTGGTCGCCCACCAGCTACGGCACGCCACCGCCGTCTACGGGTTCTTCGCCACCGTGATCGGCCTGCTCTCCTGGCTCTACCTGAACGCCCAGATCACCGTGTACGCCGCCGAGACCAACGTGGTCCTGCACCGGCGGCTGTGGCCGCGCAGCATCCTGCAACCACCGCTCACCGGGCCGGACCAGGAGGTCCTGTCGTCCATCGCGCGCCAGGAGGAACGCCGGCCGGAGGAGCAGGTCAGCGTCGACTTCGAGGACGAGGAGGAGGAGAGCGAGGACGGGGAGCCGCCGCCGGCCGGGTAGTCCGCCCCGGACGGCGACGGGCCCGCCGGGTGCGGGAACGCTGCACGCGGCGGGCCGTCGGGTGTGCGGGGCCTGTCGGCCGTGGGCCCTGGGCTGTGGGCCGTGGGCTATGGGCCGTGGGTCAGCGCACGGTCACGGTGACCACGGGCGAGGCGGTGTCCCCGCTGATGATGCGCAGCTCGTTCAGGCCCTTGATGCCGAGCTTCACGCCCAGGGAGTAGGAGCCGTTGCGGGCCGTGTGCACGGAGGCCGGCAGGGTGACCCACTTGCCGTGCTGCTTCTGCTGGAGGGTCACCGTGCTGCCGGCCTTGAGGCCGGTGGTGGTGCCGGTGACCCGGAACAGCTGCCAGGCCTGGACGGAGGCGGCCGACGGCTTGGCGGTGATGCCGGCGGCGGCGGACACGGTGGCGGCGGACACGGTGGCGGCGGCCGGGGCGGCCGGCACCGCCATGGCGGTGCCCGCCGCCCCGAGGAGCAGCGCGCTGAGGGTGGCGACGGCGGCCAGGCGCAGGGAGTTCCGCTTGGAGACGATCACGGGTACACCCCTTTCAGGGGGAGGTGGTCGTTCGGCCCGAAGGCACCGGGGCCGGTGCGGTTCGGGCGCTGTCTTCCATGAAGACGTCTCACCCAACGCCATCGGTTGCGTGCGGAACGTAACTGTCGCGTAACAGCGGGAGCGCCGGACCGACGTCGCGGCCGGGCGGCACCTCGCAGGTGAGGACGAGTGCCGGCAACTCCCTGGCACAGAACAGAAGTTCAATGGTCGGCGTGGCGTGGCCACCGGCAACGCCGCCAACAGCGGCACGCGCTCCGGGCTGCCCGACCCGGGAGGCCGGGGAGCCGTACGTGTCCCCGGCAGTTCGGATCCGTTCATCAGCGAGACGGCCGTCGTCCGGGAGGGCGACGTGATCCTGACGTTGAAGAAGGTGGTCGACCAGAAGCCGCTGGCGGGCGTGGAGGCCGTCCTGCCGGCCGCGGTGGCGGCGTACCGGGCGGCGGGCAGGGGCTGAAGGGGCGGGTCAGTCCTCGTCGGCGCGGGAGAGGGCGTCGGTGATCAGGCGGGTGGCGAAGTCGTGGTCGTCGCCGCAGATGCGGTTGACGTACTCGGCGAGCAGGGTGGCGGTGGCTTCCAGGGGGTTCATCTCGGCGTCGGTCCAGGGGCCGTACTGGGCGCGCCACAGGTTGGGGCTCAGGCCGCTGCCGGCGGCGATGAGCAGGCCGGCCATGGTGGGGATGACCTCAGGGCGGAAGGTCTTGGGCATCATGCGCATCGTGGCGACGAGGGTGGGCACCACGTACTCGATGACGTCCTTGCCGTGGTCCTCGCAGGCCCGGCTCAGCCAGTTCATGTACATGTAGATGAGGGTGCAGGCGCCTTCCAGCAGGGCGCCGAACTCGTCGGGGCCCATGGAGGCGGCGATGTGGTCGACCATCCGGCGGTGTTCGGGGTCGGTCCCGGTCCGGCCGTCGTAGATGGCCTTGAGCCGGGAGTCGATCACCATGAGCGCTGCGCTCACGTCGCCGGCGGGAGCGTACTGGGGGTCGCAGGGCGAGGACACGGGACTCCTCCAAGGGCGGTAGCGGGTTTCGCTGTGCCCGTTGGCCGGGCCGCTCCATGACAGCGGAGGCGGGCCCGGCCCGGTGGGGAAACCGGGCCCGTGTCACCCGGACGGGAACCCGGTGGCGGCCGCGGTGTTGACGGGGAGTCGGCTCTTCGGACGGCCGGCCGGACGGACGGGTGGCTGGATGGCTGGATGGCTGGATGGCTGGCCGTTCGGCCGGTCAGGGCTTGAGGGCGACGGCGGCGTAGAAGGAGACCTGGGCGTCGGTGACGGTGGCCGGCAGCGGGTCGGCGTCGTCGTCGGTGCCCTCGGGGTGCCAGCGGTGGGCGGGGACGATGCCCGGGTCGAGGAGGTCCAGGCCTTCGAAGAAGGTGGCGAACTCGGCCTCGGGGCGCAGCCGCAGGGAGGTGCCGGCCTGGTTGTAGATCTCCTCGACCTTGGTGGCGCCGGGCGGGTCGAGTTCGGCGGTGGCGTGGGAGAGGACCAGGGCGGAGCCGGCCGGCAGGGGGTCCAGGAGGTGCCTGACGATGGCGTGGGCCTCCTCGAGGTCGGGGACGAAGTGGAGCAGGGCGATCATCGACAGGACCACGGGGCGGGTCAGGTCGAGGGTCTGGGCGACCTGGGGGGTGGTCAGGATCGCGGCGGGGTCGCGGACGTCGCCGTGGACGTAGGCGGTGCGGCCCTGGGGGGTGCTGGTCATCAGGGCGCGGGAGTGGGCCAGGACGACGGGGTCGTTGTCGGCGTAGACGACGCGGGCGCTCGGTTCGACGGCCTGGGCGACCTCGTGGAGGTTGGGCGAGGTGGGGATGCCGGTGCCGATGTCCAGCCACTGGCGCAGGCCGCGCCGGGCCAGGGCGCGGGTGGCTCGGTGCATGAAGGTGCGGTTGGCGCGGACGGCGGTGCGCATGGTGGGGAAGGCGGTCAGGACGCGCTCGGCGGCTTCGCGGTCGACGGCGAAGTTGTCCTTGCCGCCGAGGAAGTAGTCGTACATCCGGGCGCTGTGCGGGATGTCCTGGCGTATCCGCGGCCCCGCGGGCTGCGCGGGGCCGTGCTCGGTCGCGGTCATCCGGGTTCCCCCCATGTTCGGTCCGTGTCCCTTCGTGATCACACCGGGCCGGGGCAGTCTAGCCAACTGGCGGGTGGCGGGCGGGAAGTGGGTCCGGGTCACGTTGTCCGGCGCGGCGGCCTGGTGGACCCCGCGCCTGCTGGACCGGGTCCTGCCGCGCATCGACGCCGAGGGCGGGGCTCGGGCGGGCGGCGGTAGGCGGGCGTCGGGCGCGGGGTTGCCAGGTGTTGCTAGCCGGAGTGGGCCGGTGAGCCCGCCCGGTCGCCGGTCGTGTCGCCGCCGGCGGCGGTCGCGTGCCGGGTGAGCAGCGTGCGCAGCGCGGCGGGGTCGCCGGTGCCGCGCTTGGCGAGGATGAGCAGGCAGGAGCCGCTGCGGTTCAGTACCAGGAACAGGTGCTCCGTCTCGATGAAGCGCGGCGTCGCGGCCCAGGTCCGGGTCTGGGTGCCGCACCGGTCGGTGACGCTCACCCCGGTGGCGTCGACCACCACGGTGCGGGCCCCGCCGCGCCGAACCACCCGCCGACGGGCCGAGGCGGCCTGCAGCCGCGGGGCGAACACCGCCAGCGCCACCAGCGCGGCCGCCGTCACCGCGTCCGCCGCGTCCGCCCGGCCGTCCGCCAGTTTCAGCGCGCCGCCGAGCAGGGCGACGGCCGCCGGGGCGAACAGGGCGATGCGCACCAGCCGGCCCACGGTGGTGTGCCGTGCCTGGGCCGCCAAGGCCTCGCGGAAGTCCTCGCCCGTCGGCGTGTACGCCAGCTCCATCCGGTCCCGGTCCACCGCTGCTCCCTTGATCCACTTTTCGGTGCGGCGGATGCTAGCAAAGGGTTCGCAAACCGGTGCGCCAGCCCCCCGGTTCCTCTTCGTCCGCGCCCTGCCGGCAGACCAGCGGGAGCGAATCGACTACGGTCAGCCGTCCGTGGTCCGGACCGGGCTGTCCCGGCCGGGGTGCGGACGGGTCCGGCCCGGCAGGGAGCCGAGAGGAAGGGGCGCGAGGTGGCCGCGGGAAGTGTGTTCCGGGGTGAGGGGGTGTCCGCGAAGGAGCGGTTCGACTGCTGGCGGGAGCTGATCGGGCGCACCAGGGCCAGCGAGATGACCAGTGCCCACGCCGACGACTTCCGGGCGGAGATGCGGCGCCTGGAGCTGGGGCCGGTGACGCTGCTGAGGTCCTCGTTCCCGCCCACCCGGTTCCGGCGCACCGCCGCGATGGTGCGGCGCTCGGACCCGGGGGTGTACCACCTGACGATGCCGCTCGGCGGCGGGCTGTCGCTGACGCGTGGCGCCGAGGAGGGGACCCGGATGTTCGGGCCCGGTGACCTGTACCTGGTCGACAGCTCGCACCCGTACGACGTGCGGGCCGTCGGTGTGCGCGCCGGCGGCCGCCGGGAGCAGCGGACCGAGGCCGTGGGCGTCGACTTCCCGGTGTCGCTGCTGCCGTTGCCGCCGCAGCGGCTGCGCGGTCTGCTGGGGCGGGGGTTCTCGGCGCGGGAGGGCACGTGTGCGCTGTTGTCGGAGTTCCTGGTCGGTCTGGACCGGCAGGCCGCCGTCCTGGGGCCGGCCGAGGCGCCCCGGCTGGGGACGGTCGTGGTGGATCTGGTGGCCGCCTGGCTGGCCCGGGAGCTGGACGCGGAGGCGGTCCTGCCGGACGACGCCCGGCGGCGGGCGCTGGCGCAGAGCGTGCGGGCCTTCGTCCGGCGTCATCTGCACGATCCCGAGTTGTCGCCTTCGACGATCGCCGCCGCGCACCACGTTTCGGTCAGCCATCTGCACCGGGTGTTCACCCAGCAGTCGCGGGACGGCGTGACGCTGGCCGCGTGGATCCGCGGCCAGCGGCTGGAGCGGGCGCGCCGTGACCTCGCCGACCCGGCGCTGCGCGCCCTGCCGGTCCACGCCGTCGCCGCGCGCTGGGGCATCCCGCGGGCCTCCGACTTCAGCCGTTCGTTCCGGGCCGTGTACGGGCTCTCGCCGCGCGAGCACCGGCAGCGGGCGCTGGCCGTCGATGTGAACGGCGAGGGCGGCGCGTAGACGCAGAGCCAAGGAAGTGGCGACGCAGTGACAACACGGCGGGGCGCCGGCCTGGCATCCTCCACGAGGAACACCGCGGTGCGCCCGGGCCTGCCGGCCCGGGCACGGCAGAACCGCCGGTGGCCCGGCACGCCACGGGGGAGCGTGCCGGGCCGCCGGAGGCGTCCTGCTAGTTGCGGTAGCGGAAGCGGATCCGGCCGCGGGTGAGGTCGTAGGGGCTGAGCTCCACGAGTACCCGGTCGTGCGGGAGGATCTTGATGTGGTTCTTCCGGACCTTCCCGCTGATGTGGGCGAGCACGATGTGCCCGTTCGGGAGCTCCACCTTGAAGTTGGCGTTGCGCAGGCACTCGATGACGGTGCCTTCGGCTTCGATGCCGTTCGTCGTCTTGGTCATGGTCCTTCACCTCTTGGTTCGATGACGTTGTGGGCCGGGGCGCGTCAGCGGCGGACGAGTTCCAGGGTGCTGTCCGCGTGTCGGGCGCCGATGCCCTCGAGGAGTGCGGTGGCGGCCGTGTTGGACTCGGCCACCTCGGCCCAGGCGGCGGTGGTGCCGTCGCGGTGCAGTGCTTCCAGTGCGTGGGCCAGCAGGGCCCGGGCGATGCCGTGGCGGTGCAGTTCGGCGCGTACGGCGATCAGGCCGATGCGCGGCCGGCGGGGCGGTGAGACCCGGATCAGCCCCACGTACCGGTCGTGCTGTCGGGCCACCGCGTACTGCGCGGGGTCGACGACGAGGGTCCCCGCCGGGCGGGGCAGTACCTGAGCCGGGATCGACTGCCAGCCTGCGCAGGCCTCGACCTCGTCGTGGATGACGCGTTCCAGGGCGCGCAGCGGGCCCTGTTCGGCCTGGGCGGCGGGCACGATCGTCACGCCCGCCGGGGGCCGCGCCGGGAGGAGTCCGGTGACCTGCGGGTCGGTGGGCACCAGGTAACCCTGGTCGCGGCGCGCGGTCGTGAAGCCGGCCCGCTGCCAGGCGGACGCCGTGGCGTGGTCGCTCTCGTCGACCAGGGTGTGCAGCGGGGCCGGCAGGTCGGCCAGCATGGCGTGGGCGATCCGGTCGAAGACCGTGTCGTGCCAGGCGTCGATGCTGACGAACAGCCGCCCGTCGGGCCGGCGCGAGGCGTCGCCGCGGCCGACCACCTGGTCGGCCTGCACGGCGTGCCACTCGGTGTCCGAGACCCGGGTGAGCGTCAGGGCGCGGTGGGTGGTGTCCCGTTCGTTCGGGACGTGGTGCGATGAGTTCATGGTGTTGCCTTTCGGGAGTTACCTGGTCTGAGGCGCTCCCGGGCGACACCAACGTCAATCGCCCACCGTGACGACAAGGGAGAGCACCCACACGGATACCGCCTTCATGGGTGTCACCTCCTCGCTCTTCTCTCACGGCTGAGCCGACCGTAGCAGCCAACAGCACGCCGGCCCAACCCATTTACGGTGGTCGGCCAGGCTGCCGTCGACGAGTTCGAAGCGGTCGGCGCCGCCGGGCCTGCCGAAGGCCTGGACCCGCAAGCCGTACTGGTCGGTCCACAGGTACGGGACCGGCGCGTAGGCCTGCCGGGTGCCGTCCGGGCCGGCCAGCAGGTTCCGGGCGGCGTGCTGGGCCTGTTCGGTGGCGTTGGTGCGCTGTTCGAGACGGCGGCGCCGGCCGGTGCGCGGGTCGGGCCAGCAGGCGGCGTCGCCGGCCGCCCAGACGCCGGGTCCGGCGGCGCAGTGGGCGTCGCAGGCCACGCCGTCGGCCAGCGGCACCCCGCTGCCGGCCAGCCATTCGGTGGCGGGCTCGGATCCGATCGCCATCAGGACGGCGTCGGCGGCCAGTTCGGAGCCGTCGGCCAGCCGCACGCCGGCGGCCCGGCCGCGCCTTTGCAGCACCGCGCGGGCCGTGCCCCGGTGGATCCGCACCCCGTGCGCGCGGTGCAGGCCGGTCAGCAGCGCGGCCGTCTCGGCGCCCAGGACGGCGGCCAGTGGTGCGGCGGCGGCCACCAGCCAGGTCACCCCGGCCGCTGACCAGTGCGCTGGACGGGGTGGCGGAGCCGGACGTCGCCGCGACGGTGGGCGTGCTGCGGCACCTGATCGAGCGGTACGTGCACCGGGTGCGCAGCACGATGCTGTCGGAGGAGGACGGCGCCGCTCCCCCGGCGGGCGGGGCGGCGGATGGGGACGGTTGCGCGGTGCGCGACGCCGTGGAGCCCTGAACGCCCCCACCGCCAGGGGGCGGTGGGGGCGTTGTGTCCTACCTGGTCCAGTGCCCGGGCCCCTCCCCCAACCCGCACGTCGCCCTGGTGCGCGAGCACCTGCTGGCGGCGGCGCGGGAGTGGTGAAGGCGGGGCGGGCGTCAGGCGGAACGGGCCCGGGCTTGGGACAGGGTGATCCAACCCCGGGTGGGGTCGACTTCGGTGATCATCACGGTGAGGAGCTCACCGGCCCGGACCGCGCCCGCGGCCGGCTGGACGAGTTCGGCGGTGGGGACCAGGCCGACCAGTCCGTCCGGCCGGTCCTCGATGCGGACGAGGACGCCGGAGCCGGTGGTCCCGGTGACCACGGCGGTCACGATCCGGCCGCGACGAAGGGTCCGCAGGAAGGACCAGTCCCGGTCGGCCGGGGTCGGTTCGGTGCGCCACCGGGCTCGCAGGACGCCGTCAGGGTCGGGCAGCACGGCGGTGAACAGTGGGCTGCGCTCGCCGGTGTACACCGACAGGACGGCGGCCGCCCGGGCCTGGGACAGTTCGGCGGCCCGCGACCTGAACTCCTCCGGGTCGTCGACCTCGCTGATGATCCGGCCGTCGTGGCCCTCCCGGACGAACTCGACCAGGCCCTCCTCGGGAAGGCCGGTGAGCACTGCCGCGACGTCGGTGGACAGGTCCGGCCAGACGGCGAGCCGGGCGCGCGGCGCCAGCCTGGCGCGCACCGCGTCGATCGCTCCCCCGTCGAGCCGGTGCCAGCGGGAGGCGTTGTCGATGTGCATCTCCTCCAGCAGCGCCGCCCGGCCAGTCGCCACGCACCGGCGCAGCCAGGACCAGAAGTGGTCATCGGCGGGGCGCTGCTCGCCCGGCTCGTCGAACTCGGCCTCGTACGGGGAAGCGTCCAACGGCTCCGGGTGCAGGCCCAGTTCGCGGGTGCGCGCCACCGCGGCCGGGCAGGGCGCGCTGCTGCTGACGTAGACGTACTGGTCCCAGCCGACGTGCACGGCGAAGCCGGGCTCGGGGAAGGCGTCAGGCTCGCTCTCCAGGCGGCACCAGGCGCCGCTGTCGCGGAGCATGGCCCGTACCAGTTCCAGGCCGACCGCGACCGGCACCCGGGCGCCGTCGTGGAAGCCGGTCAGGTCGGGCGGGAAGAGCCCCGCGAGGCCGCCGCCCTCGACCGGCGGCTCCAGGCCGAAGTGGGCGAAGCCGGGCGGGGCCTGGGGCTCGCGGATCGACAGGTGCCGCACACCGCTCTCCTTCGCGAAGGCGGCGACGGCCTCCAGGTAGGCGGCCTCGACCGGCCCGTGGTCGCTGACCGCCTCCTGCGGCCCCGTGTACACGCCCCGCTCGTCGCGGTCGGCGGGGTCGTACTTGGTGATCCGGTACACGTGGGGCAACTACCTTGCCGCCGGCACGAAGAACGGAGGATCCACCAGGTCTCCGATCGAGAATTCCTCGAGCTGGACGTCCGCAACGACCTTCCAGAGGAACTCAGACATCGAGAAGTCGAACTCGGACCATCCGCCGTACTCCGGCTGAGCGAGCACACGCCACTGGCCCGGATCTTCGTTGCTGGCATCCCAGAAGAAGGAAGAACCGCGAACGGAGATACCCCACTGGATCAGCCCTCCCTGCCCTGGCATGAAGATCCGGTATGGGGCGTACGGGTCGAAATCCGAAGGCCTCGGGATGGACCGCAGTTCCGAGTTGCACCCCACCAGCGAATCCCCGCCGTCCGGATGGAGGAGGTCGAGATAGCCACTGAACTGCCCCGGCCCGAACGTCTCGCAGAGCAGCTTGTAGTCGCCAGGAAGCGCCACGCCGAAATCGTCTTCCACAGCAGCCCAGTCAATCACCAGCCCGAGGGGCTGCCATCCGACGGCCTGAACGATCCGATCCACCCACAACATCCGAAAAACATCCTATTGCCAGCACCTATGGAGTACCCCTGGGGCGATTCTCGAGAACAACAGTATCGGTGTCGCCGAGCGACGGTCAGCGTGCTGTGCCACCTGATCGAGCGCTACGTGCAACGGGTGCGGGGCTCGATGCTCTCGGAGGACGACGCCGGCTGCGCTCCCCCGGCGCCGGCCCGCGAGGGCACGCCGACGCCGGGGGCGCGCTGCGCGACGCCGTCGAGTCCTGAGCTTCCTGGTCCACGTACCCCAAGCCGACGCTACCGAGAGGATCACCCAGCGAGTGGCTCAGGGCCCCAGAGATCCGTTCCGGTGCCCCGGTATCTCCTGATGTCGCGAGAGCGGTTGAAGCGCGACCCCGAATACCTGAGATCCGGGATCCAGAACTGCGGAATTTCTTGCCGGACGTACCGGCACAGCAGATCCACCATGCCGCAGTCGAACCGCATCCACGCCTCCGGGCCGGACCAGTGGCGACGCCACAGGACAGTCGTCCAGTCGTTGGGGTCGTCGCCATCGGCGTACCAGCACAGCAGGTCGGAGTCCGTCGTCAAACCCCATCCGATCAGAAGGTCGGGGTCGGAGAACCCTTCTTCCTCTCCGGTGAACTGAGCGTCGTCGGTCACCCCCTTCACCGTGGCACTGAGGTCGTTCGGGTAGGCCTCCGGAATCGGGGGGACCACGGACAAGAAGTTGTCGAACACGCCCTCCCCGTAGACCCCCATGAACTCCTTGTAGTCGTCGGGAATTCCGTGATCGTATTCGATCGTAACCCGACCCCAGTCGATGGAACTCCCGCCCCCCGAAGGAGCGGCGACCAGGGCCGTCAACCTGTCGACAGCCCTACGCCCGTCACTGCCGTCAAAACTCCCAGCTGCTGCCATCCCAGAATCCCTCACTTGATCACGTCACCGAGATTGACGCCACCCACACCGTCTCGCCCTCCACTGGCCCTGGACCGACCTGATCACCAGCGCGTTCGCCCGCCTGTACGCCCTATCGGACCCTGACTGACCAGTCACAACGCCCTGCCCCAACGAGCACCCCACCAGCCCGGAGCAGTGGAACCCGGCGAATACCCGGCACGACAGCCGGTCCGCTGGCCTGCCCGCCACCCACCCGACAAGCCGAAACGGCCCACCGGATAGACCGACGGACCGTCACGAAAGATCGAGGTTAGTACTAGGTTAGTACTGCACTGGGGAGAAGGACAGTACATCAAGCTTGTCGCCGATGTACATCGATCCCATTTCAGGATCCTTCATCATCCTCCACAGGAATTCCGGGACGGACATCCGATAGGTGAGCCACGATTCCTCACCTTCCTCCTTCACGATAATTTCCCATTCATCAGGGTCATTGACACAGGTCCGCCAGAAGAAACTGTCACCGACTTCAGAGGAACCCCATTGAAGCAATCCCCCTGGCCTTGGATAGACACCGTAGGGTTCAAAGAATTCAGCAATCCATGGATTATCTGCCGCCTGATCAGCCAGATGCAGAGCCCTCTCGACAATTCCCTGCGGATGATCAGAGAAATCCGGAGCATAGACATCGATGAAGCCACAGAATTCGCCACGCCCAAATACTTCAGCATACTCCTTATATGCCCCCGGAAGACCGATCCCGAGCGCACCTTCAACAGAATCCCATGCGATCTGTGATTGCGGACCGCGCCATCCCACCGCATCCACCAAATTCGTCAACCACAGCATCAGTTAACCTTTCAATCTAGGGCACATTTGGAACCGGGAAAGCGATTCGTGTGCCACGATTTCCGACGGCAGTAAGAGTCACGGTATCAGGAAGCGGATTCCTGCCGTCATACGCCGGACGCGACGTAAAGTATATCGACTCACCCGCCTTGAGAGCCGAAGCTATCTTGGCCTCGACAGAAGACATGACCGGACTATTGGCATTCGCCCACAGTGGCACGAGGTTGCGGCGATCCTCGCCATCTCCACCCAAGACTCTGGCAAGGAGGTGCCCCCTATTAAGGCCAGCCCCTTCCTTGTACCCCGGAGGTACATTCCAAACATTTTCTATGGGGTACTCAGTCGGAGTTCCTATGATATTGGTAAGTCCAATAGCCTGCGGATTCTCCAGCTCGCCAGTTCGCTTGGTTTTTTTACCTACCCAATTTATGTTCGCTATATTCAGGCAGGCCTGAACCCCCGTGGCGCGCCCAACCCTATCCAGCGGCTGGTAATAGACCGAGCTCTTCCCCCCATTAAGGCAGTCCCGCTCGGCTTCATCGTCGTCGAATTTCGCATTTCCCACCAAGGCCACAGAATCCTTAGTAAGGAGAAGCCCAGATTGATCCCAAACAGAAGTCGGATTGAACGGCTCAACGGGCTGGCCGCCGAATGCCGTACCAGGATTTCCTTGCTGCGTCGGGCCGAGTTCCGGGCCGTTGAGCAGTGCGCCGGGCGGGGCCGGAGTGGAGCAGCTCGTGCACTGGATGGGGTTTAGCGTGTGGGGGTCGACCTGCTGCTGACTCGGGCTCGTCGACCCGCCGCCATGCGGCCGTGGGTGATGGTGGCCGGTGGGGGTGTCGCAGCTGCTCCGGGAGAACGGGTTCAGGGCAAGAGCGCCCCCTTCGAAGATTCCTCCCCACGGGATGCTGCCGAACATCTCCGGGATTCCTCCGGCACCGAGCGGAGAAGCGTAAACCCCCCATGACGGCACATCAAGCGACCCACTGGAGTAGCCAAAGGGATGCATCGCATCGTCGAGGCGCTGCTGCTCCAGCATCTTCTGGATGTCGTACTCCTGGCTGGCTGCCAGCCCGTAGTCCGGGGCCGGCGCCGGGGCAGGCGCCGGGGCAGGCTCCGTTGCCGGGGCGTCAGCAGGCGGAGGCGTGGTCTCGGCCGGAGGTGTGGGGTCCTGATCGTCCCCTCCGCCATCGCCGCCGCCCCTCGGGGCCGCTACCGGGAACGGAACGCAGGCGCGGTGTCCGCTGGGGTCGGCCGCGTTCATCGGATCGCCGTTCGCGTAGCTGTAGAGGTTGGCGGCCGATGAGGTGGCGGTGGCGAGTTGGGCGGAGTCGCGGCTGGTGAACTCGGCGGTGGCGGGGTCGTACCAGCGGCTGGCTGTGCTGACCTGGCCGCTGGCCGGGTCGGTCCAGCCGCCCTGGTAGCCGATCTTGCTGCCTGTCGTGGCGGTGCCGTCCGGCTTGCCCCAGGGGTCGTAGGCCCCGACCCCCGCCATGGCGGTGCCGTTGGCGGTGAATGTGCCGACCAAGTCGCCGTGGCGGTTGCTGTAGGCGAAGTTGGCGGCGCCGGCGGCGCCGACGGAGACGAGACCGCCGTCAGGAGTGCGGCTATAGGTCTCCGTGCCGTCCGTGACGAGGTGGTTGCTCGCGTCGTCGTAGCCGAAGGTGCGGCCGGCGGTGGAGGCGAGTCGGCCGAGCGCGTCGTAGGAGTAGGTCTGGCCTCCCTGTGTCACGAGTTCGTCGAACGCGTCGTAGCCGGCCGTGGAGGTGGTGCTGCCGTTGCTGACGGACGACCTGGTGCCTCGTGGGGTGAAGGTGTAGGTGTTCGCCCCTGCGGTGAGCAGCTGGTTGCGCTGGTTGTAGGTCGCGGTCGTGGCACCTGACTTGGTGAGGTTGCCGTTGTCGTCGTAGCCGTAGGAGGTGGTGCTATCCCCCTTGTTCCAAGTGGACAGCCGTCCCGACTGGTCGTAGGTGTAGCTCGCGTTCGGCGTGCCGGCGAGTCCGGTGGTGTTCTGGGTCTTCAGTCGGCCCGAGGGGTAGTAGCCGTACGTCACGGACGCCTTGGTGGCGCCGGACGTGCTGAGGGTGTCGCTTGCGAGGTTCTGTTTCCCGTCGTAGGTGAACGATCGCGTCGTGCTGCTGCCGTAGCTGACGGATTGCAGGGTTCCGGACGGGTTGTAGGCGTAGCCGACCGTGCTTGTGGTGAGCGGGTCGGTGAAGGACTTCAGGCGTCCCGCTGCGTCGTAGCCGAAGTTGGCGGTGCCCGCCGCGTTGGTGCGGGAGGCGAGGAGGCCGTCCGCGTTGTAGGTGAAGCTCGCCTGGCCCTGCGGACCGGAGCTGGTCCACAGCATTCCGCGGTCCTCGTAGCTGAAGGTCTGCGGACCGTTCGGGGTGGAGACGGAAGTGATCCGCCCTGCGAGGTCGTAGCCGATGTTGCGGGTGGGCGTCGGCACCTCGCCTCCGCTGCCGTTCTGGGCGGTGATTCGTCCGGCGGGGTCGTAGGTGTTCTGGATCTTCACGCCGCCCGGCTTGAGAACGGTGACCGGCTGCAGGTTCGGGTCGTATGCCGTGGTGTAGGTGCGGTCGGCGGGGTTCGGGTAGGCGGGGGTCGCCGGTTCGACGGTGGACTCCGGCAATCCGAGGGTGTTGTAGGTGAAGTAGGTGTTCTGGCCGTTGCCGTCGGTGTAGACGGTGCGGTGTCCCGCGGCGTCGTAGCCGAGTGTGGTGGTGATGTTGTGGGTGGCGTCCACCGGCTGGATCTGGCGGACCGGTTGGCCGAGTCCGTTGTACTCGGTGTGTCGGGTGTTGCCGTCGGCATCGGTGGATGCCAGGACGTTCCCGTCAGCGTCGTACTGGATGCGGCTCGTCGACACCACTGCCCCGCTCTCGTCGAGGCTCGCGACGCTCACCGCACGGCCGACCTGGTCATACGTCGTGGTGGTGGCGCGTCCGCTCCGGCCAGGCGCGTCTGCCGGCGCGGTTGTGCGAACGGGAGCGCCGACGAGGTCGTACGTCGTCGTGGTGGTGTTGCCCAGCGGGTCGGTCGTGCTGACCCGCTCCCCCGCCCCGTCGTAGGAGTTGAGGGTGACTTCCCGGTTGGGGGTGACGACGGTGGTGCGGTTGCCGGCGTCGTCGTAGCCGAAACTTCCGGTGTAGACCACGGGGCTGCCGCCGCTCGTACCGTGGGCGGTCTGGCGGACCTGCTTGCTGATCGTGACTGGGCGGCCGAGGTCGTCGTACGTCGACAGGACGACGGCGCCGGTCGGGTCGGTGACCGACTGGGTCTCACCGTCGAGGTCTTGGGTGTAGAGCCACTTGGGGGTCACCCCGTTGATGGCCGCGAAGTCCTTCTCGACGAGGTTGCCGAGCTGGTCGTAGGTGTTGGTGGCCGTGTTGCCCTTGGCGTCGGTGAGGACCTTGGGGCGGCCCATGGTGTCGAAGTCGGTGCGGGTGACGGCGGTGAAGGTGCCACTGCCGTCAGGGGCGGTGTAGGTGTTGCTCGCGACGGCGAGGTGTTCGCCGGTGGCGTCGAAGGTGTGGGTGGTGGTGGTGATGCCGCCGGTGGGGTCCTTGGTCTCGGCGGTCTCGCCGAAGGTGTTGTAGCCGATCCGGGTCTCGGGGGCGACGGTCAGCGTGAGGGGCTGCCCGGTCCCGAGGTTGAGGGTGGTGGTGGGCACCGGCGGTTCGGTGGTGACGGTCTGCTGGCCCACCGCGTCGTGGAGGTAACTGACGGTGTAGGCGGCGGGGTTGGCGCCGCTGACGTTGCCGTTGGGGCTGGTCCGGGTGAGCGGCAGGCCGCGCTGGTCGTAGGTGAAGGTGGTGGTGGAGTCCTGCGGCGGGTTCTTGGCGGTCTGCGTGGTGATGTTCCCGGCGACGTCGTAGCCGAGGTCGGTCTCCCGGGTCTGGGTGCCGTCGGTGATGGTGGAGCGCAGCACGTGGCCGGCGGCGTCGTAGGTGTTGCTGCTGGTGCGGTTGAGGCCGCCGGGGTCGACGGTGGTGCTGGTGGCGCGGCCGGCGGCGTCCCAGGTGTTGGCGACGGTGGTCTTGCCGCCGCCGGTCACGCGCTGGGTCAGGTGGCCTGCCGCGTCGTAGGTGTTCTGCTGCAGGACGACGTTGCGCTCGGTGCCGTCGAAGGCCTTCGCGACGGGGTCGAAGTTGTGGAACGCGTCGGCGTCGATCTCGGCGACCGTGTCGTCGTCGTTGTAGTAGGTGTGCGTGGAGCGGCCCATCGCGTCCGTCACCCTGGCCAGGCGGCCGGCGGGGTCGTAGGCGCGGGACTCGACGATCTGCGGGCGGGCGGCGACCGGGTTGGTTGGGCTGCCGGTGTAGTTGGCGATGGTGGTCTGCTGGAGCCAACCCATCGGGGCGTAGTCGTAGTTGTAGGTGGTGCCGGCGGCGTCGGTGCTGGAGACCTTGTTGCCGTACTTGTCATAGGTGTAGCTGGTCGAGCGGCCTGCCGGGTCGGTGACCTTCGTGAGGTGGCTGGTCGTGCCGGAGTACGCCCAGGTGGTGGTGCGCGGGGCGTCGCCGCCGGTGAGGTCGGCGAGGGTCTGGGTGAGGGGGTTGCCGTCGGTGTCGTAGGCGGTCGTGGTCTGTCGGGTGTGGACGGTGCCGGTGACGGCGTCCGTCGTGGCCGGGTCGGTGCGGGTGAGGGGATTGCCCTGGCCGTCCCAGGTGTAGGTGGTGGTGGTCCTGGTGGGGGTCTGGCCCTGGCCGCAGTTGGTGCACGCCTCGGTGCTGGAGGTGAGGCGGCCGAGGTTGTCGTAGGTGTAGGTGGTGATCAGGCCCAGCGGGCTGACGGTCTTGGTGAGGTCGCCGGCCGCGTTGTACGAGTTGACGGTGCTCAGGTTCGCCGGCACCGCCGAGGGGTTCGGGTAGGCGGCGTGGTCGACGTACGGGGACTGTGAGGTGACGAGCCCGGCGGGCTGGGTTCCGGTCGTCGGGTTGCCGTCGCTGCCGACGGCGGTCTCGCTGCCGCTGGTGCGGGTGACGTAGGAGGTTCGTCCCTGGGGGAAGTCCGGGGTGGCGGGCACGGTCGTGGACAGCAGCTCGCCGGCCGGGTCGTAGGTGTACTGGGTGCGGTAGGTGGCGTCCCCGGGCCCGTTGGAGCGGGCGTCGCTGCGGTCGGTCACCGTGTCGTTGACGGCGCCGAGGTGGTCCGGGGTGGTGTCGAGGTAGTAGTGGGCGTAGCTGGTGTGGCAGTGGGTGGTGTCCTGGCAGGTCGTGCGGGAGAGCACGTTGCCCCGGTCGTCGTGGCCGGTGGTGACGGTGTGGCCGTCGGCGTCGGTGACGGTGTGGAGGAAGCCGTTGGTGTCGTAGGTGTAGCGGGTGGTGTGGCCCCAGGCGTCGCTCTGTGCGATGAGCTTGGCGGTGCGGGCGTCGTAGCGGTAGGAGAGGGTGTTGCCGGTGGGGTCGGTGACGTTGGCGGTGGTGACGGGCGTGGCGGTGCCGCCGTTGCCCATGGCCTTGAAGTGGGCGGCCACCGTGGCGGCGTCGAGCCGGCTGGTGTAGTAGGAGGCTTCCGCGATGCTGCCGGTGAAGTGGTCGGCGCCGCCGCCGGGCCAGTTCCAGCCGGTGGTGGTGCCGGCGCCGAGGTAGACGTACGGGGTGCCGTTGAAGGTGATCTTGCGCCCGGTGGTGTCGGAGGCGCTGGGCTGTCCGTCGATGTAGATGGTCTGGCCGCTGTCGTCGGCGGCGAGGACCACCTGGTGCCACTTGCCGTCGTTGACGGTCCGGTCGGAGGTCATGACGGCGCCCTGGCCCATCCAGAACTCTCCGTGGACGTGGCCGTCCGAACCGACGTACAGGGCCGGGTTCCAGCTGTTGCCGAGCGGGGAGCCGACGGGGAAGTCCTGGTAGCTGTAGAGCGGGCCGCCGCTGGTGGTGTTGAACCACAGCTCCATGCTGGCGGGGCCGTGGGTGGGCGCGGCGTTGGACGGGAGCTGGATCTGCGAGGTGGTGCCGTTGAAGACCGCCGCGCGCTGGTTGCCGTAGTCGTTGGACGGGCCGTTGGCGTTGAGGGTGACGTTGCTGTAGGTGCCGGCGGTCAGATCGGGCATGGCGGTGCCGAGTTCGGCGGCGGCGTACCAGGAGCCGGACGGGTCGTTGAGGCGCCAGTACTGGATCGGTCCGGCCTGGACGACGGTGGCGCGGTAGGCGCCTGCGGCGTCGAGGCCGCCGGTGGTGCCGGGGGTGGTGGCGGCCCGGTAGTGGGCGGCGACCGCGCCGGCGGTGAGCGGGTAGCTGTAGATCGCGAACTCGGCGATCGCGCCGTTGAGGTGGCCGCTCACGTCGGTGGGGTGGTTGGGCCAGTTGCCGTCGTCCGTGCCGGCGCCGAGGTAGACGTAGGGCGATCCGTTGTAGGTGATGGGCCTGCCGACCGTGCTGGCCGCGGCCTTGGCGCCGTCGAGGTAGAGGGTCTGGCCGTTGTTGTCGCCGCTGAGCGCGACGTGGTGCCAGGCGCCGTCGTTGACCGTCGTCGGGGTGGCCAGGGCGTTCGCGGCGTCACCGGTCCACAGGGCCCCGTAGAGCTTGCCGTCGGTGCCGACGTACAGGGCGGGGTTCCACTTGCTTCCCTGCGGATGGTCGGCGCCGAGCGGGAAGTCCTGGTAGCCGTAGATGACGCCGGGGCTCTTGGTCTTGAACCAGAGTTCCACGGTCGTGGCGCTGTAGGCCTTGGGCGCGGTGTTGGCCGGCAGCTGGATGTAGGAGGCGGTTCCGTCGAAGCCGGTGGCCGTGGAGGTGCCGGAGGCCCAGGGCCCGCTCTGGCAGCAGGTGGTGGAGTGGTAGCTGCCGCGGTTCTGCGCCAGTGCCGCGGAGGAGATCAGCTCGGTGGCCTGGTTGCCGGTGGTGTCGCCCATGCGCCAGTAGCCGGTGGGGTGGGCGTCGACGACGGCCGCGTCGTACTGGGTGGCGCCGCTGGTGGTGGCGAGCTGGTAGAGGTTCGCGACCGTCCCGCTGTCAAGGCCGCGCGGGAACGCGACCACGTCGGCGATCTGGCCGTTGAAGTGGCCGGAGTCGTCGCTGGGCGCGGCGGGCCAGCCGAGGGAGACGGCGCCGGCGCCGACGAAGACGTGCTCGACGCCGTTGGGGGTGATGGTGCCGGTCAGTGGTCCGGCGCTCTGCGCGCCGTCCACGTAGAGCTGTTGGGAGGTGGGACTGTCGGCGGAGAGCACGGCGAAGTGCCACTTGCCGTCGTTCACGGTGGCGGCGCTGGCCATGGTGTGGGAGGCGTCGCCGGTCCACAGCTGTGCGTGGAGCTTGCCGTCGGTGCCGACGTACAGGGCCGGATTCCAGCTCGGGCCCGGCGGGGTGTGGGGGGCGTCGAGAGGGAAGGACTGGTAGCTGAGCAGGACGCCGGCGCTGCTGGTCTTGAACCACACGCCGAGCGTTCCCGGGCCGGACTGGGGTGCGTAGGAGGCCGGCAGTTCGGTCCAGGAGGTGCTGCCGTTGAAGGAGGCGGATCCGGTGGAGCCCGTCATCGGTCCGGCGGCCCCGAGCGTGACGTCGGAGTAGGTGCCGTTGTTGGGGGTGGGCCGGGGGCTGTAGACCTGGTTGGCGGCCTGGACGCCTTGGCTCTCCGACAGGCGCCAGTATCCGGCGGGCTGCGAGCCCATGATCTGGCCGCGGTACTCCTGGGAGGAGCCGGACACGGTCGGGTTGCCGAGCTTCCAGGTGCCGCCGTTCCCGTCGGTGATCTGGGAGGCGCGGTCCTTGGTGGTGTCGTAGGCGGCGGCGAGCTGGGTCTTGCCGGAGGGGAGCTTCAGGCCGGACAGTTCGGTCGAGGGCTGGCTGCCGGCCTGCCACAGGGCCTGGACGGTCGGGGCGCCGAGGGTCCGGTTGTAGAAGGCGACGTCGCTGATGCTGCCGGTGAAGTAGCTGGCACGGCCGGTGTAGTCGGTGAACGGGCTGTCCTGCCACCAGGCGCTGGTGAAGCCGCCGCCGATGGCGCCGGCGCGCTGCCCGGGTGCGAGGACGGGGCCGGCCAGCGTCGCCTGGGCCTGGCCGTCGAGGTACAGCGTCTGGGAGGCGCCGGAGGCGGACAGCAGCGCGAAGTGCCACTGGCCGTCGTTGACCGTCTTGGACGACTGCATGGGGTTGGAGGAGCCGGCCCAGAACTTGCCGTGGAGTTTGCCGGAGGTTCCGACGTACAGCGCGGGGGTGTAGTCGCCCGCCGTGGTGCCGCTGCCGGGGAAGTTCTCCGTCTGGTAGCTGAACAGCACGCCGGAGCCGGTGGTCTTGAACCAGAGTCCGACCGAGGTGTAGGAGGAGCTGGCCAGCGCGGTCTGCGGCAGCGTGACGTAGCCGGTGGTTCCGTTGAAGGTCGCGGCCGTCGCGGAGGCCGCCGGTCCGGGGGTGCCCAGGGTCACGCCGGTCGACGAGTAGGTGGCGTTGTCGTTGCCCTGGTTCTCGATCACCTCGCTGGCCGCGGTGGTGCCGGAGGACTCGCCGAGGCGCCAGTACGAGACGGGGGCGGAGTCGAGGATGGCAGAGCGCAGGTGGGAGCCGGGGGTGTAGGTGTAGGTCGTGCAGGGCCTGGTCGTGTTGGTTCCGGCCGGCGGGGTGCAGACGCTGTCCAGCTGGTCCGGGTTGCCGCTGTCGTACGTGTAGGTCCAGGTCTGGGCGGTGTTCCAGTCGGTCCCGGTCGTGGGGTCGGTGTACACCTTGGCGACGTGCCGGTTGTCGGTCGTCCACTCGAAGTGCAGCGCCCGGCCCGAGGCGTTGTCCTTGACCGTGCCGAGACTGCCGTTGGTGTAGGTGAGGTCCTGGGTGTGGCCGGCCGCGTCGGTGACCCGGGACAGTGCGAAGGCGCTGCCGTTGGGGGTGTGGAACTGGTAGACGATGCCGTCCTTGGCCGTCAGGTCGAATCCGGCGTCGACCTTGGTGAGGGAGGCGAATTCGCCCGGCGGCGGCGTGTAGACGTTGCCTGCTCCGAGCCCGAAGCGTGCGGTGCGTCCGTTGGCGGTGGTCAGGACGACGGAGCCGGTGCCGTCCGCGTCCGGCTGTACCTGCATGTCGAAGGCTGAGGTCCAGCCGGCTCCGAAGAGCGTGGAGGTACGCGGGTCGAGGGAGTTGTACGAACGGGTCACGGTCAGGGCCGGTCCGACCGACTTCACGCTCGCGTCCGTCGCGGCGGTGGTGTAGTTGCCCACGTGGGCGTCGAAGTCGTGCCCCGCGCCGTCACTGGCGGCCCCGCCCAGGTGGGAGGTGATGACGGGCTGCTGCAGCTGGGTGGAGAAGGTCGCGTACCCCGACCACGGGCTCGCGCCGATGTGGTCCCCGCTCATGACGGTCCACTGGTAGCTGCTGTTCCAGGCCAGCTTCCCGGCCGGCACGGCCCAGGTCTGGTTCGGCTGCCAGCCCGACTCGGCGATCAGCTGGGGGTCACCCGAGGACGGATTGGTGTAGACGCGGAAGTTGTAGTCCACCCCGGTGCCCGGGTAGTTGTCCGGGTCATGGCCGCTTGCGTAGAGCTGCGGGGACAGGGTGCTGACCACGGAGTTGGACAGCGGCACCATCATGTCGATCTGCGGGTCGACGTTCTTGGCCGCGACCCACGTGCACGAGTGGTAGGGAATGCCGAAGTCGTCGCTGAGCGAGTACGTGCCGTTCACCACGCCGTCCCAGCACAGCTGGTAGCTGGTCCCCGGGGCCATCGGCGGGATGGTGGCGGTGAAGGTCACGGTGTCGCCGGTCTTGACCAGCCCCGGAACGCCCGTGGTGGTGCCCGCCCCGGGCCAGAACTCGTGCCAGTTCGCGTCGAAGAACCTCGGCTTGACCCGCATGCTGTTGGAGTTCCACCAGTTCGCGGCGAGATTGGTCATGGTGACCTGCTGCGAGCCCGCAGTGACGGCCGTCGGCGGAATGTAGTTCGGCGGGATCGAGTAGCTGGCCGCCCAGTCGACGTAGGTGAGCTTCAGGAACGGCGGGTGCTGGGTGTTGACGCTGTCGAACTGCTTCCAGGCCTGGATGTCGCTCGCGTCGGAGGTGAGCGCGAAGCCGTAGTTGCCCGCGCCGTGGGTCCAGCTGTTGACGAGCTGGACTCCGGCCGTGGTCGGGTCGCCGCCGAGGTTGAACGGCACGGTGACGGGTGAGCCCGGGCAGTAGGTGCTGTTGGGGGCGGTGAAGTTGTCGGAGGCGAGCACCGCGGGGTCGAACGGCACCTGGGAGAAGTCGTTGACGCTGCCCGGGTCCCAGGCGGAGGTGATGGCGTGCACGGCGACGTCCCGCGACTGGCAGCCGCCGCTCCAGATGGCGTTCAGGTCCAGCTCGGCCTTCTGGACGTACATGTTGCCCAGGTTCGAGCCGAGGGAGTCGAAGACGAGGTAGCTGACGTCGTAGGACGATCCCCCGTTGTAGCTGCCGGTCTTGAGGCTGTTCTCACTCGCGTGGTTGGTGGCGCTGTTCGACACGATGTAGGTCGAACGCGTGCCGTTGATCTGCCCGGTGGGATCCACCTTCACCGGGAAGACGCGCTTGGGGTCCTTCAGCCACGCGGTGTCGAGGTCCATCTGGAGGGCGGGCTTGCCGTCCACCGTGGTCAACTTGTACGTGACGGCGTTGGAGGTGACCCCTTCGCCGGAGTGCGGGTCGAGCGCCGAGTCTTCCATGAACCCGTGCGGGATGGTCATCCTGACCTTGCCGGCCTCGTCGGTGAAGCGGACGTTGCCGGAGGGGTCCAGGGAGGCCGACAGGCCCGTGGTGTTCAACGGGAACACCCAGGTCGCCGGGGCGGATGCACTGTGCAGGACGAGCGATTCCTTGATGCCCTGCGCGAGCGTGTTGTAGACGACGTCGGAGTCCGGGAGCGCGCCGGGGTAGGTCAGCGTGTTCGCCGCGGCGGTGGCCGCGACCGGCTTGGCACCCTGGAGCGTGTAGGAGATCCGGTGGCCGGCGTCCAGGGTCCAGTCGATCAGCGCGGTGCCGTCGGCGCTCGACGAGAAGCTGAGCGCCTGGTCGTTGGCGGCCTCGGCCCACCGGTTGTCCCGGCGGCGGGACAGACCGGTGTCGATGTTGTCCCAGGTCCCGTCGGGCTTCCGGAAGTGGACCGGCTGGCTGTAGACGCGCATCGTCTTGGTGCCGTCGGGGTTCTGGAAGACCGAGGTGGTGGAGGTCCTGGCTCCGATGACCTCGGTGGCCCCGCCGGCCGGATCGGTCGGGCCGACCCAGGCCGCCGACGAGTCCTTGGTCGGCGCGACCTGCCCTGCGGCGGCCTCGCCCTGGCTCTTCGGCGAGCCGTCCGCGTTGCTCGCCTGGGGCCTGGGCAGGGCAGGGGGCGTCACCTGCTCGCCCTTCACCGGCTCGGGGGCTGCGGGCGCGTGGGGCTTGCCGCCGTCCTGGCGGTCCGTCTTCTCGGGCGCCTCCCCCGGAGCCGGCGTGTGCCCGGCCGCCACGCCGCCGCCGGCGTGGCGCGAGGTCTCGCTCGCATCGACCTGGTGCCCTTGCCGGCCGGCGTCCTCCGAACGCTGCTGCGGGACCTGGGGGGCCTGTACCGATGCGGCGGGCGACGGGGCGTGTTCCCGGGCGAAGGCCTCTGCGGGCTGGAGCGCCACCGTCTGCAGCAGGGCCAACGACAGCAACGCAACAGACCAGCGCCGCACCGAGCCTGACGTCCCGTTCGATCTCGCCGCCCCGCTCCGCACACGACCGGCCGCGCGCCGAGGAAGGCTACCGCCCCCGAGGCCCAACGGCTTTTGCGATTCACGGCGTGACAAACGGCGCACGGCCGACCCCTCCGGAAAAACGAGTCCGAGACCCCCCATCAGGCAGGCCGACAGATCTTCTATCGATCACGACCACTTCGGGTCCAGTGCGCAACCACCGCCCGCCATCCGAGATGCCGGGCTATCTCCCGCTTTGCCTTCAAATGGTCCTGGCAAAAGTTCTGCAAAGCGCGGTCCCGATGTCTGACCCCGGGGCTTCCGGCAAGGCTGCGTGTGTATAAGATCGCCATCGATCTAGGCACCCTCATGCCTTCTTGAATCACCGTCACTCCGTCTCAGGAGCACCACCGATGGCCGCAATACGCCGGTTTTTCCATGCCTGCGGTGTTGCCGTATTCACCGTGTCCGCCCTGGTCACCGGAACACCCGTCAGCAATGCCGGAAGCATCCGTTCCAGCGAATGGCCACTGGACGCCGAACACTTCAAGGCCGACCGGATCTGGTCGATCAGCCGCGGTGCCGGAACGACGGTCGCCGTCGTCGACAGCGGGGTCTCGGCCTCGCATCCCGACCTGGCCGGACAGGTCCTTCCCGGCGCCAGCCTGATCGGTGACGGCGACGACGGCCGGACGGACACCTCTGGCGAGTCCCACGGGACCGCCATCGCCGGCATCATCGCCGGCACCGGAGGCCCGGCGCCCGGTGAGGGCATGACGGGCCTCGCGCCGGACGCGAAGATCCTGCCGGTCCGCGTCGGCACCGGGAACCAGGTCTCCGCCCCCATGGTCGCGCGGGGCATCGTCTGGGCGGCCGACCACGGTGCCCGGATCATCAACGTCTCCCTCGGCGCACCCGAACCGGACCCGCTTCTCAAACAGGCCGTCACCTACGCCATGGGCAAGGACGCCGTCGTCGTCGCCTCGGCGGGCAACGAGGGCGACCGGGGGAATCCACCGATGTATCCGGCCGCTTTCCCCGGAGTCGTATCGGTTTCCGGGGTCGACGAGACCGGCACTTTCTGGAAAGCCAGCGAATCCGGCCGCGGCATCGTCGTCGCCGCGCCCGCCGCCGAGATCTACTCGACCAACAACCAGGGCCGATACGTGAAGGCCGACGGCACGAGCTACGCGGCGGCCTACGTCTCGGCCACTGCCGCGCTCATCCGCTCGGCACATCCGGATTTGACAGCAGGGCAGGTGATTCACCGCCTCATCACCACGACGGTCGAGCGGAACAACCACCCCGACCCGAAACTCGGTTTCGGAAGAATCGACCCGATCTCGGCGATTTCGTCCACTGACGACGGTGAGCGCGAGAACCCCCTTCTCCGCGAATCGCGCGAATCGGTTGATGCCGGATCCGATTCGGATTCCGGCCTGTTCGTCATCATCGTGTCGTCCGCCGGAATCGTCCTGGTCGCCTGTGCCGCGGCCGTCTTCCGGCGCAGGTCCCGCGGTCGGGGGAACATCCGGGAGAGCGGGCCTTCCCGGCCCGTCGTGAACGCGGCCGGCAAGTCTGCCCGGCCGAGGCCCGGTTCCGGCACGTCCTCACGCACGTCCCGTTCCAAGCGGAACAGCTGACCAGCTCCCGTCCCCAGGAGGGCCCCGCCCCATGTCACTGCGCCTTCGTCCCGGCCGCCGCACCCTGGTCGTCTCCTCCCTGGGCGTCGCCGCCGCTGCCGCCGTACTCGGCTACGTGCTGTTCACGGGTGACGACACACCACGCACGAGCGCCACCAAGGCGAACGACGTGTCGGGACGAGCGACCGCGTGTCTGGCGGCCGACAGCGCGAGCTCGACGGGCGGTGACACCGTCACCGGGATCTGGTCCGCCATGCAGACGGCCGGAACGCAGCACGGCACCAACGTCCAGCAGATGATCGAACCGGCGACCACTGCGGAACAGGCCGCTCCGCACCTCGCGGGACTGCTCGTCCAGCACTGCGACCTGATCGTCACCGTCGGCGCGCCTTTCGGCCGGGCGACCACCGGCATCGCCTCGGCCGCGCCGTCGGTCCCGATCATCGCCGTCGACTCGACGCTGTCCACCTCGCCCACCAACGTCACCCTCCTGGCGGGCCCCGGCGCCGCGGCGCGGGTCAGCGAGCGGGTCGGCGCTCTGCGGCGGCACGCGGCGGGGTCCTGAGGCGCCGCCGGGCGCCGGTCAGGTCAGGTGGGCCGCGGCTTCGGCGGTGTTGGCGTGGTGGGTGGCCTGGCGGGTGACGGGCAGCCAGGTGGGGTGGAAGCGGCGGCGGTAGTGGGTGCACCAGGTGTGCAGGAGGGTGGTGAGGCGGGGGTCGGGGTCGGGGGTGGCGCGGCGTAGGAGGGCGGCGGCGCGGACCGGGATGCGGTGGGCCCACAGCTCGATGCCGGCCAGGTGGGCGCGGGTGAGCAGGGGTGGTGGGAGGAGGGGGGCCTCGGCGGTGCGCGGGTCCCAGGCGTCGGCGAGTTGGCGCAGGGCGGTCAGCTGGGTGTGGGCGGCGCGTAGCAGCGGGGTGTCGTGGGGTGGGAGTGCGGGCAGCAGGTCGGTGAGGTGTCGGCCGCGTTCGCGCAGGTGGTCGGCGCTGGCGCGCAGGCGCTGGTCGGGGTCGGCGGCGGGGTGGGTGTCGCCGAGTCGGTCGCTGGTCCAGGCGGGGACTTCGACGACGACGGTGCGGCCGCCGTGGCGCCCGGGGGCGAACCAGGTGGCGGCGCTGGCGCCGGCCGGTGCGTCGTGCGGGCTCTCGTCCGGGGCGAGCATGCCGGTGGTGTTCTCCTGCGAGTCGATGTGGTGGGGCTCCATCAGGAAGACGCCGGGGCCGACGGCGGGCAGGCGGTAGGTGTCGAAGGAGCCGGTCTCGACCGGGATGCCGAGGGCGGCGGCGGAGCGTGTGAAGGGGGGGCGGCGAGGGCGGTGGGGTCGGCGGTGGCTTGGAGGAAGGTGCCGCCCACGTCGGCGGTGTGCAGGGAGAGTTGGAGGCGGGGGCGGAGTTCGTCGATCAGGTCGAGGAGGATCCGGCTCTCGGGGAGGCGGCCGCCGATCGCGGGGGCCCATTCGGGCTGTTCGTCGGCGGCGGGGCGGTATTGACTTCCGCTCCCTGGGCTAAGGCCCGGGGATTCCTACCACGGTCTTCTGACCGTCTCGGTGGGTTCCTGCTTCTCCGCGCTGTGCCGGGACGGGTCCCGGTCTTACCCGCGCTCGACAGGCTGTCACCGCCAGTCCGGCGGCCTTGGCGATGTTGACGGCGGCGTTGACGTCCCGGTCCAGCCGAACGCCGCATGCCCGGCACTGCCAGACACGGACGTCCAGGGGCTTGGGACCGTCCTTGACACCGCAGTTCGAGCACACCTGAGAGGTCGGCTCGAACCGGCCGATCCTGATCAGGGTCCGGCCGTACTTGACGGCCTTGTACTCCAGCATGCTCACGAACGCCGACCATCCGGCATCGTGCACGGACTTGGCCAGCCGGGTGCGGGCGAGCCCCTTGACCGCCAGGTCCTCCACCGCGATGGCTTGGTTGTCGCGCATCAGCCGGGTGGAGAGCTGGTGGTGGAACTCGCGCCGGGCGTCGGCGACCTTGGCGTGTGCCTTGGCGACCTTGACGCGGGCCTTGGTCCGGTTGTTGCTGCCCTGCTCCTTACGGGCAAGGGCCTGTTGAGCCCGCTTGAGACGCTTCTCGGCCCGGCGCAGGAAGCGCGGACTGTCGATCTTCGTGCCGTCGGAGAGGACGGCGAAGTGCCCGAGCCCGAGATCGAGACCGACCGCCGGTTCGACCTCGGGCAGGATCCCGGGTTCGGTCTCCACGACGAACGACGCGAAGTACCTGCCCGCGCTGTCCTTGATCACCGTCACCGTGGACGGCACCGACGGCAGGACGCGGGACCACTTCACCCGCACGTCGCCGATCTTCGGCAGGGACAGGTCCCCGCCAGGGGTGATCCTCCATCGGGCGTTCGCGGTGAACCGGATCGCCTGACGGGAATCGCGCTTCGACTTGAACCGGGGCGGTCCCAGCTTCGGGCGCTTGCCCTTCAACCCGTCGAAGAAGTTCCGGTATGCGGCCTCCAGGTCCCGCAACGACTGTTGCAGCACTACCGAGGACACCTCGCAGAGCCATGCACGCTCCGGCGTCTCCTTCGAGGCCGTGAGCTTCCTGGACAACTCGCCGGAGGTGACGAACGGCAGCCCGGTGGCACGGGCGTCCTCACGGACGCGAAGCGCGTCGTTGAAGACCACCCGAGCACACCCGAACGCCCTCGCCAACGCGGAGCGCTGAGGCCCGTTCGGATACACGCGGAACGAGTACCGAAGCTGCACGACGACCAACCTATCGGGCGGCACTGACATTGATGCTGATACCCAGGTTCCGGTGGTCATGACTCGGGCACTGACGACAGCGCGGGAGGGTACGTCAGCGCAGCTCAGAGCAGGATTCAGAACCGCTTCACCACCGGGCTGAAGCCCGGCGCACTGCGATTAGACCCGGTAGCCGGCGAAGTAGGCGGGCAGGGTGCGGGCGAGGAGGCCGCCGCGGGCCAGGTGGGCGCCGTCGGGGTCGAGGCAGAGCAGGAAGTGCCAGGTCGTGCGCGCGTGCGGGGCGAGGCTGGCCAGGGCGCGGTGGGCGAGTTCGACGATGCCGGCCCGGCCGGAGAACTCGTCGGCGTGGGCGCCGGAGACGACCAGGACGTGGTCGGCGGCGTGGTGGGCGGGGGCTTCGGGGCCGATGGACAGGAGGTGGAGGGGGCGGCCGGCGCGGGAGGTGCCGAGGGTGCGCACCCGGCAGCGTCGGGGGTGGCGGGCGGCCAGTTGGTGTGCGGTGTCGGTGAGTTCGTCGAGCGTGGGATAGCGGTCGTGGAGCAGTATCGCCCTTCCCGCGCCGGTCGAGGTGTCGGTCAGCATCGGGTCTCCTCCCCTGGTGCCCCGCAGACCTGTGGGCCCGGGGGTGGCATTAGATCCGGTCGGGTACGGGTCCGTCCAGGGGTCCGTGCGGGGCTCCCGCCGAGGGGGTCCGGGGTGTCAGGGCCGGTAGTCAGCGAGGGTGTGGCGGGAGTTCCAGCCCTGGGCGTGGGCGCGGGTGAGGTCGAGGACGACGCCGCGGGTGAGCAGGTCGAGGGTGTAGGGGGTGAGGCCGGGCAGCAGGGTGGTGCGGGCGGCGAGGCGGGCGAGGGGGGTGGGCAGGTGGGTGATGCGGGCGGGCAGGTGGTGGGTGGCCAGGACGTGGCGCAGGGCGGCGTCGCGGCGGTAGGGGACGGGGTCGGCGATGTTGTAGGCGCCGGGGGGCCAGGGTGGGGTGGTGGTGAGGCCGAGGGCGGCCAGGCAGGCGTCGGTGAGGTTGGCGACGGCGGTGAGGCTGAGCGGGATGTCGGGGCCGGGCAGGGGCAGCAGGCCGTGGCGGGCGCGGGCGAGCAGGGGTGGCAGCAGGTGGGGGTCGCCGGGGCCGTAGACGGCGCGGGGGCGCAGGACGACGGCGCCGGCGGCAAGGGCGTGGCGTTCGGCGGCGGCTTTGGTGCGGCCGTAGGCGTTGAGGTGGCCGGCGTCGGTGGGGTGGGCCTCGGTGAGGGCTTGGGCGGTGGTGCGCGGGTCGTAGACGCTGGCGCTGCTGACGTGGACGAGGGGGCGGCCGGCGGCGGCGCGCAGGACGCGCTGGGTGCCGGTGACGTTGACGGCGTGCTGGTGGGCTTCGGCCCGGTGGCCGCGGGGCAGGTCGGCGACGGCGGCGGCGCAGTGGACGATGAGGTCGGCGCCGGTGAAGTCGGGGTCGGCCCGGGTGGCGTCCCAGAGCAGGTGGTGCCCCAGCGGGCCGGGGCGGCGGCCGTGGCAGGTGACGTCGAGGCCCAACCGGGCGGCGGCGCGGGCGAGATGGGAGCCGCAGAAGCCGGCGGCGCCGGTGATGGCGATGCGCATCAGCGGGTTCCTTCCGCGCGCAGGGTGAGGTGGGCGTAGCCGGGCAGGGCGGCGTGGCGGTCGACGCGGGCGCGGGTGACGTGGGGGTGGTGGGGGGCCAGGGCGAGGAGGGTGTCGGCGAGTTGGGTGCGGGCCAGGGCGGCGCCGGGGCAGGCGTGGGTTCCGGTGCCGAAGACGGCCTGGGTGGCGGCGGGGTCCTCGGGTGGGGTGCGGTGGTGGGCGCGGGCGGCGTGGCGGGCGACGAGGATGAGCCGGTCGCCGGCGCGCACGGGGTGTCCGGCGAGGGTGGCGTCGGCGGCGGCGGCTCGGGGCAGCAGTGGGGAGGGGGCGGTCAGGCGTAGGAGTTCGGCGGCGAGGGCGGGTGCGGTGTGTTCGTCGACGGCGGGCCACCGGCGGGCGTCGGCGCACCAGGCGACGGCTCTGGGCAGGGCGGCGACGGTGGTGTTGACGGCGGCGACGGCGAGCATGGCGTCGCGGGGGTCGGGCAGCAGGGCGGTGAGGCGGGCGGCGGCGTCGCCCGCCGTACGACTGTGGCGGCGGGGGCCGGGCAGGTGGTCGCGGGCGGTGGCGGCGGCGGCTTCGCGGGCGGCGCGGGCGAGTTGGCGGGGCGGGGCGCTGGTGCCGGTCAGGGCGGCGGCGGTGGTTGCGGCCAACTCCTCGGCGAGGTCGACGAGTTCGAGGGTGCCGGTGGCCAGGGCGGGGACGCGTTCGGCGAGGACGGCCTGCCACAGCGGGCGCAGTCGGGGCAGGGCGGCGGCGCCGAGGTCGGTGGCCAGGGCGCGGCGGGCGGTGCGGTGGTCGTCGCCGTCCTGGTCGAACAGGAGCCGGCCGCCGGTGAGTTGGGCGGCGGTGCCGCCGGTGGTGCCGGGTGCGGTGCGGGCCAGGGGGATGCGGGTGAGGGCGTGGCGGTAGGCGTCGGGGTCGTGGACGAGCAGGGTGCGGCCCAGGCGCAGGACGGGGCGGTGGCGGGTGGCGCAGAGCAGGGCGAACAGGAGCGGGTGGCTGCGCAGGTAGACGGTGCGGTCGCGGCGGCGGGCCCGGCGGGAGGCGGCGAGGGGCGGGGCTGGGGTGGTCATCAGGCCAACTCCCGTGCGCAGTGGGCGGATGCGGCGGCCCGGTCGGGTTTGCGGGAGCGGCCGGCGAGCGGGACGGTGCCGAACAGCAGGGCGTCGGGGCGGGCGGCGCCCATGCGCCTCAGCGGGCCCTCGAGTCGGGTGCGCAGTTGCTGGGGGTCGGTGCCGGGGGCGGGTTGGACGAGGGCGACGAGGCGTTCGTCGCCGTCGGTGTCGGGTACGCCGACGAGCAGGGCGAGTTCGACGCCGGGGATGTGCAGGGCGGGTTCGTACAGGCCGGGGTAGATGTTGCGGGCGCGGCGCAGCACCATGTCCTTGAGGCGGCCGGCGAGGACGATGCGGCCGTCGGGGGCGAGGGTGGCGCGGTCGCCGGTGCGGATCCAGGGGTCGGGTTCGTGGCCGAGGTAGCGGTGGCGGGCGCCGGGGCCGGTGAGGTGGAGTTCGCCGTCGTCGGCGAGGCGGGTGCGGATGCCGGGCAGGGGGTGGCCGACGAGGTCGCCGTCGTCGGTGTGGGCGCTCTTGTCGGTCTCTTCGACGGCGGCGGCGGGGAAGAGTTCGGTGAGGGCGTAGACGCTCCAGGCCTGGTCGGCGCCGGCGTGTTTGGCGCGGCGCAGCAGGGCGGCGTCGGCGGGGGCGGAGCCGGTCCACAGGGTGCCGGTGAGGTGGGCGCCGGCGGTGAGGGCGGTGCGCAGTTGGGGTGGGGTGAGGTAGGTGTGGGCGGGTGCGAGGTGGGTGAGTTGGCGGGCGAGGGCGGTGGGGGTGCGGGCGGGCAGGGCGACGGTGGCGCCGGCGGCGAGGGCGGGGGCGAGGACGAAGAAGGTGCCGCCGACGACGGTGGTGGCGGGCCGGGGGCGTACCAGGTCGGTGACGGTGTGCAGGCCGGCGGCGAGGCCGGCGTGGGTGTGGACGACGGCGCGGGGGCGGGCGGTGGTGCCGGAGGTGAAGACGATGACGGCGTCGGCGTCCGGGTCGTGGTGCCGGGGTGGGACGGGGGTGGTGGCGGGGCGCAGGCGGGGTGCGCAGCCGGGCAGGCGGTGGCCGAGGGTGGCGACGGGGCCGAGGGTGGTGAGGCGGGGCAGGTGGAGGTCGGCGCGGCGGGCGAGGGGTGCGGCCCAGCCGGTGGCGGCCTGGGCGGCGGCGTCGGCGAGGATGAGGCGGGGTGCGGCGAGGGCGAGGTGGGCGGCGAGGACGTCGGGTCCGGCGGTGGGGTCGAGGACGGCGACGCGCAGGCCGAGGCGGTGGGCGGCGAGCAGGGCGGCGAGGGCGCGGGGGCCCGGGCGCAGGGCGAGGCCGAGGGTGGCGCCGGGGGTGAGGCGGCGGGCGTGCAGGGCGGCGGCGTAGCCGTCGGCGAGGTCGGCGAGGTCGCCGCGGCGGATGCGGGTGCGGGTGGTGCCGGTGCGGGTGTGGTGCAGGACGGCGGGGCGGTCGGGGTGGTGGGTGCGCAGGGCGTGGGCGAGGTGGTCGAGCACGGCGGGTTTCCCCCAGTGGTGTCAGCGGATGTCGGCGGGGCGTGGGCCGGCGCCGCGTTCGAGGTACCAGCGGGCGGTGCCGATCACGCCGTAGGCGCGGATGCGGCGGGTGGAGTTCTGGACGACCATGTCGCGGCTGCGGGTGATGGCGGTGGTGTGGCGGCGGACCTGGTTGAGGAAGGCGCGGTCGGTGGGTGAGGGGCGCCGGGGCATGCCGCCGACGGCCTGGTAGAGGGCGGCGGTGATGGCCATGTTGTTGCCGGCGTGCATCCGGTAGGGGGCGAGGTAGCCGTGGCGGCGGTGGTGGGCGGGGCGGATGCGGCCGAAGAACGCGCCGAGGGCGACCAGGAGGCGGAAGAGCGCGCGGCCGGCCGGTCCGTGTTCGTCGCGGCGGGCGGTGACGCGGCCGCAGACCAGTGCGTCGCGGGCGAGGAGGGCGGCGCGGGCGGCGGCGGTCCAGCCGGGTTCGGGCAGGCAGTCGGCGTCGGTGCGGGCGAGCAGGGTGGCGCCGTGGGCGATGGCGTGGCGGAAGGCGGTGTCGACGGCGCAGCCGACGCCCTTCTCCGGTTCGACCAGGATCTGGACCGGGAAGGGGGCGTGGGCGGCGAAGGCGCGGACGGTGGCGACGGTGGCGTCGGTGGAGCCGTTGTCGGCGACCAGGAGGGTGAAGTCGCGGTCGTGCTGGGCGGCGAGGGCGCGTAGGGCGCCGTCGATCCGGGCTTGCTCCTGGTAGGCGGGGATGATCACCCAGAGGGTCATGAGGCCTCCCAGACCATGGTCATCAGGGAGACGCCGCCACCCAGGCCGATCATCAGGGCCTTCTCCCCCGGCTTCAACTGCTCTTTGACGCGGTCGAGTTGGATGCCGATGGTGGCGCTGGCGACGTTGCCGAGTTCGGGTACGGTGAGCACCAGCCTGTCGGCCGGGGCGCCGGTGAGTTCGACGAAGCGCTCCAGGTAGGGGGCGGTGACCTGGTGCACCAGCACCCGGGCGTAGTCGTCCCAGGTGAGGCCGGTGCGTTCGGCGAGGGCGGCCAAGGCGGCGGGGCCGATCTGTTCGAAGATGCCGCGCAACTCCTTGCCGCCGCCGCGGAAGTAGCTGTACTCGTCGCCGCGCGGGTGGCGTGAGCCGCCGCCGGGGATGCCGCCGGCCTGCCAGTGTTCGGAGGCGGTGACGGTGGCGGTGTCGAGGATGCCGCCGCGTTCGACCGGTTCGACGATGACGGCGGCGCCGGCGTCGCCGAAGGTGTAGCCGGCGAAGGCGTCGCGCAGGGCGGCGGCGTCGGCGGGGTCGCGGCGCATCGCGCGGCTGGGGGTCTCGCCGGTGACCACCAGGGCGCGGCGGGCGCGGCCGGCGAGGATCATCGCGCGGGCCAGGTCGATCCCGTTGAGGAAGCTGTTGCAGGCGTTGCTGACGTCCAGGGCGTGGGCGCGGGTGCCGAGTTCGGACTGGACGATGTGGGCGGTGGCGGGCTCGCAGATGTCCCGGGTGGCGGAGGCGAAGAGCAGCAGGTCGATGTCGCCCGGGTCGAGGCCGCGGGCGGCCAGGGCCCGGCGGGCGGCGGCGGTGGCGAGGGTGGAGGCGTACTCGTCGTCGGCGGCGAAGTGGCGGGTGCGGATGCCGGTGGCCTTCTCGAGCATCCGCTCGGGCAGGGCGAGTTTGGCGTGGGCGGTGATCTCGTCCTGGAGCTGCTGGGAGGTGATCCTGCGGGCGGGCAGGTGGGAGCCGACGGCGGTGATGCCGATCCTCGGTGTCGCTGCTGGAAGCATGGCCCCATGCTGCGGGGCGGGCGCCGGGGCCCACCTGAGTACGGGTACTCAGGTGGGCCGGGGCGGATACCCGTTCGGGTCGTGCGGGCTACCCGGGCGGGTGCGGGTGCCGGTCCCGTACGGGGGCGGGGCCGGGGGCCGGCTGTCACACCCGGGAGGCAGACTGGGGGCGGACCACCCGCGCGAGATGAGGACGACACCATGGCCGACCGGCCCCTGACACTGATGGCAGTGCACGCCCACCCCGACGACGAGGCCACCGGCACCGGCGGCGTCCTCGCCCGCTACGCCGCCGAGGGCATCCGCACCGTCCTGGTCACCTGCACCGACGGCGCCTGCGGCGACGGCCCCGGCGGCGTCAAGCCCGGCGAGGACGGGCACGACCCGCAGGCGGTGGCCGCCCTGCGCCGCGAGGAGCTCGAGGCCAGCTGCCGCGTCCTCGGCGTCGACCACCTCGAACTGCTCGGCTACGGCGACTCCGGGATGATGGGCTGGCCCGCCAACGACGCCCCCGGCTCGTTCTGGAACACCCCCGTCGCCGACGGCGCCGCCCGCCTGGCCGAGCTGATCCAGCACTACCGGCCGGACGTCGTCGTCACCTACGACGAGAACGGCTTCTACGGCCACCCCGACCACATCCAGGCCCACCGCATCACCATGGCCGCCCTTGACCTGGCCCCCGGCCTGGCACCCAAGGTGTACTGGACCACCGCGCCGCACTCGGCGATGAAGCGCTTCGGCGAGGTGATGCGGGAGTTCGGCGCCGACTGGGACGTGCCGGCCTCGGAGTCGGCCGAACCGGACGGCGAGGGCGGGGAGGCCGCCGGGGCCGGGTCGGCCGTCGAGGCCCCCGAGCTGCCGCCGATCGGGCTGCCGGACGAGGAGGTCACCACCTGGGTGGACACCCACGCCTACGGCGGCCAGAAGTACGACGCGCTGGCCGCCCACGCCAGCCAGGGCGAGAACATCTTCTTCCTGCGGATGGGCAAGGAACGCTTCACCGAGCTGATGGGCACGGAGACCTTCCTCCGCGTCCGCGACACCACCGGAGCGCCGCTGCCCGAGCAGGACCTGTTCGCCGGCCTGCGCTGACGCGACGCGCGCCCGCCCCGGTCCCTGCGGGTAACGGACCGGGGCGGGCGGGCTGGTTCGGACCCTGGTCGGTCAGTGGAGCTGGGAGAAGACGAAGGAGAATTCGGCCCGCTGGGCCCTCAGCTGGTACTGCGGCAGCGGGCTCGGGCCACAGGAGGCGGTGCCGATGCCGTGCAGGGCGTGGTCGAGGTTGACCCACACGGTGTCACCGGGCGTGAGGTCGGTGAGGTGGGTGGCCGCGTCGAGTTGCTCGGTGGTCCAGCGGCGGGCGGTGAGGTGGAACGCCGGGTCGCCCTCGATGCGCAGGCCGCCGATCTCGGCCCAGCGGACGTCGGCTCGTGCGCCGTTCTCCTGCGGGCGCAGGTAGGGCGTCTGCAGGCCGTCGACGGTGGACTCGTGGCGAGCGAGTCTGGCGGCGGATTTGGTGTCCGGGTAGGCCTCGCCGGGGCCGGCACCGAACCAGCGCACTGTGTCGGCGCAGGCGAGGGCGAGTCGCACGCCCAGGCGGGGCAGTGGTGCGGGCCATTCGCCGTCGGGGCTCACGGACACGGCCAGCCGCAGGCGGTCGCCGTCGGAGGTCCAGCGGTAGACCGTGGTGAGGCCGAACTCCGAGGCGGCCGGGGCCACTCGGGTTCGCACGGTCAGCGCGTTCTCGCCGGGTTCCACCGCGTCGAGTCGGTGGCGCATGCGGTGCAGGCCCAGGTCGCGCCACAGTTTGGCGTCGCAGCTGCCGGTCAGCCAGTCCGTGCCCTCGTCGTTGTCGGTGGGTGCCCGCCACACGTCCAGCCGCAGATCGCTCACCTCGATGGCGCCGATGGCCTTGGGTGCGCCGGTGCGGGCGTCGAAAGCGGCCGGGCCCAGCGTGATCACCCCGTCGCCCGCGACGGGCCCGAGAACCGGGCGGACGGCGGGGCGCAGGACCGGAAGCGGCCGTGCGGCCACCGGGATCTGGCCCCACGCGATCTCGTGGCCCTCGGGCGCCCAGGCGGTGTCGGCGGCCAGCACGGCCCGGACCGTCCACTGCGTCTCGACGGCCTCGTGTCCGGCGGGCGGCTGGGGCAGCTTCACGTCCGCCGACTCGCCGGGTGCGAGCGCCGGCACGGACAGGCTGCCGGATGCGACCGTTTCGCCGTCCGCCTGGTACGACCACTCGAAGGCCAGTGCGGACAGGTCGGCGAAGTCGTACCCATTGGTGACCCGTACGCTGCCCCCGGTCCCGTCGGGCACGATGCGGACGGGTTCGATGACCTTCTTGTACTCCACCAGGCCGGGTGAGGGCCGGCGGTCGGGGAAGAGCAGGCCGTCGCAGACGAAGTTGCCGTCGTGCAGTTCCTCCCCGAAGTCGCCGCCGTAGGCGTAGCCGAGCCCGGGGTGGGCGATGCCGTGGTCGATCCACTCCCAGACGAAGCCGCCCTGCAGCCGGTCGTAGGCCTCGAAGAGCCGCTGGTAGTCGGCGAGTCCGCCGGGGCCGTTGCCCATGGCATGGGCGTACTCGCAAAGGATGAAGGGGAGTTCGCGGCGCTTGCGGGTACCGCCGTCCAGTTCCTTGCCGATCTGTTCGACCTCGGCGTGGCCGGCGTACATCCGCGAGTACATGTCGGTGTCCCGGCAGCTCCCGTCGCCCTCGTAGTGCACGAGGCGGGAGGTGTCGCGGGCGTGGATCCATTCGGCCATCGCGGTCAGGCCGCGTCCGGTGCCGGCCTCGTTGCCGAGTGACCAGATGATGACCGACGGGTGGTTCTTGTCCCGTTCGACCATGCGGGCGGCGCGGTCGAGCAGCGCCGGGGTCCAGCGGTCGTCGTCGGCGGGGTTGTCGCGCCAGGCCTGTTCGACGAAGCCGTGGGTCTCCAGGTCGCACTCGTCGATGACCCACAGGCCGTACTCGTCGCACAGGTCGAGGAATGCCGGGTGCGGCGGATAGTGCGAGGTGCGGACCGCGTTGAGGTTGTGGCGCTTCATCAGCAGCACGTCCTGGCGCATGGTCTCCAGGTCGAGGGCGCGCCCGGTCTCGCGGTGCCACTCGTGGCGGTTGACGCCCTTGAAGAGCACCGCCCTGCCGTTGACCTTGATCAGACCGTCCGCCGACTCCACGGTCCGGAAGCCGATCCGCAGCGGCACGCGCTCGCCCTCGGTGGTCAGCTCTCCCTCGTACAGCGTCGGCACCTCGGCCGACCAGGGGCACACCGGCACCGTGACCGTCTCCCCCGTCGCGATGTCGATGCCCAGGGCGGGCACGGTCACCCGGCCCTCGATGTCGGAGTCGACGAGCAGGGTGCCCCGGCCGGTGTGGTGGTCGTAGGAGGCGTGCACGAAGAAGTCGCCCGCGCTGCCCGCCGGGCGGTGCAGCAGGGTGACGTCGCGGAAGATGCCGGGCAGCCACCACTGGTCCTGGTCCTCCAGGTACGAGCCGGCCGACCACTGGTGGACGCGGACGGCGAGCACGTTGCCGCTTCGCTCGAGCAGGTGTCCGACGGCGAACTCGTGCGGCAGGCGGGAGCCCTTGAACTCCCCGATGTCCGTGCCGTTGAGCCAGACGCGGGCGCAGGACTCGACGCCGTCGAAGCGCAGCACCGCGCCGCCGTCGGCCGGCCAGTCCTCGGGCAGGTCGAAGACGCGCAGGTGGTCACCGGTCGGATTCTCCGTCGGTACGCGCGGCGGGTCGACCGGGAACGGGTAGCGGTGGTTGGTGTAGGCGGGCCGGCCGAAGCAGCCGTCTCCCTGGAGCACCCAGTGCCCCGGGACCACCACCCGCGCCCAGTCGCCGGCGTCGAATCCGGGCTCGGCGAACGAGTCGTCCTCGGCGTCGGCCGTCGGTGACACGCGAAGTCGCCAACTTCCGTTGAGTGACAGGGCCTTGGCGTCCGATAGGGGGTACCAGGCGCGGGGGGTCAGGGCCCCGCGGCCTGGGGAGTAGTCCTCGACGTAGTGGTTGGTCATGCGCTTGACCGCTCCCTGCGTTGTTCGCTGACGATCTGCCGACCCTGCCCCGGTGCACATTAGCGCGTCGCGACGGCCCTGGAGTGCTCGAGTCGGTTGGTCGTCCGATCGGACTTCGTTGTGCCGCTCGTACTTCCCCGTGAGGCGGTAACACCGGGGCCGGCCAGGGTAGTCGGCCCCGTCACCGGCCCCGTCGTGCGCGCGAGTGCGCAGGTCAGGAGCGGGGTCGGTGGCGCGCGGGAGGGCGGGCGGCCGGGAGAATGGTGCGGACAGTTGCTCGCAGTACAGAGTCGTACAGAGCTCGACGCACAGAGAAAGCGAAACCCCCACCATGGATCTCGGCGTGCGCTGGAAGCTGCACGGCGACGGGCGTACGCCCGCGCCGGGAGCGGTCGTCCGCCCCGACGAACGGCTCTCCTGGCCCCGCACGGCAGGGCTCGGCGCCCAGCACGTGGTCGCCATGTTCGGCGCGAGCTTCGTCGCCCCGGTGCTGATGGGGCTGGACCCCAACCTGGCGATCATGATGTCCGGCGTCTCGACCGTGATCTTCCTGCTGGCCACCCGCGGCAAGGTGCCCAGCTACCTCGGCTGCTCGTTGTCCTTCGTCGGGGTCGCCGCGGTGATCCGGGCGCAGGGCGGCACCAGCGCGACGGTGACCGGCGCGGTGCTCGTGGTGGGCGTCGTGCTGTTCCTGGCGGGCCTGGCGGTCCAGTACTTCGGGGCGCGGATCATCCACGCGACGATGCCGCCGATCGTCACCGGCGCCGTCGTCATGCTGATCGGCTTCAACCTGGCCCCCGTGACCGCCTCGACGTACTGGCCGCAGGACCAGTGGACGGCGCTGCTGGTGATGCTGTTCACCGGGCTCGCGGTGGTGTGCCTGCGCGGCTTCTGGTCGCGGGTGGCGATCTTCCTGGGGCTGGTCTTCGGGTACGGGATCTCCTTCGTGTTCGACCGGGTCTTCGGAAAGATCCACTCGGTGGACGGCGGCGGGCACATGACCGACCACTGGCGCCTGGACCTGTCCGGCGTCGGCAAGGCCGACTGGATCGGCCTGCCCGCCTTCCACGGCCCCTCCTTCCAGTGGTCCGCGATCCTGGTCGCGCTGCCCGTGGTGATCGCGCTGATCGCGGAGAACGCCGGGCACGTCAAGGCGGTGGGCGAGATGACGGGCGAGAACCTGGACGACAAGCTGGGCACCGCGATCTCGGCCGACGGCGTCGGCTCCGTGCTCTCCACCGCGCTCGGCGGCCCGCCCAACACCACGTACTCCGAGAACATCGGCGTGATGGCCGCCACCCGGGTCTACTCCACGGCCGCCTACTGGGCCGCGGCCGGCTTCGCGCTGCTGTTCGGCATCTGCCCGAAGTTCGGCGCCGTCGTGGCCGCGATCCCCGGCGGGGTGCTCGGCGGCATCACCGTCATCCTGTACGGCATGATCGGCCTGCTCGGCGCGCAGATCTGGACCAAGTCCGGGGTCGACCTGCGCAACCCGCTGAACCTGGTGCCGGCGGCGGCGGGCATCATCATCGGCATCGGCAACGTGACGCTGAAGTTCACCGACACCTTCAGCCTCAGCGGGATCGCGCTGGGGACGCTCGTCGTCATCACCGGCTACCACGCCCTGCGGGCGCTGGCCCCGGCCCACCTCAAGGCCCAGGAGCCGTTGCTGGACGAGGGCACCTCCTCCTACGACGAGCCGCCCCTGGGCGAGGGGGAACGGCCCGCCCCGTAGGCGCCGTTCAGGACCGGCGGGAGCGGGCGGAAGCCACTTCCGCCGGGGAGAAGAGGACAACAGGCCCGGACCGCAGTCGATGCGGTCCGGGCCTGCTGCTTCAGGCGTCGCCGAACTCCCCGCTGCGGACGGCGGCGACGAACGACTTCCAGGCCTCGGACGGGAAGACCAGGGCCGGGCCGTGGGGGTCCTTGGAGTCACGGACTCTGCCCGGGTGCGCGTCATCCACCTCGATGCAGCCGCCCTGCCCGTTGCTGTAGGTGCTCTTGCGCCACGCGGCGTCGGTCAGGTCAAGACGGTCGGCCATGACGCTCCCCTCAGACATCACCGAACTCGCCGCTGCGGACAGCGGCGACGAACGACTTCCAGGCCTCGGACGGGAAGATGAGGGCCGGGCCCTGAGGGTCCTTCGAGTCACGGACGGGCGCCAGACCGGGGAAGTTAGGAGCCACCTCGACGCAAGATCCGCCGTTGTTGCTGTAACTGCTCTTGAACCATGCGGCGTCGGACAGGTCTACAGGGCGAATCATGACGTTCCTCTCACGCCTTGCTTGCGGATCATCTCCAGCGACGCGGCCTTCGACAGCGCTTCCACCTGGAGCTGATGGTAGTCCCGCTCCCAAGCCTGGGCGGTCTCAGCGTCTCGCGCGAGGAAGCCACGCAGCTGGCACTCCGAGTATGCCAGGATTGTTCGATCCGCCAGAGTCAGCAGCGTGACCATCATGGTGAACGGCAGCTCTTCCGCGAGTGAGAACGGCGCCACCTGGATGGTGATGTTCGGACGGCTCGCGAGGTCTTCAAGATGCGCCAACTGCCGCGCCATGACCTTGGGCCCGCCCACCGTGCGCAGCAGAGCCCCTTCGTCCAGGACGAAGTGCAGTCGCGGCGCTGACCGCTGGTTGAGCAGCTTCTGCCGAGTGGCCAGGAAGTCGAGTCGATCTGTGGCCTGTTCCTCGGTGATGCTGCCGCGCCGCACGGCTGCGGCCGCGAAGGCTCCGGCGTACTCCATCGTCTGGGCCAGACCGGGCACGATGCCCAGCTCGAAGTGGGAGATCCCTTGGGCTTTCGCCTCTTGCTGCGCGTACTCGGGGAAGCCTTCCAGCAACGATGATCCGCTGAGACTCCAGTACGTCAGTTCCAATGTTCCACCGGTATCGAGAGCCTTGTCGGCGCTTCGAACCCAGTCAAGTGTGGGATTGCGCGTCCCTCTTTCAAGGTTGGAAATCTGACTATCGCTCAGGTTTGTCAGCTCGCCGAGTTGGGTTTGCGTCAGGCCTGCTGTCTTTCGCAGCTTGCGTAGTTGGGCCCCGAACGCCTTGAGGGGTGACGCCGATGGATCCAGCTGCGTCTCACGCATCGTCAGTCCTCCGCCGCTACACGAATCCCACCCATGGAAACTGTCAAGTGGGAAAGCCTTCCGATCGTAGGGGATGGAACGCCACCATGGCTACACCCGGTCATTCGCCAGACGCACAGCGCAACCACTGGAGACCCCTATGCCTGACGGCCAGAACCCCCCTCCCCCCTTCCAACTCCACAAAGTGGTAAGGGACTTCAGCTCGCTGGAGAACGGACAGCCGCGCGAGGGCGTCTTCGTCGAGATGCTGCTCGGGAAGGCGGTACTGCGCCCGCTGGGGGAGACCACTCCCCACCAGCGCGTCGACCCGGCCTTCCTCCGGTCGCTCGACCCTCGGGAGATCGCGCCGGGCACCTGGGGGAACCCGCGCCGGCGGCCGCTGTGACCATCGAATTCCCCACACCTGGAGCAGAGTTGAGCAGGACCCGCCTCATGAACCGTCCCCCCGCCCGGCGTTCGGGCCAGCAGGCCTTCGTCCTCCTCGAGGACCCCGACCGATCCGACGACTTCCTCGTCCTCCTGGTCGACCGCGTCCACGAGGACGGCATGACCCTGCCCGGTGGCAGCGCCGAGCAGGACGAGCTCCCCCACCTCGCCGCCCGCCGCCACCTCGAGACGGAGACCGGGCTCGTCCTCGCCCTCCGGACCATCCTCACCATCGACTACGTGCCCGCCGCCGAGTTCCCCGAGGGCGTCGCCTTCGTCCACTCGGGCGGGATGATCACGCCCCGACAGGCCGAGACCGTCCGCTGCCACCAGCCGCCCGCCGACATCCGAGGCCTGCACTGGGTCCCCCAGGCCAAGCTGCGCGAGGTCATGGCCGACGACCAGTACCGGCGCGTCGAGGACGCCTGGGACGCCTGGGAGCACGGCGCCGGTCTCCCGCTGCTCATCCGGGGTGTTCCGGTCCCGGTGGGCTGATCAGCACCGGAACGCCCGGCATCAAAGGGATTGACATCGGTTCGGGCGTCCTGAGCGAGTCCCGGATCGCCCAGCTCGCCGACTACAACGTCGAACTGGACACCCCCACCGGCTCCTGACCCGGGGCCGAGGGCTCGCCCGCGCCACGGATTCTGGACTTGTGGGTCCATTTTCGGCTGCCTAACGTGCTGGACGTTCCCTCCCGAACGAGCCCGCACAGGAAGGCCATCCCCCATGCACGCGATCCGGATCGAGGAGCACGGCGGCCCCGCGGTCATGCGCTGGACCGAGCTGCCCGACCCCACCCCCGGCCCCGGCGAGGCACTGGTGCGCCTGGGCGCGGCCGGCGTCAACTACATGGACGTCGGCGCCCGTTCGCAGGGCACCGGCGGCTGGGCGGCCCCCACCGTCCTCGGCGCCGAGGGCATGGGGTACGTCATCGCCCTCGGTGCGGGGGTGACGGAGGTGGCCGTCGGCGACCGGGTCGCCTGGTTCTACCACCCGGGCAGCTACGCCGAGTTGCTCGCCGTCCCGGTGACGTCCCTGGTCAAGGTGCCCGACGGGGTGCCGGACGAGGTCGCGGGCGGCCTGCTGATACAGGGCCTGACCGCCAACCACCTGAGCACCGAGACCTACCCCGTCGGCCCCGGCGACACCGCCGTGGTGCACGCCGCCGCCGGCGGGGTCGGCCTGCTGCTCACCCAGCTGGTCAAGGCCCGCGGCGGCCACGTGATCGGCTTGGTCTCGCGCGAGGAGAAGGCTGCTGCCGCGAAGGAGGCCGGCGCCGACCACGTGCTGGTCCACTCCGGCGCCGGATTCGAGGAGCAGGTGCGGCAGCTGACCGGCGGCCGCGGCGCCGACGTCGTCTACGACGGCGGCGGCGCCGACACCTTCCTCTCCTCCCAGCTGGCCCTGCGCCCGCACGGCGTGCACGCCTACTACGGCCCCTTCATGGGCGTCCCGACGCTGCGGCCCACCGACCTGCCGAACAGCATCCTGCTCACCTACCCGGTGGTGCACCACCACGTCCCCACCCGCGAGGCCCTGCTGCGGCGCAGCGGCGAGCTGTTCGACCTGGTCCTGGACGGGCGGCTGACCCAGCGGATCGGCGGCCACTACCCGCTGGCCGGGGCGGCCCGGGCGCACGCGGACCTCGAATCCCGCGGCACCACCGGCAAGCTGGTGCTCCTGCCCTGACCGCGGGGTGACGGGACCGTACGACCACAACTCCGGGAGGGCAACGTGACGCTGACCCGCAAGGGCGCCGCGACCAGGCAGCGCATCGTCGAGGGCGCGGCCGGGCAGATCCGCGAGGCGGGCGTGTTCGCGCTGCGCCTGGAGGACGTGATGACTCGCACGGCGACCAGCAAGAGCCAGCTGTTCCACTACTTCCCGGGCGGCAAGGACGAGTTGCTGCTGGCCGTCGCCCGCCACGAGGCGGGCCGGGTGCTGGACGACCAGCAGCCGGAGCTGGGCTCCCTGACCTCCTGGGAGGCCTGGCAGCGGTGGCGCGACAAGGTCGTGGCCCGCTACCGGGCCCAGGGGGTGAACTGTCCGCTGCACACGGCGCTGTCCCAGCTGGGGTCGACGACCGACGCGGCGCGGGCGGTGGCCGCGCGGTTGCTGGAGCAGTGGCAGGAGCAGCTCGCCGTCGGCATCCGCCACCTCCAGGGCAGTGGCGAGGTCGCGGCGGGCCTGGATGCGGACCGGGAGGCGGCGGCGCTGCTGGCGGGGGTCCAGGGCGGGGTGCTGATCCTGCTGGCCACGGGCTCCACCGTCCACCTGGAGGCGGCCCTGGACGTGGGCCTGGATCGGTTGCGCGGGGCCCGGCCCACGCCCTGATGGTCTGGACCAGCTGCCGGAATTGTGGCAGGGGACACGTCCCGCGGCCTGTGTCGTGAGAAGGGTCACCCGCGGCGGGCAACCGGTGCGGCGGACGGCGACGACGCCCGTGGGGACTGGGCGGGCGGCGCTTCGGCACGGGCGAAGGGCCTGTCCGCTTCGGGACCTTGGTCGCGAATCCGGTCGACCTTCGGCCCGGTGGTGACATGTCCCAACCCGGGCAACCGTGGACGGTCGCCCGATGTGACCGGGCGATGGCGCCGTCCACGGTGGGCGGCGCCGTTCCCTGCCGTCTACCCGGCGCACGGCGTGCGTGACAAGCGCGCAGCCGTACGCTCCGGAGGACCCCGAAGCCCATGTCCCAGACCATCGACAACGCCCCGTATACCGCCTTCCACCGCCGGCTGGCCCTCGCCTGTTCCGGTGGGCCGCTGCTCGACGGCTACATCCTGAGCATCGTCGGCGTCGCCCTGATCGGGATGCGCCCCGACCTGGGCCTGTCCACCGCGCAGGTCAGCCTGATCGGCGCCGCCGCCCTGGTGGGCATGTTCGTCGGCGGCGCCCTGTTCGGCGTGCTGACCGACAAGATCGGCCGGGAGGTGATGTACACCGCCGACCTGCTGGTGATGGTCGTCTGTTCGGTGCTCTCCTTCTGGGTCGACTCGGTGTGGGCGATCACCGTGCTGCGCTTCGTGCTCGGCATGGCGGTTGCCGCCGACTACCCGATCGCCACCTCCCTGCTCGCCGAGTGGCTGCCCGCCAAGCACCGGGGCCGCCTGCTCGGCCAGCAGATCGTCGCCTGGTACGCCGGCTCGGTGCTCGCCTACGTGGTGGGCTACCTGTTCCTGGAGCTGGCCGGGCCGGGCAGCTGGCGGTGGATGCTGGCCAGCTCCACGGTGCTGTGCGTGGTCTTCCTGGTGATCCGCCGCGGCTCGCCGGAGTCGCCGCGCTGGCTGGCCGCCAACGGGCGGGTCGGCGACGCGGTGCGCGTGGTGGAGAAGCACCTCGGGGTGCGGGTCGACGGCCGCGAGCTGATGCCCGACCCGGCCGAGCGCGCCCGGCGCGCCAGCGGGCTGCGGCTGCTGCTGACCCCGCCCTACCGGCGCCGCACCCTGTTCTGCGGCCTGTTCTTCCTCTGCCAGGTCGGCCCGCTGTTCGCGATGCTCACCTTCGGCCCGCAGATCCTGTCCTCCTTCGGCATGCCCGGCGGCACCGTGATGGAGACCCTGGGCACCGGGCTGATCAGCCTGGTCTTCCTGCTGGGCTGCTACCCGGCGCTGCGCCTGATCGACACCAAGGGCCGACGCCCCGTCATCATCTGGTCCTTCGCGCTGATGACCGTCCCGCTGGCCCTGCTGGGCGTTTGGCCCAGCGCGCCGGCCGCCGTGGCGCTGACCGCGCTGTGCGCGTACGCGTTCCTGTGCGGCGGGCCGAACGTGCTCGACTGGACCTACCCCAACGAGCTGTTCCCGACCGAGATCCGGGCCACCGCCGTGGGGGTGGCGACCTCGGTGAGCCGGATCGGCGCGGCGGTGGGCACCTACCTGCTGCCGCTGTCGCTGACCGGGCTGGGCACCGGGCCGACCATGCTGATCGCCGCCGGCGTGACGGCGCTCGGCCTGCTGGTGTGCGCGCTGTGGGCGGAGGAGACCCGCGGCACGGCGCTGGGCGCGGCGCCGGCCGCCGCCCGTACGGCGGGCGCCAAGGCGGGGCCGGTCGTCCCGGGGCAGCGCGTGCCGCAGACGGCGCGCAGCTGACGGCCGGCACGTGAGCGGCGCTGCCCGGGTGTTCCCGGGCGGCGCCGCCGTCGGTTTACCGGGCGGCGTTCAGGCCCTCCAGGACGTGGGAGTACACCTCCCGGACGAGGAACGGGGGGCGCCGGGGGTGGGGCGGGAGCGGGTCGTCGCGTTCGACGCCCGGGGGCAGGCCGCCGGTGACGGGTCTGAGCGGGCGCTCGCGGTGGAAGGCGAAGTACGTCCAGAAGTCGGCGGCCAGTGGCACGGCCGCCACGCCCGGCGGTGTGGGCCAGGGCTCGCCGGTCTGGGGGTGGTAGGGGACGACGGCGATGTCCGGGAGGTGGTCGGGCGGCGGCAGGCCCGGTCCGGCCAGGACCGCGCGCCGGGCCGGTCCGGCCGCCGGGAGCGCCAGCTGACCGAGGAGCACGCGCAAGGCGTTGGCGAGCGGGCCGCCGGGGAGGGTGACGGGCGAGCCCTGTGCGGCGTGGACCAGGTGGGCCAGCGTCACGCAGGCCTCCGCCTCCCAGCGGATGTTCCACTCCCCGTCCGCCTCCAACGGCGCGGTGGCGCAGCGTGGTTGGGTGAACGAGGCCCAGTCGGCGAGCGGGCGGGCCGGGCCCGTGGGGACGGGGCGCACGGCGGCCCGTTCCAGCCAGGTGGCCTGCCACAGGGAGCAGTCGTCGATCCTGGTGGCCACCTTGCGGCCGCAGCCGGCGCAGGTGAGGTTCGGGCCGTAGCGGCCGTCGATGCCGCAGCAGGCGCCGAGCTCACGCCGCTGGATGAGGGCGGTGCCGTGGGCGTCGCCGGGGGCCATCAGGATCGAGCGGGCCTGCCCGGCGGCGTCCTCGGCGACGGCGTAGGTGCCCGATTCCATCAGGACGGGCATCGGGTGGCCGTTGCCGTACACGAAGCCGGCGTAGACGGGGAAGGCGACCCGCGTCAGCGGCCCGGTCAGCGCGGTGCCGCACGCCTTGCACTCGAAGACCTCCACGCCCGCCCGCTCCCCTTTCGTCCGCACCGCCGACGGGCGAGTATCGCGGTCCGGGCGGACTGCGGCCAACGGTTTTCCGGGCGCACTGCCGGGTTCGCCGCCCCGGTACTCCGCCTGCCCCGGGGGCGGGTGGGCGGCTTTGTCAAGCCCGTACCGGGGCCGCCCGTTCGGCAGTAACCTCGGCCCTCTGCAACGACGGCCCTGGCAGGGCGAATTGGAGGCGGCAGGTGGCCGAGGGGAAGGCCGGGGGCGGCGACGGGGACGGGCGGGAGGACGGGCCGCTGCACGAGCGCGAGGCCGAACTCAAGTCGGCGGCGCAGGCGATCGAGGCGCTGACCCGGCCGGCCGGTACCGGGGTCGGGGAGCTGCTGCTCTACACCGGTGCGGCCGGGCTGGGCAAGACCGCGATGCTGACGAAGGTGCGCCGGGCGGCGCAGCAGGCGGGCTGCACGGTGCTGTTCGCCCGGGGCGGGCAGCGGCAGTGCCACGAGCCGTTCCACGTGGTGCGCCAGCTGGTGCGCCCGGTGCTGTCGGCCCTGTCCGACGACGAGCGGGCGCGGGTCTTCGGGCCGTGGGAGGACGTCGTCGGCCCCGCGGCGGGACTGCGGCCGCCCGGCGGGCAGCTCGATCCCCAGGGGGTCCGCGACGGGCTGGACTTCGTCCTCACCCGCCTGGTGCAGCTGCGTTCGCCGGTGGCCGTGCTGATCGACGACCTGCACTGGGCCGACCCGGAGTCGCTCGGCTGGCTGGCCGGCTTCGCGGTCCGCGCCCGGGAGCTGCCGGTCCTGCTGGTGCTCGCCTGCCGCGACGAGTTCCCCGACGACGCGCTGGCGCTGCAGCGCGGCCTCGCCGACCGGGCGGACCGCCGGCACGAACTGCGCCCGCTCCAGCCCGCCTCGGTCGCGCACCTGGTCCGCGCGGCCCTGGGCGCACGGGCCGAGGACGCCTTCTGCCGCCACGTCTGGGCGGTCACCGCCGGGAACCCGTACGAGACCGCCGCCCTGCTGCGCGAGGTGGCCGACCAGCGGCTCGACCCGGTCGAGGAGAGCACCGGGCTGCTGCGCGAGATCGCCGCCACCGCCCGCGGGATGACGCTGCGGCACTGGCTGGACCGGCTCGGCCCCACCGCGCTGCGCTTCGCCTGGGCGGCGTCGGTCCTGGACACCGACATCCGCCCCGACCTCGCCGCCGCCATCTGCGCCCAGGGGCCCGAGACCGCCGCCCAGTCCGTCCGGGAACTGCGCCGCCACCGGGTGCTGACCAACACGGCGGCGGGCCGGCTGGAGTTCGTCCACCCGCTGATCGCCACCTCGGTCTACCAGTCGATGCCGCCGGCCGCCCGGACCGGGATGCACGGGGTCGCCGCCGTCGAGGTCGAGAACGCCGGCCTCGGCCTGCCGGCCGCCTCCCGGCACCTGCTGGAGATCCTGCCCGAAGGGGACGGCGCCATCGTCGACAAGCTGCGCCGGGCGGCCCGCGAGCACCTGGCCATCGGCGCGCCCGAGGCCGCGCAGCGCTGCCTGCGCCGCGCCGTCAGCGAGCCGCCCGCCGACGAGGACCGGGCCTCGGTGCTCTACGAACTCGGCTGCTCGGCCCTGCTCACCGACCCGGCGACCACGGTCAACCAGCTGCGCCTGGCCCTCGCCGACCCGTACGGACTGGACCCGCGGCTGCGGGTGGACGCGACCTTCCGGCTCGCCCAGGCCCTCGCCCACAGCGACCGGGTCGGCGAGGCCGCCGCGCTGTGCGCGCAGGAGGCCTCGCGCACCCCGCCCGGCCCGGGGCGGATGCGCCTGGAGGTCGCCCACTTCATGTTCGGCGCGTTCCAGTCCGAGGACGCGGACGGCCCCGGACGCTCCCGCCGGCTCGCGCAGTTCCACCGGACGCTGGACACGGTCCGCCTGGCCTTCACCGACACCGACTTCACCGACACCGACCCGGACGACGGGGCCCCGGGCGGGGCCCCGTTCGAGCACGACGGCCTGGCCCACGCGGTGGCCGTGCTGCGCTGCTGGGACCTCACGCTGCGCGGCGCCGACCGCGCGCGGGCGCTCGCCCTGGCCGACTCCGCGCTGCCGCAGGGCCGGCTGCCGCGCAGCCTCGGCTGGACCAACACCACCTGGGGCTTCGAGCTGCCCGGGATCCTGGGCATCAGCTACCTGTACGCCGACCGGGCCGACCGGGCCGAGGAGCTGTTCACCGAGGCGGTGCGCGCCTACGAGGTCGCCGGATGGAGCGGTGGCCACCTCGGCTTCGCCTACCTGCTGACCGGCATGCTGCGGTTCCGCTGCGGCGCCCTCGCCGAGGCCGAGGACTACCTGCGCCGGGCGCTGCGCACGGCCGGGCGGATCGGGCCGGGCACCCCGCTGCACTGGGATGCGGTGGGGGCGTTGGCCGAGACCCTGGCGGCGCGCGGCCGGGTGGAGGAGGCGCTGGCGCTCGCGCGCGAGCACGCCTTCGGTCCGCCGTACCCGACGGTGATGGGGCTGCCCGACGCTCCCACGCTGTACGGCCGTCTGCTGCTGGCGGCGGGCGACGCGGCGGGCGCGGCCGAGGTGCTGACGGCCGCCGGCGCGGCGCTGGACGCGCGCAGGTGGCGCAACACGGTGTGGGCGCCGTGGCTGGGGCACCTGGCGCGCGCGGTGGCCCACGACCAGCCGGAGCGGGCCCGCGACCTGGCCGAGGAGGCGGTGCGCCGGGCCCGGGAGTCCCGGACGGACTCGGCCGTCGGCAGCGCGCTGCGGCTGTGCGCCGCGGTGCACGACGCGCCGCGCGCGGCCGAGCTGCTGGCGGAGGCGGTGCGGCACCTGGAGCGCTCACCGGCGCGCTACGAGCACGCGATCGCCCTGGTGGACCTCGGCGAGGCGCTGGGCCCGGCCGCGGACGCCCGCGCCGTGCTGACCCGCGGCCTGGAGTTGGCCGTGCGCTGCGGCGCCGACGGCCTGGCGGGCCGGGCCCGCGGCCTGCTGGAGGCACCCCGTTGAAAAGTACCGTCCTGTGCAACTATTGTTCATACACATAACGCGCATCAGCAAGCGCCCGTGTCCTTGAGCACCTGTGTCCTGGCGCTGCCGACCCCACCGGGAGTCCGACATGAGCACCGACGTGAGCACCCACGTGAGCACCACCCTCTTCACCCCGTACACCCTGCGGGAACTGACGGTCCCCAACCGGGTCTGGATGCCGCCGATGTGCCAGTACAGCGCCGCACCCACCGGCGAGGCGACCGGGGCCCCGCACGACTGGCACTTCAGCCACCTCGCCGCGCGCGCCGCCGGCGGCACCGGGCTGATCATCACGGAGGCCACCGCCGTCAGCCCCGAGGGCCGCATCAGCCCGTACGACCTCGGCCTGTGGAACGACACCCAGCTCGAGGCCTTCCGCCGGATCACCGCCTTCCTCAAGGCGCAGGGCACCGTCCCGGTCGTCCAGCTCGGCCACGCCGGGCGCAAGGCCTCCACCGAGCGGCCCTGGATCGACCGCGGGCGCGCCATCGCCCCCGACGAGGAGCACGGCTGGACCCCGCTCGCCCCCAGCGCCCTGGCCTTCTCCCCCGAGCACACCACGCCCGAGGAGCTGACGGTCGATCAGATCGGCGAGATCGTCGGCAAGTTCGCCGCCGCAGCCCGGCGCGCTCTGGAGGCCGGCTTCCAGGCCGTCGAACTCCACGGCGCCCACGGCTACCTGATCCACCAGTTCCTCTCCCCGCAGAGCAACCACCGCACCGACGCCTACGGCGGCTCCTTCGAGAACCGCATCCGCTTCGCCCTGGAGGTCGTCGACGCGGTGCGCGCGGTGTGGCCCGAGGAACTGCCGCTGTTCTTCCGCGTCTCGGCGACCGACTGGCTCACCGAGAACCCCGAGGACGGCCGCGAGGGCTGGACCTCCGAGGACACCGTCCGCCTCGCCAAGGAACTCCAGGCGCACGGCGTGGACCTGCTGGACGTCTCCACCGGCGGCCTCGTCCCCGACGCCCGGATCGACGCCACCCCCGGCTTCCAGGTGCCCTTCGCCGAGGCGGTGCGCAGCGAGGCCGGCCTGGCGGTGGCGGCCGTCGGCCTGATCACCGACCCCGCCCAGGCCCAGGACATCCTCACCGCCGGCCGGGCGGACGCCGTCCTGATCGGCCGCGAGCTGCTGCGCAACCCGTTCTGGGCCCGCCACGCGGCCCGCGAGCTGGGCGGCGAGGTCCACTCCCCCGTCCAGTACCACCGCGCCTGACCGCCCCCGACCTGCTCTGACCCGGCGGTGCGGCGGCGGCCCGCCGGGTGCGGGCCGTCGGGCGAGTCGGTCGGTGGACGGTGGACGGCTGCGGCCGCCGGCGCCCGGGGTGGGGTGGCGGCGGCCGCGGGGAGTCGGTCAGGCGAGCAGGTCGGACTGGAGGGTGACGACCTGGCGGAAGGCCGTGGCGGGCACGCCGTGGGGGTTGGTCATGGTGATGACGGCCACCACGTCGGAGGCGGACACGTACGCCACCCGGGTGGTCGGCACGCCCTTGCCGGCGGTCTCCTGGGAGTCCTTGCGGGTCACCTCGATGCCGTCGACGGTGTCCCAGCCGCCGCCGTCCGCGATCTTCGCGTCGGGGGCGGCCTTGAGCTGCAGCTCCGTACGCCCGCGGGAGTAGGCGTCCCGGGCCTCGTTCGGGGAGCCGAAGCGCAGCAGCCGGATCCGGGTGAGGGTGCCGTCGGAGGCGGTCCACTCCCGGGCGGTGGCCGCGCGGCACACGTCCTGCAGCAGCAGGCCGTGCAGCCTGGCCGGGTTCTGCAGCTCGGAGTTCAGCGCGTCGCAGGCCACCCAGTCGGCCAGCCCCGTACCGCCGCCCGGGACGGCGGAGGCGGACGGCGCGGCGGAGGCCGAGGTGCTCGGGGTCGCCGAGGGGGTGTCGGAGGGCGCGGCCGTGGCGGAGGCCGAGGCGGGTGCGGTGGGCGCGGGGAAGACCGGCGGGTTCACCGAGCCGCCGGCCTCCTTGGGGGCGGGCAGCAGCAGGTAGCGCAGGTCCGCCTGGTGGAGGCCCTTGCTCCTGTCCTTCAGGTCCGGTGCGGCCTTGCCCGAGGGCAGCGGAGGCAGCGTCAGGGGCGGGAAGGTGTAGCGGCCGTCGTCGGCGGTGGCCAGGCCGGGGATGTCGGTGCGCTCGGGGGCGGTGACGGCCAGCGCGGTGCCGGTGCCCGCGAGGGCGAACACCAGCACGGCGCAGCTCCAGCGCACCGCGGCCTTGCGGCGGCGGGTGCGGCGGGCGGCCTGTTCCTCGGCGGCCTCCGTCAGCCCGGGGGCCTGGGCGGCGTCGGGCTGCGGGTCGTCGATGGTGATGGCGGCCCAGGGGTTCGCCGTCCCGGGGCTCTCGGCCGCGCCGGCGGCCTGGTGGTGGGGCTGCGGCGCGGGCTGCGGCGCGGCGGCGTGGTCGGTCATACGGACTCCTCCGTGGATTTCCCCGGCTTCCACCGGGGGAGGAAACGAAGCTCCCGTGGAGCGGGGCAGGAATAGCCGTTTCGCCGCCAAGGCGGTATGGCGTCGCGGCAGTTGATCATCGACAGGCGACCACTTGAGTAAGTGTCACCGTGTGTGCCATGACGATCACTCACCTGAAGCGGGCGCTCAAGTTCCGCTTCTACCCGACTGATGCGCAGGCGGCTGAACTGTCGCGCACGTTCGGGTGTGTGCGGCTCGTCTACAACAAGGCGTTGGAGGCGTGGACGACGCACCAGGCGCGGGTGACCTACAACACCACGTCGGCGATGCTGACGGCGTGGAAGAAGAGCAAGGAACTGGCCTTCCTCTGTGAGGTGTCCTGCGTTCCGTTGCAGCAGGCACTCCGGCATCTGCAAGAGGCATTCTCGAACTTCTGGCAGAAGCGGGCGAGGTATCCCCGGTTCAAGTCGAAGAAGAGGTCCCGCGACAGCGCCGAGTACACCAGGTCCGCGTTCCGCTACCGCGACGGCAGGCTGACGCTGGCCAAGATGGCTGAGCCGCTGGACATCGTATGGTCGAGGCCGCTGCCCGAGGGACAGTCGCCGTCCACGGTGACGGTGAGCCGGGACGCGGTGGGACGCTGGTTCGTCTCGATGCTCTGCGACGACCCGACGGTGCAGCCGCTGCCCGTGCTGGACACGGCCGTGGACATCGACGCCGGTATCACCAGCCTGGTGACGCTCTCCACCGGAGAGAAGATCAGCAATCCGAAGCACGAACGCCGCGACCGGGAACGCCTCGCCAAGGCGCAGCGGGAACTCGCCCGCAAGGCCAAGGGCTCGAACAACCGGGAGAAGGCCCGGTGTGAGGTCGCCCGCGTCCACGCGAGGATCGCCGACCGGCGCAGGGACTTCCTGCACAAGCTCACCACCCGACTCGTCCACGAGAACCAAGTGGTCGTGATCGAGGACCTCACGGTCCGCAGCCTGCTCAAGAACAGGAAGCTCGCTCGTGCCATATCGGACGCGAGCTGGAGCGAGCTGCGGACCATGTTGGAATACAAATGCGCCTGGTACGGCCGCGAGCTGATCACCGTCGACCGGTGGTTCCCCAGCTCCAAGCTGTGCTCGGCCTGCGGAACCCTCTGCGACAACATGTCGCTGAACGTCCGCCAATGGGAGTGCGACTGCGGAGCAGTCCACGACCGGGACGTGAACGCGGCACGCAACATCCTGGCCGCCGGGCTGGCGGTTGCAGCCTGTGGAGACGGTGTAAGACCTCAACGGAGCACTCCGGGCGGGCGGTCGTCGGTGAAGCAGGAAGTCGTCCCACCGCAGCGCTCACGCGCAGCGGCTCAGCCGCGAGGCTGAGGGGAACCCCCCTCCTTCAGGAGGGGGGAAGTCAAACGGACGCTCCCGGGCTGGCGAGGCGGTCGAGCTGCATGGTGAAGAGACCGACGATCTTGTCCTTGGGCAGCGGGGCCACGCCCTCGACGCTCATGACCACCAGCAGGTCGCCCTCGGCGGCCGAGCACTCCAGGTAGTCGATCGGCGCGGACGGCGGCGCGGGCATCAGGTAGCAGTGCGCCTCGGGGTGGCCCGGGATCTGCGGGCCGGAGCGGAAGATGCCGGTGTCGCCGGTGAACACCGCGGTGTACTCGTTGATCCGTTGCACCTCCTGCTGGTTGAACTGGCGCAGCCGCAGCCCGACCACCAGGGTGCCGTCGCTGTTGCGGTAGGTCCGCACGCCGGTGCCCTTGACGTGCAGCCCCTCCCAGTAGGAGCGGAGCCTGTCGCGCTTGTCCTTGGGGATCTGCTGGAGCTCGGCGTCCAGCTCGTCGGAGATCTGTCCGGCGCCGAGTTCGGTGTCGTTGCCGTATCCGCCCTCGTCGGGGCCGAGTTCGAACTCGGCCGGGACGGGCAGCAGCAGGTCGCGCAGCGAGCCGAAGTGGCTGCCGTTGGACTTGGCCCCGAACGGCGTGGGGGTGACCGTCGGGGCGGGCGCGCCGGCGGGGCCGGCGACGGTGGCCGGGGCGGGGTCGTCGTACTGGGTCTTGATGATGCCCACGCCGATGACCACGCCGACCAACGCGGCGGCGACCGTCGCGGCGCCCGCGCGCAGCAGGCGACGGGAGGCGGGGCGGGGCTGCTGGGGGGCGGGGGCGAACTCGGGGGCGGGCGCGGCCGGTTGGGGGGTGGGCGGGGTGGCCGGTTCGGGGGTGGCCGGCGTTGCGGTCACGGAGTCGTCGGTCATGCCAGTCGCTCCCACTGCTGCTTGGCGAGGGCCTTGAGGTCCCCGGCGTCCACCGGCTTCGGGCTGAAGATCTCCACCTTCATCAGCACCGTGCCGCGCTGGGCGGTGGCGTGCCCGTAGTAGTACTGGTCCTCGGTGTCGGACCACTTGCGGGGCAGGAAGTCCACGCTGTAGCCGCCGTTGGCGTCAGTGGCGAAGGACATCCCGGGGGTGGCCTCGGCCTGGGCGATGTGGTCGGGCGTGAACTGGGTGAGCGAGACGCGGTAGCGGATGTCGTCCTTCATCCAGTCCACCTCGGCGGCGCGCCGGAAGCCGTTCAGGGCCAGGTCCTTGAAGACCAGGGCCGGCTCGCCCTTGCGCTCGGCGAGTTCACCGATCGACATCCAGCCCGGCTTGTCCGGGTAGTCGCCCCAGGCGCCGCTGCCCGCCGGGGCGCTGACCAGCAGCTTGCGCAGGTCGCCCTCGATGACCGGCGGTGCGGGCTGCTGGGCGGCGAGGGCGGCCGGGTCGACCACCTCGGCCGGGTAGGCCGGCAGGGCCACCTGCAGCGGCGGCAGCGGCGTGGGCGGGCGCTGGGCCTGGATCGCGTAGCCGACGCCGCCACCGGCGAGAGCGCCGACGACCAGGGCGCAGACGGACAGCAGCACCGGACGGGGGCGGCGCGGGGCGCGCGGCGCGGACTCGGGACCGGCGGCGAGGAGGTCGGCGGCGGGGGCGTCGGCGGCGGGGGCGTCGGCGGCGGGGGCGTTCGACTCGCCCTCGGCGGACGCCTGGGCCGACCACGGGGACACGGCCGGGGCGGGAGGCGCGGGAGGCGCGGGGGGCGCGGGAGGCGCGGGAGGTGCGGGAGGTGCGGGAGGCGCCGGTGGCTCGGCCGCTGCGGCCGACGTGGTCGGCTCGGCCGCAGCGGAGGGCGGCTGCTCGGGTTCGGTGGTCACGGAAGTGGCTCCAGATGAGGAAGGAAGGACGACGCCGTGGGGCGGGCGCGGGCGCGGGCTCAGCCGCCGGAGGCGAGCCACTCGCGCTGGCGCTTCATCAGGTCGTTCAGCAGCGCCTTGTCCGGCGTGCCCTTGACGTCGACGTCGATGGTGTACTGGACGTCGCCCTGGCTGGAGATGCCGGTCATAGAGCCGGTGTACGCCTCGTGCTTGGGCTTCCTGCGGAAGCCGTGGGCGTTGGGGTCGCCGTCGATGTCGATCGGCTCCTGCGACTTGATGGTGTAGCCCTGGACGAACCTGCTCGCCATGTCGGCGGAGCCGAAGTGCAGCAGCGTGACGGTCACTTCGGCCTTGCCGTCGGCCGTCCGGTAGGTGCGGGTGGCCCCGTCCCGGTAGCCGTAATGGGTGAGGATGGTGTCGATGTCGTCCGACTTGCCGAATATCTCGGCGACGTCGTCGCGGGTCATCGGCATCCCGTCCGCGGGCCCGTAGGACTCGCCGCCGGCGGGGATCGGGAGCAGGAAGTAGCGCAGGTCTCCCTCGTGCTTGCCGTCGCTGACCGTGCCCTTGACGGTGCTGACCGGGGCGGGTGCGGTCGGGACGACGGTCGGCACCGGAACGGCGGAGGGCGTCGTGCTCGCGCTCGCTCCGGCGCCGGTGCTCGGCGAGGCGGTGGCGGTGGTGCGGGGTGCGGGTGCGGCGGCCGGTCGGCTGTCCGGCTTGCCGACCGCGACGGTCACCGCCGCGCTGGCCGCCGTGACGGCGAGCAGTCCGGCGGTGGCCAGCGCGACGCCGACGGCACGCGGCAGGCGGCGCGCGGCCGGGGCCTGGGCCTGGGCGGGCGCGGATACGGCAGCCGCCTCCGGCGCGGCTGCGGGCTCGGGTACGGCGGCGGCGGTGGGCGCGGCAACCGGATCCGGCGGCGGATCGGTGAAAGCGGCGCTCTCGTTCTCGGGCGCGGACAAAGGACTCCCCCCAAGGGAAACGTGGGATTTTCACACGCGGGTCACTGTCGGATTCCGCTCCCCCTGCGGCTCTCCGGACCTTCCGTCACGTGTCTCAGCAGGCATTATGAGAGTCGGATGACACCCACGCCAACGAAAACAATCACCGCACTCCCACCCAATGCTTGATCAATCGGACGCTCCGTGATCCAACCGCAACAGGCGGCCCCGCCCCGGCGGGGGCGGCCCTACAGCGGCCCGGTGACGGGGAGTCGGGACACGCTGCTGGTGGTGGTGCGGGGTCCGAGCGGGGCGGGCAAGTCCATCGTCGCCACCGGGCTGCGGGCACGGCCGGCTGGCACCGGGGGCGGGACCTGCTGCCGGGCGGTGTCGAGCGGGTCGTCCCGCAGCACAGCTCGCTGGACGGGACGCTCGCGCGGATCCTCGCCGACACCGGGCCGACCCCGCCTGGATGGACGCCCCGCCCCTGACGACGTGTCGTACGGATCGGGCTTGAGTTGGAGCGCACTCCAAGTCATACGGTTCTTCCCGTGGTCACGGCCGGACGGACGGCCGGGACCACTGAACCAGTACGGGTACGAGGAGAGGACAGGCGCCATGGGTGTTCCCGCGAACGAGGCCGGGCAGCGGCAGGAGCGTTTCGACCGGGGCATGGAGATGCTCACCCGGGTCGACGGCGAGAGCGGGCAGCGGGTGGTGGAGGCGCTGGCCGACATCAACCCCGAGCTGGCCCACCAGGTCGTCGCCTGGGGCTTCGGCGAGATCTACAGCCGTCCCGAACTCGCCGCGCGTGACCGGCAGTTGGTGACACTCGGGATGCTGACCGCGCTCGGCGGCTGCGAGCCGCAGCTGGAGGTGCACATCAACGCCTCCCTCAACGTCGGCCTCACCCCCACCGAGATCACCGAGGCCCTGCTGCACGCGGCCGTGTACTGCGGGTTCCCCAAGGCGCTGAACGCGACCTTCGTCGCCAAGAAGGTCTTCGGCGAGCGCGGCCTGCTCCCGGTGACCGGAAACTGACAGGGCGCCAGGGGCGGCGCCCGGTCGCCCTGGAGCCGGCTCTGGAGCCGGCCGGGGCAGAGTCGGAGGAACTGTCCGCCGGTGGACTCTAGTTGACGCCCCCAAAGGTGCGCCGGTAGGCGCCGGGGGTGGTGCCGAGGGCGGCGTGGAAGCGGCGGCGCAGGTTGACGGCGGAGGCCAGGCCCACCCGGGTGGCGACGGCTTCCACCGGCAGGTCGGTCTGCTCCAGCAGGACCCGGGCGGCGTCGATGCGCCGGGCCAGCAGCCACTGGCCGGGGCTGGTGCCGAGCTGCTCGGTGAAGCGCCGGGCCAGGGTGCGGCCGGACAGGCCGGCGCGGGCGGCGAGGTCGTCCACGGTCAGCCGCTCCCCCAGCCGTTCCTGGGCCCATTCCAGCAGCGGGGCCAGCGACTCGTCCGCGCGGGCGGGCGCCGGGGTGGCGGCGTACTGCAGCTGGCTGCCCTCGCGGTGCGGGGGCAGCACCATGTGCCGGGCGACCTGGGCGGCGTAGGCGGCGCCGTGGTCGCGGCGCAGCAGGTGCAGGCACAGGTCGATGCCGGCGCCGGAGCCGGCGCTGGTGGCGACGTCGCCGTGGTCGACGTACAGCACGTCCCGGTCGACTTCCAGGGCGGGGTACTGGGCGGCGAGTTGGGCGGTGCGGCCCCAGTGGGTGGTGGCGCGGCGTCCGTCGAGCAGTCCGGCCTGGGCCAGGACGAAGGCGCCGGTGCAGATGGAGACGATCCGGGCGCCGCGGGCGTGGGCGGTGCGCAGCGCGTCCAGGACGGCGGGCGGCGCGGGTGAGCCGGGTGGCTGCCAGCCGGGGACGACGACGGTGTCGGCCTGCTCCAGTGTTTCCAGGCCGTTGTCGACCAGTAGGGGGACGCCGAGGTTGGTGGGTACCGGGCCGGGGTGCTCGGTGCACAGGGTGAGTTGGTAGTAGGAGGGCAGTCCGGCTCGCTCGGTGCCGAAGGCCTCGGCGGCGCAGGCGAGTTCGAAGGGTGCCTGGGGTGTGCCGAGCAGGGCCACCACCCGGTGGCGGTGCGGGTTCGGGGCTGGAGCGTCCATGGCGTCCGTGGCTTCCATGGCAGGAATGTACCTGAGGATGTCTTTCAGGACACTGGGGCGGTGGGGGTGCGGGCGGCCACAGTGGGGTCATGAACGAGAACGACGTACTGAACGACGGCACGCTGAAGACGGTCCTGATGATCGATGAGGTGGAGACGGTCCCGGTCGGGCCGGGGATCGTGCGGCGCCGGCTGACCTCCACCGGGTACGCCCGCGCCTGGCTGATCGACTTCGAGCCGGGCAGCCGGTGGCCGGAGGTCGACGTGCACGACACCGAGGAGCGCTACTACGTGCTCAGCGGCGAGGTGATCGAGGGTGAGGAGCGTCACCCGGCGGGCTCCTACGTGGTGTTCGCGCCGGGTAGCCGGCACCGGCCGCGCACCGAGGTCGGTGCGCGGATCCTCGGGATCACCCTGGCCGCCGCCTGACGGGGCGCGGCGCCGGCCGGCCGTGCCGATGTCGCGGCCTTGTCACCGCTCGGGGGGATGCCAGGTGACCGGCCGGGGGCCGGCCGGGTGAAGGGGGGGGTGGCGGGCTGGCGGGGGCTGTCAACTGCCGCTTGACACCTCGCCGTTCGTAGGCACCTGTCAGCGATTCTCGGCTGCTCGGGCGTGGGATCGGCCTCGTCATCCGGCGAAAGCCAAGCCGGGCGGCGCTCGGTTCCTGGGGCGGCAGGCTGAGAGCGCCCTCACGGGCCCTGTGCCCGTCGTCGCCGGGAGTGGCTCGGAGACGAAAGACCTGCGTGGAGCCGGTGTAAGACCAGGCGTCAGCCAGGCGGTCGACTGCGAAGCGCGGACCGTGATCGCGTCCGAACGGCCGCGAACGGACCTTCCGGGCGGAAACGTCCGGATTGCTGGGCTCTGCCTATGGACTTGGCAACGGAGACGTACGCCTGCACCTTCCACTGGAGCGTCGACGGACGGGAGTTCAGGGCGGAGCGCCCCGAGGGGCCGTGCCCGGAGGGCCGGGAGGTCACGGTGTGGCTGGACGGCCGGGGGCGGATGAGCACCGGGCGGCCGAGCTGGGTGACGGTGCCGCTGTTCGGCCTGTGCGTCCCGTTCGTGCTGGCCGGCGCGGTGCACCTGGGCCGCGGGGCGGCCGAGGACGTGACACTGTGGCGGCGCCGGGCGCAGCGGGACTGAGCGGCCGTGGCGTGGCGGGCTCTGTTGTCGCCGCCGCCCCTGCTTCGCGCCGGGGCGGCGGCTCGGCTTGCGCTACCGCCCCCCGAGGAGGGCGAGCACCTCGCGCGCCGCCGTCTGCCCGGCCCTGCGGTAGGCGTATTCGCTGGTGTCCACGAGGTGGACCGCGGTGTGGTGCACCACCAGCGCCAACGCCAGGGTGACGCCCGGCAGTTGCTCGGTCAGCTCGGCGCGCACGCCCTCCGCCAGCGCCGCGTGGAAAGCGTCGAGGTCCTCCTGCCGCAGCGGGCCGCCGCGCACGGTGGCCCCGGCCGCGACCTCCAGGTGCACGCCCTCCTCCCACGGCTCGAAGTCGACGGTGGCGTCCGCGAAGAGGCCGCAGCCGCCCTGGAAGACGTAGCGGGCCCGTACTCCGCGCACCGGGCGGGGCGGGAAGGTCTCCTGCGGCGCGGTGGCGGTCATGGCCGTCACGCGGGGGTGATCTCGACCTTGGTGATCACCACGTCCTCGACCGGGCGCTCGCCCTCGGTGGGGGTGGCGGCGATGGCGTCCACCACGGCCTTGGAGGCGGCGTCGGCGACCTGGCCGAAGATGGTGTGCCGGCGGTTGAGGTGGGTGGGGGTGCCGACCGTGATGAAGAACTGCGAACCGTTGGTGCCCGGGCCGGAGTTGGCCATCGCCAGCAGGTACGGCTTGGTGAAGAACAGCTCCGGGTGGAACTCGTCCGCGAAGGCGTAGCCCGGGCCGCCGGTGCCGGTGCCGGTCGGGTCGCCGCCCTGGATCATGAAGCCCTTGACCACCCGGTGGAACGTCGTGCCGTCGTAATACGGGCCGCTGCCCGGCTCGCCGGTGCGCGGGTCGGTGTACTCCCGGGTGCCCTCGGCGAGTTCGACGAAGTTGCGGACCGTCTTCGGCGCGTGGAACGGGAACAGTTCCAGCCGGATCGGGCCCGCGGTGGTGTGCAGGGTGGCGAACCGGGCGTTGGCCACGGGTGACTCCTCTTGTTCGTGCTGCTCGGTGGTCGGGGGGCATCCTGACACAATGCGGGATTCGTGGCCGAACCGGTACCGGCGACGGTGCGGCGGACCGGCCGGACCGAGGCGACCAACTCACGCTGCTCCCCGACCTCGAAGACCGTTCGCGAGGTCACCGGACCACCTGTCCGGATTCAGGCGATTCGGCCAACACTGGCCGACATCGCTAAGAACGGTGTCAGCTCTCGGTGGAGCGGCGGCGGGAGAGGGCGACCAGTGCGGCCCCGGCGGCGACGGCCGCGGCGGCGCCGCCGGCCTCCCAGCCGAGCCCGTCGGTGCCGGTGGCGGCGAGCGTGTCGGCCCCGGAGGCGACGGTGGTGGTGCCCGTGGTGGAGCCGGTGGTGCCGGTGGTGGTGGTCCCGGTGAGGGCGGCCGGCTGGACGGTCTGCGGCTGCTGGGTGCCCTGGTCCTGCTGCCCGGCGGGCTGGTCGGCCGGCTGGTCGGCCGGCTTGTCGGCGGGCTTGTCGGCGGGCCTGTCCGCCGGCTTGTTCGCGGCGGCCTCGTCCGCGGCGCGGGCCGTGGCCCAGCCCTCGGCGAGGAACTTCGCGATGTCAGCGTCGCTGCCCTCCATCGCCTTGGCGGCAGCGTCGCGCACGGCCGGGCCGCCGGTCTCGATCAGCTGGGAGACCTTGATCCGGTTGTCGGAGGCGCGCAGCTTGGGCAGGTCGCGCAGGAAGGCGGCGATGTCGGCCGGGGTGCCGCTGAGTGCCTTCCTGGCGGCCTCGAGGGTGTGCGGGCCGGTGTTCTTGTCGGACAGGGCGACGAACAGCGCGACGCGGTCGTCCTCGGCCTGGGCGGCGGGCCAGCCCTCGGCGAGGAACTTCGCGATGTCAGCGTCGCTGCCGTCCATCGCCTTGGCGGCGGCCTCGCGCACGGCCCGGCCGCCGGTCTCCATGAGTTGGGAGACCTTGATCCGGTTGTCGTCGCCGCGGTTCTTGGCCAGGTCGACCTCCAGGAAGTGCCGCAGGTCCGCCGCACTGCCCTTGAGCGCCTTCTCGCCGGCCTCGCGCACCCCGCGCCCGGTGTTCGGGTCGGCCAGGATCCGCTGGATCTCGGCCCGGTCGGCGTCCTCGGCCTGGGCGGCGGGCAGGCCCTCGGAGAGGAACTTCAGCAGGGCCGCCTCGCCGCCGTCCAGCGCCTTGCCGGCAGCCTCGCGCACGGCCGGGCCGCCGGAGGCCATGATCTGGGAGACCTTCACCCGCAGGTCGTCGCCGCGGTTCTTGGCCAGGTCGACCTCCAGGAAGTGCCGCAGGTCCGCCGCACTGCCCTTGAGCGCCTTCTCGGCCGCCGCGCGCACCCCGGGGCCGGTGTCCTTGTCGTCCAGGATCTTCTGGATCTCGGCGCGGTCGCGCTGCTCCTGCCCTTCGGGGGCCTTGGGGCCGCTGCTGTTGCCCGGGCCGCCGTTGACGCCGTCGTCGCCGGGAGTGACGTCCGGTACGGAGCCGGAGGCGGTGTCAGGACCGGAGACCCCGGTCGGCTGGGGGGCGTCGGCGGCCGAGGCCGACGAGGGGAAGAGGACGGCGGGGGCCAGGACGGCGGCCGCGACGACTGCGGACACCCGGGGCAGCTTCATGCAGCGGAACCTGTATTTTCCTGTGAAGGGATCATGAACGTCCCACAGCATAGATCCTCTTTTACGATCGCCGTACCAGATATTTGCCACCCTCCCCCGGACCCCGCCGACGGCGTGTCACACTTGCCGGCGGCACCCCCTAGGGTGGGGCGGGTGAGCTTTCATCTCGTCGTCGGACACGGGCCCGCCGGAGCCGCCACCGCCCGCCTGCTGGCCGAACAGGGCCATCAGGTCCGGGTCGTCACCCGCACCGGCCGCCCCGCCACGGCGGCCGTCGAAGGCGTCGAACACCTCGCCCTGGACGCGAGCGACCCCGCCCGGCTCTCCCAGGCCGCCCGCGGCGCCGTCGCGATCCACGGCTGCGCCGCGCCGCCGCTGCCGCAGTGGGCCGCGAAGTGGCCCGCCCTCGGCTCCGCGCTGTGCGCGGCGGCCGAGGACAGCGGCGCCGTGCTGGTCATGCTCGGCAACCTGTACGGCTACGGCGCGGTCGATGGTCCGATGACCGAGGGCCTGCCGCTCGCCGCGACCGGCCCCAAGGGCCGGGTGCGGGCGGCGGCCTGGGAGCAGGCGCGGGCCCTGCACGAGGCCGGGCGGATCCGCGCGGTCGAGGTGCGGGCCTCGGACTTCTTCGGCCCCGGCGTCACCGACGGCGGCCACCTCGCCTCCCGCGCGATGCCGAACCTGCTGAAGGGCCGTCCGGTCGCCGTCCTCGGCGACCCGGACGCCCCGCACAGCTGGACCTACCTGCCCGACGTGGCCCGCGCGATGGCCGAACTCGCCGGCGAGGAACGGGCCTGGGGCCGGCCCTGGCACGTGCCCACCGCCCCCGCCCTGCCGGTGCGCACCATGGTCGAACGCCTGGCCGCCGAGGCCGGCACCGGCCCGGTCCCGGTGCGGCGCCTGTCCCCCGCCGTGCTGGGCGTGGCCGGGCTGTTCTCCCCGCTGCTGCGTGAACTGCGCGAGACGCGCTACCAGTTCGACCGCCCCTTCGTCGTGGACTCCTCCGCGTACGAGGCGGAGTTCACCGTCCGCGCGACTCCGCTGGAGGAGCAGCTCGCGGCCACCGTCGGCTGGTGGCGCGAGCGGGTCCGCGCCTGAGGCCCCCGGGCCTCAGTGCTCCTTGAGGCGGTTCGCACCCCGGTAGCCGGCCGGCACGCCCTCGGCGATGATCGCGTCGGCGACCATGTGCCGGGTGCGCAGCGGCAGGATCTCCCGGTAGGCGGGCGAGTCGTACCAGGCGCGGGCCCGCTCGTAGTCGGGGAACTCGATGAGGATCAGCCCGAGCCGGCCCCAACTGCCCTCCAGCGTCTCGAACTTGCCGCCGTGGACGACGAATCGCCCGCCGAAGGCGTCGAGGGTGGCGTCGATGCGCTCGAGGTACTCGACGATGTCGGGGCACATCTCGGCGGAGTGGACCTGGGCCAGGGCGTAGGCGGTCATTGCTGCTCCCATGGTGTCGGAGGGGCTCGTCGTGCTGACGTCTCCGACGGTAGGGCGCGGCGGGTGCGGGGCGAATCGGTCACGCATCAGTAGGGGTGACGTACGTACGGCCTGGAGGCGGCCGACCCCGGGTTCCGGGGGCCGCCGCCTCGCCTCAGCCGCCGTTGTAGGAGCCGGAGTCGTATCGCTCGGTGTCGCGGCGGTACTCGTCCTGCCAGTGCAGGAACTCGTGGCCGCCCTTGCCGAACCTGCGCTGCAGCTTGTCGGGGAGGCCGCCGGTGCAGGCCCTCGCCAGGAATTCCACGATCCCGAACGGCAGGACCGTCAATTCCCCGGCGTCGTAGAGGCACACTGGCCAGTCAGCGCTCGATTCGCCCTCGATGCGCCACAGGTAGTAGACGCCACCCTCGTCCATGCCCCAGTGGATGTACGACTCGCCGTCGCCCAGGATTTCCGCATTCCTGGGCTTGGCGGCCGCCCGGCGGAACGTTCCGGTGATCTCCACAATGCTTGAGCTGTACCGGTGGCCGGGCGCCTTCGCCGGAGCCGCGATCGCCAGAAAGTCGTCAAGCGACCCGCCGCCGTAGACGGCGAGGAACTCCAGGTAGTCCGGCGGCAACCGAATCCCCAGCGCGGCCTCGGCCTCCGCCACCGCCTGCAGGTCCAGTGCCGCCCCCTCCGCACTGCCCGCCGACGGCGCAAGGACCCGCCGCAGACGTTCGAGTGCATCGCTTGTCATCGGTTTTCTCCTCTAATCCATCGGGCCTGTCGGAACCGGGATCACTGGACTCTCTCGGAAGTCGAATGCGCGCCCGAGATTGTACCACTGGCTGTTTTTGGTGCTCCAGATCTTGTTCTCAATCGTCCACGTCTTATCGATTCCCGGAGTTCCATCGCGATTGACCCCCTTCGCGGTCATCACGAACTCGTACGGCACCGTCCTGTTCCCGGCGTAGTTCGGTGTCACCGTGTATCGGACCACTTGGTGTTGCTTGGTGATCGTCCGGAAGACCTCCGACTCGACGTCTTCCATGTTGGGGCTCATTCCCGGATCGCCCTCAGCCACGGCGTCGTCGTTCGCCGCCCTGGAACAGGTGGCTAGGTTGTCCAAGTCGGTGCCGCTCCCGCTCAGCCGCTTACCGAGCAGGTGGCAGTTGTTGATCCATTGCCAGGGTTTGTCGTTCCCCAAGTAGTAGCTGTAATTCCGCGCCCAGTTGTACCCGGGCGGGCGGGTGTCCCGTTCGGTGGTGCTGCCCTCGTGTGCCGCGAGGTACTCCTCGTCGAGGCAGGCGTTCATCTGCGTCGCCCGCATTCCATTGGCTGCGTCGCGGGTGCCAAGGCGGACCCAGCCCTTGCCGCCCTCACGGCAGGAGTTGTCGTTGCTCTGGTCGGTCCCGGGGCCGGCGCCGGGGGCCGAGTGGGTGTCGGTGTCCTGGTCCGGGGTGGTGTTCTGGTGCGTGGTCAGCTGGTTGAGCAGGTCGGCGGCGTGGTAGACCGCGGAGATGATCTTGATGATGTCGCCGGGCTTCGGCGGCTCCCAGTCGGGCTTCGGCGGGGGCCGTTCGATGGTGGTCTTGCGGGGATCCCAGAGCGGCTTCGGGATCGTGATCGGGACCGGTCGCGTGATCGTGCCGGTCGGCCGGTGGAACTTCGCCGGGCGGACCTTGGTGGGCGTCGTTCCGCCGCACCTCGACCAGCAGGTGTCGTCGTCCGCCGCGGTGTCGGGCGCTGCCGCGGCGCCCGCGGCGGCGGCCGCGGCAGCGGCGGCGGCCATCTGGGAGGCCCGGGCGCGGGCGTCCGCCTTGTCCAGCTGGATGTCCCAGCTGCCGGGGATCGTGGTGGCGGGGGCGTACGTCGTGGAGGCGGCCGCCGCACTGCTGCCGGCGTGGGAGGAGGAGCCGGAGAACTTGTCGGAGAGCCAGTTCCACGAGTTCTTGATGCCGCTGATCGTGTTGTTGTAGATCTGCCCGCCGGCCCTGGCCATGTCGTTGCACTTCGCCTGGCAGGCGCTGATGAGTGCGGAGCCGGCGCCGACGATGACCGTCACCTCGATGACACAGGCGTCTTCCAGGCAGTGCCCCGAGGGGTCGGTGCCGTTGAGGGGGCTGGCGTTGCCGTAGGTGTAGCGGTTGGCCTGGGCGGAGGGGCTGGGGCTCAGGAGGTAGGAGTCGCGGGAGGTGAAGCCTCCGGTGCCGGGGCGGTACCAGCGGGCGGCCATGTTGACGTCGCCGGTGGCGGGGTCGGTCCAGCCGCTCTGGTAGCCGAGGCTGGTGCCGGTGCCGCTGGTGGCGGTGGGCTTGCCGAAGGGGTCGTAGGTGGTGGTGCCGGTGACGGTGGTGCCGTTGTTGTCGAGGGTGGCGGTGACGTCGGTGTGCTTGTCGGTGCGCAGGCGCACGCTGCTGGTGCCGTTGCCGGCGCCGAGCAGGTTGCCGGCGGTGTCGCGGGCGTAGGTCCAGGTGCCGTCGCCGGTCAGGTTGTTGGAGCCGCCGTCGTAGCTGAACCGGGCGGCATTACGACTGGTGACGCGGTCGAGGCCGTCGTAGGTGTAGCTGGTGGTGCCCTCGGTGATCAGGCGGCCGAAGGCGTCGTAGGCGAGGGTGTCGTCCTTGCCTGCGGTGGTGACGGCGGCCAGGGTGCCGCGCGCGGTGTAGCGGTAGGTGCTGGTGCCGTCCGACAGCAGGCGGTTGCGTTCGTCGTAGGTGGCGGTGGCGGTGCCGTTGCCGGTGCGGTTGCCGGCCGCGTCCCAGGTGTAGGCGGTGGTGGTGCCGTCGGCGCTCCAGGAGGTGAGGCGCCCTGCCAGGTCGTAGCCGTAGCGGTTGTCCTTGACCGGGTCGGTGGCGGATCCGCTGACGGTCTTGCGGGTGAGGCGGTCATCCAGGTCGTACTCGTAGGCGGTGCCGGCCAGCGGGGTGGCGGTGGCGCCGACGGCGAGCAGCTGGTCGCCGGCCAGGCGGCCGAGCGGGTCGTAGCTCAGGCGCCGCTCGGAGACGGCCTTGTCCTTGGTGACGTCGACCGGGTCGGCCTGGATGTACCACTGCTTGCTGGGGCGGCCGTCGCCGTCGTAGCCGTACCAGTTCTTGATGTTCAGCTTGGGGTTGTTGGCCCAGTCGAGCTGGCCGTCGGCCTTGTAGCCGAGGACGGTCAGGCCGGTGTCCTTGTCCCGGCGCTTGGTGACGCGCCCGTCGGCGTCGTACTCCCAGGTCTGGTCGGGGGCGGTCAGGTCGGTGCCGGCCTTGATGAGCAGGCCGCGGTCGTTGTACGCGTACTGCTGGCCGTTCAGGGCGGAGGAGTCGTGCCGGATCAGGTGCCCGGCCTTGTCGTAGGCCAGCTCCCGGTCGGTGGTGCCGGCCTCCGCGCCGGTGCCGCTCTCGCGGACCAGACGGCCGAGCGGGTCGTAGCTGCTGGTGCGCACGATGCCGCCGGGCTCGGTGGCGCGCACGGCCTGGCCGGCCACGTCGTAGGAGGTGGTCCAGGTGCGGTCGGCGGCGGCGGGGTGGGCGGTGGTGGCGGGCTCGACGGTGGACTCGGGCAGGCCCCAGGTGTTGAAGGTGTAGACGGTGGTGTTGCCCTTGCCGTCGGTCAGGCGGGTGCGGTGGCCGGCGGCGTCGTAGCCGAGGGTGGTGGTGATCGCCTGGCCGGTGGCCACCGGTTCGGTGAGCTTGACCGGGCGGCCCAGCGCGTCGTAGTCGGTGCTGGTGACGGCGCCGGTGGCCGGGCTGGTGCTGGTGAGCGGCTTGCCCTCCAGGTCGAAGGTCGCGGTGGCGGTGCGCAGCACGGTGCCGGCCGCATCGAGGTCGTCGGTGGTGGCGGGGTTGCCGAGGCCGTCGTAGCGGGTGCGTACGGATTCGCCGAGGGGGGCGATGGTGCGCACGGCGCGGCCGAGGCCGTCGTACTCGACCTTGCTGACGCGTCCGACCGGGTCGGTGCTGGTGACGGTCTGGCCGGCGGGGTTGAAGGTGGCGGTGGTGCTGCTGCCGGCCGGGGTGGTGACGGCGGTGCGGTTGCCGGCGTCGTCCCAGGCGAACTTGGTGGTCAGGTTCTGCAGGGTGGGCTGGCGTTCGACGACGGTCGCGGTGAGGATGCGGCCGAGCTGGTCGTAGGTGGCCTCGCCGCGGGCGCCGAGCGGGTCGGTGGTGGACAGCTGGAGGCCGGTGGGGGTCCAGGTGGTGGCCCAGGTGGGCGGGGTGTCGTCGGTCTGGGGCTGGAAGGGGCCGGTGGAGTTGGGGGCGACGCGCTGGTTCTGGTGGCCGAGGCGGTCGTAGCCGAAGGTGGTGCGCCGTCCGGCCGGGTCGGTGGTGGCGGTGACCCGGGAGAGTTTGTCGTACTCGACGCGGCTGACGGGGTTGAGCGCGGTGGTGGCGCCGGGCGGGGTGTAGGCGGGCAGGCGGGTCTCGGTGACGCGGCCGAGCGCGTCGACGGCGGTCTTGGCGATCTGGCCGAGCGGGTCCTTGGTGGAGACGGCCTCGCCGAAGGCGTTGTAGCCGGTGGTGGTGGTCGGGCGGACGGTGGCGGCGGTGCCGCCTCCGCTCTCCGCCGAAACGGGCGGGGCGGTGGCCGAGATCCGCCGGCCGAGGGCGTCGTACTGGTAGGTGGCGGTGTAGGCGGCCGGGTCGGCGCCGGGGGCGTTGCCGTTGGGCGAGGTGGTGGAGGTGAGCAGGCCGCGCTGGTCGTAGCTGAAGGTGCTGACCGCGGTGGGGCCGCCGGCGCTGGAGGAGAGCTGGCTGCGGGTCAGGCGTCCGGCGGTGTCGTAGGTGCTGGTCTGGACGCTGTTCTCGGTGTCGCTGATCTTGAGGGTGCTGGTGGTGACGCGGTCGTCGGCGTCGTAGCCGAGGGTGGTGGTGCGCCCCAGGCCGTTCGGGTCGAGGACGGTCTGGGTGACGCGTCCGGAGGCGTCGACGGTGCGCACGGCGGTGGTGCGGCCGCCGCCGGTGGTCTGCTTGATCAGGTGGCCGGCGCCGTCGTACTCGTCGGCTTCCAGGACGATGGAGTGGGTGGTGCCGTCGGCCTGGGTGACGTTCTCGGCGGTGACGGTGGCGGGCAGGCCGTCGTCGAAGTAGGTGTAGCTGGTGACGGCGCCCATGGCGTCGGTGACCGAGGCCAGTCGGCCGGCCGGGTCGTAGGCGCGGGAGTCCGTGGTCAGGTCGCGTACGCCCTTGCCGTCGCCGTTCCAGCCCTCGACGACGGTGGTCGCCGGCTGGCTGCGCGGGGTGTAGGTGTAGCGGGTGACCTGGCCGAGGGCGTCGGTGACGGTGGCCGTGCGGCTGAGCGTGTCGTAGCCGTAGCGGGTGACGCCGCCCATCGCGTCGGTGTCGCTCTCCAGGCGGCCGGCGCTGTCGTAGCTGCTGGCGGTGGTGCGGGAGCCGTCGGTGCCGGCGATGTCGGTGGTGGTGGTGCTGGTGGGGCGGCCGTCGGCGTCGAAGGTGGCGGTGGTCTTGGTCTGGTGGGTGTCGCCGGTGACGGCGTCGGTGACCTTGGGGCCGGTCTGGGCGCTCTGGCGGCCGAGTTCGTCGTACTCGTAGGTGGTGGTGACGCCGTCGGGCTGGGCGTCGGAGGTCTCCTTGGACCAGATCCTGCGTCCGGCCGCGTTGTAGCCGTAGGTGAGGGTGAGGCCGCTGGGCAGGGTGGTGCGGGCCAGGTCGCCGGTGGGGTAGTAGGCGTAGGCGGTGACGGCGCCGGCGGCGGTGGTCTCGCTGGCGAGCAGCCCGGCGGGGGTGGTGCCGCCGCCGTAGGCGGGCTCGGTGCCGGTGGTGTAGCTGGTGCGGGTGGTGCGGCCGTCGGGGCGGGTGGTGGAGGCGGGCAGGCCGAGGGCGGTGTAGGCGACGGTGGTGCGGTAGGTGGTGTCGCCGGGCCCGGCGGAGCGGGCGTCGCGGGTCTCGGTGGGCTTGTCGTTGCGCGGGTCGCGGGGGTTGGCGGGGTCGTAGTAGTAGCTGGTGTAGGAGGTCCAGCAGGAGTTGACGTCGCGGCAGGTGGTCAGCGAGACGGTGTTGCCGCGGGCGTCCTGGCCGCTGACGGTGGAGTGGCCGTTGGGGTCGGTGACGGTGTGGACGAAGCCGCCGGTGTCGTAGGTGTAGCTGGTGGTGTTGCCGGCTTCGTCGGTGCGGGAGATGAGGCGGTTGGCGCGGGTGGCGTCGTGGATCTCGGTGGTGGTGTTGCCCACCGGGTCGGTGAGGGTGACGCGGGAGGCGAGTTCGGTGGCCGAGGAGGCGGAGCGCGCCTGGTAGTGGGCGGCGACGCGTTCGGCGGACAGCGGGTGCTGGTAGATGGCGACCTCGTCGATCTGGCCGGTCAGCCAGGCCCAGCCGCCGTTGCCGGCGGGCCAGTTGCCGAGGTAGCCGCCGCCGAGGGTGAGGCGGTCCATGTCGAGGTGGTTGATGCCGCCGGAGGCGGTGCCGACCAGGGTGCCGTCCAGGTAGAGGGACTGGGTGCCCTTCTCGGCGCTGATCACGGCGTGGTGCCAGGAGCCGTCGGTGACGGTGTTGGCGGAGGTGATGGGGCCGCCGTTGAGGCCGTAGAACAGGCCGCGCAGCTTGCCGTCGGTGCCGACGTACAGGTCGGGGACGGTGTTGCCGCTGGTGTTGTTGGCCTGGTTCAGCAGGATGCCGGTGCCGCTGGTGCGGAACCACAGTTCGGCGGCGAGGTCGGTGGTCTGGCTGCGCACGATCTGGGCGGGCAGGTCGACGTAGGAGGTGTTGGTGCCGTTGAACTCGGCGGCGTGGCCGTCGCCGGGGCCGAAGACGCCGGTGGTGCCGGGCTTGGCGGCGCTCGCGTAGGTGCCGTTGCCCTTGATCGCGGCGACCTCGCTGGCGGCGGTGGTGCCGCCGCTCTCGTCCAGGCGCCAGTAGCCGCCGGGCGAGTCGGCGACGACGGAGCCGCGGTAGCCGACGCCCTGGCCGCCGACCTGGGCGCTGCGGGCGCGGTAGTGGGCGACGACGTCGCGGTCGCTCAGCGGGTGCTGGTAGAGGGCGACTTCGTCGATGGTGCCGGTGAAGTGGCTGATGTCGTCGGTGGGTGCGGCGGGCCAGAAGCGGGCGATGCCGGCGCCGAGGTAGGTGTGGGTGTTCTGCTGGTGGTCGACCGTGCCGTTCTGGACGCCGACGATCTGGCCGTCGAGGTAGACGGTCTGGGTGGTGCCCTGGACGGAGAAGACGGCGTGGTGCCAGGCGCCGTCGGTGACGGCGTTCGGGGAGGCGACGGTGGCGTCCGCGGTGCCGTAGAAGCGGTTGCGCAGCTTGCCGTCGGAGCCGATGTACATGACCGGGGTCCAGGTGCCGCCGATGCCGTTGGGGTCGTCGATGGTGCGGCTCTGGTCGCCGAGCAGCACGCCGGGGGTGGTGGTGTTGAACCAGAGTTCGACGGCGAGTTCGGTCTTGGCGTGCAGGACGTCCTGGGGGATCTCGATCTGGGACTTGGCGGAGCCGTCGAAGCGGGCGGCGGTGTCGTCGGTGGGGGCGAAGACGCCGGGGGCCTTCTTGACGACGGCGTCGCCGTAGGTGCCGGCCAGGCCGTTGCCGACCTCGCTGGCGGCGCTGGCGCCCTCGCGCTCGCCCAGGCGCCAGTAGGCGGCCGGGGCGGAGGCCTTGACGGCGTTGGTGTAGAGGAAGGAGCCGCCGCTGTAGGTGGGGTCGGAGAGCTTCCAGTCGCCGCCGGCGGCGTCGGTGACCTTGGTGACGCGCTCGGTGGTGGCGTCGTAGGTGACCTGGGCGCTGGTGCGGCCGGAGGGCAGGGTGGTCTTGGTGAGCTGGGCGCTGCCGGTGCGCAGGGCGTAGTGCTCGGCGACGGTCTGCTCGGTGAGCGGGTAGTCGTAGACCGCGGCCTCGTCGATCTGGCCGTTGAACCAGGACCAGCCGCCGTTGCTGGCGGGCCAGTTGCCGGCCCAGTTGCCGGTGTAGCCGCCGCCGAGGTAGGCGCGGTCCATGTTGAGGTGGTCGATGTCGCCGGCGGTGGTGCCGACCAGGGCGCCGTCGAGGAACATCGCGGTGTTGTCGCGGGCGCCGGCGAGCACGACGTGGTGCCAGGCGTTGTCGGTGACGTCCGCGGTGGAGGTCACCGGGGGGTTGGGGCTGTTGAACTTGCCGCGCAGTTTGTTGTCGGTGCCGACGTACAGGGCCGGGACGACGTTGTAGGGGGCTTCGCCCATGGCGCGGTTCTGGTAGCTGAGGATGACGCCGGGTGCGGCGGTGCGGAACCACAGTTCGACGCTGCGGTTGACGGAGGCGCTGATGGTGCGGTTGGGCAGCTCGATGTAGGAGGTGGCGCGGCCGTTGAGGGTGACGGCCTGGTTGCCGCTGGCGCCCAGGGCGCCGTCGGCGCCGAAGGTGACGTCGTTGGCGGAGGCCGGGGCGCGGTCGCTGACCTGGGCGTCGTTGAGCAGGGTGCTGCCGTCGGCCTGGCCCAGGCGCCAGTAGCCGACCGGGGCGGCGTCGCGCACGGCGGTGCGGTAGCGCGATCCGGTGCCGTAGTCGTAGACGGTGCAGCCGGTGGGGGCGGCGGGGGCGACGCCGGGCGGGCAGACCTTGGTGAGCTTGTCGCCGTCGTACTGGTAGGTCCAGCCGCCGGTGGAGCCGGTGGCGGTCACGGAGGTGACGTGCCGGCCGGTCCAGTTGAGGTTCAGGAAGCGGCCGGAGGCGGTGTCCTTGACCTGGACGAGGGTGCCGGAGGCGTAGACGAGGTCCTGGGTGTGGCCGGCGGTGTCGGTGATGCGGGTCAGGCGGCCGTCGGCGCCGAAGGTGTGGATCGTGCCGGTGCGGTCGGTCAGCGTCCAGCCGCCGCCGTCCGTCTTGCGCAGGTCGGCGGCCATGCCGCCGCCGGGCACGTAGGCGTTCTTGCCCGGGTCCCAGCCGAAGCGGGCGCGTGAGCCGTTGGCGGCGGTGAGCAGCACGTTGCCGGGCAGGGTGAGCCAGTTGCTGGTCTCGACCTGGACGCGCATGTCGAAGGGGGTGGACCAGCCGGCGCCGAAGGCGCCGTCGGTGCGCGGGTCGAGGGAGTTGTAGCTGCGGGTGACGGAGAGCTCGGGGCCGACGACGGGCAGGGCGGCGTCGGTGGCGGCGGTGGTGTAGTTGCCGGCGGCGGTGTTGACGCTGCGTCCGGTGTCGGCGGCGGTGGTGTACTGGTTGGGCTGGGGCAGGACGGTGCGGATGTAGGAGGCGGCGGTCCAGGGGCTGGCTCCGGCCCCGTCGCCGGCCATGGCGTACCAGGCGTACTGCTCGTTCCAGGTCAGCCAGCCGGGCGGGACGACGAAGCGGGGCTGGCGCTTGAGCCAGTCGGTCTGCTTGCAGTCGACGTGGGCGTCGCCGCCGACGACCCGGCAGACCTGGAACTGGTAGTCCAGTTCGGGATAGGGCGCGCGGTCGGGGTCGACGCCTTCGGCGGTGAGGGTGGGCTGGAGCTGGTAGACGACGGCGCCCGAGGGCGGGGCGAGGCGGGTGATGTACGGGGGGACGTTGACGGAGGAGATCTGGATGTTGACGGTCGGCACGCCCGCGTCGGCGTAGAAGTTGCTGACCTGGAACTGGTCCATGGTGAACGCGACGGTGTACGTGCCCTGTGGGAGGGCGCGGATGTGCGCGTCGACCACGGCGCTGCCGCCGGGCGGGACGTCGTTCGGCATCGCCGTCCAGGCGATGTTGGTGCCGTAGTTGGTGATGTTGTTGCCCCACTGGTCGAACAGCAGGTACGACATCTTGTAGTTGTTGGTGGGGGTCCAGGTGTCCATGCCGCGGTTCCACACGCGCAGGCGGACGATGCCCTCCTGGGTGGCGGTCACCGGCTGCTGGAGGCCCCAGAGTTCGTAGTCGGCGCCGTAGCGGGACCAGGTGACGTCCAGGACCGGCTGGCCGCCGTTGTTGTTGGCGCTGCCGAACTGCTTCCAGGAGTAGTTGTCCCAGACGTCGGTCTTGATGGCCAGGCCGTAGTTGGCGGTCCAGTGGTGGGTCCAGGAGTTGACCAGGTTGCGGCCGTCGGCGCCGAGGTCGATCGACTCCCAGGCCTCCGGGCAGGCCCAGGCGCTGGAGGAGCTGGGGCGCCAGCCGTGGGCGAAGGAGGGGGCGGCCAGCGCGGGGCCGGTGGAGGGGGCGTTCGAGCCGCGCACGGAGCTGGGCGACCACCAGGAGGTGACCTGGTGGATGGTCACGGTGCGCGGGGTGCAGCTGTAGGACCAGCCGTTGTAGAGGCTCAGGCGGGCGCCGAGGATGGTGGCGTTGCTGAGGGAGTCCTCGATGCCGGTGAACTTGACGTACGAGGAGGCCTGGTGCTTGCCGCCGTCGTTGGTGCCGACCTTGAGGACGGTGTCGCCGGAGAAGTCGACGTTGTAGCCGGTGTAGCCGTAGGTGGTCTCCACGGCGCGGACGGAGGAGAGCTGCGGGTCGACCTTGACGGGGTAGACGCGTTCGGGGGCGTGCAGCCAGGCCTCGTCGAGCTTGGCCTTGAGGGCCTGGCCGCCGGTGGGCAGCTGGATGAGCTCGTAGGTGACGCCGCCGGTGATCGCGCCTTCCTCGGTGTTGGGGGCGAAGTTGGAGTCCTGCATCCAGCCGGCGGGCATGCGTGCGCGCAGGGTGCCGGCGGCGTCGGTGAAGTGGACGGAGCCGTCGGCGTCCAGGGAGGCGCTCACGCCCTGCAGGCGCAGCGGGAAGATCCATTCGGTGGGCGCGGTGGCGTCCTTGAGGATCAGGTTCTCCTTGAAGGAGGAGTTGCCGGCGAGGATCGTCACGTCGGCCTTGGGCCGGGCCTCGGGGTAGGTGATGGTGTTGCCCTGCACGGTGCCCTGGACGGGGGCGGCGCCCTGGAGGCTGTAGCCGGCGAGGATGCCGTCGCCGAGCTGGAGCTGCACCAGGGGGTCGGCGTCGGCGGTGAGGCCGAGCTTGAGCTGCTGCTCGGTGGAGGTGGTGGTCCAGGAGTTCTGGACCGGGGCGGCGCGGCCGCCGGTGGCGGTGCCGTCGGCTGTCAGGGTGGTGTCGATGGCGGACCAGGAGCCGTTGGAGCGCTGGAAGTTGACCGGCTCGGGGTAGCTGCGGGTGGTGAAGGTCCCGTCGGCGTTCTGGAAGGTCCGTTGCTGCGCGGTGCGCTTTTCGGGGAGTTCCTTGCTGGTGGCCTCGTTGAAGCTCTTCGCCGGGTCGACCTTGGGGGTGGGCAGCGCGGCGGGCTTGCCGGTGGGCTTGGCCTCGGTGGCGGGCAGCTGCGCGGGCTGGGGCGTGAGGGTCTGGGCGGGGGCCTGGACGGGCTTGTCCTCGGGCAGTTCGCCCGGCGCGGGGGCCGCGTCCGGGTGCCCGGAGCCGTCCTTCGCGCTGGTCGCGGCGGTGGCGGCGTCGTGGCCGCGCCCCTCGGCGCTGCCCTGCTGCTGCTTGGGGCGGGGGCCGGGGTCGGCGGGCGCGGCGTCGGCGGCATGGCGCAGGACGGACTCGGCGAAGGCCGACCCTTCGGCGGTGCCGAGGACGACCATGGTCATGGCCAACAGGATTGCCAGGGGGCGGCGCAGCAACTCGGAACCCACCAGAGAGTCAAGGGGAAGCAATGAAACGTCGGTAGGTATATCTGACTGTCGGTAGGCAGATAAAGAGACTTTTAATGTGAGTGACGAAGATCACGCAGGAAACACGTGTCGCAGGGAACCGGGCACCGGGAGTGGCGGCGCAGGCCGGCCGGAATGACGTCGAGGGGCGCCGGAAGTGAACACGGCGCCCGCTGATGGACTTTGATTGGACGTCAATTATGTTGCTGTCGGCCGATGGTGGTCGGTCCCAGCAGAAGGTCCAGTGGTGGGAGTCGACGAGCTGCTCGGCGTAGGCGGTGAGGGTGCCGGTGCCCTGGTGGACCTGGTCGGGGCACAAGGGGTGTGCTCGGCGGCCAGCGGCAGGGCCTCGGCGAGGGTTGTGGGCGGCGCGGCAACGCTCACCGTAGGAGCGGGCAGTGACAACAGAGATGGTGGTGCTCAGTCGGGGCGCTGGCCGTGGAGGAGGGCGGGCAGGGTGTGGCCGGCGAGGGCCTCGGTGACGCGGGCGGCCTGGGAGGGGGCCATGTGGTTCTTCAGTTCGCGCACGGGGACGAAGCGGGCGCCGAGCAGGCCGCTGCGCTTCTGCGAGAGGACGTTGAGGGTGACGTCGCGGACGGTGCCGCCGTCGTAGACGAGGCTGAGGCGCTCGAGGTAGCGGTCGGCGGGGTTGTAGTCGACGGCGGCGATGTGGCTCAGGCGCAGGGTGATGCCGGTCTGGGCGTGCAGGTGGCGGGCGGCGGAGCGGTGCGGGGGCTCGTTGGCCTTGCCCGCGCCGCCGGGCAGGATGAGGCCGTCCATGTAGTCGGGGTCGACGAGCAGGACGTCGCCGCGCTGGTTACGGACGAGGACGAGGCAGCCGAGCCGGCAGACGGGGGGCTTGGCGAGCAGGCGGGGGTCGTGCATGGGGAGTTCACTTCCTGAGGGTGCAAAAGAGGAGCAGGGCGAAGCAGGCCCACCAGAGGAGGCGGGCGAGGAGTTCAGTCATCGAAGGTGAGGCGCTCGTAGCGCAGCCCCTTGCGGAGCAGGTCGACGACGCGGCGGAGTTCGAGGGTGCGGGCCGAGCCGAGCTGGACGAGGTAGCACCCGGTCAGGCGCCCGTGCTCCCAGTCGATTTCGATGGACGGCAACTTGACTCCGCCGAGGGCGAGGACGGAGATGAGGTCCTCCACGACGGAGGCGACGTCACGGCGCTGGTCGGCGGTCACGCGGGAGAGGATCGAGGACACGCTCACTCCCCCGGCCGCTTGTGGACCTCGAAGACCTTCCAGGCGCTCCAGGCGTCGGAGAAGAAGGTGAAGGAGGCCAACTCGCCGGTGGCACCGGAGCGCAGCCACTCCCCGGTCATCTCGTTGCGCACCCGGTAACACCGGGCCTCGCTGTCCCAGCGGACGCCGTAGCCATGGAGGCGGGGGACCTGGTCATGGGTCATGGGGGCTCTACCCTCCGCGATCGAGGTTTCACGTTCTGTGCACATGGTGGCCTGGCTCCGTCTAGCATCGGAAGCAGCGAACGACTTGACCTCGTGGGTCCGTTGTTTTGGAGCATCCATGGTGAACATCAAGGAGATCGACCCGGCGTCCGGCCCCTGGGCCCCCTTCGCGGTCCAACTCCGCAACTCACGCAGGGCGAAGGGCCTCAAGCAGTACCAGCTCGCCCGCAAGTGCGGAGTCAGCGCGTCGTACGTCTCGTTCGTTGAACTTGCGCGTCGTCCGCCGAGTGAAAAGTTTGCTACCAAGGCCGATGAAGTCCTGGAAACGGGCGGGACCTTGATGCTGATGTGGTGGCAGCACAAGCACACGGCCTTGGTGCCGGGGTTCCCCGAGTACGCCAACTACGAGAACAGCGCCGAGAAGATCAAACTCTTCGAAGTCAACGTGATTCACGGCCTTCTGCAAACCAAGGCGTACGCAACGGCCTGGGAGCATGGGAACATCAAGCGTGGCACCGCCACCCCGGAACAGGCCGAGGAGCGCATCAGCTATCTCCTCACGCGACAGCAGACCCTCCATCGCACACCTCCGCCCATCGTGCACGCGGTGTTGGATGAGAGCTGCCTCCGAAGGACCATCGGCGACCGAGAGGTGATGGTCGAGCAACTGCTCCATCTTGAACAGCTGGCCGGCCGGCCAGGGTTCTTCATCCAGGTAGCTCCCTACACCCTCGGCGCAGGCCGACCATTCACGCGCGCGGTGACGATGCTGGAGATGCCAGGGCGCAAGATGCTCGCCTACTGCGAGACCGAGCAGCGCGGCTATCTCGACCGCGATACCGAGTCGATCGCCTCCCTGGCCAGAGACTACGATCAGCTGCTGGTCGAGGCCATGAATCAGGCCGACTCAGTAGCTATGATCCGCTCGGTACGGAGGGACCTCGAATGGATGTCAACCTGACTCACTCTTCCTGGCGCAAGAGTTCGTACAGCGGCAGCGGTGGCCAGTGCATCGAGGTCGCCGACGGCTTCCCCGGCATCGTCCCGGTCCGCGACTCCAAGGACCCCCACGGCCCGGCCCTCATCCTTCCCGCCGCCGCGTGGCAGTCCTTCGTCACCGCCGTCCGCACCGGCGAGTTCGACGCCCGCTGACCCGCTGCACCCGGCCCCGCCACCCCGCACCCCGGGGCGGCGGGGCCATCTCCACCCCTCCCGCAAGTTCAACTCCCTCCCGCGCATAGGAAGTCGGACCCGCCGACTACCCACTCCACAGGCGCTTTCCGCGCGTCAGACCGAAGCCGAAGAGGTTGTGAGCTGTGGCCCAGGGCAGGGTCGAGCGGGTGCGCCAGTAGGTCTCGGTGGGTTCGGCTCCCCGCGTAAGGTCGCCGACGGCTTCCCCACCGGCCCCGGGTCAGCCGGCCGGGGGGAGGAAGCCGTTGACCGTCTCCGTGAACGCCTGGGGGTCGTCCAGCCACGGGTAGTGGCCGGCGCCGGGCTGGATGGCGAGGGTCACGTCGGAGAAGAGTGACGCGGCGGCGGTGGCGGACTCGGCCGTGGGCCACAGGTCCACCTCGCCCGTGAGGAGCAGGACCGGGCAGGGCAGGGCGGCCAGGTGGCGGCGGAGTTCGGCGGTGTCGGGCGTGTAGTCCTTGTAGTAGTGCTCGCTGACGGGCAGGGCGCGCTGGGCGGGGTCGGCGGCGGCGTGGGCCTGGGCGGCGGCGTCCCAGCGGCCGTACATCAGCGGTTCGAAGGCGAATCGGTGCGGGGCGGCCTCGGCGAAGGTGGTGGCGGACTGCATCCGGTCGTACGCCGCGACGGCCTCGGCGTGCCAGGGCTCGCCCGCGCGGGCGGCGATCACCTCCCGCGCGCCGGTGTCGGAGGGCAGTCCGACGCCGGCGAACGACGGGTCGACCAGGATCAGGCTGCGCAGCCGCTCGGGGTGGGCGGCGGCGTAGAGCATGGCCAGGCTGCCGCCGGCGGAGTGGCCGAGCAGGTCGACGCGGTCCAGGCCGAGGTGGCGGCGCAGCGCCTCGACGTCGGTGACCAGGCGGTCGACGCGGTAGCTGGCCGGGTCGGCGGGGATCGCGGAGGCTCCGGTGCCGCGGGTGTCGGGCAGGATCAGGGTGCGGTGGGCGGACAGGCCGCCGAGGTCGCCGAGGTATTCGGCGGCGCGGCCGGGGCCGCCGGGCAGGCACAGCAGGGGCGGGCCGTCGCCGAGGGTGCGGAAGGCGAGCGTGGTGGCGTCGTACGAGGTGAAGTGCTCCATGGCGTCCATGGCGGACAGCCTGTGGGGTGGTGGCCGGGCCCGGCTATCGTTCAGCCACGGCTAAACGTTGGCTTCCTCCCCGCCCTGAAGGGCGGAGATCCCGGCCGCGCGTGCCGCGCGGGGGCTTCGCCCCGTGCGGTGCGGCTGGCCGGTGGTTGGCGCTTCACAGACCGGCCGGTGTCGAGGTCTCCACGCCCTGAGACCGCCTGCCCGGCGGCCTTGATGTTCGTTCTTAGCCGCGTTCACGTCGGCGTGGTCGGTGTGTCCGCAAGCGGTGCACTCGAAGATCGCTTGGCTCTCGCGGTTCTTCGGGTCCACGTGCTTGCACACGTTGCACGTCTGGGAGGTGTACGCGGGGTTGACCAGCACCACGTTGCTGCCCGTGTAGCGGGCGGCGTTGCGCAGGGCCAGTTCGAGCATGTGCCATCCCTTGTCCAGGATGGCCCGGTTGAGTCCGGCCTTGGCCCGGACGTTCCGGCCGGGGGCTTCGATCGTGCCGGCGGCCGAGGCCGTCATGTTCTTCGTGCGCAGGTCTTCCAGCACGACCAGCGCGGCCCGCTCGGTGATGCGGTTCGCGGTCCACGCGCAGAAGTCCGTGCGTCGGTTGCGGATGCGGCCGGTGATCGTGTTGATCGCCGCCACGGTCTGCTTGCGGCGGTTGCTGCCCTTCTTCTGCCGGGCCTGCTTCTGCTGTAACCGGCGTAGCCGTGCCGTCTCGCCCGGCGTGGCGAACACCCGATCGTGGAATACGCCATCGCTGGTCGTCGCGGCGACCTTCACGCCTCGGTCGATCCCGACCGCCGTGGACGGCATGGCGTGCCGCTCGGGTGTCTGCTTGCCGTCCTCGACCAGGAAGGAGACGAACCAGTGCCGTCCCTGCCGGGTGACGGTCGCCGACCGGACCTCACCCCGAGCGGACGCGACCAGCGGAACCGGACCCAGCCGAGCTTCGGGAGCTTCGCCCGGCCCCACTTGCGGCCGATCCGCTCCACCGTGATCAGATTCCCGGCAGGAAAGCGGAACGACGGCGACCAGCGCCGCGCAGAACGCCACCGAACCTTGAACGTCCCGTGCTCACGGCAAGCCCGGTCCAGTCGCGGAGGGTCTGCTGCAACACGTGCGACGGCGCATCGGCCAGCCAAGGAAACTCCTTCTTGGCTTCGGCCAGCTCGGCAGCCTGCGGCACGTAGTTCATCCACGTCCCGCGACGCCGATACTCCCGGCGCTGCTCCAGGGCAGTGTTCCACACCGACCGGCAGATATTGCCGAACATCTCACACAACTCCGCCTGAACTGACGTGAGTTCAAGCCGATACCTGCGGCCGGACAGCATGGGAACACCCCCCTTCGACTACTGTGATCAACATAGTGCACGTCACTGACACGCAGCGACCTGCGCCGCTTCGCGGCTCCGGGCCAAGGATGGGCCAACCCCCAGCCAAAGCAGGGGGTCTGCGCCCAAGAGTTCAGATCAGGGAAGGGGGGCGGGGCGTGGCGGTGGAGATCCGGCTCTCAGCGGCCGAGGTGGCGCGGGTGCGGTTCGCGGTGTCGCCGCTGGCCGAGACGGTGCTGGGGGTGCGCACGGCGTTGGGGGTCGGCGGGCACGGAGTGCACCGGCCGTGGGTGCGCGAGACGCAGGCGGTGCTGGCCGGCGAGGCGCAGTTGCCTTTGCTGCGGGTGCTGCTGGAGGGCTGTCTGCCGTCGTTCCTGTTCCCGGTGCCGCAGGAGCGGCTGCCCTCGTTCGAGGCGGAGTTGGCGGGTCTGCGGGCGGCGGATCCGGCGTGGGTGGCGGCGGAGTGCGCCGCCGCGCTGGGGCCGCGGCTGGGGGAACTGCCGGGGCCGGCGGTGTTGTTGGAGCGGGTCTGTGGTGCGCTGGAGCGTTGCCACGGCCGGCTGGTGGCCCCGCACTGGGGGCGGATGCGGGCGGTGCTGGAGGCGGACCTGGGCCGGCGGGCGGTGGCGCTGGTGGACGGCGGGGTGGAGGGGCTGTTCGCGCAGTTGCACGGCGATGTGGTTTGGCGCGAGGGCGAGTTGGTGGTGCACGGGCGCCGCCGCTCGGGGTCGATGTGGACGGTGGAGGCGGGCGGGCACGGGCTGGTGCTGATGCCGTCCGTGTTCGGCTGGCCGGAGGTGATCGTCGACTACGCGCCACGCACCGCCGCGTCGATCCGCTATCCGGCGTCGGGCGTCGGGCTGCTCTGGGAGCAGCCGAGGCCGACGTCCGCGGGCCTGGCCGCCGTCCTCGGCCGCACCCGTGCCGCGCTGCTCGCCGAGCTCGCGGAGCCGTTGAGCACTCCGGACCTCGCCGCCCGGCTGGGTGTCACCGCCGGCGCCGTGTCCCAGCACCTCGGTGCCCTGCGCGGCGCGGGGCTGGTGACGACCTGCCGTACGGGCCGTACGGCGGTGCACCTGCGCACCCGGACAGGCACGGCGCTCACCGCCGAGGCGTCGGGCTGAGCCGGGGCGGGTTCAGGCGCGGTGGGCGGCGGCCGAGCGGGTGCGCCAGTAGGCGTCGGCGGTTTCGGCCATCGCGGCGAGCGGGGCGAGGTCCTCGGGGTGGTGGCGGTGCGGATGGCGAGGGCGGCAGTGGGTCGGGGATGGCCGAGTCGCCGTCAAGGCGATCCGGCGTCTCGGGGCAGACGGTGGTGAGAGTGATCTCAAGCAGGTGTGGCAGGTCGGAGTTGAGGGATCGCTTGTCCTTGGCCGCTCGGGTTGTCAGTCGGGTGTGTCAATTGCTGCCGACCGTCACCTCGGCCGCCGCCTCGGAGTGTTCGGCGAGCCACTGGACGAGGAACTCCTCGGCGCGGGCGTAGGAGCGGGCGGTGTCGAGGTAGCGCACGCCGGCGGCGTACGCGGCGTCGAGCAGGACGCGGGTGCGCTCGCGCAGGGCCTCGACGGTGCGCTCGGCGGGCAGGTCGTCGGCCCGGCCGAGGGTGATGTAGCCGGGCCCCGGCCGACGGCGGCGGTGCCCAAGCCCAGGCGTAGGGGTGATCAGACGGACGGTGACCGGGGCGTGGGTGGGTGGGCGCCGGCCGTGGGGGCGGCCGCCCGGACTGTACGGGCGGCCCGGGCGGAGAGTGGGGCGCCGGAGCCGTCCAGGCCCTTCGGGCGGGACATCAAATCCCGTCGGACGGAGGTTGATGTGATGGATCGTCAGAATAACCGGGGTGACGGCCGGCTCGCGCGCCCAGCATGTCAGCCGCCGTCACGCGGGTCAACTGGAGTTGATCGCGAGTACCTTCGGATCCATGCCAGCTGATGCCGTTCGGCTATCGTGACCTGGCGGGCCCTGCCCGTCCGTCGAGGTCGCGGCGCGGAGGGCCCGGGCGTGAGGAAGGTGGGCGATGACGGAGTCGACGGGGGACGGCGTTCAGGTGGAACCGCAGGGCACTCCACCGGAGCTGACCGGGCATCCGGAGGGGCTGTCGGACGGGCACCCGGATGAGCTGTCGGACGGTGCCGGGGACGGTCGGGCGAGCGCGGAGGCGAGCGGGCTGGCGGCCCGGATCGAGGCGCTGTTCCACACCGTCCGCCGCCCCGACCGCGAGCAGTACACCAACGAGGAGGTGGCCCGGGCCTGCCGCGAGGCGACCGGGGAGTCCTTCTCCACCACCTACCTGTGGCAGCTGCGCACCGGGCGCCGGGACAACCCGACCAAGCGCCACCTGGAGGCGCTGGCCCAGTTCTTCCAGGTCCCGCCCGCGTACTTCTTCGACGAGCGGCAGGGCGCCGAGATCGCCAAGGAGCTGGCACTGCTCGGCGCGCTGCGCGACGCGGGCGTGCGCAGCCTGGCGCTGCGGGCGGTGGGCCTGTCGCCGGAGGGCCTGGACACGGTCAGCGAGCTGGTCGACGTGATCGCCCGCCGGGACGCGGCGCGCAAACGCCCCTCGTCCTGAGATCCGAGACCTGGAGCTGGAGGGGAGCCCGGCTTGTGGGGTGATTCGAGGGGTTGTGAACTGCTTAGGGTTGAGAGCGTTTTAGTGCACATACGTGTTCATAAGTTTGTCTTCGGTGACGACTTCTTGGATCCATGAGACGACTGTCGGTGCTGTGTGTGAGGGTGGGTGGCACTGACTGGGAGGAGGGATGACGTGACCGGCCCGAAGAAGACGCTCCGGCGGATCGACGCGCCGTTCATTTCCCTCGGCCCGTCGGGTGTGACGATCCGCGACCGTCTCAAGGGCCTCACGCCCGAGGACGAGGAGGTGCTGCGGCTGGTCGGCGGGCACCTGGGGGCTCTGGCGTCGAAGGACCTGAAGACGCGCTGCGCGGACGGCCTTGAGCACGGCAAGGAAACGTGGGCCGCACGCAAGCGTGACCTGACCGTGGAGCCCTCGTCCCGCTGGGCCGGTTCGGTCACCAAGGCCACCCACGACCAGTGGGCACTGGCCCATCGCGGACAGACCGCGCACCTGGACTCACTGGACACAGGCATCCGAATGCTGCGCCACCGGCTGTCGCTGCCGGTCGGGGAGAAGGGCACCGGGCGGGCGCCCGGTGGCTACCGGTCCAGGCAGGAGTGGTTCGTCAAGTCCCGCCGGCTCGCGGCGCTGGAGGACCGGTACGCGGCTGCCCGGGCTGATCGTGAGGCCGGTCGCGTGCGGGTGGTGCGCGGCGGGCGGGAGCCGCTGAACACCCGGCACCACCTGGCGGCGGCGAACCTGACCGAGGCCCAGTGGCGGGAACGGTGGGAGAGCGCACGCTGGTTCCTGTCCGCTGACGGCGAGTCGGGCAAACGGTTCGGCCACGAGACGATCCGGGTCACCCCGCACGGTGAGGTGTCGCTCAAGCTGCCCGCGCCGCTCGCCGGGTACGCCAACGCCGCCGGCGGCCGGTATGTCCTGGCCGCACGCGTGGCGTTCGCACACCGGGGCGAGCAATGGCGGGACCGGATCGAGGGCAACCGGGCGGTCGCGTACCGCATCCACCTGGACGTGCAGCGGGGGCGCTGGTACCTGGACGCCTCCTGGACCCGGCCCGTGGTGCGGACGATGCCACTGGAGGCGGCCCGCGCGGCCGGGATGGTCGGCGTGGACACCAACGCCGACCACTTCGCCGCCTGGCACCTCGACCGCCATGGCAACCCGGTCGGCGAGCCCCGCCGGTTCCACTACGACCTGACCGGCACCGCCACCCACCGCGACGCCCAGATCCGCCACGCCATCACCCGACTCCTGAACTGGGCGAAGCGGCGCGGCATGAGGGCGATCGGCCTGGAGAACCTGGACTTCACCGCCGAGACCACCCGCGAGAAACACGGCCGCAAGAAGAGGTTCCGGCAGCTCGTGGCCGGCATCCCCACCGGCAGGCTCCGCGCCCGGCTCATCTCCATGGCCGCCGAGCTGGACCTGGTCATCGTCGCCGTGGACCCCGCCTACACCTCCCAATGGGGCGCGCAGCACTGGCAGAAGCCACTCGCGACGCCCACCCGCACCACCACCCGGCACGATGCCGCGAGCATCGCGATCGGGCGACGCGCCCTCGGGTACCCGATCCGGCGACGGACGGCACCGCCCCACGACGACCGAAGCGATCGTCGTGGGCATCGGACCGCCCAGGCCGGACCGGGCGTCCAGGGGCGTGAGGGAACCCGCCGCCCCGTCACGGACCGCGCACACGATGCACGTGCCCGAGCAGGGACCACGAGAACGCGGGCGACCAGCGCACCCAAAACCGTTCGGGATGCGCGCACTACCAGGACATGGACTCAAAGTTCACTCCTGGACAGTGAGTAGGAACGGTGGCCGGGACTACCGGTCCACGCTGCGGCGCTGTCGCCGGATGGCCGAACGGCTGGAGCTGCCGCGCCCGTTCGACCCGGTGGTGCTGCTGGAGCAGCTGGCGGTGCGGCGCGGGCGGCCGATCGAGCTGCTTCCGGTGCCGGCCCGTCCGCACGCCCCCTGCGGGCTGCTGGTCTCCACCCTGGAGGCGGACTACATCCTGTACGCGGCGGACACCGGCGCCCTGCACCAACGGCACATCCTGGTGCACGAGATCGCGCACCTGCTGCTCGACCACGCCGGCTCCGCGCCCCTGGCCCCGGCCGCCGCGCTGCTGCCCAACCTCTCCCCCGCGCTGGTGCAGCGGGTGCTCGGGCGCACCCGCTACGACGAGCCGCAGGAGCGGGAGGCGGAGCTGCTGGCCTCGCTGATCCTGAGCCGGGCGGACCGGGCGGACGCCGCCGGCCTGCCGGGGCCGGCGCCGGTGCGCGGTTCGCTGGACGCGCTGGGCTTCCTGCTGGGCAGCGGGTCGGGGTCCGCGGGCGGTGGACCGAAGGAGGAGGGCCGGGCGTGAGCGAACTGGCCCTCTACCCCGTCGGGTTGTTCTTCGTGCTGAGCGCCGCCCACTTCGCCCGCAGCCGGATCGACTCCCGCGCCGCCGCCCGCTACACCTGCTACGGCACGGCCCTGCTGGGCGCCGGCCTGCTGGTGCTCGCCCCGCCGACCGTACGGGCGGTGCAGGGCACGGGAGTTCCGGTGCTGGCGGTGCTGGTGATCGTGCTCGGTGACGGGCTGCGCGACGGCGCGGCCGCGGCGATCCGGCTGCTGGCACCGGCCCTGCGCAACGCGGACCCCGGGCACGCCGATGCCGGGCACGCCGATGCCGGGCACGCCGATGCCGGGCATACCGGCCCCGGGCACGGCGATGCCGGGCATACCGGCCCGGCCGTGCGCCGGCGCGGGGGGCGCCCGCGCGAGGTGCGGGGCGGGCTGGCCCTGCTGGGTGCGGTGCTGGGGCTGCGGCTGGCGCTGATCACCGCCGCCGCGCCGGACCTGGCGGGCCAGGACCTGACCGTCGGGCCCGAGCTGTCCGCGCGCCTGGCGCTGGCCGGGTACACCGCCGTGGGCATGCTGCACACCACGATGTGCCTGGTCGCGCTGCTGCGCGAACTGCTGCGGCGCACCCGCGCGGCCGGCCCCGGGCGCCTGGGCACCGGGCTGCGGCTGCTGACCGGCGGGCTGGTGGCCGGGCTGCTCTGGAACGCCTGGAGCATGGACGACGTCCTGCGCGCGGCCGTCACCGGCAGCCAGGACGGCCCCGAGGACACCCTGTGCGCCGTCCTGGGCGGGCTGTGCGCGGCGCTGATCGCGGCGGGCCTGGGCAGCACGCTGTGGCCCGTCGCGACCGGGGCGGTACGCGGCTGGCTGCGCGCCCACCGCCACTACCGGGCGCTCACCCCGCTCTGGCGCGACCTGCACACCGTGCTGCCGGAGATCGCCCTCGACCCGGCCCGCCACCTGCCGCTGCCCCCGCGCGACCCGCGGTTCGCGCTCTACCGGCGGATCATCGAGATCCACGACGCCCGGCTGATCCTGCGCCAACACTCGGACCCGCGCACCGCCCAGTGGCTCGAGCGCGCCACCCGCCGCTTCCCGCCGCCCTCCGCCCACGCCGCCGCCACCGCCGAGGCCGCCGCCCTGGCCACCGCCCTGGAGCTCGCCGCGTCCGGCGCCATACCGCAGGCCACGGGAGCCACTACGACCGCCGCACCCGCCGCGCCTGCCTCGGACGGACCGACCACCATGGACACCATGGACGGCGAGGCCGAACACCTCGCCCACCTGGCCCGCGTCTACGCCACCTGCCCCGCCGTCGCCGAGGTCCGCACCCTCGCCCGCACCTCGCGCGCCGAACGGGCCCGCGCCTCGCACCCGCAGGAGGCACTGCGGTGAGCCGCCGCCCATGGCCGGCCCTGCTGCTCCTCCTCCTGCTGGCAGCCGCCGGCGCGGGCGCACTGTGGTACCTGTTCGCGGTCGTGCCCGGCCGCATCGTCTCCCACTGGGAGTGACCCGCCCGGGCTGCGGCACCTCGACGCGGTCGTGCGGGGCGGCGGACTCCCGGCCGGGCCCGGGATCAGCCGAAGGCGACGACGAGCCGTACCGCGTCGTCGCCGAAACGGTCCGCCAGGGCCTTCACCACCGCGAAAACCTGCGGCCAGCCCGTCCCCTCCCCCAGGACGGTCCCGGCGGTCAGCGGCTCGTACCGGCAGCGGTACTCCCCCGCCGTCCACTCCACCAGCCCGGCGGCATCGCCCAACCCCTGTGGTGGCGTGCCGAGTCGGGTGAGGACGTCCCCGGGCCAGTCCGCTGGCACGAAGCGCTGGTGCAGCATCCGGCTGCCGGGCGTCACCCACCAGGTCAGCCGGCCCCTGTAGTGCTCGGGGCCGGAGGACGGGTCCAGCGCGGCCAGTTCCGCCCAGCTCACCCAGCTCGCACCGGCCGTCTCACTCCCCGTCACCCACGGCCCCAGCTGTTCGCGCAGCCGGCCCGACACGTCGGCGGGCAGCCCGCGGCCGGCCGCCAGCGGGCGGAAGCCGGCATCGTTGCGCACCCCGAAGAGGCAGCCGAAGGCCGGGTAGTCGACCCGGTCGTACAGCGGCCACAGGTCCAGCGCGGTGATCCAGGGCTCGCCTTCGTAGTAGTCGCTGCCGACGCCCGGGTGGCGGTACTCGATGCCGCCGTAGATGTCCGTTCCCACGGTCGTCAGGTCAGGGCCCGCCCGTCAGTCCCACCAGAAGGACCAGCAGCCCTCGTCGACCAGTTCCTCGGCGTAGCCGACCAGGCCCCCGTCGTCGCACTGGAAGAGGTTGTCCGGGCAGAACGCCGCATGCTCGGCCGCCACCAGCAGCGCCTCCTGCGGGCCGGTCGGCGGCGCCGCGACGCTCAGGTACAGCGCGTCGGCGCCCGCCTGGACGACCCGGGCGCCGAAGCGCTCCTGCCAGCTGCGCAGCACGGCGGCGATCGCACCGCTGTCGCCGTGGCCGTTCGTGCCGTTCCAGCCGCAGGCGGCCAGCGCCTGGGCTCCGCCGTCCGCGCGGACCAGGCCGATCCGCAACCCGGGTCGGCCACGCAGCAGTTGGCGGGCCAGCGCGTCCGCGCAGTCCTGCGGATCCCGTAGCGGGGACGCGGCCGGGGCCAGGCCCGGCCAGACGGCGCCGAAGGGTTCCAGCGTCTCCAGCAGCTCTGCCCGCTCCTGCGGACCGTCCGTCGGGCACCACAGCACCGCGCGCTCCCACCACCCGCGCAGCAGGGCTTCCGGGTCGTACCCGTCCGGCGCGGGCTCCCCCGCCTGCCCCGGTGCCAGACCCAGGTCCGCGCCGTCGAGGTCCGGCCCCTCGCCCCTCGGATCCAGCAGCAGCGGCCACAGCCCGGACTGCGCGTGCTCCCGGTGCAGCCGCTGCCACGCCCCCTCCGGCGCCGCCGCATCGCTCACCCACAGGCCGGACACCACCTGACGGCCCGCCAGCTGCGGCGCCGTGCGGCCCTCGGCGCTGCGGTCGGGGAAGCGCCGGCGCAGGCCGCGGAGCAGTTGAGAATCGATCATGCCGCCCACGGTAGGGGCACGCACCGACAGCGCCGGGGCCCGGTCCGAGCGGCGGGGAGTGGGCGCGCGGGGGGCGCGGGGGCGGTTCTAGGCTGGTGGGAAGGAGTGCGGCGGACCCGCCGTGTCCCGGGGGCCTCCACTGCACGTGCCTGGAGGTGGAGCATGCGCAGCGTATTCGGTCCGCGCCGGCTGAGTCAGCGCCGGCCGGGGGTCCTGGCCGCGGCGGTTCTGCTCGCCGCGGGTGGGCTGTTCGCGCCCGGGGCGGGGGTGGCGTCGGCCGCCGGGAGTGCGCCCGTGCGGGCCTGTCCGGCGGAGACGACCGGGCCGGGGCTGCCGGCGCTGGGCGCCGTACCGGCCACGGCGGCGGTGCCGGACGGGGTGGACGTGCCGGCGACGGCGGCGGTGTACGGGGCCCGCTACCCGGGCGAGGTGCACTTCCTGGTGGCGCCCGGCGGCTGGACCTGCGACGTGGCGTTCTTCGCCGCGGACGGCGGCGAGGAGGCGTTCGTCCACCCCGGTGCCGCGGTCGCCGATCCGACCGGCGCCCGCTTCGACGCGGTGGTGCAGGCCGTGTTCGTCAGCGGTGGCGCGCAGACGAACATCGACCTGGTCTGCGGCTTCGTGCCCCGGGCCGGCGCCGCGCCCAACACCTGCAACGCCCCGGCCCGGCTGCCCGCCGACCGGGTGCACTCCGTGCCCACCAGCGCCCCGGGCCTGCTGCTGACCGCCGTCGGCGTCCCGGCGAACACCCGCGAGCCGAACCTGCCCGCCACCGGCGGCCCGAACCGCACGGTCGCCCTGGTCACCTTCCAGTCCCCCGGCGGCCCGGCCCAGGCGATCAGCTGCACCCTCCCCGCGTCCGCCTCCCCCGTCCCCACCTGCCAGGGCGCCCTCGGCCACTTCCTCGCCACCGGCGCCGCCGCCAAGCAGCTCACCCGGGCCGACCTGGCCGCGGCCCTGACCGACCTGGACGCCTTCGTGGCCTCCTACCTCGCCCAGTCGTGACTCCTCGGCGCGAGCGCCTCGGCCTCAGTGCGCGGTCAGCGCCTTGACCAGCGCGACCGCCTCCTTGAGGCCGAGGTCGGGCCGTGCGGTGCGCAGCTCGCGGACGGCCTTGACCTCGGCCGTACGGGGGTCGATGCCGGCCAGTGCCAGGACGTTGCGCGCCCAGTCCACCCCGGCCACACCGCCGCTCGGCACGAAGTCCTCCACGATCCGGATCGCGCGGCGCAGGCCCGGGAGTTCCTCCTGGTCGGCGCTCTCCAGTGCGGCCTGCAGGGCTGCCTTGAGGGCTTCGAGGTTGGCCGGCTTGGCGCGGTTGGACAGCGGGTTGAACATGATCGATGGTCCTCTTCTTGTCGGATTCGGTCTTCCGGAGTCCAGGGCCAGCAGGCGGTCCAGGTGCTGCCAACTGCCGGATGTCTCAGGGGCCTTGGCGCCGTCGGGCAGCTGGGACGAGCAGAGCGCCTTGGCGAGCCGATGTCCGGCGGCCGTAGCGCATCCACGGTCCGGACGCCTGGATCGCCTCGCCCTCGGCACGGGCGACCGCGGTCGGCCACGGGCGCGGTCATTCCCTTGCCTCCCCGTGCGCATGCCCGCCACGCTAGTGCTTGCCCGGTGGGAAAGTAAATGCCAGGATCTCAGGCACGCTCAGGCACTCCGGAATTGGAGATCTGATGGCTGTTCATCACATCGACCCCGCAGAGGCTCTCGCCTCCCTGCGCACCGCGCGCGAGGCCCGGGCGGCGGCCCGGCCCCGTCCGCTGCCGGGCTGGTACCCGGCCACGGCAGCGGGTCTGTTCGCGCTGGGGTTCGTCCTGCTTGGCCTGCTGGTCCTGCTGCCGCAGCGGCTGTGGCTCGCGGACGCGGGCCTGCGGCTGATCGCGGCGGCGGCCCTGATCGGCCACGTCGTGGTCAGCCACCGCATCGAGCACCGGCCCGGCATCGTCCCGGCCCTGCCGCGCGGGGCCGCCCGCCGGCGCGCGATCGCGCTCCAGCTGCTGCCGCTGGTCGCGGCCGGGGCGCTGGCCCTGGCGTTCGGCGCGGCCGGATTCCTGCTCACCCTCGGCCTCACCGGCGGCTTCGGCCACCTGCTGCTCCTGCGCCGCAAGCGGGCGCGGGCGGACGCCGAGTGAACGCCGAGCCGCCCGCCCCGGCCTTCGACGAGCTGATCCACCAACCCACCCGGCTCACCGTGGTGGCCTTCCTCTCCGGCTGCGCCGAGGCGGAGTTCCGCGCCGTGCGGGAGAGCTGCGGGGTCTCGGAGTCGGCACTGAGCAAGCTGGTCAGCACCCTGGAGGCCGCCTCCTACGTCAAGGTCCGCCGCGGCTACGTCGGCAAGCGCCCCCGCACCTGGCTGCGCCTGAGCCCGCAGGGCCGCCGCGCCCTGGCCGCCCACCTGGCCGAACTCCAGCGCATCGCCGCCGACGCCACCGCCCTCGGTGCCGCGCTGGAGCGGCAGGCGGGCCGGGAGTAGCCCGTCACCACACCCCTGCAACGGCGGCCCCGACCGTCGCCTCTGCACAGGAAGTCGGCCAGGCCGACTTCCTGTGCGGACGCCAAGAAGGCTGTGGGCTCATGGCAGTTCTTCGCCGGCCCGCCCCGCCTCGCCCGTGATCGTGGCGGGACAGCAACCGGCTCACAGGATGCGGCGCCGGAACATGGCCGGCCGAACCGTGCGAGCCCGCCCGCAAACAGCGTCGGCTGCCCGCCTGTCACCCCGTCGCCGCTTCGGCACGGCCGAAGCGGCGACGGGGACACCCTTCGTTCCGCACAGGACGTCCGCTGGGCAGGGCGGGGCCGTGGACGCCACCACGGCCCCCCTCCGGCCTATCGGACTCACACCTCCACCACGAGCGGCGCCGGCGCGCACTCGCACCACACCACCTTCCCGGCCCCGCCCGGGCGCGGGAAGTGCCCCCACCCGGCGGCGAGGGCCTCCACGATGAGCAGCCCGCGCCCGCACCCGGCGGTGGGGCCGGGCTGCTGCGGCACGGGCGGACGGTCGCTCGCGTCGTGCACCTCGATGCGCAGCCGGGTGGCGTTCACGTCGAAGGAGACCCAGAGCAGCCGTCCCGGCATGCCCGAGTGCAGGACGGCGTTGCCGACCAGCTCCGAGGTGAGCAACTCGCCGACCTCGGCGTAGCGGTCGCCGTCCGGCACGGTGGCGAGCAGTTCGCGCAGCATCCGCCGCGCGAGCACCGGTGAGCGGCGAGATCGCGGGAACCAGCAGCCGCGGATGGCGGACTGGCTGACGGGCGCGTCGGTTTCGGGCATGACGGAGCCACCTCCGGTGGGGTTGGGAGCGGGCAAAGGGATACCCGGCAGTCGATTGCAGAGAGTGTCCTCTCGTCGACCATGAGTAGCATGCGCCCGACGGAAGATCATTCGCAAGATTTCTCTGCGGAACATTTTCCGATCTCGATTTGCGAGTAATCTGGCATCAGTTCCGTTTCCGTCACCGGGAGTTGATCACATGGGCCAACCGCGCCCCTCGGTCCGCCGGCGTCGCGTAGCGAGCCTGCTCACCCGCCACCGCGAGGCGGCGGGCAGGACGCCAGACGAGGCCGCGACGCGCATCGACTGCCACCGCTCCAAGATCAGCCGGATGGAGAACGCCTGGCTGCCGATCTCCAGCAGCGAGTTGCGAGACCTGCTCACGTTCTACGGCGTGGACGATCCGACTTACGTGGAGGAAGTGGTCGCGCTCAACCGACAGGGCTCCGAACGCGGTTGGGCGCAGCGGTTCGACATCACACCGCCGTCGTACGTCGACTACATCGACTACGAGGAGAGTGCCAGCCGCATCCGCTCGTTCCAGCCGATGATGGTGGCAGGGCTGTTGCAGACGGCGGACTACGCGCGAGCCGTCTACCGGGCATCGCCGTTCGACATCCCTGCGGAGCGAATCGACGAGCTCGTGGCAGTTCGCCTGCAGCGGCAGAAGGTGCTGGATCACGCTGAGCCGCCCCGGCTCAGCGTGATCCTGGGAGAGGCCGCACTGCGAGGGCACGTCGGCGGCGTGGACGTCCTGCGGAAACAGTTGGACCATCTACGGGAGTTGGGCGACCGCCCGAACGTCGACCTGCAGGTGCTGCCCTTCAGCGCGGGAGCCCATGCCGGAATCATGGGCTCGTTCGTGCTTTTCAGCTTCTCCACGGCGGCCTTGTCCGACGTGGCGTGCGTGGAGCACCAGGCAGGCATGCTCTACATGGAGAAGCCTGAGGAGACGTCTGCCTATACGCTCACGTTCGACTCGTTGTGTTCGAGTGCGTTGAGTGCCTCCGAGAGCCTCGACCTGCTCACCCGGGTCATACGAGAGCTGTAGCGGTATCGACCGGAGGTACTGAAGGTGTCCACTCCCGATCTCAGCGGTGCGAACTGGCGGAAGAGCTCGCTCAGTGGGGAGACCGGGGCATGCGTCGAAGTCGCGGACGGAGTCCCGGGGTTGCTTCCCGTCCGCGACTCCAAGGACCCGCACGGGCCTTCCCTCCTCTTCACCGCCGACGCCTGGACGGCGTTCATCGCCGCTGTTCGCGCGGGAGAATTCCCCGGGTAGCGCTCGGGAGCGGATCGGCGATCCACCTCTCGGCAGCCGCCGACAGTGCACCCCAAGCGCCGCCGTCCCGGATCGCGCACAGCCGCCACCGGGCCGCGATCACGGCTGCCAAGGCGGCCACCCTTGCGGGATCGGCGGCGGCGTAGTGCGGGGCCGTCATCGCCCACCGGTGCGCCTGCGCGACGGTCCCGGATCGTTCGGCGATCAGGTCACGGACCGCAGTTGGCAGGTCAGCCCACTGGTGACGCATAGCACTTCCTTGTCGGCGGCCATGGGCAGGAAGGGGCCCAAACCTCGCCTCTCCCTGCCGTTCACATGGGCAGCGGGTCGACCGGCGGCCATGGGTAGCCCAGTTGCTCGGCATCGTGCGAACCTCCCCAGACCTCGGCGGTGGCACGGGGATCGCCTGCGGTCAGCCGCGCTTCAAGGTGCTCGGCCTGGTCCGACGGGTCGTCTGCGGAGATCGGGAGGGTCATCCCGAACTGGATCCAGGGCCGGTCTTCATCGGCCCCGTCACGGGGATGCATCAGGACGACGTGGATTCGATCGGGTTCCCTGCGGGAGGCCCAGACGCCTTCCAGCTCGCAGTCCCACCTGACCAGCCAGTGCCCGTGTCCCCTCAGCCCCGCCTCGAGCAGCCGCGCGACCGTTGCGGCCGGCCACTCCCAACCGCGGTCCTCCCCCGCTCACAGGACCTCGGCCTCGTACTGACCCGCGGTGAACCGAAGCTTTGGCAGGGTGTGGTCCTGATTGGCCGGGTCACGCCAGCCCTCCCAGACAACGTGCTCCCCGGCACGCCTGACCGTCAGGTACAGGGAGCCACAGCACTCCTCCACGCCACACCCGGACCAAGCGATACGAGTCTCGTGGGGTGTCGCAGTGGCATGCAACGGCCCGTCCCGGCCCAACAGATACCGGGGGCCTACTCCCAGATACCGGGAGCCTCCCACGCCACCGGGGAACACGTCGGCCAGCAGATCCCGGCCATTGACGATCGGGCGGACCTCCACGCCACCCTCGTCGGGCGTTGGGCAGGTGATGCTCAGGCCGAGAAGGTCCGGTTCCATGGTCATCGGCCGGTGATCGCGGAGCCGACGACAGCTGTCATGTGAATTCGCGCAGGAAGTCGGCCGGGCCGACTTCCTGCGCAGGAGGTGCCGAGGCCACCGAACCAACCGCCTTGGCGGGCCGCCCGGGCGGTGTGGTGCTCGGGGGCAGGGCGGCAGGGCGGGGTGGCCCGGGAGGGCGGGGAGCGGCGGGAAGGAATATCGTCCGACTTCGTCCACCGTGTCGATCCGCGGCCGCGCCGTTCGACCTTGGGGTGGAGAGGGTCGGCAGGCGACCTTGTTCGAGGAGTTCGAGGAGGCTGAGATGGCGAAGTACATGCTGATCATGCGGGGCACGGACGAGTCCGTGGCGAAGATGATGGAGACGCCGTTCGAGGAGATGCTCGAGACCGTGGGGCGCTTCAACGAGGAGCTGATCCGGGCCGGCGTGCTGGTGGCCGCCGAGGGGCTGGACGACCCGTCGCAGGGCGTGGTCGTGTCCTTCGACGGAGAGGCCCCGGTGGTCACGGACGGCCCGTACGGGGAGACGAAGGAGCTGTTCGGCGGCTTCTACCTGATCGACGTCGCCTCGAAGGAGGAGGCCGTCGAGTGGGCCAAGCGCCTGCCGGCGTTCCCCGGGTCCAAGTGCGAGGTGCGCCGGGTGCCGGGCATCGAGGAGTTCCCGCAGGACAACGAGTGGATCGTCAAGGAGCGGGCCTGGCGCGAGCGGACCGGCCAGCTGTGATGTCCCCCGCAGCCACCGACGGCCCGCCGGGCGCCGAAGCCGCCCGGCGGGCCGTCGAGGCCGTGTGGCGGATCGAGTCCGCCCGGATCATCGGCGCGCTGGCCCGCTACACCGGCGACTTCGCGCTCGCCGAGGACGTCGCGCAGGAGGCGCTGGCGCAGGCCCTGGTCAGCTGGGAGCGCGACGGCACGCCGGCCAGCCCGGTGGGCTGGCTGCTGGCCACCGCCCGGCGCCGGGCCATCGACGCCTTCCGCCGCGCCTCGGCGCTGGACGAGCGGTACGCCGCGCTCGCCGGCCCGCTCGCCGAGGGACAGTTCAGCACCGGCGGCTCGGGTGCACCGCAACAGCCGGACGACCTGCCGTGGGACCCGGACCGGGTCGACGACGACGTCCTCGCCCTGATGTTCACCGCCTGCCACCCGGTCCTCTCCCCCGAGGCCCGGGTGGCGCTGACCCTGCGCGTGGTGGGCGGCCTGTCCAGCGAGGAGATCGCCCGGGCGTTCCTGGTGCCGGTGCCCACCGTCCAGGCCCGGATCACCCGGGCGAAGAAGACCATCGCCGCCGCGCACGTCCCCTTCGAACTGCCCCCGCCACAGGAGCGGCACGCCCGGCTCGGCGCCGTCCTGAGCGTCCTGTACGTGATCTTCACGGAGGGCTCGACGGCGACCGCCGGCGAGGACCTGCTGCGCCCCGACCTCGCCCACGAGGCCGTACGGCTGGCCCGCACGCTGGCCGCCCTGCTGCCCGCCGAACCGGAGGTGCACGGGCAGCTCGCCCTGTTCGAGCTCACCGCCGCGCGCTTCCCGGCCCGCACCGGAGCGGACGGGCAGGCGGTGCTCCTGGAGGACCAGGACCGGCGCCGCTGGGACCGCTCCGCGATCCGCCGCGGACTGGCCGCGCTCGGCCGGGCCGCGAGCTCGGGACGGGCCCTGGGGCGGGGCCTGGGCCCGTACGGCCTGCAGGCCTCGATCGCCGCCTGCCACGCGGTGGCCCCTTCGGTGACGGAGACCGACTGGGAGCGCATCGTGCTGCTCTACGAGGCGCTCGGCCGCCTCGCGCCGTCCCCGGTGGTCGAGCTCAACCGGGCGGTGGCCGTCGCCATGGACCAGGGGCCGCAGCCGGCGCTGGCCCTGGTCGACGACCTGGCCGTCTCCGGCAAGCTGTCCGGCTCGCACCTGCTGCCGGGCGTGCGCGGCGAACTGCTGGCCCGCCTCGGCCGCACCACCGAGGCCCGGGCCGAACTGGAACTCGCCGCCCGGCTGTGCCGCAACGCCCGCGAGCGGGCCGTCCTGCTGCGCAAGGCGGCCGCACTGGATGCCGACGGGTGATCGCCCGGCCACACAGGGGGCGCGAGGCCTGCACCTACCGCACCGCGGGGCGCGGCGGCCCCGCCGCACGCGGACGCGCCTGACCCCACCCGCGCCTGACCGATGGCCGCCGCCGGGGTCCGGCGGGAGACTGACCGTGGGGGCCGAGGCACGGTGGGAGCGCAGCGATGGGCGGTGGGCGGACTCTTGCCGAGGTGATCGCCGCCGACGGGCCGCTGGCGCCGCGCGAGGCGGCCCGGGTCGGCGCCCAGGTCCTGGCCGCGCTGGTCCAAGGGCACCGCTCGGGGCTGGTGCACGGGGGCGTCGAGCCGGGCCGGGTGGTGCTGGAGCGGGGGCGGGCGGAACTCGCCGCGTTCGGGCCCGCGCCGTTCGAGGGCTCCCCCGCGTACCGGGCGCCCGAGCGGGCCCAGGGCCGTCCGCCCGGTCCCGAGGCGGACCTGTGGTCGCTGGGCGCCACGCTCCACGCGGCCGTGGAGGGGCGGGCCCCGGAGGCGGGGCAACCGGCCGAGGCGCCTCGCGCCGGTCCGCTCGCGCCGGTCATCGCCTCGCTGCTGCGCGCGGACCCGGCGCAGCGGCCGGGTGCGGAGTGGACCGGGCACATGCTGGACCGGGTCGCGGCGGGCTTCACGGTCGGCCCGGCGACGGCCGCGGCCCTGCCGGGCCGGGAGCCCGCCACGGCACCGGCGGCCGCGGGCGGGCGGGCTGCGGCGGCGCGCCGGCCCGGGGTGGTGATCACGGTGGTGGTCCTCGCGCTGGCGCTGGTCGGCGGGCTGGTCTTCCTGCTGGCCGGCCGCGGCACCCACCACCGGCCGAGCGTCACGGCCCCGGTCACACCGCCGTCGGCCACCGCCCCGGCGACACCCGCGACCCCGACACCCGAAACACCCACGCCCGCGACCCCGACACCCGAAACACCCACGCCCACAACCCCGACACCCGAAACGCCCACGCCCGCGACCCCGACACCCACGCCCGCGACCCCGACACCCACGCCCACGCCCGCGACCCCGACGCCCGCGACCCCGACACCCACGCCCGCGACCCCGACGCCCCAGGCACCCACCACCCCGCCGCAGACCCCCGCGCCCGCGGTGCCCTCCGGCTACGTGCGCACCGACGACCCGGCGGGCTTCAGCTTCGCGCTGCCCACCGGCTGGACGCGCACCGACAACGGCATGGGCGCCGGCGACTACTCGCCGGACAACGGCGGCCACGTGCTGCGCTTCACCCTGATCCCCAACCCTTCCGGCCAGGCCCCGATCGACGGCTTCCGCCAGATCGAGCAGTCGCTCACCCAGCAGGGCGGCTACACCCGGATCGACCTGCGCGCCAACACCTTCCAGGGCAACCCCGGCGCCTACTGGGAGTTCACCTTCGGCCCCTCCCATCTGGGCGCCCAGTCCTTCCTCGCCCCGAACGGCACCGAGTACACCGTCTACCTGTCCACCCCCGACGCCGACTGGGCCTCCTACCAGCCGGTCCTGACCACGGCGCTGAACACCCTGACGATCCCTTAGGGTCGGAGCTCCTCGATCCGGCGCCCGTCCACCCAGGCCGACCAGCCGTTGGCGCAGACGATGTGCGCCCAGTCCCCGGCCCGTTCCAGGATCTCCAGTTCCACCCTGGCGTCGATCCTGGTGACGGCCTGGAGCGACGGGTCGGGCGCGGTCCAGGCGGACATGCCGCCGGAGGGGACGCGGTGGGTGGGCCGGAAGGCGGGCCCGGCGGGCGGGCCGGGGGCCGGGGGCGCGGGCGGGCGGCTGAGCGGTTCGCTCCCCTGCGCCGGGACCACCACCGTCACCGGCTCCGGCTGCGGCTGCGGCTCCGGTCCCGGCTGCGGGCGGTAGACCTCCTCGGGCAGCGTCAGCTCCGGGATCGGCCGCAGGAACTCGTCGGCCAGGTTGCAGGCCTCCACGACGCCCAGTGCCCGCAGCCCGAAGCGGACGGCCAACCAGTCCTCGCGGGCCCGGGTGAGGCCCTGGCTGACCAGGGCCCACACGGTCGGCTCGGTCACCACGAACAGCACCATGTCCTCCTGCGCGACGGGCCGGCCCCCCTCGTGGCCGACCACCTGGACGTCGTGCAGGGCGAGCAGGCTGATCCAGGTGAACAGGGTGCCCGCGAAGGTCGCCAGGGTGAGCCCGGGCTCGTAGGCCGGCGGATCGCCGGCTCCGGCCCGTTCGAGGTATCCGGCCTCCTCGTAGCGGCGCAGCTCCCGTTCGGCGACGGCGGCGGTGACCGGCGGCAGGGTCACGCCGCAGCGGCCTGCGGGGTGCAGCTGGGCGGCGAACAGTTCGGCGACGGCGTGGCTGATCCAGCGGCGGTCGGCCACCCGCAGGGCGTCCTGCTGGGCTTCCAGGAGGTCCGTGACGCTGACGGTGACCGGCTGCGGCTCGGTGCGCCGTGCGGCGAAGGAGCGGAAGAAGACGGTCTTGTAGGCGTCGACCAGTACCAGCAGGAAGGCCAGTTGCTCGGCGGTCAGTTCCTCCTGCGGCAGCGGCATCGGCTGGCCGCTGGAGAACTGCACCTGGAGCTGCACCCACCAGGCGAGGTCCTGCGACGCGAACGGGGCGAGCAGCTCGTACTCCCCGTCCAACCGGGGCCGCAGGCCGACGAAGACGGACTCGCAGCGGTGGGAGGCGTAGAGCCGGCACTGGGTGGGGGCGCTGTTGAACAGGGCGCTGCGGGCGTCCACGACGCGGTCGGGGACGGCGAGCGGGAGCAGTGCCATCCGTACGACGGCGGGGGGCAGCCCGGTGAACTCCCGGAGCAGTTCGTCGGCTTCCCGGACCGGTCCGGTCGCGTCCGGGTCCGCGTCCGGGTGCGGGGCCGGGGCGCACAGGTCGGTCAGTGGTGACAGCGGGCTGGGCTCGGGAAGGTCCAGATGCCGTGCCAGCGGGGCGAATTCGGCCCGGCTGAGGCGGATGGTGCGGGCCAGGCCGCCCGGCGAGGGGGTGTCGGGTGTCGTCGCAACGGTGGCTTCGGTGTCCATGGCTCACGTTCCTTTTGCCGGTTCGTCCGCGGGCGCCTGGCCCGAGGCGATGCCCTTGGCGACGTTGCCGGCCTGCCCGCCGGCCGCCTGCGCGAGGTGGCCGCCGAGGTCGCCCGGGCCGGGGCCGGGCAGCGTGCGGAAGGCCGGTTGCAGCGCGCCGTGTCCCTGGACGAAGGCCGACAGGTTCGAATCGACCTGCTGGGCCAGGCCGTTGATGGAGGTGCCGAACTTCTGCCGGGAGAGCATCTCCATCTGCGTGGGGGTGTAGACGCCCTTGCCGCAGTCGCCCAGGAAGGACTTCATGTCCAGGACCCGCTGGTAGGCGGCGGGGTCCGCGCCCTGGTAGTAGTACATCATCGGTTCGAGCTTGGTCTTGATGTCCTTTTCCACGCCCCGGGCGGTCTCCTGCAGGGCGCTGCCGGGGCTCAGTTCCTTGGGGTTCATGTACGTCTTGTAGGTGGTCACCGATCCGGTCTGGGCGGCCCACTTGGGGTCGGGCGGGTAGCCGAGGGCGTCGTTCTTGAGCACGGGCAGGTCTTGGTAGGCCTCCGGGTGCTTGCTCTGGGTCACGGACTGCAGTGCCTTGTCGGCGTCCTGGCCGCCGGTGGCGTCGGAGTACGCCTTCTTGTAGGCGGCCTGGAAGTCGTCGTTGGCCTTGGACGGGCTCACCGGCACGCCGTTGTGCTCCAGTTGGGAGGTGCCCTTGAACTGTTTGAGCTCCTCCAGCAGGTCGTCGGCCCGCAGGGAGGTGGGCGGGGCCTTCTCCAGCTGGGCGAGGGTCTGGCGGTAGGCCATCTGGTTGAGGGCCAGGTCGCGGTCCATCCCGACGGTGCCCATGCTCTTGGCGTTGCGCAGGTCGATCAGGTCGCCGCTGGTGAGGGGCCGTCCGCCTCTGGTGTAGCCCTGGGCGTTGAGGGCTGCGACGGTGTCCTGCTGGGCCTTCGTCAGGACCGGGTTGAGGGCGTCGGCGTATTCCTTCTGGATTTCCTTGGGGACGGTCTTCAGGGTGGCCTTGGCCTGGTAGTCGGAGTTGATCGCGATGGCCTTCTGCTGGAGTGCCTTCTGCGCCGCGGCGATCTCGTCCGCGCTCGCGCCCTGTGCTTTGAGGGCGCGCAGGTCGCCGGCCATCCGCTGGAACTCGTCCGCGGCTTTCTGTCCGGCGGCCTGTTCGGCGCGGTAGGCGGCGTCGGTGGCGGCGGTGGCGGTGGGGACCGGGCCGGGGGGTGGCTGGCCGCCGTGCAGCGCGCTCAGGGTGGAGGTCTCCTTGACGGCGTCGGTGGCCGCGGGGCCGATGTTGTTGATGCCGAGCGAGTGCAGTCCGACGGCGTTGCCGAGGTCCTGGACCATGGCGAGCGCGATCGTGCCGCGGCCGGCCTGGGGGGCGGGGCTGTTGGGGTCGATGACCTGGCCGATGGTGGCCTGGTAGGCGGCCTGGAGGGTGTTGATCGGCAGCACGGCGTTGGCGGCGCCGAGCAGGGCCTTGCCGAGGCCGCCCTCCTCGTAGCCGACGCCGAAGCCCTGGACGGCGTTGCGTCCGACCATGAACGCCCCGAGCTGGGCGGCGCCGGCGGCGGTCAGCGGCACGGCGAACGGGGCCAGCACCATCTCGGCGGCGATGGCGGCGTGCTGCCAGCCGACGGCGGCTGCCTCGTGTTCCTGGGCCGCGATCGAGTCCAGTTCGGCGGCGGCCGCATCGGATTCGTTGCGGCCCTGGGCCTGGGTGAGCAGGGCGTTGGTCATCTGCCGCAACGCACCGGCGGTGTCGGCGCCCGGGGTGCCGTTCTCGATCTGCTGCAGCACCCGGTTGGCCATCTCGAACTGGCCGGGCGGCAGGTGGTCGATCAGGTTGCTGAGGTAGTTCTCGCGGGCCTCGGTCGCGTCCAGCTGGTGGAGGTAGTCGGTGTAGTCCTTGTCCCGCTGGGCGCTGGCGGCTTTGAGCTGGTCCATGCCGGCGTCGCGGACCGCCTCCCGGGCTTCCAGTCCCTTGGTGTTGGCGTCCTGGAGGTTCTTCTCCAGGTCCGTGAGGGTCTTCAGCTGGTCGGGGGTGAGGCCCTTGGCCGGGTCGACGTCGTCTTGCAGGTCGTGCAGCCGCTGCCAGTAGTGCGTCGGGTTGTTGTCGGGGTCGGGGTCGTAGTAGTTGGCGTCGCTGAGCGCCCGGAGCCGGTCGCGGATCGCCTGGGCCGGGTCGGGCGCGGGCGGCGGCGCGGGGGCGGGGGGCTGGTCGGGCGGGGAAGGGGGCTGGTCGGGTATGCCCCGGGCGTCCCCGCTGGGGCCTTCGTCCAGCGGCTGGGGGCCGGGCGGCAGGGCGGGCAGGACCGGCAGCGGTGGTATCGGTTCGTCCGGCGGCGGCAGGGCCGGGAGCACTCCGGCGTCCACCGGGAAGTCCGCCGATGCGCTGGGCAGGGTCAGGGCCGGGTCCGCCATCCCCTGCGCGTGGCGCCAGTTGAGGTACTGGTTGAACTCGGCGTCGGTGGGCGGATCGGTGAAGCCGGGGTGGGTGGCGCGCCAGCGCTGGAAGGCCGGGTCGTCCAGCAGCCCCTGGATCCAGTTGTTGATGGCCTGGCGGTCGCCGGGCGGCGTGCCGGGCTGCGGCTGCCAGGGCGGCTCGCCGCCGTCGCCCGGTCCGCCGGTGTCCGGTCCGAGGGTGCCCGGTGGGCCGGCCAGGGCGCCGGCGAGGTGTCCGAGGTAGGAGCCCAGGATCCCGCCCGCGCCGGCCGCGGCCGCCCCGGCCGCGGCGTAGCGCAGCACCGTACTGGTGCCGGTGCAGGTCAGCCAGGGCTCGCCCCGGAGCTTGCATTCGAGCGGTCCCCCGTCGTCGGCGTGGGCCGGGACGGCGTCGGTGAGCCCGTGCCAGGCCAGCACGGCGCCGACGAGCAGCACCACGCAGGCGGTGGCGGGCGGACGCGCGCCGGTGACGGAGATCAGGACGGCGGCCAGCGCGAGGGCTGCGGCCAGGGCGTACTTGACCGGGCCGTCGGTGACGAACGAGGCGACGATCAGCGAGGCGGCGGAACCCAGCAGGCCCACCGTCATCCCGGTGACGCCGGTGACGCGGTGGTGGCGGGTCGGGGCGATCTGCTTGACCAGTGCCGACCAGATCCGGCGCAGGAACGTCGACACGATGCTGCCGAGCACGGTCGGTGCGCCCGCGAGCACGCCGAGGGCGAGCACCGCCCCGGCCGCGGGCGCGATGATCTGGGCGGCCAGCAGTGCGATGGCCGCGCCCCACAGCAGGTGGACGCCGGCCGCGCGGTCGCCCCGGACCATGGCGGCCAGTGTGCTCGGCAGGGCGCGCAGGTCGGCCAGGAAGCGGGTGGTGCCCACCGCGTGCCAGTAGCCGAACACGCCGAACAGCACGGTGGTGAGCAGGCCCCAGAACAGCGCGCCCTGGAAGAAGTTGCCGTGAGAGGTGGCCGGCGCCCCGTGCGGCACCTTGCGCCAGCCGCCGTAGCGCACGGCGATCAGGAAGACGTTCACGACGTAGCCGATCACGCCGCCGACCACCGCCCCGGTCACGGCGGACCACAGGTGTTCGCGCAGCCACCCGGGCAGCTGCCGGGCGACGTCGCCGATGGTGGGGACGCTCTGCGGGGCCGTGGTGGTGGTCATCTCAGCGTTCCGTCCGGTCCACGATCACGAAGCCGCCCGCGTACGGCTGGGCGGAGGTGCGCACCCGTAGCACGGCGTTGCCCGCGGAGGCGAAGCAGGCCGTGGTGGTGCGCCCGGCCTCCAGTCGGGGGGAGGCGACGGCGGCGGGCAGGGTGTACGGCACCGTGTCGCCGTTGTGCAGGCTCACGCAGCCGTGTGCGGGCACCCGCAGGTACTGGGGGTGGAAGCGTGCGTCCAGGACCAGGGCGCTGGGGCCGGGGGCGACCCGCTCTCCGGCCCGTACGGGTGCCGGGGTGGTGAACGGGCGCTGCCAGAGCGCCAGGACCAGCAGGACGGTCAGCAGCGCGCAGGCGGTGGGGTGCGGGCCGATCTCGCGCAGCCGGCGCGCGGTGCGTGCGGGGTCGGCGGCCAGCAGGCCCAGCGGTGCTCCGTAGGCCAGGTGCCCGGCGTAGGCGATGGCGATCAGCGCCGGGCCGCGCAGGGCGTAGACGCCCGCGACGGGCGAGGCCACCACCAGGGTCTCGATCATCAGGCCCCAGGCCAGGGCCCACTGCCAGCGTCGGCCGGAGGCGATGACGGCGTAGCTGATGCCGAAGCCGATGCCGTTGGAGAAGTGGAACGCCCAGCCGAGCAGCCCGGTGCGCGGGCTGGAGGAGGCCGCCCCGAGGGCGAGCACGCCGTAGGTGTCGATCGGGGCGAAGAGCCGCAGGCCGACCAGCGCGAACGGCACCCGGACCAGGTCGTAACCGAGGGTGCCGATCAGGCCGCCGACCGTCCCGGCCACCAGGGCGCGGTGCAGGCGCAGCCGGTGCGGGCGGCGGGCGCTCCACGCGCCGAGGGCGGTGAGCAGTGCCAGGCTCGGCACGGTGAGGCACCAGAACCAGAGGGCGAACGGGGCCAGTGCGTACGCCCAGGCCAGGACGGGGGTGACGGGCAGGAGTCCGAGAATCGCGCACAGCGCCGCGACACCTCGCCCACCGGGCCCGGCGGGGGCCCGGACCACTGGACTGCCCACGGTCGAGGTGTGCTGCTCTCCTCGGGCCCGCCCTGGCATTTCGGGGTTCCGATCCGACCTTCTCCTGCCACGATTCCACCGGCGCGTGACCGAGGGCAACCGTTGACGCGGGGCGGTTGGTGGCGCGGAGCGTCGGTGGCGCGGGGTGTCGGTGGCGCGGGGCCATCGGTGGCGCGGGGCGGCCGGCGGCGCGGGGTCAGTCAGAGCTCCCACAGGCGGATGGTGCGGTCCGCGCTCGCCGAGAGCGCGCGTCGGCCGTCCGGAATGAAGGCGAGGGCGTTGACGTTGCCGGTGTGGCCCTCGTAGCGGGCCAGTTCCCGGCCGTCGCCCGGGTCGACCAGGCGGACCCGGTTGTCGACGCCGAGGGTGGCGAGCAGGTCGGCGTCGTAGTGGTCGGTGCCGCTGCCGGTCAGCAGCCGTCGGCCGTCCGGGGCCACCGCCAGGCAGCGCAGGTTGCCCGTCCCGACCTCGAAACGGCCCGTCTGGGCGCCGGTGACCGGGTCCCACACGTGCAGCAGGCCGTCCATGGTGGTGGCGACGAGCAGGGCGCCGTGGACGGCGAAGCCGACGGCGGTGACCGCGAACAGCTCCTCGCCGAAGCGGCGCAGTTCCGTGCCGCCGTCCAGGTCCCACAGCCGCACCTGGTCGGCGCCGGGGTCGTACTGGGCGCAGCCGGACAGCAGTTGTCGGCGGTCCGGGGAGAACGCGACGGCGGTGACGTCCGCGGTGTGTCCCGTCAAGCGGCGCAGCTCCTGGCCGGTGGCCGGGTCCCAGCAGCGTACGGTGTGGTCCCCGCAGCCGGTCGCCACCAGGCGTCCCTCGGGGGAGAAGACCGCGGCGAGGCAGCCCTGCTGCTGCCCGGCGAGGCGGCGCAGTTCGGTTCCGGTGCCGGTGTCCCACAGGATGGCCGGGCCCCAGACGCCGCCGGACACCGCGAGGCGGCCGTCCGGGGACAGGGCCGCGCACTGCACGCCGTCCTCGTGCGCGGTCCAGTGCCGTAGTTGCGTCCCGGTTTCCAGCTCCCACAGCCGCAGCGTGTGGTCCTCGCTGCCGGACAGCAGCAGGCGTCCGTCGCGGGAGAGGGCGAGGCAGGTCACCGCCGCCGTGTGGCCGGTCAGCACGGTCGCCTCGGGCGGCGGGCCCGGTGGCGGGCCGGGCGGTGGGCCCGGTGGCGGGCCGGGCGGCGGGCCCGGGGGTGGGCCCGGCGGCGGGGTCGTGTTACCTGGCATGTCGGCGCTCCGGCGCGGGGCAGGGGGCCCGCCGTTCCCGGGGCCGGGTGCGGGCTCCCGTGGGCGGGGAGGTCGGGGACGGCCCCGGGGGTCGGCGGCTCAGCCGCTCAGCTCTGGGGGCGGCGGCCGTGGTTGGCCCCGCGCCTGGCCCGGGCCTTCTTCTTGCGGCGGCGCTTGGACGACATGGCGACTCCTCTCGCGGCTTTCGCAGCCAGGACCCCCGGTCTTCCACCGTTCCACAACCGGCCCGCCCCGGCCCGTCGAGCACCTCGGCATCGCCAACATCGCCACCACCAGCACCGGGTACCGGGCGGCCGGGCGCGGCCTGAACCGGCACCGCAAACGCCAACTCGACCTGCGCAAGAAGCTCCAGGCCAAGGGCACCAAGTCCGCCAAGCGCCTCCTCAAGAAGCGGGCCCGCAAGGAAGCCCGGCACGCCGCCAACGTCAACCACATCGTCGCCAAGACCATCGTCACCACCGCTGAACGCACCGGCCACGGAATTGCCCTGGAAGACCTCACGGGCATCCGCGACCGGGTACGGCTCCGCAAGGACCAGCGGACCACTGTGCACTCGTGGAGCTTCCACCAGCTCGGCCAGTACATCGCGTACAAGGCGCGCCGGGCCGGGGTGCCGCTGGTGTACGTCGACCCGGCGTACACCAGCCGGCGATGCTCCCAGTGCCACCACATCGACCGGAAGAACCGCGTCGACCAGGCAACGTTCGCGTGCCGCTCCTGCGGGAGCGCCATGCACGCGGATATCAACGCGTCCCGCAACATCGCCTGCAAGGGCGAGGTCGTGTGGATCGCGGGGCGTGAGTCACGCGTCCCAGCCACCGCAACCTAGGTGGCACAGACGTGGGAGGCCACGCGACAGCCAGCCGCGCCCTACCCACAAGCCCGGTCCTTCAGGGCCGGGTCAAGTTGACGGTGGGCGCCGTGTTGCCCGCCGCTACCTGTCGACCGGCGCCCTGCCGGTGGCCGATGTGACCTGCTGAGGGCCGGGAGGCGGTCGGGGTGCCCGCCGACCCGGCCGCCCTCCCTCACTGGCCCACCCGGCCGTCCACGCACTCGCGCAGCAGGTCGGCGTGGCCGCAGTGGCGGGCGTACTCCTCGATGCGGTGCAGTTGCAGTTCCCGCACCGCGATCCGCTGCTTGCCGAGCCGCTCCCCCAGGTCCGGGTGGGCGGCCAACTCGGCGTCCAGTGCGGCCTGTTCGCGTTCCAGGTCCTGCCAGGCGGCCTCGACGGCGGCGGGGTCGGCGACCGCGCCGTCGAAGTCCGCGTCCCGTGCGCCGTACAGCTTGGGCAGCGGCTGACCGTCGGTGATCCAGTTGCGCCAGCCGCGTTCCACCTGCGCGAGGTGGCGCACCAGCCCGAGCAGTGACATCGTCGAGGGCGGCACCGAGCGGCGGGCCAGCTGCTCGGCGTCCAGGCCTTCGCACTTCATCCGCAGGGTGAGGCGGTAGTTGGTCAGGTAGTCGGCGAGGGTGGCCGGTTCGCCGTCCGGGGAGGGTCCTTCGCTGTTGCGCGGGTCCTGGTCCGGGTCGGCCCACATGTCGGGGTGGACGCTTGCCTGGGTCCATCGCTCGGGTCGCTCGTTCATACCGGCATGCTCGCCCGCCGCCTCCCGTTGCCGTCAAAGGGTTTTGTGCCCCCTCCCCCGGCTCGGTCAGCTGCCTGCCGCCGCCTGCAGGAAGGGGGTGAAGGCGGCCACGGCGGGTGCGAGGCGCCGGCCCTTGCGGGTGGCGGTGCAGACGTGGCGGACGGGGGTGTCCTGGGGGTGGAGCGGGATCAGGGTGATGCCGGGGTGGCGGGCGGCGAGGGAGGGGATGAGGGTGGGGCCCAGTCCGGCGGCGACCAGGCCGAGTTTGGCGGTCCAGGCGCCGACGGCGTACTCGATGCGGGGCTGGAAGCCGCTGCGGACGCAGGCCGCGAGGAGGGTGGACTCGGGGTGGCGGCTGGCGGCGATCCAGGGCTCGTCGGCGAGTTCGGCCAGCCGCAGGCGGCGGCGGTCGGCGAGGCGGTGGTCGCGGGGTAGGGCGACCAGGACCGGGTCCTCCAGCAGCGGCTGCAGGTCGAACTGTTCGGTGTCGTAGGCGTCCTGGGAGTAGTCGGCGACGACGGCGAGGTCGATCGTGCCGTCGGCGAGCCGCTCCAGCAGGGCGGCGGTGAGTCCTTCGGTGAGGGTGGTCTCCACCTGTGGGTGGGCGGCGCGGAAGGCGGCGAGGGCGCTGGGGACGAGTTCGGCGTTGGCGCTGTCGAAGGCGCCCATCCGCAGGCGTCCGGCGCCCAGTTCGGTCAGGGCGACGAGGTCGCGGCGGGTGGTGTCGAGGCGCTCCAGCAGGGCTTCGGCGTGCGGGAGCAGGGTGCGTCCGTGCTCGGTCAGCCGCACCCCGCGGGCCAGGCGGTCGAACAGCGGGGTGCCCAACTCGGCTTCCAGGGTGGCGATCTGGCGGGAGATCGCGGACTGGGTGTAGCCGAGCCGCTCGCCCGCGGCGGTGAAGGAGCCCAGGTGTGCGACGGTGCGGAAGACGTCCAGCCAAGCCATGTCCATTCCGCATGACTACCATGCCGGACATTCGCTTGTCGCCTGGATCGGGGCTGCCTAGCGTGGCGGCCATGGAAAAGATCGCCTTTCTGGGCCTGGGCCGGATGGGGCGGCCGATGGCCCGTCGCCTCGCCGCCGCCGGCTACCCGCTGACCGTCTGGAACCGTTCCCCGGGCCGCGCCGAGGGCCTCACCGAGGCCGCGAGCCCGGCCGAGGCCGTCGCCGGGGCCGGCATCGTCGTCACCATGCTGTCCGATCCGCAGGCCGTGGCCGAGGTCGCCGGGCAGTTCACGCCCGATCTGGCCCCGGGCACGCTGTGGATCGACATGTCCTCGATCGGCCCGCGCGCCGTCGCCGGCCTGCGCGCCCGACTGCCGCACGGCGTCGCCCTGGTGGACGCCCCGGTGGTCGGCAGTGTCGGCCCGGCGGCCGCCGGCGAGCTGGGCGTCTACGCGGGCGGCGAGGACGCCGACCTGGACCGCGCCGAGCCCCTCCTTTCCCACCTGGGCCGGGTGCGGCGCTGCGGCGGCCCGGGCGCGGGAGCGGCACTGAAGGTCGTGGTGATCGGCGGGATCGTCGCCTCGGTCGCCGTACTCGCCGAAGTACTGTCGGTGGCAGGGGAGTTGGGCGTGGCGCAGGAGGCGGCGCTGGAGGTGCTGTCGAGCGGTCCGCTCGCGGGGGTGGTGGCCCGGGCGCGCACCACGACCTCGGACTTCCCGGTACGGCTGGCCGCCAAGGACCTCGCCCTGGCGGGCGAGCGCCCCCTGCTGTCGGCGGCCCGGCAGGTGCTGCTGGCGGACCCGTCGATCGCGGAGCGGGACCTGTCGGCGGTGGTGGGGGCGCCGCGGGTGGGTTAGCGGGCCGACCGGCCTGCGCGGGCCGACCGGGCCCGCCGGGAGGATCCGGGCCCGCTGGGAGGAACGCCGAGGAGGAACGTCCAGCCCTCGAGCGGGGTGCGGCGGGCGGCTTGGTGGCCGGCGCCGATGGTCGGGCCCGCACGGCGTACGGTGACATCCTCCTCCGGCTGGAGCCGGAGGATTCCAACCCTCGCGGGTCGGGTCTTCTGCTTCACGGCCGGTTGCCGACCTGGGGTTGCCGGCGAAGGGACGGTGCACCGCCCATCGGTCTCACACCAGCTCCACAGACCTGACTTCCCGCCAGCCCGGCGGTAGGCCCGGCCGGCTCTTCTCGCCGATCGGGCACCAGAGATGCTACCGCCCGTGCCGAGGTGACTACGGGCGGCTACTGGGCGACGGTCCGCCTTGACGGCGAATCGTCGTCACCTGTCCTGCTCCGCAGGAGGACCGTTTCTCCCCCGCAAGCGGGGGGAACCCCCGCCCCCGGCCTTGGGTTCTAACGGTCGTCGCAACACCCGAGCTCAAGGTGTGCGATGGAGTTCGAGATCCGTAGGGACCGGAAGCCGCAGGGGCCCAGGAAGCTCCGTGTCGAGCGGGAGGAATACTTCCGGCTCGTGCAGCAGGGCTACAGCAACACAGAGGCGTCCCGGCTCGTGGGAGTTCACGAGCGGACCGGCCGTGAGTGGCGCCACGGCCGGCCCGAGGGCCGCGTGAAGAGGCCGAGGCCGCCCGCGCAATCCGCGCGGGCGGCCGCTCCCTCGCCACCCGGGCCGTCCCGGTACCTGCGCGAGGACGAACGCATCCACATCGCCGACCGGCTGCGGGAGAAAGCCACCGTCCGCGCGATCGCCGCCGAACTGGGCCGCAGCCCCTCCACGGTCAGCCGCGAGATCCGGCGCAACCGCCACCCGGGCAGCGGCACTTACCGGCCCCACGCCGCGCAGGCCCGCGCCGACGCCCGCCGGCCACGCCCCAAGCCCGCCAAGATCGCCCGCAACCGGGAACTGCGGGACTTCATCCAGCAGCACCTGGACGTGAAGTGGAGCCCGGAACAGATCTGCCAGGCTCTACGGGACACCTTCCCCGAGCGGCCGGAGATGCACGTGGCCCACGAAACCGTCTACCAGGCCCTCTACATCCAGGGCCGCGGCGAACTGCGCCGCGAGCTGGCCGGCGCCCTGCGCACCGGACGCGCCCGCCGCGTCCCCCACCGCCAGGCCAACTGCCGCAGGCCGCGCTTCATCGACCCGATGGTCATGATCAGCGAACGCCCGGCCGAGGTCGAGGACCGAGCCGTTCCCGGCCACTGGGAAGGCGATCTGATCCTCGGCAAGGACAACGCCTCCGCCATCGGCACCCTCGTCGAGCGCCACACCCGCTACGTGATGCTCCTGCACCTGCCGAACGGCCGCACCGCCGAACACGTGCGCGACGCCCTCGTCGCCACCGTCCAGACCTTGCCCGCTCACCTGGTGCGATCGCTGACTTGGGACCAGGGCTCCGAGATGGCCTCGCACGGCTCGTTCACCCTCGTCACCGGCGTCCCCGTCTACTTCTGCGACCCGGCCAGTCCCTGGCAGCGCGGCTCGAACGAGAACACGAACGGCCTGCTCCGGCAGTACTTCCCGAAGGGCACCGACCTGTCCGCCCACACCCCAGAGGACCTGGTCCACGTTGCCGCCGAACTCAACGGCCGCCCACGCAAAACGCTCGGCTGGGAAACCCCAGCCGAGCGCCTGCATAAACTCATCGCGGCCTAGACAACCGACCACGTGTTGCAACGACCCCTAGAAACCGCCGGCTGAAGCCGGGGGTATCCACGGAGGTATCAGATGACCGCCGCTGTGGTGCCGGCCGCGGTGGCCCGGCTGTCCGTGCCCGCGCAGGCCGCCTGCGCGGTCGACGGCTTGACGGTGCCGCAGATCGGGCCGCTGTCCCGGACCCGCTGAACGCCCCGGCCGGCCGCCGCCCCGACGACCCCGAACTGGTCGGCTCCGCGCTCGCGTTCGACACCGTGGTGGACGAGACGAGCTTCGTGGCCGGCCCCGCCCTGGCCGGGGTGCCGGCCTGGGCGGTGCCCCCGGCGGCGGGCCTGGTCTGCGCCGCGGCACTGATGGCGGTCTTCGGCACGCTGTTCGCGCCGGCCCCGCCGGCTCCCCCGGCGGCGGCGCGCACCACGGCGTCCTGCGGGCGGTGGCGCCGCGGCTCGCTGCTGGTGCTGCTGGCCGTGACGGTGCTACAGGGCGCGCTGTTCGGCGCCACCAACACCGGCGTGCAGCACCTCGCCCGGGGCGACGCGGGCGCCGGCCGCCTGGTCTGGTCGGCGATGGGCGTCAGCAGCGCGGCCGCCGGTTTCCTCCTGACGTCCTTCTGCGCGCGTTTCGACCAACGGCGCGGCTGCGTACGGCCCTGGCGGTGCAGGCGGGGCCCTGTCGCTGCGCGGCGGGCGGCCTGGCCCTGCTGCCGGCCCTCGCACCGGTCCGTCCCCGGCGCTACCGGCCGCACCGGGCACCCGCACCGCGGCACCGGGCGACCGCCCCGTCGGCCCGAGGGCCATCCCGAGCACGGCCCCCAACCCGCCGCACCCGTCAACCGCTGAGCCGGAATTCACCCGATCAGGGGGGCTGGTGTGCACGCCGGGGCAGGCGCCACGTAGCGTCGTCACCGCATACGAAGCAGGGCCGGGGAGGGCGACGGGAGTGCAGGTCATGAGGGTTGGACGGGCCGCCGCGGCACTGGCACTGGCCGCGGTGCTGCTGGTGGCGACGGCGTGCGATACACCCCCGTCCGACAGCAACAGCGACCAGGCCGCCCAGGCCGCCCAGGCCGACGAGGCCGACGACCAGGCGGGCCAGGCCGCGCAGGATCCCGACGGCCGTCCGCTGGCCCTGGTCTACCGCGGCCCGGCGGCCTGCGACGGCTGCCCGGAGGCGGCCCACGACATGCTGGAGCACGACGGCTTCGCGGTGCGCTACATCGGGCCCGCCGAGCGGACCCGCTTCGGCCCGGACGCGCTGTCCGGCGCCGCGCTGTACGTGCAGCCGGGCGGCACCAACGGGCAGGAGGTGTCCACCGCGTGGCGCGAGCTGCAGCGCGACCCGGACTTCTCCCCCGAGCTGGTGCGCGCCTACGTGCGCGGCGGCGGGCACTACCTGGGCCTGTGCATGGGCGCCTACCTGGCGGGCCGGGAACCGGGCTACGGCCTCCTGCCCGGCGACTCCGGCCAGTACATCAGCTCCCCGGACGCCACCGTCACCGACGAGCGGGACCACCTGGTCGACGTCAGCTGGCGCGGGCAGCCCAAGAGGATGTACTTCCAGGACGGCCCCTACTTCGACGTGAACGGCCCGGGCACGGAAGTACTGGCCCGCTACACCAACGACCGGGCCGCCGCCGTGGTCGCCTCCTACGGCGCGGGGCGGGTGGCGGTCAGCGGCCCGCACCCGGAGGCGCCACCGGAGTGGTACCGCGACTACGGCCTGCCGGACGAGTCGCCGACCGGCCTGGCCCTCGGCGAGGACCTGCTGCACACCGTTTCAGTCAACTGATCAGAAGTGGGTCTTGGACCCAGGTCTGATCACCGCGTGCATCCCGAACGGTGGTGGATGCCCGACTGGTCGCCCGCGTTCTCATGGCCCCCGCCCGGGCACGTGCATCGTGTGCACGGTCCGTGACGGGGCGGCGGGTTCCCCCACGCCCCCGGACACCCGGTCCTGCCCGGACGGTCCGATGCCCACGACGATCACTCCGGTCCTCGCGGGACGGCGCCGTCCGTCGCCGGACCGGGTGCCCGACTCACCGTCAGCGGACAGGAACCAGCGCGACGCCTCCCACCATTCCCGCCACCGGGCCTCGGTCAGGTTCGCCGCCGCCAAGTTGTGCCGGGCGTTCAGCAACTTCCGCCCGCCGCGCACCACCCGCACACGACCGGCCTCACCATCGGCCCGGACAGCCGCCTACCCGTCCTCCAGCGCCGCGAGCCTGCGGGACTTGACGAACCACTCCCGCCTGGACCGGTAACCACCGGGCACCCGCCCGCTGCCCTTGTGCCCGACCGGCAGCGACAGCCGGTGGCGCGGCATCCGGATGCCCGCCTCCAGCGAATCCGGGTGCGCGGCCTGCCCGCGACGCGACAGTTCCCACTGGTCATGCGTGGCCTTCGTGACCGAACCGGCCCAGCACGACGACGACTCCACGGTCAGGTCACGCTTGCGCGCCGCCCACCTCTCCTTACCGCCGTCCGCGCAGCGCGCCTTCAAGTCCTTCGACGCCAAAGCCCCCAGGTGCCCGCCGACCAGCCGCAGCACCCTCCCGTCCTCAGACGTGAGGCCCCTGAGACGCTCCCGGACCGTCACACCCGACGGGCGAGGGCGACGAACGGCCCGTCGATCCGCCGGAGCGTCTTCTTCGGCCCGGTCACGTCATCCCTCCTCCCCGTCAGAGCCACCACCCTCACCCACACCACACTGTCGTCTCATCGATCCAACACAGCGGCATCGAAGACAAACCCATGAACACATATGTGCCCTGAAACGGTCTCAACCCCAAGCAGTTCACCAAGCCCCGCCAGCCCGCCGACGCCCTGACCCCCACCTCGCCCCCGGACCCCGGGCCCCGTTCCCCCACCGCCGCCGGCGCCCTACCCTGCGTCCCATGGACGGACACCGGGAGCCACCCTTCGACCCGGCGGCCGAACTGGCCCGCATCCGCGCCGCCACCGACCGCCTGCTGCGCACCGCCGCCCGCCTGAGCGACGCCGACGTACGGGCGCCCTCGCTGCTGCCGGGCTGGTCGCGCGGGCACGTGCTGACCCACCTGGCCCGCAACGCGGACGGCGGCCGGCGGCTGCTGACCTGGGCCCGCACCGGGGTGCGCACGCCGGAGTACCCGGGCCCGGCCGAACGGGAGGCCGAGATCGAGGCGGGAGCCGGGCGCGGCGCCGCCGAGCTGCTGGCCGACCTGCGCGCCAGCGCGGCCGCCTTCGAGGCCGAGTACCGGCGGATGCCGCCCGGCGCGTGGCGGCACCCGGTGCGGTGGATGCGCGGCCAGGAACGGCCCGCCTCCCAGGCGGCGCACGCGCGGCGGTGCGAGGTGCTGGTGCACCACGTGGACCTGGACGCCGGGTTCACCCCCGCCCAGTGGCCGCCGGACTTCACCCGCGCCATGCTCGCCCGGGTCGCGGCGGCCTTCGCCGCCCGCCCGGACACCCCCGCCGTACGGCTGCGCGCCACCGACACCGGCGCGGCCCACGACCTCGGCGCGGCGGGCCCACGGGCCCCGCTGGCCCGGGCCCCGCAGCACGTCCTGCTGGCCTGGCTGATGGGACGCGCCCCGGCACCCGGGCCGGGACTGCCCGAGCCGCCCTTCCTGTACTGACCCGCGCGCGTTCGCTCCCGCACCGCCGCCGCCCGCACTAGTGCACCCCTGGCGCACCCCGCCGGGCCGCCCGCCTGCGCAAACGCCCTCCCCCACGCCCCGGCGCCGCCCCCGCCCCCCCTAGTGCACTAGTGCATCAATTCCAAGTAATCGCAGGACAGGGCTTGTTGAGCCTCTCGCGTACGGCGTACGGTACGGGCGTGGAGAACACCGACATCCTCATCTCCGGCGCCGGCATCGCCGGCCCCGCCCTCGCCCACTGGCTGCGCCGCCACGGCTTGCGCCCCACCGTCGTCGAGCGGGCCCCGCGGCCGCGCCCCGGCGGGCAGGCCGTCGACCTGCGCGGCGCCGGACGCACCGTCATCGAACGGATGGGCCTGATGGAACGCGCCCGCGCCCTGTGCGTGGAACAGCGCGGCATCGCCCTGGTCGACCGCCGCGGCCGGCACACCGCCCGGATGCCCGTCGAGCTGTTCGAGGGCGAGGGCATCGTCTCCGAGCTCGAGATCCTGCGCGGCGACCTCGCCGGCCTGCTCCAGGAGGCCACCGACGGCGTCGAGTACCGCTACGACGACACCGTCACCGCGCTGGCCGAGGACGCCACCGGCGTCACCGTCCACTTCGAGAACTCCCCCGCCCGCCGCTTCCACCTGGTCATCGGCGCCGACGGGCTGCGCTCCGCCGTACGCCGGCTGGCCTTCGGCCCCGAGCAGGACCACTACCGCCCGCTCGGCGGCTGCCACTGCTGGTTCACCGTCCACGACCCGGCGCTCGCCCGCACCCTGGACGGCTGGTTCCTGATGTACAACGCCCCCGGCGGGCTGGTCGCCACCGCCCGGCCGGGCCGGCTGCCCGGCGAGGTCAAGGCCTCCCTCGGCCTGCGCCGCGCCCCGCTCACCGTGGAGCGCAGCGACGCCACCGCCCAGCGCCGCCTGCTCGCCGAGCGCTTCGCCGGCGCCGGCTGGGAGGTGGAGCACCTGCTCGCGGGCATGGCACGCGCCGACGACTTCGCCTTCGGCTCCTTCGGCCAGATCCACCTCGAGCGCTACAGCCGCGGGCGCGTCGCCCTGCTCGGCGACGCCGGCTACAGCCCCAGCCCGCTCACCGGCCTGGGCACCAGCCTCGCCCTGGTCGGCGCCTACCTGCTCGCCGGTGAACTCGCCGCCGCCGCAGGCGACTTCACCACCGCCTTCGCCCGCTACGAGGAACTGATGCGCCCCTACGTCACGCGCGCCCAGGAACTGCCGCCCGGCGGCGTGAGGGGCTACGCCCCCGACAGCGCCCTGATGATCCGCCTGCGCGCCGCCTCCATGCGCTGGATGGGCCGCTGGCCGCTGCGCCCCATCCTCGCCGCCCAGTTCGCCAAGGCCGGCGACATCACCCTGCCCGACTACCGTTCCTGAGCTTGCCGGCCATTCCTGGCCGACCCGCCACAATCCGGACACCGGGGTCCGGTGCCCCGCGAACGGTCTTCGGGGGCGCGGGGCCGGGGCCATGCCCGGCGTGCACGCGCCTCGCCCGCCGGTGCGGTGCGCGGCATCCTCACAGGTGCGGGGTTCATCCCCGCCGGCCCTGGGCGCCGTTCGGGCCCGCCGGGCAGCTCTCTCCACACGACCTCTCCGGTCGTGCGCAGTCACACCAAGGCGACAGCAGCCCGGACGCCGGAGCCACGATCCTCAACCAGGCTGCAGCGCACCGTCGTTCACCCATGGGTGAACAGGCGGCCGGCAACGGCCCACAACCGAATCAACAGTCGCCAACCCGCTGCCCGCCCGCACCGCCTGAGCCCGCCCCCGTCCCCCGGCCTCCCCCGGCCCGCGGCCCCCGGCTTGCACCTCACGCGACGTCAGGAGGAATGCTCGTGCCATGCACTCCTGCGAAGAACAGACCTGGAAGGTCGGCCCGCTCGCCGAAGCCAGCGGACTGACCGTACGCACCCTGCACCACTGGGACCAGATCGGCCTGCTCCCCCCCTCCCGGCGCACCGCCTCCGGCCACCGCGCCTACACCGAGCACGACCTCGTGCGCCTCTACCAGATCCTCGCCCTGCGCCGTCTGGGCCTGGGCCTGGAGACCATCGCCACCTGCCTGGACGCCGGCATCGACCCGCGGCGGCTGGTGCGCGAACACCTGGCCGCCACCGAAGCCTCCCTCACCGCCCTGCACACCCTGCGCGAACGCCTCGAGCACCTGCACACCGAACTCGCCGCCGAACGCGCCCCCGGCACCGCCGACCTGCTGCGCCTGGTCCAGGCCGTCGGCGCCACCGCACCGGCCGCCGACGAGGTGCTGCGCCGCCACCTCGACGACGACCAGCTGCACGCCCTCGCCGACCACGCCGCCGCCCTCGGCCCCGCCGCCCACTACCTGCTGGAGGTCGAATGGCCCCAGCTCTACCGCCGCGCCGAAGCCCTGCGCACCGCCGGCACCGACCCCGCCGACCCCCGGGTGGGGCGCATCGCGGCCCGCCTGGACGAACTCTCCCGCCTCTTCAGCGGCGGCGACACCACCCTGTCCGCCGCCGTGCGCGCCGCCTGGCGCGAGGACCCGGCCGCCCTCTCCGGCGACCCCACCACCCCCGCCGACGCCTGGGCCCCGCTGCACGCCTTCCTCGACCAGGCCCGCGAGGTGTCCCGGTGACCGATCCGATGCCCCACCACCCGCGCCTGCGCATCAGCCTGCTGAGCACCCTGCCCGTCCTGGCCGTCGCCGCGCTCCTCCTGCCCCCGCTCGCCCTGGCCGGCCTGCTCCCCTGGTCCCTGCTGCCCACCGTGGTCCTGGCCCAGGGCGTCCAGGCCTGGCTGGTCTTCCGCCGCCTGGGCCGCGCCCCGGCCACGCCCTGAAACCGGCCCGCCGGCCCGGGGCGGGGCCCCCACCGGGGGCACGGACGCCGGCCCACCAGCGCGGCTGCCGTCCCGGCTCGCCCAACCGCCCCGCCGCCCGCACGGGCCGGGTAGGACGGGTCGGCGCGGGAGGGGCCAGGGCCGGGCGGGCGGACGCCGACCAGGGCCACGGAAACCAGGCCACCACCCCGGAGCGTGCCGGCAGGGCTCACCCGGCTCACCCCAACCGCCCGGGCCGCGCCCCGAACACCGCCCCGGCCACAAGACGCCCCAGGACGGGCCGGCGCGGGGCGGGCCGGCGCCGACCGGGGGCCACGGGAACCGGACCGCCGCCCCGCACCCTCGCCCAGGACGCTGGCGACCCGGCCCTCTCCAATCGCCCGGCGCCGCGCACCGGCCAAGCCCGGCCACCGCCCCCAGCACCCCGACTGCCGCCCCGGCCGCGTACCGCAAAGGGCCGATGCGATCAGCGCGCCCCCCTTGCCACCCGCTCCCGTTCGTCCGGCCCGCGCACGGGAGCGCCGGGCAACAGCGCGCCCCTCCCCGGGGGGCCGGGGAAGGGGGCGCAGCAGAGCGAATGGCTCCGGGGGCGCAGCCGCGTGCCGGCCGGTGCCTGGGGGGCGGCCCGGCCGGGTGCCGATACGGCGTCAGGTGCCGGGGCGGTGCCCGGGGGCGCAGCCGCGTGCCGGCCGGTGCCTGGGGGGCGGCCCGGCCGGGATGGCGATGCGGTGTCAGGTGGCGGGGCGGTGCCCGGGGGCGCAGCCGCGTGCCGGCCGGTGCCTGGGGGGGTGGCCCGGCCGGGATGGCGATGCGGTGTCAGGTGGCGGGGCGGTGCCCGGGGCTACTTCGGTGTGCGGGGCTGGTTGAAGCGCAGCATGTTGCCTGCCGGGTCGCGGAAGGCGCAGTCGCGTACGCCGTAGGGCTGGTCCATCGGTTCCTGGAGGACTTCGGCGCCGGCGGCGCGGATGCGTTCGAAGGTGGCGTCGCAGTCGTCGGTGCGGAAGATGACGCCGCGCAGCAGGCCCTTGGCCAGGAGTTCGGCGGCGGCGCGGCGGTCGTCCTCGCAGGCGTGCGGGTCGGCCAGCGGGGGTTCGAGGACGATCTCCACGCCGGGTTGTTCGGGCGAGCCGACGGTGACCCAGCGCATTCCCTCGAAGCGGACGTCGTTGCGTACCTCGAGGCCGAGGACGTCGCGGTAGAAGGCGAGGGCCTTGTCGTGGTCGTCGACGGCGATGAAGCACTGGGCGAGTTCGATGCTCATGCCGGTCACGGTACGGGAGTGGGCCTCAGGTGCGCCGCAGGGGGCGGGTGCGGATCTTGGCGATGCAGGCGGGGATCGGCTCGCCGTGGGCGTGGTCGCGGGCGCGGTAGGCGCTGGGGCTCTCGCCGACCAGTTCGGTGAAGCGGGTGCTGAAGGAGCCCAGGGAGGTGCAGCCGACGGCCGTGCACACGTCGGTGACGCTCAGGTCGCCGCGTCGCAGCAGGGCTTTGGCCCGTTCGATGCGGCGGGTCATGAGGTGGTTGTACGGGGTTTCCCCGTAGGCGGCGCGGAAGCTGCGGGAGAAGTGGCCGGGCGACATCAGGGCGGTGCGGGCGAGCGCGGGCACGTCCAGGGGCTGGTCGTACTCGCGGTCCATGCGGTCGCGGGCCTGGCGCAGCCGGACGAGGTCGGCGAGAGGTACTCGGGTGGGCACGTCAGCCACCGTACCGGTCGGCGCGGACGGATCGTCCCCCGCCCGGCGGCGGTCCGCTCGCGTTGGTCGCGCCGGGCCGACCACCCTGGAGGGTGGACATCGACGCCCCCGGTACCATCGCCGCCCCGGCCGTCCCCGGCTTTGAGGGGCACGGCGCCGCCCCGCGGGCGCCGGGCAACGGGGCGGTGGCGCTGGGGGTGTTGGTCGCGACCGCGCTGGTGCTGCTCGCCCAGGCGGCCAGCGGCAGCGGTTCCCGGCTGGTGCTGCTGCTGGTGTTCCTGCCCGCGCTGCTGGCGGGGCTGGGCACGGTGGCGCAGACGGTGGCCGTCTCGGTGTGGGTGACCGGGGTGGTGGTGGTCCACTCGGCGCTGTATCCGCCGTCGGACCCGGCGGCCCGGCTGGGCATGCTGCTGGGTGTGGTCGCCGCCGAGGCCGCGGTGATCGGGCTGTGCGCGCGGCGGGTGCGGCGCGAGCGCCAGCTGTTCCGGATGCGTCAGAGCGCGGTGGCGCTGCAGCGTCAGCTGCTGCGCCCGCTGCCGGTGCGTACGGCGGAGCTGGATCTGTTCGGGCTGTACCGGCCGGTGGAGGAGGACACCCTGGTGGGTGGCGACCTGTACGACGTCGCCGAGACCCCGCACGGTACCCGGGTGCTGATCGGTGACGTGCAGGGCAAGGGGCTTGGCGCGATCGGTACGGGCTTCGCGGTGCTGAGCGCCTTCAGGGAGGCGGCGTTCCGGGAGGCGGAGCTGACGGCCGTGGCCGACGCGTTGGAGGCGGCGGTCGAGCGGCACAACGCCTACGCCGTGCAGAGTGGCGAGTTGGAGCGCTTCGTCACGGCGACGGTGTTGTGCGTGCGGCGCGGTGGCGGGGTGCGGGCGGTCGACTGTGGCCATCTGGCCCCTTGCCTGGTGCGCGCCGACGGCCGGGTGGAGCCTGTCGCGCTGCCGGGCGGGGTGCCGCTGGGGCTTGCGGCGCTGGTCGGGCAGCCGCGCGCGGTGGGGTGTTTCGGCCTGCCCGAGGGCGGGGTGCTGGTGTTGCTGACCGATGGCATCACCGAGGCCCAGGACGCCTTCGGCGCGTTCTACCCGGCCGAGCGGGGCCTGGCGGAGCTGGCCGGGGTCCCGGCGGCCGAGCTGCCCGGGGCGCTGGAGGGGCGCGCGCGGCGCTGGAGCGGCGGGCGCAGCCGCGACGACGTGACGGTGCTGGTGCTGTGCCGGGCCCCGTGAGGCCGGGGCCCCGGGCTGCGGGTCCGGTCGGGGGCGTTCTAGGGTGGCAGGCATGATCCCCTCCCCGATATCCGGCCCGGTGTCCGATCCCGACGAGGCCCTGCGGGTGCTGCTGGAGGGCAATGCCCGGTTCGTGGCCGGCAGTCCCGATCATCCCAACCAGGACGCCGGGCGGCGGGCCGCGCTCGCGCCGGTGCAGAGGCCTTTCGCGGTGCTGTTCGGCTGTTCGGACTCCCGGCTGGCCGCCGAGATCATCTTCGACCGGGGTCTGGGTGACCTGTTCGTGGTGCGCACCGCCGGGCACGTGACCGGTGCGGAGGCGCTGGGCAGCGTCGAGTACGGGGTGGCGGTGCTGGACTGTCCGCTGGTGGTGGTGCTCGGTCATGACTCCTGTGGCGCGGTGGCGGCGGCGCTGGCGTCCCTGGAGGGGGGCAGGCTGCCGGGCGGCTTCGTGCGGGACGTGGTGGAGCGGGTGACGCCGAGCGTGCTGTCGGCGCGGGCGGCGGGTATCGAGGATCCGGACGCGATCGTGGACGAGCACATCCGTCAGACCGTGGACCTGTTGCTGGAGCGTTCCCAGCTGCTGGCCTCCCGGCTGGCCGAGGGGCGGCTCGCGGTGGTGGGACTGTCGTACCGGCTGCACGACGGCCAGGCCCGTACGGTCGCCGCCCGCGGCGTGAGCTGACGGCGGCGCGAGCTGACGGCGGCGCGAGCTGACAGCGGCGCGAGCTGACAGCGGCGACGGCGGGCGACGGTGCGAGCTGACAGCGGCGGCGTGGGCTGACAGCGGCGACGGCGGGCGACGGTGCGAGCTGACAGCGGCGGCGTGGGCTGACGGCGGCGACGGCGGGTGCGGGAACTGGGTGTCCGATCCCCGTCGGCGCCGGTGCGCGGGCGGGGCAGAGTCGGTGACCGGCACTCACCCGGCGCGGGGAGCGGTTCTTCCCGTGCACAAGGTCACCGATCTCGAGGTTCTGTGCTTCGGCACCCCGGTGGTGCTGATCGGCTCGCGCAACGAGGACGGCGGCGCCGATCTGGCGCCCGATGTCCTCGGCCTGGTGGCCGGGCCGCTCGTGTCTGCTGGGCCTGGGCAACAGTTCCGCAGGACAGGTGACGACGATTCGCCGTCAAGGCGGACCGTCGCCCGGTATCCGCCCGTAGCCGCTTCGGCACGGGTGGTGGCATTCCTGGGGCCCGATCGGCGAGGACCACGCCGGCCCGGTCTACCGCCGGGCCGGCGGGAAGTCAGGTCTGTGGAGCTGGCGTAAGACCGATGGGCGGCGCCCCGTCCCTTCGCCGGCAACCCCGGGTCGGCAACCGGCCGTGAAGCAGAAAGCCCGACCCGCGAGGGTTGGAACCCTCCGGCTCCAGCCGCAGGAGGATGTCAAGAAGTTCTGCGAGTTCTTCGGCCAGGGCCGGCGCCTGTCCCCCTCCCGGCCGGCCGAGGGCCGGCGGATGCCGGGCCGGCTGCCGGCCGCCGTGTGAGCGCGGCCGTTCAGGGCGCGATGGTGGCCCCGCAGGAGTCGCACACCCGGGTCGCCGGCAGCTCGAGGAAGCAGTTCGGGCAGATCGCGGGCGGGCGCGGGGCGGGCGCGGCGGCGGCGGTCTTGCGGGCCTGGGCACTCTTGCGGGTCTGGGCGCTCTTCAGGCGCGGGGCCAGCGCCGGGGTGCCGCCATCGGCGGGCAGGTCGGCGCCGAAGTGCCGGTAGCAGGCCAGCCGGGCGGCGGCGGCGTGCTGTTCGCGGTCCATCTCGTCCGCGATCGGCGGCTGCCCGGCCACCGCCAGCACGTCCTGGTAGCCGGCCCCGACCATGCCGTCGGTGGCGTGCACCACCAGGGCGGTCAGCGGCGGGTCGCCGCGCCGGTGGGCCTCGCGCACCACCAGGGCCAGCACCTTGCCGATCCAGTGCCGCTGGTTGACGCTGGTGCGCACCCCAGAGGCCTGCTGGACGGCCTCGGCCAGCTCGGCGTAGGTGATCACCGCGTGGTAGCGGCGTGCCACGTCCTCCAGGGCCGGGTAGGCCGCCCTGGTCCACACGATGTGCGCCTGGCTGACGGCGACGGCCGAGCCGTCCGCCTCCCGCCAGTAGCCGCGCTGCTGCTGCGTCATTGCGTCCGCCCCTGTCCGTTCGCCCTGGTGGCCCCCGCCGGGAGCGAGGCTACCTGGCGCGGGTGTCGTTCTACCTGCCGGGGGCTTCCTGCCGGGGGGCGGGCGGCGGCCTTCCTGCCGGGGGCGGGCGGCGGGCTTGACTTCAAGCGCTGTTGAAGTCGTCTCATGGGTGCCGACCGCAGCCGTACGGGCATCCGCGGTCGATGCCCCGCCCGTACGGGAACGGACCGGGGCCGGGGTGGCCGCCTTCCCGATCGTGCCGGTGGCGGCCCCGGCCCCTGTGCGCCGGATGCCCGGCAGCAGGCGTTCGCGGCCGCGGGCATCGGCGCGGTAGCGCTCGCCGAGCCTCTGCGGCAGGGCCCGCTCCTGCATCCGGGTGCGGTGCGCCCGGGGCGGCGGTGAGGACTCAGGCCCGCTCGGCGAGGGCGTGGGCGACAAGGGCGTTGGCGTGGCCGTGGCCGTGGGTGGTCTTGAGCCAGGTGACGAGTTCGCTGTGCTTGGTGAGCGGGCAGGTGCGGATGAGGTTGAGGTCCTTCCATTCCTCGGTGACCCCCTCCCCCGGCTGAAGCCGGGGGCTTCTCGCCATCCCTGCCGGGCGTCGCGACGGGCCAGCCCGGCCCGTAGAACGTTGACGGCCAACATGCCGCATCCCACTGGCAGAAGGCACGAGCAACCGTCCTGCTGCGCAGTGAAGCGGCGGCGCGGCGCGCCGCCGGGGCTCAGGAGCGGATTCCCTCCCCGGCTGAAGCCGGGGAGGCCCTCCGAAGATCAGGGACGGAGGGGAAGTACGAGGCGGGGCCCTTCACGGGTGCCGTGGTCATGTCCGGTGTCCTCCCGAGTGCGGGTGAAGCGAGAACGCGGTGCGGTCACGGGTTCGGACCGTGACCGCACCGCGGACTCATCGCCCGGCGGCGGCGGGCGACGCCACGACCGCGGACTCATCGCCCGGCGGCGGGCTACGCCACGACCGCGGACTCATCGCCCGGCGGCGGTGGGCTACGTCGCGGTGGCGCGGCGTCGTGCGCGGGCGGCGCGGCGGCCGGGGGGCGGGGTGGGGTCGGCGTTCCAGGCGGCGACGGGGTTGCCGAGCCAGCGGGTGGCGTGGGGGACGTTCTCGCCGCGCATGACCAGGGAGGCCGGGCCCACCGTGGTGTTGTCGCCGAGGGAGGAGTTGAGCAGCACGATCGAGTGCGGGCCGGTGGTGGAGCCGGTGCCCAGGTGGACGGGGCCCAGGCGCATCACGCGGTCGTGGAACAGGTGGGTCTGCAGGACGGTGCCGCGGTTGACGCTGGCGCCCGCTTCGACGGTGACCAGGTCGCTCTCGGGCAGCCAGTGGGTCTCGCACCACACGCCGCGTCCGATCCTGGCGCCGAGGCTGCGCAGCCACAGGTTCAGGTAGGGGGTGCCGGTCATGGCGCCGCCGCCGAAGGGCATGGCGAGTTCCTCGACGAAGGTGTCGTAGAGCTCGTTGCGCCAGACGAAGGAGGACCACAGCGGGTGTTCGCCGACCCGGAAGCGTCCGACCAGCAGCCATTTGGCGAGGGTGGCGGTGGTGCAGGCGGCGATGGCGGCACCGGCCAGTACCAGGCCGGCGCCGCCCAGGGCGGCGCCGAGACCGTAGTGGTCGCGGATCGCCTGCAGGGCGGCGAAGACCAGGTCGGCGAGCAGGGCGGCGATGACGACCGGCACGAGCCGGCAGACCTCGACGCCGGCGCGTGCCCACATCAGGCGCTTGGGCGGGTCGTAGGTGCGGGCCTCGCCGGCGCCTTCGGCCACCCGGGGCAGGGCGAAGGCGGGCCGGCCCAGCCAGGAGGAGCCTTCGGGGGCGTGGGCGGGGGCGTCGGAGAGCACGCCGACCAGGCAGTTGTCGGGCAGTTGGCGGCCGGGGCCAACGATGCCGGAGTTGCCGACGAAGGAGCGGCGTCCGACGTGGGCGCGGCCCAGGTGCAGCCAGCCGCCGCGCAGCTCGTAGGGGGCGAGGAGGGTGTCGTCGGCGAGGAAGGCGCCGTCGTCGACCCGCATCAGGGTGGGCAGGGCGAGCACGGTGGAGGCCTCCACGCGGCGGCCGATCCTCGCGCCGAGCAGGCGCAGCCACAGTGGGGTGAAGAGGCTGGCGTAGAGGGGGAACAGGGTGCGGCGGGCGGTGTCGCTCAGGCCGGCCACGGCCCAGGCGCAGAACGCGACGCCTCCGGTGGCGGGGTGGAAGCCGGGGCGCAGTGGCAGGGAGAACAGGCGGATCAGCAGGGCTATCAGTGCGGCGTGGCACAGGAGGGTCAGGGCGGCCAGTGGCACGGTCAGTGGCAGCAGTTGGAGCACGGCGGCGCTGAGGGTGCGGTCGCTGTCGACCAGGGGGTAGAGGATGGACAGGGCGGGCAGGGCGCTGATGAGGGGGACGAGGCCGAAGAGGACGAAGGCGGCGCCGTAGGCGGCGTTCCAGATCCGCGAGGGGCGGGGTGCTCGGGTGGGCCACAGGGTGCGGGTGTCGGGGCCGGGGCGGGCCGGGGAGCCGTGCCAGTGTTCGCCGGGTGGGACGGTGCCGGTGACGCAGGAACCGGGGGCGATCTGGGCGCCGGCGCCGATGCGGGCGCCGGGCATCAGGGTGGCGCGGTGGCCGATGCTGGCGCCTTCGCCGACGTCGATGCGCCCGAGTTGGAGGGTGTCGCCGTCGAGCCACCAGCCGGCGATGTCGGCCTCGGGTTCGAGGCTGGCGCCGGCGCCGATGCGGGCCAGTCCGGTGACCGGGGGCGCGGTGTGCAGCTGGACGCCCTTGCCGACGCGGCAGCCGAGCATCCGGGCGTAGCGCGGGGCCCAGGGGGTGCCGGACAGGGAGGCGGTGGCGAACATGGCGGTGTAGCGTTCGGCGGCCCACAGTCGCAGGTGGACGTGGCCGCCGCGGGGGTGGCTGCCGGGGCGGATGCCGGCGGTGAGCAGGCGGGCGCCGGCGGCGGCGAGCAGGGTGCGGCCGGGGACGCTGTAGAAGGCGAGCGCGCCGGCGGCGACGGGCCACCAGGAGGTGTGCGGGGCCCAGGACAGGTGGGTGCCGAGCAGGTTGTCGACGGCGATCAGGACGATCACCCAGCGCGCTCCGGCGAGGGTGAACAGGGCGAGCAGCATGAGGGTCTGCCACAGGGCGGCGCTTGGCGGGGTGGGGCGTACCGGCCGTCGGGGGTGGGCGGTCGCGGTGGCCTGTGGCCCTGGCGCGGCCGCGCCCTGGGGGGTGGTGGGGGTGAGGGAGTCGAGGTAGTCGGCGAGGTCGCCGAGTACGGGGTGGGCGTACAGGTCGGCGACGGAGACGCCGTTGTGGCGGGTGCGCAGTTCGGAGACCAGGCGGGCGGCGGTGAGGCTGGAGCCGCCGAGGGCGAAGAAGTCATCGCCCCTGCCGCAGGGGGTGCCGAGCAGGCGTTCCCACTGGCCGGCGAGCCAGGCGGCGGTGCCGTTCAGGTTCTCGGCCGGGGCCTGGGCGGTGGCGGTGGTGGCCAGTGGCCAGGGCAGGGCGTGCCGGTCGACCTTGCCGGAGGTTTTGGTGGGCAGGGAGTCGACCAGGGCGAGGACGGGCACCAGGGGGGCGGGCAGGCGTTGCAGGAGGTGCTGGCGGGCGGTGGCGAGGTCGGGGGTGGTGCCGGGCTGGGGGACCAGGTAGCCGACCAGCAGGTCGGCGCCAGCGGGGGTCTTGCGCACCGCGGCGGCCGCCGCCCGGACGTGCGGCAGGGCCTGGAGGGCGGCGTCGATCTCGCCGAGTTCGATACGGCGCCCGCCGAGTTTGACCTGGTCGTCGGCGCGGCCCAGGAAGATCAGGCCCTCGGGGTCGTTGCGGACCAGGTCACCGCTGCGGTAGACGCGTTCGGAGGCGATCGCGGGGTGGGGGCTGTACTTCTCGGCGTCCTTGGCGGGGTCGAGGTAGCGGGCGCATCCGATGCCGGCGATCAGTAGTTCACCGGCCTCGTACCAGGGCACGGGGTTGCCGGCCTGGTCGACCACGGCGATCTCCCAGCCGTCCAGGGGGGCGCCGATGCGCACCGGCTGGCCGGGCAGCATCCGGGCGGCGGTGGCCACCACGGTGGTCTCGGTGGGGCCGTAGGTGTTCCAGAACTCGCGGCCGGGCACGGCCAGGCGCTCGACCAGTTCGGCCGGGCAGGCCTCACCGCCGACGATGATCAGGCGCACCTGGTCCAGGCACTCCTGCGGCCACAGGGCGAGCAGGGTCGGGACGGTGGAGATCGCGGTGATACGGCGCTCCACCAGCCAGGGGCCCAGGTCGGTGCCGGCCTTGACCAGGGAGCGGGGGGCCGGGACCAGGCAGGCGCCGTGGCGCCAGGCCAGCCACATCTCCTCACAGGAGGCGTCGAAGGCCACCGACAGACCGGCCAGCACACGGTCACCGGGGCCCAGCGGACGCGTGCGCAGGAACAGGCGGGCCTCGGCGTCCACGAACGCGGCGGCGCTGCGGTGAGTGACGGCCACGCCCTTGGGACGCCCGGTGGTGCCGGAGGTGAAAATGACCCACGCGTCGTCGTCCGGGCCCGGCCAGGCGGGACGGCCCGAAGGCCGGGCAAGGGGGCCGGCGAAAAGCCGCCGCTCGGCGCCGACGACGGCGCACACCAGCGCGTCCTGCCAGATCATCTCGGCGCGTTCGTCCGGGTCGTCCGCGTCCACCGGCACGTAGGCGGCACCGCAACGCAGCACCGCGAGGATGGCCACGTACAGGTCCGCGGTACCGGAGGGGATCCGCACACCCACCCGGTCACCACACCCGATGCCGTGACCGGCCAGCACGCCGGCGAAGGCCTCGACCTCCCGCATCAGCGTGCGGTAGTCCCAGACGGTGTCACCGGTGTCGAGCGCAGGCGCGTGAGGGTAGGCGCCGGCGGTAGCGGCGATCACGTCGAGCAGACTGCGCGGGTGAGCGGGCTGGGCCACCGGCCAACCCGCGGCCTGCCCGGGATGAGGGCGGTGCAGCGTGCCTGGGCCGGCCGTGTCGTGGCGTGCGTCCATAGGGGTTAAGTTCCTCGGCTCCGTTTTCCTGGGCGGCGCGTATCACCTGCTACGTGCGGTGACACCGTTGTCACCTGGTGGGACACGCCCACCCACCATGACTCCGCCGGCAGTCGGCTGGATGCAGCGAAGCTGCGGTCAAAGAGAATTCTCATCATCGATGCCGTTTCATCCGACACCGATACGATTCGAATGTCATTTCGGGGATTCTCGCGTGTTTTCGCTGGTGAAGGGTAATCGGCACCACCTGAAGACATGACAGCGGGTAGAGAGACGATGGACACCACGGCCTCCGGAACGGTACCGGCAGTAAAGGACCGACTACCGAACCGGGGCATCCCGGTCAGATCATCGACCCACACACACCGACCACACACGTACGGAACCCAGCCGCCGCCATCCGCGATCCGCGATCCGCGATCCGCGATCCGCGATCCGCGATCCGTACGGACGTCTCCCATGACCCCGACACGGACCGGGCCACCCGACCCCGGCCACGACAACGAACAACCACCCCGCGATCCAGCCGGCCACCCGGCCACCCGGCCAGCCACCCGGCCAGCCACCCGGCCGGCCACCCGTCACCCGTCACCCGGCACCCGGAACCCCCGGACAGTCACTCCCGCCGTACGCGGCGTACGGATCCAACCTGCACGCCCCACGCTTCGCCTGCTACCCGTACAGCGGCCGTCCGGACGGCACCACCCCCACCCACCCCGGCCACCACCAACACCACCCACCCCCACACCACACCGCACCCACCCCCCACCCCCCACCCCCCAGCCGCCCACCCACCCCAGGCGGCGGGACCACCCTCCACACCCCCACCTCACCCGAACGGGCACCCCCACCACCTCCAGCCCATACCCCGACACCACCACCCAACAGACACACCACCCACCCCCGCCCCAGCCACCACAAAACACCGCCACACGCAGCCGCCACACGGAACACCCCCACCCACCCCCACCCCGCACCAACCCGGCCCCCGGCCCCCGGCCCCCGGCGGGAGACAGCGATAGCGACACAGCCCGACCGAACAAGCGACACAAACCCGCCCAGACATATAGATACCGGGACGACGACGCTGCTCAACCGAACGAGTGACAGGGGCCGACCCACGCAGTGGATACCGGGGCGACGACACAGCTCGACCGAACGAGTGACAAGGGCCGACCCACACAGTGGATACCAGGGCGACGACACAGCTCGACCGAACGAGTGACAAGGGCCGACCCACACAGTGGATACCAGGGCGACGACACAGCTCGACCGAACGAGTGACACGAGCCCGCCCAGGCAATAGGTACGGGGCGACGGAGGTGCGGCGGCCACGGAGGTGCGGCGGCGGTGAGGGCGCCGGGGGTGCGGGGGCGACGGGGGGCGGCGGCGGTGAGGGCGGCGGCGGTGAGGGCGCCGGGGCTGCGGGGACGACGGAGGTGCGGGGGCGACGGACGCGCGGCGGCGACGGACGTGCGGGGGTGACGGAGGGGCGGGGCGACGGACGTGCGGCGGCGGCGGAGGGGCGGGGGCGACGGAGGTGCGGCCGCGGTGAGGGCGCCGGGGGTGCGGGGATGACGGAGGGGCGGGGGTGCGGGGATGACGGAGGGGCGGCGGCGGTGAGGGCGCCGGGGGTGCGGGGATGACGGAGGGGCGGCGGCGGTGAGGGCGCCGGGGGTGCGGGGACGACGGAGGGGCGGCCGCGGTGAGGGCGCCGGGGGTGCGGGGACGACGGAGGGGCGGCCGCGGTGAGGGCGCCGGGGGTGCGGGGACGACGGAGGTGCGGGGACCACACGCCACCGCCACCCAGGGGGCAGGGACCAACCCACCCACCCAGGGACTGTCTGCCACCGCCGGCCGAGAGCAGGGGCCACGCGCCACCGCCGCCGCCCCGGGGGGCGGAGGCCACGCGCCCACCCAGGGAGCCATCCACCGCCAGCCAGGGGCCGGAGGCCTACGCGCCACCGCCAACCGAGGGCAGGGACCTACGCGCCCACCCAAGGGGCCACACGCCGCCGCCGGCCGGGCGGCAGTCGCCGCCGGCGGAAGGGCACAACCGGGCCCGGGAGGGGCGGGGCGGGGCGAGCCGGAACGTCCCCGCCGTCAGCACCACGGCGCTCAGCGCCTCCCAGGCGATGACCGCGACGTACGCCGCGTCCTGCAGAACCCGGGAGGTGACGGAGCCCCACATCAGGGCCCGGCCGTGGAAGGTGGCGTCCATCGCCAGCACGTGCCGGACGAACTGCCGGCCGGTCGCGAAGTCGGTGACGTTCCCGAAGACCACGAGCAGTAGGCACAGCGCGTTCGCCCCCGTGAGCACGGCCGCCGCCGCGCGCGGTGAGCCGAGCGCGAACAGGCGGTCGCAGGTGGTGGGGCCCGGGTCCGCGGCAGCCGGTCTCGCGAGATTGGGTGACCGGCATGCGGAACAGGCCGGCCACTGCGGAAAGTTCACCGGCAGGGCCCCGGCGGGGCCGGTGTGCCCGCTCAGGCCGCTGCGGCCAGGGCCCAGGCAGCCCCAGGGCCGCCGCAAAGTCCCGCGATCTTGTCATCGTGCCGGTCAAATGACACCCAGCAAGGAGGAACAGATGACGCCTGACCACTGCGAGGCGTGCCTCCCACCACCCGGAGCCGACCTCCCACCACCCCGGTCGCCGGCAGCTCGCACTGGACCGCGGCCCTCCCGGGCGTGCGGGAGGACCGCGGGGCCGCCCGCGCCACCCGCCACGCGGCCGAAGCTCAGGCGGTGGCGGTGGGAAGACCGGCCTCGACCCAGTCCTGGATGCCCTCCCGGTACTTGCGCACGTTGGTGTAGCCGAGGGCGACGAGCCGCTCGGCGACCTGTCCACTGTTGGGACACGCCGGGTTCGAGCAATAGGTGACGATCGCGGCGTCCCGGTCCGGAAGCACGGCGGCCGCCCGCGCGTCGACGTCGGCCAGGACCAGCGCCACAGCACCGGGCAGGTGCTGTTGGGCGTAGTACTCGCCACCGAGCGCGTCCACGACGGTCACACTCCCGCCTTCCATCGCCGCCGCCAGCTCGTCACGGGTGATGAGGGGGGTCATGCCACTACCTCCAAAAGAATCGGACTACAGTCCACTTATGGCTCGAGACGATAACGGACTGCAGTCCGGTTCTGCAATGCCGCTGCCGCTGGAACTACTGCGGACGACGCCACCCAAAGAACGCGCGGACGCGGCTCGAAACCGGACCGCGATACTGGAGGCAGCCGCCACACTGTTCGCCCAACACGGCGTCGAGGCGGTATCCATGGACCAGGTCGCCGCAGCCGCCGGCGTCGGCAAAGGCACCCTCTTCCGCCGGTTCGGAGACAAGTCCGGCCTGGCCACCGCACTCCTGGACACCCGCGAGCGCGTACTGCAAGAAGCGATCCTGCACGGTCCACCCCCACTCGGCCCCGGCGCCCCGGCCGAAGAACGCCTCACCGCGTTCGTCAACGCCTACCTCGACTACCTGCTGGAACACCTGGCACTGATCCGAATGTCCGAGACCTCCAGCCCCGCAGCCAGATACAGGATCGGGGCCTACCGGTTCTGGCACCGCCACCTGGCGATCCTCCTCACCGGCACCCCCGACCCCGACCACACCGCCCACACCCTGCTCGCCACCCTCGGAGCCGAACACACCGCCGCCCTCCTACCGGAACTCGGCGAACAACGGATACGCGCCGGCCTACTCCACCTCACCCACTCCCTCACACAACACCCCAAAACCCCCACACCCCCACCCCACCCAACCCCCCAGAATCCACCCCACGACAATCACGCCACCCCATGACGCCATCGAACAGCACCCACAGGAAACGACCCCACCAACCCGAAACCGACCGAGCACACGAACAAACCCCGGACTCACAACTCACGGCACACAACCCCGCCCCCAGCCACAGCCACAGCCCAGGGACCAGAACCCAGGGGCCAGGACCGGGACGAAGGGCTCAGCGAGACCGACGACCGACCCTCCAGGCCCCGCCACGCCAGGTCGTTGACCGGCTCGACCGTGGTAAGCCCCAGCCGGCACCAGCCGTGCACCCGCCGCCCGGCGAACACCAGAGTCCCCACCGCAGCCCCGCCCGCACACATGGCATCACTGCCGCCCTCACGCACGGCGTCGGTGAACACGGTGGCCTCGCGCCAGGCCCCGACCAGGTTCAGCCTGCTCGCGTCCTCGCCCGCGTGCACGGCGTCCTCGACGTGGACGTCGACGCGGAACCCGCAGCCGTCGACCTGACCGGCACGCAGCTTGACCAGTTCCCGGACGCCCGCGGCAGGGCCGACTCCAGCAGGATCCGGTTCGCCGCGATCAGGTGCTCGAAGGACCTTGCCCATGACGGGGCCGGCGAAGGGGTCCAGGCGGGCTTCCATCGTGTTCTCCTCGGTACGTTGTCCACTGCCGCCCTCTGGGACAGGGCAGCCGGGCCGCCCGTGACAGGCACGCCCGTGTGACGCGCGCCACCCCGGCGGGGTGGTACCGGAAGGGACGGGGCTCCATGGCGGGATCGGCGGATGCGGCGGATGTGGCGGACGCGGCCGGGTACCGGCCGCTGCTGTTCTCCATCGCCTACGGCATGACGGGTTCGGTCGGCGACGCCGAGGACCTCGTCCAGGACACCTTCCTCAACCTGACCCGCGCCGAGCGGGCGGGCACCACCGTCACCAACCTGAAGGCGTACCTGACCACTTCGGTCACCCGACTGGGCATCAACCACCTCGGCTCGGCCCGGGTGCGGCGCGAGACCTACGTCGGCCAGTGGCTGCCCGAGCCCATCGTCGCCTTCACCGACCGCCCCGGCGACACCCCGGCCGAACACGCCGAACTCGCCGATCGCCTGTCGATGGCCTTCCTGGTCATGCTGGAAGCCCTCTCCCCCCACGAGCGAGCGGTATTCCTGCTACGCGAGGCCTTCGGCTACGACTACCCCCAGATCGCGGAACTCACCGGCAAGTCCGAGGCGAACTGCCGCCAAATCCTCACCCGCGCCCGCAAACACCTCACCGCAGCCACGGACACCCGCACGAACACCCACACGGACACCGGCGCGGGCACAGGCGCAGGCGCGGGCGCAGGCGCGGACGTCCCGCCGCCGGCGGCCCGGCGGGCAAAGGGCGACGAACTGGCCCGCCGCTTCTTCGAGGTGGCCGCCGGCGGGGACCTGGAGGAACTGCTCGGCATGCTCGCCCCCGACGTCGTCCTACACGGTGACGGCGGCGGCAAGGCCCTGGCGATCGGCCGATCCGTCGCCGACCCCCTGCAAGTCGCCAAACTGCTCGTCAGCGGCATGAACCGGATCGTCGCCCTCGGCGCGCACCTGGTACCCGCCCACGTCAACGGCCGCCCGGGCATGGTGACGTACGACCGCGACCAGCGGGTACTCAACGTCCTCGCACTCGACCTCGCCGAGAACGGCACCATCCGACAGATCCACGTCGTGGCCAACCCCGACAAGCTCGGCCACCTGGGCAAGATATCCGACCTCGGCCTACGCAAATCCAGGCAGCCGCGGCAGCCGCAGGGACAGTAGGCAGACCAATTCAGGCGAACCGCCCGGCCCGTCCATCGAGGACAACACCGGACGGGAGCAGGACGACTCCAAGAGCCGCGAAAACGCAGCACCGGATAGCGGAGGGGGCGGGCGCGGGGCGCGGTCCTCTAGACTCCCCGTCTTGATCAACCGCACGTCGAACGGGGAGTTCATCGTGAGCATCCGTCATCTGGGCGCCGCCGCACGCGTCATAGGCCGCCGCAACGCCCTGCGCTACCTGGCCATCGGTGCCGGGTCCGCGCTTGTCGCCGCCTGCTCCAGCAGCACCGGCAGCAGCAGCGGTGACGGCGGGCAGGCCGCTCCCCCGGCCCCCACCGCCACCGCCCCCACGCCCACCGACGCCGTGAAGCCCACCGTCGCCGACCGCGCCTTCGACGCCTTCGTGCGCGGCGACTGGAACGTCAAGACCAGCACCTCCCGCGGCAAGACCCTGCCCGGCAAGGTCACCGTCCAGACCGACGGCGGCGGCAACGGCGGCTGGACGATCGCCTGGGAGGGCCTGAGTGGCAAGGCCGCCACCTGGAGGGGCAACTTCCTGCTGCGCGGCGGCCACCTGTCGCTGAACATCGTCGACGGCCCCGGCACGGTGTCCCGCGAGCACGCCCCCGAGGCCCTCAACGTCCCGGCGACGGTGGGCGGCAGCGTCCAGCTCACCCTGCCCTGGCAGCCGCCCGGCTCTACCGACAGCACCAGCGAGAACCTCGCGGTGACCTACGACGGCACGACCCTGACCATCGTCCACACCGCCGGCAGCAGCAAGACCACCCACACCTGCACCCGCGCCTGAGCCGGTCTGTCCGCAGGATCCCGTCGGCGCCGGGGCGGATACCGCAATCCCTCGAACTGGCGACGGCAGACCGGTAGTTAAGCGCCGTCGCGGCCGGGAATCCGGTGGCTGGGCGGTCCGGGCCCGGTCTACGTTCGGTCGCATGGCAGATGAGTGTTTCGGGCATCCGCGGCTCGCCGCGGTCTATGACCTGCTCGATCCCGACCGCAGTGATCTGGAGGCCTACCTGCGGCTGGCCGAGGAGTTCGGGGCGCGGCGGGTGCTGGACATCGGCTGCGGGACGGGGGTTTTCGCGCTGTTGCTGGCCGGGCACGGTATCGAGGTGGTGGGGGTGGATCCGGCCGCGGCGTCGATCGAGGTCGCCCGGGCCAAGCCGGGTGGTGACCGGGTGCGCTGGATCTGCGGGGACGCGGCGGCCCTGCCGTCGCTGCGGGTCGATCTGGTGACGATGACGGCGAACGTCGCCCAGGCGATCGCCGGTGCGCGGGCCTGGCAGGAGACGCTGCGGGGCGCGCGCGAGGCGTTGCGGCCGGGTGGGCGGCTGGTGTTCGAGACCCGTGATCCGGCCGCGCGGGCCTGGCAGGGGTGGACGCGGGAGCGTTCCCGCCGGGTGACGCGGGTGCCGGGGGTGGGTGCGGTGGAGAGCTGGGTGGAGCTGACCGGCGTGTGCGGGCCGCTGGTGACGTTCCGGTGGACGTACGTCTTCGGCGCGGACGGGCAGGTGCTGACCTCGGACTCGACGGTGCGTTTCCGGGGGCGGGAGGAGGTCGAGGAGGATCTGGCCGCCGCGGGCTTCACGGTGGAGGAGGTGCGCGGCGCGCCGGACCGGCCGGAGAAGGAGCTGGTGTTCCTGGCGCGCCGCCCGTGACGAGCGCGGCCGGGTGGCGGTGTCCCGGGTAGCGTCCCTCGTATGACTTCCTCCCCCGCCGACCCGGTCAATCCCGCGGATCCCGCGGACCCCGCGGACCCCGACGTCGCGCTCGTGCTCGCCGCGTACGCCGCGTACGCCCGGGGTGACATCGATGCCGCCGTCGCCGGTCTCGACCCCGAGGTGGAATGGGTGGAGCCCGAGGAGTTCCCCAACGGGGGTGCGCGCCGGGGCCGGGATGCCGTGCACGCGTACCTGTGTGCCTCGTTCGCGATGTGGCGCGAGCTGCACTCGGAGCCGGTGGCGTACCGGCGCGGCGGGGAGGTCGTCGTCGTCCACCACGCGTACGGCGTCCTCGCCGATGGCGGCGCGCTGGACGTCACGGTGGCGGACGTGTTCACCGTCCGTGGGGGCCGGGTGGTGCGGATGCACGCCTACGCCGATCCGGCGGAGGTGCTGTAGACCCCCGCCCACCCGCCTGGGGTGATCTTGGTCGGGTGTCGGCGCGGCGCCCGGCCGGGTGGGGCGGGCCTTCGCCCCCCAGGAGTAGTCCGCCCCCCGGGCGGGCGCGCGGCACGGGTAGTCGGCCGGGCCGACTTCCCGTGCTTTCGCGTGCGCCGGCAGGCGGTGGTTCGTTTCCTGACTCCGTGTCGATCGTTGATCGTTGCACCAACGGATCACGCGGAGCCCCGACGGAAAGTCACACCATGCCCGTTCCCTCCCGGCGCGCGGCGACCACGTTCGCCCTCGCCGCCCTCCTCCTGCTCCTGCTCCCGGCCACCGCCCGCGCGACGGCGCAGCCGGCGGCGCCCGTGTACACGCTGCGCAACGCCCGTACCGGCAGCTGCCTGCACCACGTCTTCGGCACCGCCCAGGTGCGGCTGGAGCCGTGCGAGGCGGTGCCCGAGCAGCGGTGGGAGCTGCGGGTGGAGGGCGCGTGGATCAACCTCGCGGCGTTCGATCCGGAGAAGGACACCCGCGGGTGCGTGGCCATCGGCGACAGCTGGATCGTCAACTACGGGCAGTGCCGGGTGACCGAGGCTGCGTGGAGCGTCACGGGCGGCGGCCACTGCCGGTTCAGATCCGGGTCGGACCTCAGTGACGACGACCTCTACCTGGTCGAGACCCAGGCCGGCGACCTCGGCGCCCGGCCCGACGGCACCACGCCCTCGGCGGACTGGTTGGTCACCGAGGCGTCCTGATCCGTTCCTCCTCCGGTGCCTGGCGAGTCGGCCGGCCACCGGGGGCGATGCCGCCGATCATGGGCGCAGCGCGGCCGCCGGGCCGCGGGATGACCGCCGTGGCGGCCGGGCCCGCCGTCCCGCGCGCATCCTGCTCGAAGACCGGAACCCCCATGGGAGAACACCGGATGAAGATCTCCGTCCGCGGCGCCTCGCTCGCCGCCGCCGTCTCGCTGCTGGCCATGGTGCCGCTGCTCACCGGCGCCTCGGCCCCGGCCGGCTCCGGGCCCACCGCCTCCGCCGCGCCCACCACGGATGCCACCTGCGTGCTGAACGCCCACGGCGTCTTCGCCAACGCCGTCGGCCCGGGCGGCACCGACCTGCCCCTGCCCGACACCCTGGCCATGACCGGCACCGTGAACTGTGTGGACGCCGCCGACGCGCCGCTGGCCGCCGGCACGTTCGAGCGGACGGTCACGATGCCCGCCGCCGAGTGCACCGGCGACGAACACGGGGACACCTCCACGACGACCGTCCACTGGGCCGACCTCACCACCTCCACCCTGCGGTTCGACAAGACCGACGTGGTGAAGGTCAACGGCACCGCCTCACTGGTCGTCTCCGGCACCGTCACCGCCGACAGCGCGCGCTTCGCGGGCGATGCCCTCACCGCGGTGGGCACCAGCTCCGGCGCCGGCTGCGGTACCCCGGCCGGCGAGACCACCCTCGACTCCACCCTCGTACTGCGCCTCACCCACTGACCGGCCCGACGCCCCCGTATCCGAAGGAAGACCCGACATGTCTCTGCCCGACGCCCCCGCCCTCACCACCCCGAAGGGCCGCGTCTACGCGATGCTGGACACCGACGGGGACGGAGTCGCCTCCCGGCACGACTACTTCGTCCGCATCGAACGCGCCCGCCAGGCCACCGGACGCGACCACGACGACCCCCTGGTCATCGCCGCACGCACCACGGGCGAACGGGCCTGGGCGGCGATGGACGCCAACGGCGACGGCGTGATGACCTACGAGGAGTACGTCGCCTGGGTGGACGCCGACAAGTTCGACAACGTCTGCCGCTACGCCCTGGGCGCCCTGTTCGACCTCGCGGACGCCGATCAGGACGGCGCCCTCGACCGCGCGCAGTTCACGGCGCTGCGCCAGGCCCTGAACAACCGGGCGAGCAACGCCGACGCGGCGTTCGACGCCCTGGACGCCGACGGTGACGGGCGCGTCCACCGCGCCGAGTACCTGGCCTCGATCCGCGCGTACGTGACGGGCGAGGACTCGCCCATGGGGGATGCCCTGTACTGATCTACTGTGTCGTGTCATGGCCATCCTGATCGTCGGCGGCAGCGGGTTCCTGGGTGCTGAGTTGGTCCGTCAGGCAGCAGTGGCGGGCTACGCGGCTGCCGCGACGTTCGCCACCGTCCCCGGAGGCACTGCGGGGGTCCCGTGGCATCGGCTCGATCTGCGGGACCCCGGCCGGATCGAGGCGGTCATGGCCGAGGTGGAACCACGCGTGGTCGTCAACGCGACCAGCGGCGGCGCCGATTGGGCGGTCACGGCCGAGGGACCGGTGCGCCTGGCGATGGCGGCTGCGCGGTACGGCAGCCGCCTGGTCCACGTCTCCAGCGACGCGGTGTTCTCCGGCGCCCGCGTCCACTACGACGAATCGTGCCTGCCCGACCCGCTCACCCCCTACGGCGCGGCGAAGGCGGCGGCGGAAACGGGGGTTCGCCTCGTGTGCCCGGACGCGGTCGTCGCCCGCACCTCCCTGATCATCGGCGACCGGCGCTCGGAGCACGTACGCGCGGTGCACGACCTCGCGGCCGGCGCCCGAAGCGGTGCGCTGTTCACCGACGACATCCGCTGCCCGATCCACGTCGCCGACCTGGCCGCCGGCCTGCTGGAACTCGCGTTGGGCGACCTGTCCGGCGTCCACCACCTGGCAGGAGCCGATGCCGTGAGCCGCCACGAACTCGGCGTGCTGATCGCCCGGCGCGACGGGCTCGACGCTTCCCGGCTTCCCAGCGGCCTGCGGGCCGACAGCGCCCTTCCCGGGGCGCTCGACGTGCGCCTCGACAGCCGCGCCACCCAGGGCCGGCTCCGAACCAGGCTGCGCGGCGCCCGCCAGTTCCTCGCCATCGGGCCGTGACGCCCCGCCGACGCTGTGCGGCCGCCGAAGAAGTCCGGGTCCGGGGAGGCTGGTGGACTTCGCTGCGGCGGTTCAGAGCCGGCACGCGGAGTCATGGCGTGCTGTCAGGTACAGTCGCGGATCGTCGAATCGAGGAGCCACGCAGATGGCGAACCAGCCCCGTCTTGTCCTGCTCACCGGTGCCGCCGGCCGGATCGGCAGCTGCCTGCGGGAGCTGCTGCCCGCCTACGGGTACCGGCTGCGCTGTTTCGACCGCCTGCCGGTGCCCGGCGACCCCGACGCGATCACCGCCGACCTGCGGGACGCCGGGGCGCTGGCGGCGGCGATGGACGGTGTCGACGCCGTGGTGCACATGGCCGGGATCCCGGGTGAGGCGCCGTTCGCCGACATCCTGGCCGCCAACATCGACGGCACCTACCGGCTCTACGACGCCGCCCGGGCGGCGGGGGTGCGGCGGATCGTCAACGCCAGCAGCAACCACGCGGTGGGCTTCACCGAGCGGCCCGCCGACGGCGCCGTCGTGCCGGTGGACACCCCGCAGCGGCCCGACACCTACTACGGGCTGTCCAAGTGCTTCGGCGAGAACCTGGCCTCGCTGTACGCCGACCGGCACGGGATGGAGACGGTCTCGCTGCGGATCGGCTCCTTCACCGCCGAACCGCGCACCATCCGGGCACTCGCCACCTGGCTCAGCCCCGGCGACTGCGCCCGCCTCGTCCACGCCGCCCTCACCGGCCCGGTCACCGGCCACACCGTCGCCTTCGGCATCTCCGCCAACACCCGCGCCTGGTGGGACCTTTCGACGGCCCGGGCGCTCGGTTACCAGCCGCAGGACGACGCCGAGGAGTTCGCGCAGGAGCTGATCGCGAAGCTGGGCGAACTTGCCGCCGACGACCCGGACTACCGCTATCTCGGCGGCGGCTTCACCCGCTGAGCCGGCGAAGCGGCCTCCCGGGGGCCGATCGACTGGTGATCAGATATCGTGCCCAGCCATGGGAGAGCTGATAGTGGTCCGGCACGGCCAGACCGAGTGGAGCGTTTCGGGCCGGCACGCGGGCCGCACGGACGTCGCGCTGACCGATGCGGGTGAGGCCGCGGCCAGGGCGCTTGCACCGAGGCTGGCGCAGCGTCGCCCGGTCGCGGTGTTCAGCAGCCCGCTCAGCCGGGCGATGCGGACGGCCGAGCTCGCCGGCCTGACCGGCGTCCAGCCCCTGCCGGACCTGGTGGAGTGGGACTACGGGGGCTACGAGGGCCTGACCGCCGAACAGATCCAGGCGACCAGGCCCGACTGGGACCTGTGGCGCGACGGTGTCGTCCCCGGCGACGCCGCCCACCCCGGCGAGCAGCTCCAGCAGGTGGGCGCGCGCACGGACGCGGCGCTGGAGCTGATCCGGCCGCTGCTCGGCGAGGGCGATGTCGCCGTGGTCGCCCACGGCCACCTGGCGCGGGTGCTCGCCGTGCGCTGGCTCGGGCTCGACGCGTCCGCCGCCGGCCTGCTCGGCCACCCGCACCCGGGCAGCCTCAGCGTCCTGGCCGTCGAGCACGGGCGGCCGGTCGTCTCCGCCTGGAACGTCCCGTAGTCCCGTAGTGGCGGACGGATGACAGGTCTTCTCAGTCGGGGCGCTGGCCGTGGAGGAGGGCGGGCAGGGTGTGGCCGGCGAGGGCTTCGGTGACGCGGGCGGCCTGGGAGGGGGCCATGTGGCTCTTCAGTTCGCGCACGGGGAGGCTGCTCCGCGGCCCCGCCGCCCAGCAGCTGCTCCGGGCCTGGGTGCCGGACGCCAAGTACTCCGGCGAGGTCGCCACCGCCAGCGAGCTGCGCAGGGAGTTCGGGCCCGACCTCGAAGGTCTCGGCAACTTGCCGCGCCGCCCCCGCAAGCTCGGCGTCTCCAACGGCCGCGGCGACGGCGTCGGCCATCCGCTGCCGGCCGGCGAGGTCGCCTTCGACACCGAGAACACCGACCACGGCCACGTCTCCGGCGCCCTCGCCGACTGGATCCTCAAGCGCCTCTGACTCCCCGCGGAGTGGGAAGTCGGCCGGGTCGACTTCCCACTCCCGGCCCCGCGTTCACGCGGCCTCCGGCCGAGCGGATCCATCAGTCCGGAGCTGAAAGCCGCTACGAGAGCCCGTCCGAACTGCCCGGACGGGCACGCACCGCTGCCCTCGGAGCCCTTCCGTTCCACCGCCCCGCCGGATGACCATGGAGCGTCAGCAGAATCCGGGGGGGCACACCCATGCGCACACGTGACGGCGAGCGGCACCGTGACAACCGGGACACGGTCGCCGACCGCACTGCCCGGGCCGGCCGGGCGCCCGCCCACCGGCTGCTCGCCCTGCAGACCAGCGTGGGCAACGCCGCCGTCGTCCAGATGCTGCACCGGGGCGGCCACCTCACAGAGCACCAGGCATCCGGGCCGCTCGCCGCCGTCCAGCGCTCCACCGTCGACGACGTCCTGCGCACCGCGGGCCGCCCCCTGAAGGAGGCGACCCGCACGGAGATGGAGGCCCGCCTGGGCGCCGACTTCTCCGACGTCCGGGTCCACGACGGTCCGGCGGCCCGTGCCTCCGCGGCCGAGGTCGGCGCCCGCGCCTACACCTCCGGTAACCACGTCGTCATCGGCGAGGGCGGCGGCGACAAACACACCCTCGCCCACGAGCTGACCCACGTCATCCAGCAGCGGCACGGCCCCGTGGCCGGCACCGACAACGGGAGCGGCCTGCGGATCAGCGACCCCTCGGACCGGTTCGAGCGCGAGGCGCAGGCCACCGCGCAGCGGGTCATGACCGGGCCCGTCCGCTCGCCCGAGTCGCCCGAGGAGCGCGGCCACACCGTGCCGCAGCAGCGTTCGGCGCATTCCACGGCCGCCGACGCCCTGCAGCGCGCCGCGTCCGACGACCTCCCCGAGGCCGACACCCCGTCACAGGCGGTTCCCGAACTGCCCGCCGCCCTGGTCGAACAACTGCAGCAGGCGAAGGCCGAGAGCGGAACGGACTCGAAAGCCGTGCGCCAGGCGGCGCTGGACACGCTGCTGCGGTACGTCCTCGCCCAGCTGCCGGTCACGCCCGATCATCCCGAGCTGCAGACCGCCCTGGCCGACAAGAACCTCGTCCTCAGCTACAAGCACTCCCGCCAGGGGGCGGGCAAGCCCATGGCCCTGACCAGCACGGGCACCTCGGGCGACCGGGTCACCATGGCGCTGTACCGGAACCTGTTCGACGACTACGGCCCCGCCGAGATCCACAGCACGCTGCGCCACGAGCTCATCCACGCCGCCCAGGCCATGCTGATGCCCGACGAGGACGCCGCCGACGGCGCGGACCCCCACATCTACATGGACGTGCTGAGCGACATCGGCCACGAGACCTTCGCCACACTCCAGCAGCCGATGCGGGAGATCGAGACCCACGTCTGGGAACTGGAACACGCGGGCCGCACCGGGATCAGCAGCGGCTACCTGGGCGAGACCGTCGGCTACCTCGTGCAGTACACGGACGAGCTGGTCGGCAACCTCGGCCGGACCACCACCACGGACCGGCACCTCGACTACTGGCGCGCGTACCTGGAGAACTCGGTCGCCGCGCTGGGCCGGGCCGCCGCCACCCCCGCCGTCGCCGGCCACACCGACCAGGCCCTCGCCGGGCAGATCACCGGGGCCCAGCAGAGGCTGCAGGGCGCCATCCACGCCAGGGAGCAGGCGAGCGCGTCGGCCGGGAAGCGGCCGGGGGGCACGGGCCGGGGTTCCACCAGCACGCGCAAGCGGGGGAAGACCGATCAATGACCGCGGCCGGCTCGAACCCCGGTGGGCGGGTCAGTGGCCGGCCGGCAGGGCGGCGGTGCGCCTGCCGGGCAGCCAGGTGCGGGGGCGGCGGACGACGATACGGCCGAAGCTCTTCTTGCCGGCCAGCTCGATGCGCAGCCTGACCGGTGTGTCCGGGTCCGGGTCCCGGTGGCCCTTGATCCTGCTGAACTCCAGGATCAGGCCGTAGGGGTCGAGCGCCATGCCCGGGCCGAGGATCAGCGTCAGGTTGCCGCCCTGCAGGTCGACGTCGATCGGCAGGGTGTCCTGGGTGATCACCGCCTGGGTGAAGTCGAGCGTCACGTGGGACCACGCGCCGGCCAGTTCCAGGCGCCGGGGCAGCACCCAGCGGCCCGTCCGCTCGGCCTTGCCGAAGTTCTGCTCGATCCGCAGGACGTCCTTGGGCCGCGCCGGGTCGCCGGCGGCGGCGGCCGGCGCGGGTGGCAGGTCGGCGGTGAGTTCGCTCAGTTCGCCGAGCGTGCGCGCCGACAGTGCGGCCTCCACCCGCTCGTCCAGCTCCTCCGCGGTCAGCCGGCCCTCGCCCGCGGCGATGCTCAGCGCCGTGACCACCTGGTCCCGGTCGGCGTGCGAGGCCCGCAGTGCGGGCTGCGCGGGCTGTGCGGCGTGGTCGGAGCGGCTCTTGGCGAGCGAGATCTGTCCCGGCATGTGTCCCGTCCCCCGGATTCGACGAAGGTCCGCGCGCGACGGATCCCATCGGCGCGCGAACGGCAACTTACGCTATATCGCGATACGGTATATCGCGTTGCGTGTTCCCGCCAGGCCCGGATGCCCGGTACTCGGCGGGCAGCGCGACTGCCGTACGGGCGTGCAGGTGCGCCATGTCGTGGTGGTCCTTGTCGCGCGGCGGGTAGCCGAGGTGGCAGCGGACCTGGGTGGCGGCGTCGACGCACGGGATCGTGCGGCCGCCGATGGTGCCGGTCACCGGAGCCGGGTAGCGGAACCGCTGCCCGTCCGGGAGGAGCTGGTCTCCGCCGTCGCGGCCTGAGCCAGTCACCGGGTGGAGGTCGACCGCGCGGCCGGCGCCGTCGGCCAGGGCGAGGGCGGTGGGCAGCAGGTCCCGCAGCACGGTGGTGAACCCGGCGGCCGCCAACGCCTGCCGGGCCGCGTCGAGTTGGTGGCGCGGGAGGACCAGGTCGAGGTCGTCGTGAGGCCGGGTGGTGTGCCCCACCAGGGCGTCCACGCCCCAGCCGCCGTCCACCCAGGCGCTCACGCCCGCGTCCACTAGCAGGTCCAGTACGTCGAGGACGTCGTCTTCGTTCAGCACGATGTCACCCCGGGGTTCGTCAGGAGGCGTCGGTGTTCTTGCGGAAGCGCTTGGCCAGAGCCGGGTCCGACTCCCACCACAGGCCGTCGCCGCCGTGCTCCTCGTCGGCGGGATCGGCGGGATCGGCCGGATGGGTGGGGTCGGCGGGATCGGCGGCCCGGGCCGTCGGGAGGGCGCAGTCCCCCACGGCCCGCACGCGGAACACCAGGCCGGGGACGGCCCACAGGGCCGCGAGCATCGGCAGCGTGACCGCGACGACGTAGTACCAGGGAACCATCGCGGCGCGGGCCAGGGGCGCCACCACGAACGGGGCGAATCGCAATCCGGTGCCCCGGCCGGCGACCAGGAACTCCCGGTCCTCGGCGACCTCCACGGTCACCGTGTTGGAGCGGGTGCGGTCCCAGGCGGCGAGCCGGACGGTGTGGGTCCCGGCGGGCACCGGGAAGCGCGCGGTGCCGCCCTGCCGGACCCCGCCGACCCGTACCCCGTCGATCACCACCCGGTACCAGCCCTCCCTCAGGACGATCAGCGGCCGCTCGGCGTGCACGACGACGGTTCCGGTCATCAACGCTCCCCCTGGTTCTTTGATGATCACGCGCGAAGGCGCGCCCATGATAGGGGACGAACCATGGCCGGGGGCGTCAACCCGGCGCCCCGGGCGTCGAACTGGTCGTCGAAGAGGAGCCGAGGTGTCCCGCTCGCACCGGGGCGGCCGGGGCGCGCTCGCCCTGGACGCCCCGGCCCGTCGCGCCGGGCGCTGGTGAACCCACCTGGCCGTGGGGCCCGTTGGGCTTGGGCGGGGGGCTTCGAGGCCGGCCGGCCCGCCTGTGCGCGCGGGATGTCGGCGCCGTCGACTTCCCGCGCGGGCGGCCGCCGTTCGGTGGGGTGACGGCCCCGCCGACGGCGGCCTCGGTGACGGCGGCCTCGGTGACGGCGGCCCCGCCGACGGCGGCCTCGGTGACGGCGGCCTCGGTGACGGCAGCCTCTGCGCGCCGGCCCGGGCCGCTTACCCGGGCAGGTCGCCGTTGCCGCCCATGTTGGCGGCGATGCGGCGCAGGACGTTGATCGTGGTCACGAAGTCGGCCTCGTCCACGCCTTCGTGGGACCGGCGGTGCACGCGCAGGTTGCGCTCGCGGGCCCGCAGGCGTGCCGCCTCGCCCTCCTCGGTGAGCGACATGCCGCCCGTCGCCTGGTCCTCCAGCAGCCAGCCGCGGGCGGCGAGGTCGTCGAAGACCTCGCCGAAGTCGAGCCCGAGGTCCTCGTAGCAGGCCAGGCGCTCGACCAGCGTCGTACGGTTCCAGGTACCCGGGGCGCTGGCGGCGTGGTTGAGCGTCCACCAGTGCGGCTGGGTGAGCCCCTCGACCGCCAGCTGCTCGCGCAGCGCCCCCACCACCCGCCGGTACACCTCTCCGCTCCACGCGCCGATCGGCTGAGCGGCCAGGACCTCGTGCGGATACTCCTTGAGCGTCACGCCGACACACCCCTTTCTGTTCGATCATCGGGACGCGATCACCGTAGGACTTCAAGTCGCCTTGAGGTCAAGGAGGTTCGTACCCCCCCGGTGCCGGTGACCGGATCGGGCCGGGCCCGGGCGTGCGGTTGCCGTGACGCGACGGCGGCAGTCCTCGGACCGGTTCTGCGTCGAACACGCCAACGCCGAACTACGGCAGTGGCGCCCACTCCAGCGTTACACCGGCCGACGCGAGGACTACGCCGAGACCCACCGCGCGATCGCCTCGCTGGTCTCCGCCCGCGCAGCCCGCCGGCCGACCCGCCGCAAGCCGAGCACCGAACCGGTACTCGCCCGACAGGCGGTCTGCTGATCACTGGCCACCTCCCAGGCCGCCCAGTTCCCCGACCTGGCCGCCGGGGTGCGCGAACTCACTCGCGCTGCGCGTGCGCGCCGCCCTCGCCGACCGCTTGGCCCGCCTCGCCCTCGCCGGGCACCTTCGCCCCTGCGACCCCGACCTCGCCGCCGAGCACCTCCTCGCCCTGCTCACCGGCCCGCTCGACTACCGCCCCGACTCCGGCCCGCATGCCGACCTCGCTCCCGCGGCTGTCGCGCGACGGCGCCGTGGAGGTGTTCCTGCGCGCCTACGCCGCCTGACGGCCACACCCCGGGCACCGCCCGAGGGCACGGCCGACGGGCGCCGCGGCCGAACCGTTCATGCCCGCGCGGCGGGTGCGGGCGCGGGAGCCGCGGCGAGGACGGCGTACAGGACGACGGGCAGTTCCCTGTCCTCCTGCCCGACGCCCAGGCCGATCCAGCGCCCGCCGCCGGGCAGCGTCCACACCTGCAGGGTGACGGCCTTCTGGCACAGCAGGGCGACCGGTTCGGGAACCGGGTGGCCGCCGTCCTGGTCCGCGTCGAAGCTCGCGCGCAGGTAGGAGAACAGGTCGACGGCCTGCGCACGGCCCCAGCGCGCGGTGAACACCCGGGCCAGGGCGTCGAGTCGGGCACCGGCCGCGTCGAGTTCGCGCTCCACGGCCTGCCCTTCCGCGTCGTCGAAGAAGTCGCGGCTGACGGACAGCTCCTCGACCCGGTAACCCGGGCCGGCGAAGCCGGCGGCGTACTCGCGCTTCCGCAGAGGGAAGGGGTGGGAGTCGGCGAGGAGGGCGTCGATGCGGGCGAGGTGCGCGGCTGTGGTCACGGCCGCAAGGCTAGGCGGCGACACCGACAGCAAGGCCGGGCCCTCTCGACGGGGGCGGGCGTGCGGGCCATTCTCGTCCCGGGCCCTGCGGCCCAAAGCGGACCCCGGCGAACCCGACCCTCGCGTGAAGGAGCCTTCGTGGAAGAGCAGTTGAGCGATCCGGTGACCGAGCAGTCGACCGAGCAGTTGACCGATCCGGTGACTGAGCCGGTGACCGAGCCGGCGCGGTGCCCGGTGGAGCAGCGCCCGGGGTGCCCGGTGGAGCGGCGCCTGGTCCTGGACCCCACCGGCCGCGCCCGCGACGCGGAGAGCGCCGAGCTGTTCGCGCGCGGACCGGCCACCCCGGTGGACATCCTCGGCGTGCCGGCCTGGGCGGTGGCCGACCCGGTGCTGCTGGAGGAGCTGCTCAGGGACCCGCGGGTGTCCAAGGACGGGCACCGGCACTGGCCCGACTTCGAGCGCCTGGTGCCGAACTGGCCGCTGGCGCTGTGGGTGAGCGCGCGCAACATGTTCACCGCGCACGGCGCCGACCACCGCCGGCTGCGCCGCCTGGCGGGCGCCGCGTTCACCACCCGTCAGGTCGCCGCCATGACGGGGCGGATCGAGGAACTGACCGCCACCCTGTTGGACGAGATCGCCCTGACCCCGCCCGGCACGGCGGTGGACCTGCGCGAACGCCTCGCCTACCCGCTGCCGATCCAGGTCATCGCCCAACTGCTCGGCCTGCCCGACGCCCTGCGCGACAGCTTCCGCCACACCGTCGACCTCGTCTTCTCCACCACCCTCACCCCCGAGGAGTCCGCGGCCAACGCGGCAAGCTTCTACCGCATGCTCGACGAACTGATCGCAGCCAAGCGCGAACAGCCCGGCCAGGACATGACCTCCCGCCTGATCGCCGCGCGCGACACCGAGGGCGACGGAAGCGCGCTGACCGAGGAGGAACTGCGCGACACCCTGCTGCTGATCGTCTCGGCCGGCTACGAGACCACCGTCAACCTGATCGACAACGCGATCACCCTGCTGCTCACCCACCCCGGGCAACTGGACCTGGTGCGCGCGGGCAAGGCCGGCTGGGACGACGTGGTCGAGGAGGCACTGCGCCACCAGGCACCGGTGGCGCACCTGCCGCTGCGCTACGCCATCGAGGACATCGCGCTGCCCGGCGGGGTGACGATCCGCCGGGGCGAGGCGATCCTGGCCGCCTACGCGGCCGCCGGGCGCCACCCGGCGCGCTACGGCACGGACGGCGGCGTCTTCGACGTCACCCGCCCGGTCAAGGACCACCTCGCCTTCGGACACGGCCCGCACTTCTGCCTCGGCGCCCCCCTGGGCCGCCTGGAGGCCCGCACCGCGCTGCGGGCGCTGTTCGAACGCTTCCCGCGGCTGGAACTGCTGCCGGGGGCGCAGCTGGAGCCGGTGGAGTCGCTGATCTCCAACGGGCACCGGTCGCTGCCGGTGCTGCTCACCCAGGACCGCTGACCGGGATCCCCGCGGGCCGCCGGGTGCGGCGAGCGCGGCGCGGCCGGGGTCGATCGTGGTGATCGTGTGGCGGGCCGATCCGGAGGTCACGAAGGGATCCCCGGCGGCGATCCGCTCGATCCGGGCGCGGTCGGCCCCGGCGGCGAGGGTGGCTTTGCCGTCGGCAGTGGGCACCGCCTGGCCGGGGGCCCGGAGGACACCGGCGGTGTGACGGCGTTCCAGGAAGGCGAGGTGGCCGGTGAGGTCGCCGGCGACGTGGGGCCCGCGTCCTCCTCGGCGCCGGTGTACGTCAGGCGCAGCAGGTGCGGCATCCGCGCCTCTTCCGTTCTCGTCGCAGCCCTTCTCGTCGCGGCGGCCCATCATGGCGGCTCGGCAGGGCTCGGCGTGCTCAGCGGCCTTCGGTGGTGACCTGGCCGAAGTCAGTGACGAACGCGGTGATCAGGCGGGCGAACTCGGTGCGGTCGCGCTCGCTCCAGGAGGCCATGGCGCGGGCGAAGACGGCGCGGCGCAAGCGGTGGGCGGTCTCCAGCTGCTCGCGTCCGGCGCCGGTGAGGGCGAGCAGGGTGCGGCGGGCGTCGCGCGGGTCGCTGCCGCGTTCCAGCCAGCCCTCCTCGACGGTGCGCAGCACCAGGCGGCTGGCGCGGGGCTGGTCGACGCCGAGGGCGGCGGCGACGTCGGTGACGGCGCAGGGGCCGTCGTGGGCCTCGACGGCGTCCAGCACGCCGAACAGGGTGGGGTCGATCGCGCGGGCGCCGCCGGGTGGGGCGATACGGCCCAGGGAACGGCGGGTCTGGCTGCGGCGGATGGCGACCATGGCGCGTTCGACGGCGGCGACGGCTTCGGTGGCTTCGGCGGTGTCCTGCTCGTGCCCGCGCTCGTCCTGGGCCCTGTCCGGTGTGTTCTCCCGCTCCGACATGCATGCTAGGTTACAACCATTGTAAAAAGACATGCATCGAGGGGGACCCCGTCATGACCACCACCGACTCGCCCGACGCCCTGTCCACCGCCCTGCCCGACGTCCGCGAGCAGCGCCCGTTCGGCTACCTGGGGTAATCGCAGTGCACCGGGCTTCAGCCCGGTGGTGAAGCGATTCTGAACCCTGCTCTGACACCTGCGCGGTGGGTACCTCCCGAACTGTGGACGGTGCCCACCCGTGAAGGTCAGGCTGGGTGGTTCTGCTGCTCGATGTACTGCCGGACTATCGACAGCGGAGCGCCGCCGACCGATCCGGCGAAGTACGAGCCGGACCACAGGCGCTGTGCGCGCCAGTAGTGCTTGACCAGCTCGGGGTACTCCTGGCGCATTCGACGCGAGCTGACGCCCTTGAGGCTGTTGACCAGCTTCGACAGAGCGACCTTCGGCGGAAAGTTCACCAGCAGGTGGACGTGGTTGTTCTCGCCGTTGAACTCGACCAACTCCACCTCGAAGTCCTCGCAGACGCTCCGCATGATCTCTTCGAGCCGGGTGAGGTGCCGGTCCGCGAACACTTCGTGACGGAACTTCGTTACGAAAACCAAGTGCGCGTGCAGGACGAAAGCGCAATGCCGACCAGTGCGGATATTCTGATACTCGGCCATAAACCAACATGGTACGGTGCGGATTATGCAGCTTCGGTACAGCTTCCGCGTGTACCCGAACGGACCTCAGCGTTCAGCGCTGGCAAGGGCGTTCGGGTGTGCACGGGTGGCCTTCAACGATGCCCTTCGGGCACGTGAGACCGCCCGCGCTGCCGGGCTGTCGTTCGTCCCGTCCGCTGAGCTTTCCAAGCAGCTCACAGCTGCGAAGAACACCCCGGAGCGGGCATGGTTCGGGGAGGTGTCGGCCGTGGTGCTGCAACAGTCCCTCCGGGACCTGGACACCGCGTACCGGAACTTCTTCGACAGCCTCAAGGGCAAGCGGCCGAAGATGGGACCGCCCCGGTTCAAGTCCCGCAAGGACACCCGGCAGGCGATCCGGTTCACCGCGAACGCCCGGTGGAAGATCACGCCGGGCCGTGACCTGTCGTTGCCGAAGATCGGCGAGGTGCGGGTGAAGTGGTCGCGCACCCTGCCGTCAGTGCCGTCCACGGTGACGGTGATCAAGGACAGCGCGGGCCGGTACTTCGCCAGCTTCGTTGTCGAGACCGACCCCGAGAACCTTCCCGAGGTCGAGCCGGTCAACGGCATCGACCTCGGTCTCGGGCACTTCGCTGTCCTGTCCGATGGCCGGAAGATCGACGCCCCGAAGTTCCTCCGACGTGCTGAGAAGAAGCTCAAGCGTGCCCAGCAAGCCCTGTCCCGCAAGGCCAAGGGCAGCAAGAACCGGGAGAAGGCCCGTCACAAGGTCGCTCGCAACCACGCACGGGTGGCCGACGCCCGGCGCGAGTTCCACCACCAGCTCTCCACCGAACTGATCCGCGAGAACCAAGCAATCGCGGTGGAAGACCTGGCGGTCAAGGGGCTCGCCCGCACCAGGCTGGCCAAGTCCGTGCACGACGCCGGATGGTCGGCGTTCGTCACCATGCTGGAGTACAAGGCCACGAAGTTCGGCCGGACCCTGATCAAGATCGGCCGGTTCGAGCCGACCTCTCAGGTGTGCTCCAACTGCGGCGTGAAGGATGGCCCCAAGTCGCTGAACGTCCGCGTCTGGCAGTGCCAGGCGTGCGGGGTGTGGCTGGACCGGGACATCAACGCCGCCGTCAACATAGCCAAGGCCGCCGGACTGGCGGTGTCAGCCTGTCGAGCGCGGATAAGTCCGGGACCTGTTCCGGCGCAGCGCGGAGAAGCAGGAACCCACCGAGACGGTCAGACGACCGTGGTAGGAATCCCCGGCCTTTAGGCTGGGGAGCGGAAGTCAATGGCTGCGCCACATCGACAGCGCCATCGAGCAGGCCATGGCCCGCCTGTTCGCCGCCGACGCGCTGAGCCGGCGCGACTGGCAGGTGCTCAACACCGTTGCCTGCGGGCCGCTGAACGCCGCCGAGGTCGACGAGACCATGGCCGCCTTCCTCTCCCCCGACGAGCCGACCATGCGCCCGTACCTGGACGCCCTCGCCGCCCGCGGCTGGAGCGCCGTCGACGCCAACGGCGCCATCGCCCTCACCGCGCAGGGACGCGCCGCCCACCAGCGCATCAGCGCCCAGGTCGCCGACCTGCGCACCCGGATGATGTCCTGCATGACACCGGAGGAGTTCACGGCCTTGACGACCCTGCTCAAGCGCCTGGCCGGCCACCTCGACACCCTCGCCGCCACCGAGTAGCCCCGCACGCCGCCGCCACGCTGGGCGTCGAGCCCGCCGCCTGCCCGGTGGTGGAGGCCAGTACGTACGGGGCGGCCGCCGCCCGCGCCGCCGGTATGCGCTCGCTCGGCTTCCACGGCGGCCTCACCGTTCCTCTGGACTGATCGGGAGTGGATCCCGATGAGCCGCACGCCCCGAACGGTCTTGGGCGAACTGGTCCCCGGCGTACTCAACCCCGCTGGGCGACACGCTCCCCCAGCCTGGCGGCCGGGAGGTGCCCCCACGTGCATGGTCCGTCCCGGGAGGCCGGTTCCCGCACGACCCGGCCAGGTGGGCACGGCCAGAGGCGACAGGGGGGTCCCGAACCATCGCTCCGGCGGAGAGGGAGCCCCTCACGGTGGCACTGTTCCCGGTGTCCCGGATCGGCGAGCCGCAATGCGCCCGTCCATCTGAAGCCCGACCTCTCGCCGCCGGACTGGGTGACCAAGCACCCGGGGTTCCCGAACGACTTTCCCACCTCCCTCCCCACTTACTTCACCGGCAGCGTCCCGGACGGCTTCCCGAAGGCCGCCCCGGCCTCCCCACCACCCCCGCGGTGGCCCCGGTCGCCGACGCGAGCGACGCGCTGGTCCCGCTGTGGGGCTCGTACCTGCGTAGGCGGCCGTAGGCGCACCCGGCCGGCCCGCCGAAGGGCCGGCCGGGTTCACCGGCCCACGCCGGTCATGGAGGCGACTGCGCCCATTTGCACCACCCCACACTCCCTGCCCGCCACCGGGCAGGACACCAGGGGCACCCGGCCTCACAAAGTTCCGCACAGTGTCCTGGACGACGGGCGGCTACCGGCCAACTCTCCGAGAGTGATGGGCTCTTGGAAATTCCCCACCCCTCGCCATGGATGCGGACAGACCTGCTCGCCCGACTTCCCCACCCACCACCTGCACGCCGACTCGCGGACAGGCGTAAGGGTTCGCACGTGCCGCCGTCCGGATGATGAGGTGGCACGGTGACCAATCATGATGAGGCAGCGAGTGTCCGACCGTTGACACTGGCCTGGGTGCGTCGGCACCTGGAGGCCGGCGAGCGGATCGTCGGAGCCGAGACGCTGCACGGCGGCGCCACCACCGACATGCGGAGGCTGACCATCGGCACGCGGGACGGAGGCACCCGGCACCTGGTGCTGCGCTCGTTCGTCGACCCGACCCGGCAGGGTCCGGCCGAGGACCTCCTGCACAGGGAGGCCGACGCCCTGACCACGCTCACCGGCACCGGCGTGCCGGCTCCCGGGCTCGTCGCCGTCGATCCGACCGCCACGCACTGCGAGTACCCCTCGCTCCTCATGACCCACCTGCCGGGCCGGACGGTCCTCGACGACGAGGGGCTGGAGAAGCGCCTGCCCCTGCTGGCCCGTCAACTCGTGGCGGTCCACGCGGTGCGGCCGGCCGTCCGCCCCCGGGAGTACGTGGCGCTGACGACCGCCGACACGGTCGTGACCCCCGAGGGCGCCGACGCCGCGATCTGGGCCGCCGCGATCGACGTGATCCGCAAGCCCGCGCCGCGCTACGAAGGGCGGTTCCTGCACCGGGACTTCCAGCCCGGCAACGTGCTGTTCGACCTGCCGCCCGAGGACCCGGTCGGTGCCGCCGGTGCCCGGATCACCGGCGTCGTCGACTGGGCAGCGGCCTCCTGGGGCCCGGCGGACCTCGACGTGGCGCACTGCTCCACCAATCTCGCGCTGCTGCACGGCCCGGCGTGGGGCCTGCGCTTCACCGAGGCGTACCAGGAGGCCGGCGGGACGCTGGCCGCAGCCGCGCACGAGCGGCTGTACTGGCAGGTGCGGGCGCCACTGGCGTTCTCCGAGGAAGTGCAGTGGGTGGCGCAACCGTGGCAGGAGGCAGGACGGACCGAGCTGACGACACGAGCCGTGGAGGAGCGGCTGGATGCCTATGTCATCTCCTTGATGGACGCGCTGGGCTGAGCCAAGGCGGTCCGGGGCGTCGCCGACCGGCACCGGCCATAGGCGGCTGCGGGCGCAGTAGGGCAGGCCCGCCGAGGGGTCGGCCGGGTTCACCTGCCCATGTCGGCCATGGAGGCGACCGCCTCCGCGACGCTCGCGCGGTACAGGCCCATCCGGGGGTTCAGCACGCGTGCGCCGCCGGTGAGCGGGAAGTTGCGGGTGTTCGCGAGCGGCATGCCGTCCTGGTCGGCCAGCACGTTGAGTTCGTTGATGCCCGGGGCGGTGCCGGTGGTGGCGCCGCTCGGGTCGAGGTCGATCACCGCGTAGGCCGTCCGCCCGGCCTGGACGGCGAAGCGCTCCGTGCCGCTCGCGAGCACCGGCTTGATGTCGGCGCTCCGGTCGCGCGCGGCGGAGTCGCCCAGATCGACCCCCGGGGAGGAGCTCAGGCTGCAGGCGCTCGCGCCGGTGTTGTGCACCTCGATCACCCACTGGCTGGGCGCCCCGGCACGGGCCGCCGCGCGGATCGACAGGTTCCGAATGTCGCACGGGCGGGCGGCTGGGGCACCGGTGCCCGCGCCGGAGGAGGTGCGCGGGGCGGGGTGCGAGGGCACCCCGGCCGCCGGTCCGCCGCTCGGCGGCGTGGCGGCCGACGTGGCGGCGGAGGCGACCGGGCCGGCGGGCGGGTCGGTGTCGTCGGGCCCGCAGGCACTCAGTGCGAGCCCCGCCCCCGCGACGAGGACGACGCAGGCGAGCAGCGGACGACGGCGGCGGACGGACATGGAGGCTCCCCGGTGGCGGTACGTGCTGGCGGCGGTGGACACCCCACAGGACGGCCGTGCGGCCGTCTTCGGTGCCGTGCGCGGCGTCACAATCCTGCGGACACGACGCGGACGGAACGGTGACATCCCGTCAGGCAAGCAGCCGGCGCCCGTCGGGCGGCGGCACGCCCCTGTCGGATGTCAGGGACCGCGGCGGCCGCCGCGTTCCTAGGCTGGCGAGCACTGGGCCCGACACCTCGTCGGGCCGCTGCACTCAGCAAGGGAGAACCATCCATGCGCAGGATCACCCGCGCCCTGGCCGCCCTCGGGGTGGCCGCCGCCGCGATCGCCACGGTCGGTACCGGCAGTGCCGGCGCCGCCGACGGGTCGTGGGCGGGCTGCCCGTACGGCGCCGTGTGCGTCTACCCGCAGGACCAGAACCCCGCCTCCTCCCCCAGCGCCGTGTACTGGAGCTACGGCGCGCACAACCTGAGCGGCCAGTACGGCAACCACTGGGTGCTCAACAACCAGTCCGGCGGCGCCCACGCGCACCTGTGCCAGAGCTACGGCGGCGGCAGCTGCGTGTACGACATCCCGGCCCAGAACGGGGTCTACTACGACCTGGGGTCGATCAACTCCATCACCCTCGACCGCCCCTGACCGGTCGCCCACCGATGGTGCCCGCCGCTTCGGGGGAGGCGGGCACCCCGACCACGCACGCCCCCGCCCGCCCCCACGCCCCCAGCCCGCGGCTCAGCGCGTCCAGCGCGTCCAACGCGGGGCGAAGCCCGACCCGGTGCGTTCCACGTGGGCGGCGCCCGGCCCGGCGAAATGCGCGGGGATGACCAACTCCCCCTGGTCGGCGGCCTGGTGGAGGATCCGCAGGCGGCTGGCGGCGGCCTGGGCCCGGTCCAGGCAGAAGCAGCTGTTGCAGGCGGGGTGGGCCAGCTGCACCGGCGAGTGCAGCAGATCCCCGACGAACACGGCACGCCGGCCACCGGAGGAAAGGCGCAGTACCGAGGAGCCGGGAGTGTGGCCGGGGGCCTGCTCCAGGACGAGGCCCGGGCCGATGGTGCGGGTGCCGGACCAGGGGGCGGCCTGTCCGGCGGAAAGGACGGGGGCGATGCTGTCGGTGAAGACCTGGTCCCATTCGGCCCGGCGGGCCGGGTCGGCGGCCGGGTCGGCGGTGGTGTGGGCGGCGTCCTGGTGGGCGGCGGGGTCGAAGAAGGCGAGGTCGGCAGCGGGCAGGTGGTAGACGGCGTTGGGGAAGGTGGGGACCCATCGGCCGTCGTGGCGGCGGGTGTTCCAGCCGACGTGGTCGGCGTGCAGGTGGGTGTTGACGACGGTGTCGACGTCTTCGGGGCGGATGCCGGCCTCGGCGAGGAGGTCGAGGAAGCGTCCCTTGCGGTGGTGGAACATCGGAGTGGCGGGGCGTTCGCGGTCGTCGCCGACACCGGTGTCCACCACGACGGTGCGCCCGCCGGTGCGCACGACCCAGGTCTGCAGGGCGCCGAGGTAGGAGCCGTCGACGGGGTCGTAGTGGTCGGCTCCGGCACGGTGCCAGGCACTCTCGGCGAGGCCGGGCACGATCCGTACGGCCGGTGCGAAGGAGCCCTGCCACTCCGTCACCCGGATGATCTCGGCGTCCCCCAGTTCGATCCGTTCCATGGCCATGGTCGTTGCCTCCTGTATGTCGGCTGCTGTCTGCGGGTTCGAGCCGAGCCTAGGCAGCCGGAATGAGCCGTTCAATGCTCCAGCGGCTTGTCCGGATGCGCAATCGGCTCACTATGCTGGCAGTCATGGATGTGGTCAGTGACGCGATCGCGGCGGTGCGGGCGGGACGGCCGTCCTCCAACCGGGTGCGGGCGGCGGGACGTTGGGGGGCGTGGATCCCGGGGTACGCGGGGGCGGGGTTCCATGTGGTGCTGGCGGGCTCGTGCTGGCTGCTGGCCGAGGGCGGTGAACCGGTGCGGCTTCGCACCGGGGATGCGGTGCTGCTGCCACACGGCACCGGACACGCCCTGTCCAGTGGGCAGTTGACATACCGGCAGGCACGGGCGCTGCCGGAACTGGATGCCCTGCTCACCCGGCCTCCGGAGGAAGGCGGGCAGGCCGGCGCCGAACTGCTGTGCGGCACGTACCGACTTCACCGGGGCCCGGCGCATCCGCTGATGAGCGAGCTGCCACCGCTGGTCCACCTGCCCACCCGTGGCGGTGGGCATCCCGAACTCGCGGCAGCCGTGGAGCTGTTGGGCGCGGAGCTGGCCGCCGAGCGACCGGGCGGGCGGCTGGCCGTGCCCGCGCTGGTCGACCTGCTGCTGGTGTACCTGGTGCGCGCGTGGACGGTCCGGCCCGGGGCCGGGCGCTGGAGTGCGGCGCTGGCCGATCCGGTGGTGGCCGCGGCGTTGGCCGCCCTTCACGCCAACCCGGCCCACCCGTGGAGCACCGAGGCGCTGGCCCAGCGCGCGGGCGTCTCGCGGGCCACCCTCAACCGCCGGTTCACCGCGCTGACGGGCCGGGCACCGATGACCTACCTGACCTGGTGGCGGATGACGCTGGCCGCGGCCCTGCTGCGCCAGGACGCGGAAGCGCTGGAGACGATCGCCCACAAGGTCGGCTACGGCAGCGGGTACGCACTCTCGCACGCCTTCGCCCGCGAGTTCGGCACCACCCCGGGCCGCTACCGCACCGCAGCCACAGCCACGGCCCCCGTGGCCACGGGTGCCACGGGCGCCACGGGCGCCACGGGCGAGGATGCGGGGCGTGCGGACGCCACCGCACCAGGGCGCGTTGAGGACCGGTCGAAGGACTCATAACCCGCGGTAGGGTCTGCACCGCCGACCAAGCCCCTCGGCCAACCCTTCGACCAGGCATGACCCCCGGCGCCGTACTCCTCACCGCCATCACCCACCCTCTACGCCTTCCCCGCCACACCCCCACCCGCACCGGCCGCCGCCAGACCGCAGGGTTGCGCCGCCCCCACGTGGGCAGCGGGGCAGCGGCGTTGCCGGGGTGCTCAGACCACATCGAGGTTGGCCATCGGGGCCGGTCCGCTCCCCCGTGCCGGGGCGAGCCGCGTCGCCGGGGCGGGGCGGCCGGTCGGCTGCGATGGCGATGGGGTGTCCTCTCCTCAACTGCCGTGCTGGTCCTGGCGCGTGACCACCTCCGATGTCATGACCCGGTGACTATCCTGTCTAAGATCAATATTGCTATGGGGTTATTCCCCGGGTGACATGGAGGCGGCCGTGGACCTGAACACCCTCACCCAGTTCCTCGCGGTGGCGCGGCTGGAGCACCTGAGCCGGGCGGCAGAGGAACTGCGCGTCGCCCAGCCGTCGTTGAGTCGCTCCATCGCCCGGTTGGAGGCCGAACTGGGCACGCCGCTGTTCGAACGGGGCGGGCGGCTTCGGCTGAACGCGGCCGGGGACCTGTTCCGCGGCCACGTCGAACGCGCCCTCGGCGAACTGGAGGCCGGACGGCGGGCGGTGGCCGAGGCGGCCGGGGCGGGGCTGGGGACGGTGCGCCTGGCGTCGGAGACCTTCCTGGCCTTCAGCGGACCGCTGGCGGCGTTCAAGCGCTCGCACCCCGGCGTGGAGATCGAGCTGCACCAGCTGTCGGCCGAGGAGATGGCCCGGCAGCTGCGCGCCCGGGACATCGACCTGGCCGTGGTCTCGCAGCCGATCGCCGCCGATGGGCTGGAGCGCGTCCAACTGCTCGACGAGCCGGTGGGGTTGGCGGTCTCGGCCGGGCACCCGCTGGCCGGGCGTGGCCCGGCGGGCCGCGCCCCTGAGGGCCGTACCCGCGTGGGCGTCGCCGAGCTCGCCGACCAGCCGTTCATCGCCGCCCGCCCCGGCCACTGGCAACGCCGCCTGCTGGATCAGCTCTTCGCCGCCCAGGGCCTGACCCCCAGGATCGTCTGCGAGAGCGACGAGGCCGGCGCGATCGCCGAGCTGATCAGCGCGGGCCTGGGCATCGGCCTGGTGCCCGGCCTCGCCCGACGCACCGCCACCCGCCTGCCGCTGGTGTGGATCGACGTCGACAGCCCGCACTGCCGCCGCACCCTGACCCTGTTCTGGGGCGCGGGCGGGCGCCTGAGCGCCGCCGCCCGGCTGCTGCGCGAGACGATCGCGCGCTGGGACTGGACGGCGGGCGCGGCCAGGACGGCCCCCTAGATCAGATCCTCCCCGACAAGGTGTCGCGCTGGGCGGGGTCGCCGCTGCGGTGGCCGGTGGTGAACCAGACTCCGAGCCGGTCGGAGTTCCTCTCCGCGGGCGGACCACCGCCCGCTCTTCTTCCGGACGAAGGGGCCGCGCTTCCCGGTGTCACTGCGAAACGGCTCCCCATGTCTCCGGTGCTGCTCGCAGAACTGCGAGCAGCACCGGATCACCTCAGCCCGGCCCACGCGTGCGCAGGACGTCGGCAGGGCCGACTTCCCGCGCTTATCGCCGGGTTGCCCGGGCGGCGCGGGCAGGGCGGCGCGGGCACGGCAGTCAACGGTGCGCTCCGGCCGCCGGCCGAGCGAACGCGAGAAGACGCCCCGGGCCGTTGGCGGCCCGGGCGCGTGAGGTGTCGGTCAAGCGCAGCGGCGCATCAGATCTTCCCGGAGAAGGTGTCGCACTGGGCCAGGTCGCCGCTGCGGTAGCCGGTGGTGAACCAGGCCTTGCGCTGGTCGGAGGAGCCGTGCGTCCACACCTCCGGGTCGATCCTGCCGGTGGCCTGCTTCTGGATCCGGTCGTCCCCCACGGCCGCGGCCGCGTCCAGGCCCTGGGCGATGTCCTGGTCGGTGAGGACGGCGATCAACGGACGGCCGGTGGAGGCCTGCGGGGTGGTGGTGGCGTGGTGAGCCCACACCCCGGCATAGCAGTCCGCCTGCAACTCCAGACGCACCGAGGCACTGGTCGCGCCCTGACGGTCACCGCCGACCTTCTGCATCGTGCCCAGCAGGGTCTGCAGGTGATGGCCGTACTCGTGGGCGACGACGTACGACTCGGCGAACGGGCCGCCCTTGGCGCCGAAGCGGGTGGAGAGCTCGTCGAAGAAGCCGAGGTCGAAGTAGGCCTTCTGGTCGCCCGGGCAGTAGAACGGGCCCACCGCCGACGTCGCCGCACCGCACGCGGTGGACACCCGGCCGGTGAACAGCACCGTCTGGGCGGGCTTGTAGGCGGTCTTGGTGCGGCGCGGCAGCTCCGTACTCCAGAACTCCTGGAGGCTGTTGGTGACCGCCGTGATCCGGCAGTCCTGGCGCTTGTTGGCGTCCGCGCCCTTCTTGCAGGACTGCTGCACCTCGCCGTCGGTGCGCACCCCGGAGGAGGAGGCGCTGCCGCCGCCGGAGGACAGGCCCAGCAGCTGGGGGTCGACCCCGAGCAGGACCGCGAACAGCACCACGACCAGGCCCAGCGCCCCGCCCCCGAGGGCGACCTTCCCACCCGGGATGCCGCGCCGGTCGTCCACCTGCGAGGTATCGAGGTCCCCCTGGTCGTCGAACTGCATGCCCCTTGCCTGCCCACTTCTCGTCGAACTGCCGGTGTGTCGGTGTCGCTTCGGTGGCGTCCTGTGCCGCCCGCGCCGCCCAGCCTACGGGCACCCCGCCCGAACGTGCCGCAGCCACCGCATCCCACCACCACGCCCCACCCGCGGACCAGCCCGGCGGCGACACCCGAGCACCGAGGCTGGGCGCCGCGGCGGCCATCGCGGCGCGGAAGGCGCCCGGGCGTTCGCCGATCGGGCGCAACGGGCCCGGGAAGTCGGGGATCGTGTGCAGGCCGGGTCGTCCGGCACCGTACCGGTGGCGGTTGACCAGTGGCTTCCCCGTTTCGAGCCGGACGGTTCCGGCCCTCCCCGCGACGGCGGGGAGGGCCGGAACGGCGGTCAGCCGGCCGGCGTCGGGGCGGGGGCGTAGCCGGCCGGACGGGTGGTGAAGGTGCCGCGGCCCTGGGTGCGGCTGCGCAGGCGGCCCGCGTAGCCGAACAGTTCGGCCAGCGGTACCAGTGCGCTGACCTGGGCCGTTCCCTCGCGGCCGGTCGTCGTGGTGGCCTGGACCTGGGCGCGGCGGGCGGCCAGATCGCCGAGGACGGTGCCGAGCGCGTCCTCGGGCACGGTGACGGTCACCTGTGCGAGCGGTTCCAGCAGCTGCAGTCGGCAGGCGCGCAGCGCTTCGCGCAGGCCCAGGCGGGCGGCAGTGCGGAAGGCGAGTTCGGAGGAGTCCTTGGGGTGGGTGATGCCGTCCGTGAGGGTGACGGCGAGGCCGGTGACGGGGTGGCCGCCGAGCGGTCCGTCGGTGAGGGCGTCGCGGCAGCCGGCTTCCACGGCCTGCACGTATTCGCGCGGTACCCGCCCGCCGGTGACGGTGGAGGTGAACGCGAAGCCGTCGGCGGCGGGTGCCAGGTCGAGGACGAGGTGGGCGAACTGGCCCGCGCCGCCGTCCTGTTTGGCGTGCCGGTGGACGAAGCCCGTGACGCCCTCGACGAGGGCCTCGCGCAGGGCGACCTGGGGTCGGCCGACGACCGCTTGGACGCCGGCGTCGCGGCGTACCTTCTCCACCGCGACCTCCAGGTGCAGCTCCCCCAGTCCGGACAGGGTGCGCTGGCCGGTCTCGGGGTCGGTGGCCAGGCGCAGTGAGGGGTCTTCCTCGGCGAGGCGGGCGAGGGCGGCGGTGAGCTTGTCGGTGTCGGCACTGTGGCGGGCTTCGATGGCGACGGTGACGACGGGTTCGGCGCTCACGGGTGCCTCCAGCAGGATGGGGTGGTCGGGGTCGCACAGGGTGGCGCCGACGCGGGCGGACTTGGGGCCGATGACGGCGACGATGTCGCCGGCCAGGGCGTGGTCGGTTTCGGTGTGGCGGTCGGCTTGGACGCGCAGGATGCGGGCGATGCGCTCGGTGCGGCCGTTGGCGGCGTCGAGCACGGTGTCGCCCTTGTGCAGGGTTCCGGCGTACAGGCGCAGGTAGGTGAGGCGGCCGGTGGGGGCCGCGGTGACCTTGAACACCAGGGCGGTGAGGGGCTGCTGCGGGTCGGCCCTGCGCTGTGCGCCCTGGTCGGCGGACCGTACGGGCGGGGTGTCCAGGGGTGATGGCAGGTAGGCGACGGCGGCGTCCAGCAGCGGTTCGATGCCGCGGTTGCGGTAGGCGGAGCCGCCCAGGACCACCACGGCCTCGCCGGTACGGGTGAGGCGGCGCAGCGCGGCGGTGAGGGTGGCGGGGCTGAGGGAGCCGTGGGTGCAGTACTCCTCCAGGGCTTGGGGGTCGAGTTCGGCCACCGCTTCGGCCAGGACGTGGCGGCGGTCGGCGGCTTCGATGGCGAGGTGGTCGGGGACCGGGCCTTCGGTGAGGGCGCCGGCCTCGTCCCAGGTGAGGGCGCGGTGGTGGACGAGGTCGACGACGCCGGTGAAGGCGTCCTCGGCTCCGATGGGCAGGTGGACGGCGAGCGGGTGGGGGTGCAGGCGCTCGCGGATGGAGGCGACGGCGGCGTCCAGGTCGGCTCCGGCACGGTCGAGTTTGTTGACGAAGGCGATGCGGGGCACGCCGTGGCGTTCGGCCTGGCGCCACACCGATTCGCTCTGCGGCTCGACACCGGCGACGGCGTCGAACACGGCGACGGCGCCGTCCAGGACGCGCAGGGAGCGTTCGACCTCGTCGGCGAAGTCGACGTGGCCGGGAGTGTCGATGAGGTTGATCCGGTGGCCGGCCCAGGCGCAGCTGACGGCGGCGGCGAAGATGGTGATGCCGCGGTCGCGTTCCTGGGGGTCGAAGTCGGTGACGGTGGTGCCGGTGTGGACTTCGCCGCGCTTGTGGGTGGTGCCGGTGAGGTAGAGGATCCGTTCGGTGACGGTGGTCTTGCCGGCGTCGACGTGGGCGAGGATGCCGAGGTTGCGGACGGCGGCGATGCCGGCGGTGCCGGTGCTGGTGGTGGTGCTCATGGCGGTGCTGGTGGTGGTGTCGGTGCGCATGGCCCGGTTGCCTTTCGAGGGGCGGTTGTTCAACGGGTGGGCGCGCGATTGACACAGTGCCGCTAGCTCTGACGAACCGTCAGATCAGTGGCCGGGAAGGACCGTGCAGGGAATCGGACGGCTCAGGCGGTGGCGGCACTGCCCCGGTGCCGGCCGCGCAGCGGGCACCGGAAGGGCGGGGACACCAGGATCACCTCGTACCGCGACGCGGGAGAGGGGGCGGCGGCGCTGTGCTTCGGCATGGCCGCTGCACCCCCTGTCCCTGGTCTCGTCCGTCGGCATGGTCGGGCGTCCGCACCCTGGGGGTGCGGCCGCGTGGTGAGTGTAGGGAAGCCGGACCCGGCGGGGCCAAGGGTTTTACGACGGCGGGTCTTCGGGCCGTTACGGCGTTACGGCATCCGGAAGCGCAGCACCGGCTGCGTCCAGCCGTCCTCGTCGGACACCCCGGCGTCCAGGGCGGCGGCGAGGGCGCGTTCCTCGTAGCCGAAGTGGGACTCCATGATGGCGGCCAGTCCGTCGAGTTCGCGTCCGATCGCCTCCTGGTCCGCCCCGCCCTCGCCCGCGGACTGTTCGGTCAGTTCGCGGACCCGGGCGAGGATGGCGGAGATGAACCCGTGGTCCGCGACGAGTTTGGCGACGGTGGGTGCGAGGTCGGGGCGTTCGTGCACCAGGGCGGCGAACAGGCCTTCTTCCTCGCCTTGGTGATGGATCGTCAGGGAAGTGCAGAAGGCGAGGCAGTGGGTGATCAGGGAGTCGTCGCCGGTCTGACGCCGGCCCAGGCCTGAGCGGACGCGTGCGAGGCGGCGGCGCAGTTCGTTGTGCGCCTGGGAGAGTTGGAGACTGAGGGCGGCCGTACGGCCGTTGATGAGGGGGGAGGCCACGGGTGGGCAGTCCCTTCGGTCGTGCACCTCCATGCCTGGCGCGGTCCGCCACCGGCACGCGATGCCGACGCCCATCCGATCACGGCACGCGCCGCCTCGGCAAGCCCGGGACCGCGGGTTCGACGACGATCGCGGTGTGGGGGCGGGTGCGGGGGCGTCCGAGCAGGATCCCGCCGGCCACCAGGGCCAGTCCCACCACCTGACGTGCCCCAAGTTCGTCGCCGTCCAGGGCGGTGCCCAGCAGCACCCCGGTCAGCGGGTTGAGCAGTCCCAGCAGGCCGACCGTGCCGGCCGGCAGGTGGCGCAGTCCGGTGAACCAGCAGGCGAAGGCGAGGGCGGTGGCGGCGAGGGTGACGTAGCCGAAGGCGAGCAGGGCGGGGCCCCCGAGCGGTGGCGGCGCGCCTTCGACGCCGGCGGCCAGTGGCAGCAGCAGCAGGCCGCCGGCGGTCAGCTGCCAGGCGGTGGTCGCCAGCGGGTCGGCGCCCTCGCGCCAGCGGGCGGCGAGCACGTAGCCGACGGAGGAGACCAGCATGCCGCCCACCGAGGCGGCCAGCCCCGCCCCCTCGAGCGCGCCGCCCGTCCCGAGCACGGTGAGCGCCACCCCGGCCAGGCCCAGCACCGCGCCGGCCAGGTGGGCGCGGTGCGGGTGCTGCCCGGCCAGCGCCCAGGCGGTGAGCAGCATCGCCAGTGGGGAGGCGGCCATGACGGTGGCGGCGGTGCTGGTGGGCAGCAGCTGGGAGGCGAGGTAGAGCAGGACGAAGAAGGCGGCGGTGTTGAGCAGACCGAGCAGGGCGCTGCGCCACCACCAGGGGCCGTGGGGGCGGCGGCGGGCGAGGGCGAGCAGCAGCAGTCCGGCGGGCAGGGCGCGCAGGGTGGCGCCCCACAGGGGGTGGTCGGCGGGCAGGTAGGCATGGGTGACCCAGTAGTTGGCGCCCCAGGCGATGGGGGCGAGGGCGGTCAGCAGGACCCACCGCACATTGGCTTCCATGGAAGACAATATAGCTTCCCAGGAAGCTACCGGAATAGGATGACCCCATGGAGCACCAGCAGCACCCGGGCGACGGCGACCACGTCGCGCTGATCCAAGCCGCCTGGCGCCGCGAGCGCCCCGACCTCGACGTCTCCCCCCAGGGCGTGATCGGGCGCCTGCACCGCCTCGCCGCCCGCCTGACCGGCGAACTCACCCTCGTCTACCAGCGCTACGGCCTGAGCGAGGGCGAGTTCGACGTACTCGCCGCACTGCGCCGCGCCGGCGCCCCCTACGAACGGGCTCCCGGGGAACTCGCCGCCCACACCATGGTGACCACCGGCGCGATGACCAAGCGGATCGACCGCCTCGAACGCGCCGGCCTGGTCACCCGCCGTCACGCCGAGGACGACCGGCGCGGGCGCGTGGTCGCCCTCACCGACGCCGGACTGCGCCTGATCGACGAGGCGTTCACCGCCCACGTGCGCAACGAACACCGCCTGCTCTCCCACCTGAGCCCTGGCGAAGCCGCAGCCCTGCAGACCCTGCTCACCACCTGGCAGCAACGCCTGGACGGCACCGAACCGACGGACCGTACGGGCTGACGCCGCGCCGCCCAGCACAATGTGACACATGAACACCCCTCCCCCGCCTGGCCCTGCACCCGACCACGGACCCGGATCCGACCCAGACCACGGCCCCGGTCCCGGTCCCGGGCGTCACGACGAACCCACGCCCCTGCCCCCGGGGTGGGAGAACCCGGCGGTGCGGGCCGACCGGCGCCTGGTGGAACTGCTGCAGGAACTGCGGGTCCTGCAGACCGGCGTGCAGATCGTCTTCGCGTTCCTGCTCGGCGTCGCCTTCACCCCGCGTTTTCCGCAACTGTCCGACGCCCAGCAGGACATCTACGTGGCCACCCTGCTGCTGACCGTCGTCGCCGCCGCCGTACTGGCCACCCCCGTCGCCCTGCACCGCGGCCTGTTCCACCACCCCGGCAAGGCCCGCATCGTGGACGTCTCCGCCCGCATCGCCCAGTTCGGCCTGCTACTGCTCGCCTCCGCACTCACCGGCGCCGTCCTGCTCGTCCTGGACGTCGTCCTCGGCGCGCCGATCGCGCTCGCGATCAGCGCCGTCATCGCCCTGATCTTCACCGCCCTGTGGTTCGTCCTGCCCTGGTCCGTCCGCCGCGCCACCCGCGAACGGCCCTGACCGCCCCGGCCGGGCGGGTTCGCCCGGCCCGTACCGTGACCCCGTGCACACCGACCACCGCCCCTGGGACGTCCTGCTGATCGGCGGCGCCTCCGGCCTCGGCAAGAGCCGCGCCGCCGCCCACCTCGCCGCCGCGAGCGGCGCGTTCACCGTCGAATTCGACGACGTCGTCGCCGCCCTGCAGGCCGCCACCACCCCGCGCACCCACCCCGGCCTGCACCACTTCAGCGTGACCCCGGCCCGGGGCCTGGACACCGAACGCGTCCTCCAACTGCAGATCGCCACCGCCCATGCCCTGGACGAGGCCCTGCTCGGCGTCGTGCGCAACCGCCTGAGCGTCGACGTGCCCGCCATCGTCGAGGGCGACTACCTCAGCCCCCGGGCCGCCGCCAGGGCCGCCGCCGAGGCCGCCGCGCAGGGCCGGCGCGTACGGGCGGTCTTCCTCCACGAAGGCGACGCGGCTCGCATCAGCGCCAACTACGCCCGGCGCGAACCCGGTTGCGGCCCGCAGCGCGAGCGCGCCGCCGTCAGCGCCCGCTACTCCAGCTGGCTCGCCGCCCAGGCCCGCGCCCACCGCCTGCCTGTGGTCGACTGCCTCCCCTACGACACCCTGCCGCATCGCCTGACCGCCGCCTGGGCCTGAAGCGGCCCCGGCGGCACCCCGGGCGGCGGCACCCGCCGCTACGCGCCGGGGGCGTCCTCGATGTCCGAGATCAGCTTGGTGCTCAGGTCGCTCTGCACCGCCAGGCGGGTGTGCCCGGCGTCCGGCCCGGTGCCCCAGGTCAGCGTGACGGTGGTGAACAAGTGCCCGGCGCCCGAGTCGTGGTAGGCCACCTCCCACGCGGTCGGCACGTCCTGGGCGCGCAGCACGCCGTCGGCGTGGTTGGCCTCCTCCCAGGCCGCCAGGCGCTGGCGCAGGTCCTCGGTGAGGTAGTGGCCGCGCAGCTCGTCCGCCAGGTCGTCGGTGCCGTCGGAGACTGCGTCGACGTAGGCGCCGTAGAAGTCGGCGACCCGGTCCACCGCGGAGTCCGGGCTGCCACGGCGGACCGCGGTGCCCGCTTCGGTGTCGGTCATGAACATCCCTCCAACCGGGCCCGCGCGGCACCTCGCCGCGTTCCCGGGCCGATCCGTCCGTTCACCGGACACAACGAGCCCGGTCGGCGCGGGTTTCGGGTACAGAATGTCAACAGAGGGTGCATGCAGCCGGGTTGGAGGGGAGACGAGCGGTGCTGATCGTACTGAGCGGCGGGCCGGGCAGCGGGAAGACGACACTGGCGCACGCGCTCGCCGGCGCGCTCGGCTGCCCCGCGGTGTGCCGCGACGAGCTGAAGGAGGGCTTGCTGCACGCCGGCACCCGCTCCCCCAACGCCGACGAGGCGGTGCGCGACGCCTTCTTCGAGGTGCTGGACGTGCTGGTGCGGGCCGGGGTGAGCGTGGTCGCGGAGGCCGCCTACCAGGACCGGGTCTGGCGCCCCTTCCTGGCACCACTGGCCGCCCGCACCGAGGTGCGGGTGGTGCACTGCCGGGTGGACCCGGCGCTGGCTCGCCGCCGGATCGCCGAGCGCCTGGCCACCGGCCGCCACCGCGCCGCGCACGCCGACCGCGAACTGCTCGCCGCCCCACCCGGGGCGGGCAACCTGCTGGACGACTTCACCCCGCTGGCCCTGCCGGGCGTGCCGCGCCTGCACGTGGACACCACCGACGGCTACGACCCGCCGCTGGCGGACATCGCCGCCTTCACCCGCCGCTGAACTGCGGAACCCGGCCGCAGGCTGCGCCGCCCGGGTGGAACGATCACGGCATGCAACCGGTCACCGACGCAGTCACCCCGCTCCCGCGGACCTGGCTCGGCGTCGCCGAGGCCGCCGGCGCCCTCGGCCTGCTGGTCGGCCTTGCCCTCCGGGGGTCAGGCGAGGGCGGACCAGGCCTGGTCGGTCAGGTGCGCGGCCTGGTCGATGTGGTGCTGCAGCTCTTCCGAGCCGGCGAAGCGCAGTCGGACCGTCAGGTGAGCCGAAGTGCGTTCGCACAGCTGGACGTTGGTCTTCTCGGGCGTGACGTCCTGGCCGGTGAGAATGGGCTGGTAGGAGACCAGGCAGGAGACCTGGCCGACGGTGACGACCTCGGTGCCCGGTTTGGCCTGGCCGAGTGAGGCCGGGTCGACGTAGGGGGTGTAGGGCTTGGGGCTGGCGGCGCGCACGGCTTCCAGGACGAGGAAGTCGCGCATGCCCTCGTCGGTGTACTGGCGTACCGTGGCGGCGGCGCCGCCGTAGGCCTGGGAGAGGGTGCGGGTGCCGCCGGCCTCGTTGGTGGCGGCGTTCTTGGCGAGCGGGGTGTCGGCCTGGGCGGTCACCGGGGTGAAGCCGCCGGGCAGGGTGTCTGGGGCGTGCAGGTCTTCGCCCAGGCCACCGAAGGCGGCGGAGGTGACGGGGCCGCCGCCGTCGCCTCCGCTGCCGGTGAGCAGCAGCGGGACGCCGGCTATGAGGAGGCCGGCGATCAGTCCGGCGGCCGCGGCCGTGGCCCTGCTGCGCGCTGGGGTGGTGTCCTGCTTTTCGGTCACGCCGAATTCCTTCCGGTCATCGAGATGTGATTGCTCGTCAATTATCGCCTGCGTGGCAGCGGTCGTGGTCGGCGCGGGCGGCGAGGACGTGGGGAATGTGGGTTTCCGCCCAGGTCTTGATCGCGTGGACGAGGGGCAGCAGGTCCCGTCCGAAGGGGGGTGAGGGCGTAGTCGACGCGGGCGGGGACGGTGGGGTGACGTGTGGTGCAGCAGGCCGTCGCGTTCGAGGGTGCGCAGGGTCTGGGTGAGCGTCTTCTCGCTGACGCCGGCCAGGCGTCGGCGCAGGTCGCCGGCGAGCGCCGGCTGACCCTGCGCGTGGCCCGACACCCTGTCGCTCGGGGACGCGGCGCGGGCGCACGAGCGGCTGGAACGGGGCGGGCTGCGGGGGCGGCTGGTGCTGGTGCCCTGACCGGGCACCGGGCACCGGGCACCCGCCTACCTTCTTGGTTCAGAGGTTCGAGGCCGCCTCGCGCAGGCGCTTCTTGTCCGGCTTGCCGACGGAGGTCAGCGGGATCGCGTCGACCACGTGCAGGGCTTCGGGGGCGTAGATGCGGCCCTTTTTGGCGGTGACGAAGGCGCGGACCTCGTCCAGCTGCGGCTGCTGCCCCTGGGCGGGGACGACGGCGACGTGGACGTGCTCGGCCTGCTGGTCGTCGCGGACGCCGTAGACGGCGCACTGGGCGATGGCCGGGTGGGTGAGCAGCAGGTCCTCGACCTCGGTGGGGTAGACGTGGCCGCCGACGACGATGATCAGGTCCTTGAGGCGGTCGGCGAGGTAGAGGTAGCCGTCCGCGTCGAGGTAGCCGATGTCGCCGGTGTTCAGCCAACCTCCCTGCAGCACCTGCGCGGTGAGCTCGGGCTGCTTCCAGTACCCGGCCATCAGGGTGGCCGAGCGGACGTGGATCTGGCCCTGTTCGCCCCTCGGCAGGTCGGTGCCGACGGCGGAGCGGATCGCCACCTCGACGCCGGGCAGGGGGCGTCCCACCGAGAGCTGGCCGCCGTGGCCGATGCGGTCGTGCTCGTGGGGGCCGAGGATCGCGATGTTCTGCGCCTCGGACATGCCGTAGCCGCTCACCAGGACCGGGCCGAACGCCTGGAGGGCCTCGCGGATCCGGGTCGGGGCGGCTGCGCAGCCGCCGTAGGAGATCCGGCGCAGGCTGGACAGGTCGGTCTGGGCGAGGGCGGGGTGGTCGAGGAGCTGGTAGAGCAGTGGGGGCAGCACCCACAGGTCGGTGATGCGTTCGCGTTCGATGGCGGCGAGGACCTGGCCGGGGTCGAAGGAGCGGTGCAGGACGACGGAGCCGCCGTGGTGGAGCGTCAGGTCGGACAGGACGCCGGCGAGGTGGGCGAGCGAGGTGGCGGCGAGCAGGCGCGCCTGTTCGCCGGCGGGGCGGGGGTCGGCGAAGGGGGCGTCGAAGGCGCTGCGGTAGGGGCCGTGCAGGCTCAGGATGCCCTTGGGGATGCCGGTGGTGCCGCCGGTGTGGCGGATGCCGATGTGGTCCTCGGGGCCGATGGGTACGGCGGGCTCGGTGGCGGGGCGGTGGGCGGAGGCGGCGATCACGTCCTGGCCGATGCCGGTGGGACCGGTGCCGTCCGTACGGTCGGTGCCGTCGGGCCCGGGGCCGAGGGTGAGGACGGTCGGCACGTCGATCAGCGGGAGCAACTCGGCGGCGTGCGCGTAGCGTTCGGCGTCCACCAGCAGGACGGTGGTGTCCACGCTGGCCGTGATCTCGGCCAGGACCGGGGCGCTCATCCCGTCGTACAGGTTGACCACCCGCGCGCCCGCCAGGCCCGCGGCGTAGCGGGCGCTGAGCGCCTCGGGGGTGTTGCCGGTGAGCAGCGTGACGGTCGAGCCGCGGCTGATGCCCCGGGCCAGGAGCTCGTGGGCGAGGCGGTAGGTGGCGGCGGCGAAGTCGCCGGCGGTGATCTCGACGCCGTCGGCGGTGGTGATGGCCCGCCGGTCGGGCCGGGAGGCCAGGGAGCGCAGGATCAAGGCGGGTGCGCTGACGAACTCCCGGTCGGTCGTGGCCACTTCTTGTGCGGAGGGGGCAACCATGTTCCCACCCTAGCCGGAGCCGGTGGCCGCCCACCGGCTGGTCCGGGCCGGCGGTCGAACGGGAAACCGTGGTGCGGCGGGCGGGCGGTTTCGGCACACTGTCCCGGATGATCACCGACTACTGGCCGCTGAAGGGCCTGCGCGTCACCACGCCCCGCCTGGAACTGCGCCTGCCCACCGAGGACGAACTGGGCGAGGTCGCGGACCTCGCCGCCCGTGGCATCCACCTGCCGACCCAGCGCCCCTTCCTCACCCCCTGGGGAACACTGCCGCCCGCCGAACGCGCCCGGCACGTCCTGCAGATGCACTGGCACCGGATGGGGCGCTGGACGGCGCAGCACTGGGCGCTGGACCTGGTGGCCTTCCACCAGGGACATCCGGTGGGCGTGCAGGACATGCGGGCCAAGGAGTTCACGGTGCGGCGCGAGATCTCCTCCGGCTCGTGGGTCGGCCTGGAGCACCAGGGCCAGGGCTTCGGCACCGAGATGCGCGCCGCGATGCTCCAGCTGGCCTTCGCGGAGCTGGGCGCGGTCTCGGCGACATCGGTGTCCTTCACCGACAACCACTCCTCCCTCGCCGTCTCCCGCAAGCTCGGCTACCGCCCCGACGGCATCGACCGCGACACCCTCGACGGCCACGTCGTGGAGTCCCAGCGCCTGCGCCTGTCCCGCGACCACTGGCAGGGCCCACCCGTCCCGGTCACCGTCACCGGCCTCACCCCCACCTGCCTCACCCTCTTCGGCGCCACCACCCCCGCCTCGCCGGATCGGTAGGCCCGCGCACAGGAAGTCGGCCACGCGGGCGAGTCCGCGGGAGGAGCGGCTTCCAACGCCCCGGGCCCGCAACTCCCCTGTGCGCAGGAAGTCGGGCCGGCCGACTTCTCGTGCGTAGGCGCCGAGGGCCGGTCCACGGGGATGGTACGCCGCCACGTCCGGGGGCGGTGGCAGCGCTGTGGGGGGCGAGTCGGGTGGGTCGGGTTGCTGGGGGGGGTGTGGCGTCAGGTGGTGAGGGCTTGGGGCAGGGTGTCCAGGGAGTGCAGGACGTGGATGCCCTGGGCGACGGGGGTGTTGGTGGCGGCGCGGTCGAGCCAGAAGGCGTGGAGACCGGCGTTGCGGGCGCCTTCGGCGTCGAGGGTGTACTTGTCGCCGACGTAGGCGACTTCGTGTGGGGGCAGGCCCAGGGCGGCGCAGCCGGCGTGGAAGATGCCGGGGGCGGGTTTGGCTTCGCCGTGTTGGTCGGAGCAGACGAGGACGTCGCCGAGGTGGTCGAGCAGGCCGATGGTGCGCAGTTTGTGGCGTTGGTGGTCGGTGTCGGAGTTGGAGACGATGCCGAGCCGGTAGTGGGGGGCGAGTTGCCGCAGGGTCGGCTTCGCGTCGGGGAAGGCGGTCCAGGCGGCGTCGCGGTGGGCGGCGTAACCGGCGAACCAGGTGGCGGCCTGTTCGTCGCTCAGGTGCTCGGCGCCGTCCTCGCCGAGTTGGGCGAGGAACTGGCGGGTGCGTTCGTACTGCTGGCCGCGCAGGGTGAGTTCCCGGGCGAGGTAGCGGGCGTACTGGACCTCCATGACGCTGCGCCACAGGGTCAGCGCCGCCTGTGGGGAGGGGAAGCGCTGCAGCAGGCCGATGTCGCGCAGGTGGGCGATGATGCCGGCTTCCTCCGAGCCCGAGTAGTCGAACAAGGTGTCGTCGACGTCGAAGAGCACGCCCCTGATCGGCATGAACCGTCCTTTCCGTTTCACTGCGGTGCGCTGCGGTGTGCTGCGCTGCGGTAGGGACCCTACGTGTCGGCGTTGCGGGCACCGGAGGCGAGACGGTGGGCGAGTGCGGTGACGAGTTCGCGCAGTTCGTCAGGGCGGTCGATGGTGAACGGCCGGTCGAGTGCGGCGAGTAGCGGGGGCAGCCAGTCGAGGCGTTGGGCCCGCAGTTCGACGCGCAGCCAGCGCTCGGCCGCCTGGTCCTGGTCCTGGCCGGTCGCGGGTTCGTGTTCCGCGAGCTCGGCGACGGCGGCGGGCAGGTGGGTGCGGACGTGTTCGGGCGTGGCGTGGATGCGCAGGCTCACCCGGTGGCGGTAGTCGGCGGTGGCGAAGCCGGTGAGTACGCGCTGGGCGGGATCGGGGCCGGCGGGTTCGTCGAAGGTGCCGGGCAGGACTCTGGCGTCGGTGACGCGGTCGAGCCGGAAGGTCCGCGCTTCGTCGATCCGGGTGTCCGTGCCGGTGACGTACCAGCGGCCGCCGTGGGCGACGATCCCGTGGGGGTGCAGGGTGCGTTCGCTGGGCCGACCGTCGCGGTCGGTGTAACGGATGGCGAGGGGGCGGTGATGGCGTACCGCGTCGGCGACGGTGAGCAGGACCGCGCCGTCGGGCGTGTCGGGGGTGGCAGGGGCGCCGGGGGTGTCGGGCTGGTCGGTGTGGGCGAGGGTTTCCAGGAGGGCGTCGAGGCGGCGGGCGGTGGGCCGGGGCAGGACCCGGCGGATCTTCGCCGTCGCCGTCTCGTTGGCGGTGCGCTGGGTGGGTGTCAGTGCGGTGCGGCGGGCGGTGAGCAGGCCGAGCAGGACGGCCAGCGCCTCGTCGTCGCCGAGCATGAGCGGGGGCAGGCGGTAGCCGGGGGCGAGACGGTAGCCGCCGTAGCGCCCGCGCACCGATTCCACGGGCACGTCCAGCTCGATCAGCCGGTCCACGTAGCGGCGCACGGTGCGTCCTTGGACGCCGAGGCGGTCGGCGAGTTCGGCCACGGTCCGGGTGCCGCCCGACTGGAGCAGTTCCAGGAGCGTCAGCACGCGTGCGGTGGGTCGGGGCATGCGGACAAGCTACCTCCGATAGGGGACCGGTTCTGTCCGGTATTGCTCCTAGCCTGCGTTGCGCAACGTCTTCAGCACGTACGACCAGGGAGATTCCATGGACTTCGTCTCGATCCGCATCATCACCGGCGACGTCGCCCGCCTCGTCGGGTTCTACGAGCGGGCCACGGGCGCGCGGGCGGTGTGGGCCACCGAGGACTTCGCCGAACTGCGCACCGCGGGCGCGACCCTGGCCATCGCCGCCACCCGCACCGTCGCACTGTTCGCCCCGGGCTCCGCCCACCCGGCGGACAACCGCAGTGTGATCACCGAGTTCCTGGTCGACGACGTGGACCGCGTGGCCGAGGACCTGGCGGGTTTCGTCACCGACGTCGTCGCCGGGCCGACCACGATGCCCTGGGGCAACCGGTCGCTGCTGGTGCGCGACCCCGACGGCAACCTGGTCAACTTCTTCACGCCCGTCACCGCGGCGGCCGTGGCGAGGTTGGCGCGCTGACGCCGCCGCGGGCCACGGGCCTGCGGCGGCAGGCCGCAGGCCTCAAGCGGACGCGGGGGCGGGGGCCGGGGCGGGGGCCGCCGCGAGGAGGGCGTCCAGCAGGCCCGGGAAGCGGGCGTCCAAGTCCGTGCGGCGCAGGCTGACGAAGCGGTTGCGGCCGGCGACGCGGGTGGTGGTGACGCCGGCCTCGCGCAGGACGCGCATGTGGTGGGAGACGGTCGACTTGTGCAGGTGGTCCAGGCCCAGGTCGCGGGGGGCGCAGGAGTGCTCGGCGCCGTCGGCGTAGCTGAGCAGCAGGCGCATGCGGACGGGGTCGCCGAGGGCGTGCAGGACCGTGACGAGGTCGATGTCGGCGGTGGCGGGCTGGGGCAGCCGCTCATCCTCGGTCACGGGCACGGTGGTCATGGGCGCGGTGGTCACGGGCTGGCTCCGGTCCTCGGGGGTACGACGGCGGTGAATGGTTTGACAATCATCCACCAATCCTCGATTGTTTGGCGAGCATCAAACCGTTGCATGGTCGTCCAACAATAGCCTCGGGGGGCTTTCCCGTGCCCGTACGCCTGCTCCTGCTCGCCCTCGGCACCTTCGCCATGGGCACCGACTCGATGGTCGTGGCCGGCATCCTCGGCCCGATCTCCGCCGACCTGGGTGTGTCGGTGGGCGCCGCCGGCCAGCTGGTCACCGTCTTCGCGCTCGGCTACGCCCTGCTGGCCCCGCCACTGGCCGCCGCCACCGCCCGTTGGCCGCGCCGGCGCCTGCTGCTGACCGCGCTCGCCGTCTTCAGCGCCGCCAACGCGCTCAGCGCCCTCGCCCCCGGCTACGAACTGCTGCTGGCCACCCGGGTGCTGGCCGCAGCCGGCGCCGCCCTCTACACCCCCACCGCCAACGCGGTCGCCACCACCCTGGTCGCCCCCGAGCGGCGCGGACGGGCGATCGCCACCGTGCTCGGCGGCATGACCGTCGCCACCGCGCTCGGCGTACCGCTGGGCACCTGGGTCGGACGCGCCGACTGGCGGCTGACGATGTGGCTGGTCACCGCGCTCGGCCTGGCCGCGCTCGCCGGACTCGCCGCCCTGCTGCGCGGCCTGCCCGCCCCCGCCGCCGCCCCCACCCTCAGCGCCCGCCTCGCCCCGCTGGGCCGGCGCCAGGTCCTCGGCGCGGCCGCCACCACGCTCGCCTTCTTCCTCGCCTTCCAGAGCGTCTACATCTACCTCGCCACCGCCGTCCACGGCGCCACCGGCGGCAGCGCCGACCGGCTGAGCCTCATCCTGCTCACCACCGGCGTGATGTCGGTGGCCGGTAGCTGGCTGGGCGGGCGCCTGGTCGACCGCGCCGGGGTGCGCACCGTGCTGCTGGCCGGCTCCGCCGTCGCCGCCGGCGCCTTCGCCGCCCTGCCGTGGCTGGGGCGCGGCATGCCGGGGGCGCTGGCGTACTCGGTGGTGGTGCCGCTGGCCGGGTGGGCGGTGTCGGTCGCGCTGCCGCACCGGCTGGCCTCCATCGACCCGGCGAACGCGCCGCTGCTGATCTCGCTGAACAGCAGCGCCCTGTACCTGGGCACGGCGGCCGGCGGGGTGGCGGGGTCGGCATCGATCGCGCTGCTGGGCGAGCGGTGGTTCCCGCTGGCAGCGGCGGTGCTGGCACTGGTGGCGTGCGCGATCGCCGCGGCCACCACCCGCGACCAGCGCGCGCACGCCCCGGCCCACGCGGCCCCTGCGGCGGAGGCACCTGCCCCGGTGGCGGCGGGGGCGCCGACTGCGGCGGAGGCACCGGCCGCGATGGCGTCGGCGGCGGTGACGCGCGGGCAAGAAGCCGTACGCGCCTGAGGAACCGTACGCCAGAGCGGGCCCGGCATCGTCGACAGCGATCGCCGCGCCGGACACCCGCTGACCGGCATCGACCCCGGCACCCGCCCGACCGGCTGGCACCGGCACGCGGCCGTCCGCTCGGGGGCGGGCCGAACGCCGTCCACCCAGGAGGCCCGTACGGGGGTCGGGCCCCCGCGCCGCCGGTGCCCCGGCCACCTCGAAGAGACGGCCGGGGCACCGGACGTGCGTCAGGCTCCGAGTACCTCGCCGACCAGGGCGCGGGCTTCCTGCTGCACCCGCGTCAGGTGCTCCTGGCCCAGGAACGACTCGGCGTAGATCTTGTACACGTCCTCGGTGCCCGAGGGCCGGGCCGCGAACCAGGCGTTGTCGGTGCACACCTTCAGGCCGCCGATGGCCGCCCCGTTGCCGGGCGCGTGGGAGAGCACCGCGGTGATCTTCTCCCCCGCCAGCTCCCCGGCCGTGACCTGCTCCGGCGACAGGCGGGCCAGGCGGGCCTTCTGGTCGCGGTCGGCGGGGGCGTCCAGGCGGGCGTAGGCGGGGGCGCCGTGACGGGCGGTCAGGTCACGGTAGTAGGCGCTGGGGGTGGTGCCGGTGACGGCGGTGATCTCCGAGGCGAGCAGCGCCAGCAGGATGCCGTCCTTGTCGGTGCTCCACACCCCGCCGTCGCGGCGCAGGAAGGAGGCGCCGGCGCTCTCCTCGCCGCCGAAGGCGATCGAGCCCTCCAACAGGCCGTCGACGAACCACTTGAAGCCGACCGGAACCTCCACCAGCGCGCGGCGCAGGTCGGCGGCGACCCGGTCCAGCATCGAGGAGGACACCAGCGTCTTGCCCACCGCCGCGTCAGCGGGCCAGTCGGCACGGTGCCGGTAGAGGTAGTCGACGGCCACCGCCAGGTAGTGGTTGGGGTTCATCAAGCCACCGTCCGGGGTGACGATGCCGTGCCGGTCGGCGTCCGCGTCGTTGCCCGTGGCGATCGCGTACTCGTCCTTGCGGCCGATGAGGGAGGCCATCGCGGCCGGCGAGGAGCAGTCCATGCGGATCTTGCCGTCCCAGTCCAGCGTCATGAACCGCCACGTCGGATCGGTCACCGGGTTGACCACCGTCAGATCCAGGCGGTGGGACTCCGCGATCCGCCCCCAGTAGGCCACCGACGCCCCGCCCAGCGGGTCCGCACCGATGCGCAACCCCGCCTCCCGCACCGCGTCCAGGTCCACCACCGAGGGCAGATCCTCCACATAGGCGCCCAGGAAGTCGTGTCGCCCGGTGGTGGCGGCGGCCAGCGCCCGCGCGTACGGGACCTTCTTGACCCCGCGCAGGCCCTCGCGGATCAGCTCGTTCGCCCGGTCCTGGATCCAGCCGGTCGCCTCGGAACCCGCCGGCCCCCCACTGGGCGGGTTGTACTTGAAACCGCCGTCACGCGGCGGATTGTGCGAGGGCGTCACCACGATGCCGTCCGCCAGCGCCTGCGGACTGCGCCGATTGTGCACCAGGATCGCGTGCGAGACCGCCGGAGTGGGCGTGTAGCCGTCGGCGGCGTCGATCAGCACCTGCACGCCGTTGGCGGCCAGCACCTCCAGCGCCGTCGCCTTGGCCGGCTCGGACAGCGCGTGGGTGTCCGCACCCAGGAACAACGGGCCTGCCACCTTCTGCCCGGCCCGGTACTCGCAGATCGCCTGCGTCGTCGCGGCGATGTGATCCTCGTTGAACGCCGCGTCCAGCGAGGAACCCCGGTGCCCCGAGGTCCCGAACGCCACCCGCTGCGCCACCTCCTGCGGATCCGGGCGCAGCGCGTAGTACGCCGTCACCAGCCGTGCCACGTCCACCAGGTCCCCGGGCTGTGCCGGCTGCCCGGCTCGTGCGTGTGCCATCCGTCCACTCCCGCCGAATTCCCGACAAGCGCGAGGGCCTCTCCGCCCCGCGCTCACCGATCGTAGCCAGAACGCGACCGTGCCCCGAACAGCTCGGGCCGGCCCGGGGCACCACTCGCATCAGCGTCGGGCGGCCTCCGGCGCACGGCGTGCGGCACGCGGCACGCGGCACGCGGCTTACCGCTTACGGCCTGCGGCGGCTTGCGGCCTCGGGTTCAGGCGGCCAGCTGCTGGCGGTAGGCCTCCAGCGCCGGGGCGGTGACGGTGGCCAGGAACTCCGTCACCCGGTAGCGGGTCAGCCCCAGGCGCACGAAGGGGTCGGTGGCCACCAGCGCCTCGATCTCGGCCCGGTCCTGCCCCACCGCCAGGATCACCCCGCCATCACGCGGCACCTTGCGCCCCGACGCCAGGAAGGTGCCGGCCGCGTAGTGGGACTCAAGCCACCGCACGTGCTGCGCCAGCGCTTCGTCGATCCGCTCCAACTCGGCGGTGTAGGTCAACTCCAGGATGAACATGCGGTCAGGCTATCCCCGTGTTCGCCTGCCATCCGGACCGGGGCCGCCGCCAGGGCTTCACCGCGACGCGCTCACCCGCTGAGAGGCCCACCAGGTCGAAGGCGCCGCGGCGGTGTAGCCCAGCGACTCGTACAGCGGCCTGCCCAGCTTCGAAGCGGTGAGGGTTGCCGGCAGGTGCGCCAGGTCCGCGAGGGAGGCGAGCATGACCGCCCGACCCACCCCGCGCGAGCGGAAGGCCGGCGAGGTACCGACCCAGAAGTGACCGATCACGTCCTCGTGCACCGCCCTGACGCACGCCCCCGCAGCCACACCGTCGTACGAGGCGACGAACACATCCACGCCCGGTTGCCCGATCAGCGCCATCGGGAACAACTCACCGCCGCGGTAGGGCTCGAACGCGGTCAGCTCGAAACCCTCGATCACCACCCGCTCGGCCGCCTGCAGATCCTCGCTGCGCCGTACCCGGACCACCTGCAGCGCCGCTTCGCCCGCCGCTTCACCCACGGGCCCGGGCGCGCGCACCATGATCGGCATCTGCCAGTTGCGCATGCCCAGGTGGCTCAGGTCGGTGGCGTTGAACGGATCCTCGGCGTTCACCGGGCCCACGGCCCGGCGGGCCAGCTCGCTCAACTCGGCCACCTCGCCCGCATCGAGGCCGGGCTCCTGGATCAGGATCCGCACGCCCGCGCGCTCGTCGCCGTCGACCGCGACGAATCCGCGGCGCCGGATCACCTCGTGCCCCCGGCTTCGGCCGATCGCGCTCCAGAACGCGGCCGAGCCGCGGGCCTGACGCATCGCCGCCGCGGCCGAGGAAGGGGAGATGGAGACAGACCGGTCGCCGGTCGTGGTGGATCCCGTTGTCATGCTGCCTACGGTAGTGCGGAATTGACCCGGCGCCTGGGCCAATTCCCGTACGGTCCACTGGGCCACCTCGGGGCCTGGCTGTCCCCGGGGCGCCGACAGCTGCGTGTCCGTGCCGGGCCGCGGCGGTCAGCCGGAACGGACCGCGAGCAGCCGCCGACAAGAAACGTGAAACACCGGCGCTGGTAACGGCGACGTGCTGCGCCGGCACTTCCTCGATCCGCTCCAGCCGGCGCGGTGCAGATCAGCTCCAGAGTCAACTACCCGGCCCTGAAGGACCGGGCTTGAGGTTGACCATGTGCCCGATGAGTCGCCCCACCGGTGGTCACCTCGTCCTGCGCGGCGTTCTACGCCGTGCTGGGGCGATTGACTGCGCCCCGCTGCCACGCATCAGCCGCGCGGTGGCGGATGTTGCGGGAGCCGTTGATGTCCGCGTGCATGGTCATGCCGCAGGCGCGGCACGCGAACGTCGCTTGATCCACTCGGTTGGTCTTGTGGGTGTGCCAGCACGCGGAGCACTGCCGGGAGGTGTTGCGGGGGTCCACGTGGACCACCGCGACACCGGCGCGTTCGGCCTTGTACTGGACGAACGCGCCGAGTTGCGCGAAGGCCCACGAGTGGAGTCGGTACCGCTGGTCGTGCTTGGCCTTGACCCTCTCGCGGATGCCCGTCAGGTCTTCCACGGCGATCCCGCGCGAGGTGCGTTCAGCGGTCTGTACGAGAGTCTTGGAGATGCAGTGGTTGGTATCGGTCGCGAAGCGCTGCTCACGGCGCTTGATCGCCTTCAACCGGCGCTTGGCGTTCTTGGTCTTCTTCGCCTGCAACTTCGCCGTCAGGGCGCGCATCCGCTTGCGGTGGCGCTCCAGCCTGCGCCCGGACAACACCTGTCCGTCGCTGGTGGTGGCGATGTTGACGATCCCGAGATCCACCCCGAGCCAATCCGTCGGCTCGGCCACGGGCGGCGCGGGAATGTCGCAGGTCGCGAACAGGTACCAGGACCCGTCACGGAACACCAGGTCCGATTCACCCTGCCGGCGGTCGGCGATCAGCTTCGCCGCCGCCTCGGAACACACGAACCCGATGCCCTTCAAACGTCCGGCGGTCGTCCAGATCGACACGGTGCGGGCGTCCGGCTGCCAGCTGAGACACCGATCATCGAATGCCTGCGCCGCGTCCTCACGGAAGACGACCGGCTTCGACTCGGCCTTGTTCCGGCGCTTCGACCCCTTCGGGCCGAGGTTCCCGGCACGGATGTTGGCCTTCAACGTCGCGTAGGCGTCACAGACCTTCTTGATCGTCAGAACAATCGGCTGAGCCGACAGATCCGACGTGTCTTTCATGTCCCGGTAGACCCGGTGGTGAAGACCGACACGACGCTTCTCGCCTGTGGCGAAAGCCACCTCGGAGATGCGATTCGCGGCCCGGTTGCACGCGCGCAGCGTGGCAGCCAGAGCGTCGGCCTGATAGGCCGACGGCTCCAGCTTGACCCGGACAACGATCTTCATGCGGGAGACATTACTTCATGCAGAGCTTGATCAAATCCCCTGCCGAGCAGCGGTTCGCCTTGACGGCGAATCGCTGCAACCTGTCCCGCTACACAGGCGATCCAATTCCTCCCCGGCCTGAAGGCCGGGGTTTCCTTGGAGGTATCAGATGAACACGCCGTCAGCCGGCGCCGCCGGGGACCGGTCTGCGGCAGGGGTGGGCGAGGACGGATTCGAACCGCCACAGCCGAAGCGGGGGCTTTACAGGCCCTTGGGCTCTCCCATGCCCAGCTCACCCTCGCCGTCGCCCTCGGGGAGCGTCAACACCATTGCTCCACACAGATCTTGCGCGACACCACCGGCCCGCCGAGGGCAGGGCGGCGCGGCGGCTCAGCGCGTCCGGGGCCCGGCGGCGCCGGCGCAGGTACCACAGCGGGGGCGGCGATAGCCACGGCCACGGGCGGCTCGGGCTGCTGTGCCGTTCATGGCGCACTCCCTCCTTCGCTGCGCTGCGGTGGTACGGCGTTCTGTGCGCGACCACTCTTGCGCAACGCGCCCCGGGGGTGCAACGGGTTTTTCCGGCCCCGGCCCGGGAGGATGCCGACCCCAATCCTGCCAGGTCAGGCAAGGGTTGCGGTAGGACGCAGCCCACCCTTTCTTCGCCTTGCCGCACCCCGCGTCCGCGCCGCACACTCGTGCAACACCCCACTCCCCCTCTCTCGCGGCCCACGCGCCGCCGCCCGCCTGTCCGGGCGGCGGCGCGCGAGCCGTCGCGCCCCGGCGCCGTCGCCAGGGGGGTGGGGGTGTGCACCACGAGAGCAACGACCAAGGGGGAAACGACACATGAACGTGCACATGGACCTGCTGCTTGCGGCACGGGTACGGCTGATGAGCCACAACGACCGGATCCTGACCGGCGAGGAGGGAATGCGGGCCTACCGGATCCTGTTCACGGTCAGCCCCCGCGCCTACGCCTACAAACTGGCCTACGTGCTGCGGGAGCTGAGCGAGAGTGGCGCGCGGGTGGCCCGCCTGCCCCAGGCCCGGCAGGCACTGCTGGAGGAGGCACAGGCCGCCAGCACCCTCATTCCCGCCGACGCCCCCGCCTACCAGCGCCACATGTGGGACCACACGATGGCGCAGCTGCGGGAGATCGAGCGCCGGCTCGGCCAGGCGGGTCAGTGACGCCCCCGCACGTGGACGAGGGTCTGGTACTGCGGGCCGGATGCACCTGCTGAGCTGCAACGACTGGAAGCTCTACGGGCCGGACGGCCGGTAGGCGACCGACGAGATGACTGCGGTACAACAACCCCGATGTGACGACCGATCGGAGATACCCTGATATGAGCAGGCCAGGACTGTCCCGCCGCGCCCTGATCACCGGCGTCGGCGCCGCCGTACTCGGGTGGAACACCACCACCCGCACCTGGGCCACCACACCGGACCCAGGCGTCGCCGAACTGCCCGCCCTGGACGGCACGGTGACCCTGAACGGCGAAGACCTGGAACGGTTCGCCGGCGACTTCGGACACCTGATCACCGCCGCACCCCGCGCCGTGGCACGCCCCACCTCCGTACGGGACGTGCAGCGCATCGTCGCATTCGCCCGGCACCACCGCATCCCGGTGGCCGTCAACGGACAGAGCGGCGACGCGGCGCTTCTCGGGCGCTCCGGACTCGAATCGCACTCCAGCTACGGTCAGGCCAACCCGCGCGGCGGCATCGCCATCGACGCCCGTGGCCTGGACACGATCGTCTCCGTCCGCCCCGGCGAGGCCGTGGTGCAAGCCGGCGCCACCTGGGCGCAGCTGACCGACGCCGCACTCGCCAAGGGCTGGATACCGCCAGCGCTGACGGACTACCTGCACCTGTCGGTGGGCGGGACACTGAGCGTGGGCGGCATCGGCGGCGCAGTGCAGCACCACGGCCTGCAAACCGACACGGTGCGCGAGCTGCAGGTGGTGACCGGCACCGGTGAACTGGTGACGGCCTCCCGGAAGAACAACCGGGAACTGTTCGAGGCGGTACTGGCCGGCGGCGGACAGGCGGGAATCATCGTGCAGGCGACCCTGGCACTGGTGCCGGCGCGCGAACGCTCCACCGTGTTCACCCTCGCCTACGACGACCTGGACACCTACCTCACCGACCAACAGAAGATCCTGGCCGACGGCCGCTTCGACCTGCAGGTCGGCAACGTGGTGCGCAGCTCGGACGGAAAGCGGTGGCGGTACGCCGCAGAACTGGTGGCCTACGGGGACACCGGACGCGCGGGGGAAAGCGAGGAGCTCCTGGCGGGGCTGAACCCGGTGGCAGGTGAGACGACGGTGGTGGAACAGAGCTGGCGCGAGTACGCGTTCCGGGTCGACGCCTTCGCCGCGTACCTGCGGACGGCGGGCTTCTGGGGCCTGCCCAAGCCATGGCTGAGCCTGTTCCTGCCCGCGTCCACGGCGGGAGTGTTCATGCGGGAAGCAGCCGACGTCCTGACCGCCGCGGACCTCGGCGCCGGACTGCTGCTGTTCTACCCCTACGCGCGCCACAAGATCACCACACCACTGGCAGTGCTGCCCACCGAGGAGGTGGGCTGGCACTTCGACCTGCTCGCCTTCCCCGCACCCGGCGCGGACACCACCCGGATGCTGGAACGCAACCGGCACCTGTACGAACGGGCCGTCGAGCTGGGCGGCAAACGCTACCTGATCGGCGCGATCCCCGGGATGGCCCGGGCGGACTGGATCCGCCACTACGGGCAGCAGTGGGAACGAGTGCGACGGGCCAAGCGGCGCTACGACCCGGCGGGAATCCTCACCCCGGGCCAGAACATCCACACCACCTGACCCCACGCGCGCTCGAAACCCCCACCCCCGACCCGCGCGGAACCCCGGCACCCGGTCCGCGGCCCAACGGTGCGCGCCGCACCGCGTGTCGGGGCGCCGGGTCCGCCTTTCCCGGGGCGGCCGCCCTGCCGGGCCGGCCGCTCAGGTGTACCGACGCTCAGGCGTGCCGACGCTCAGGCGTAGAGAGCGGCGGCGCGGCGGGCCGCCTCGGCCAGGCGGGCACGCAGTTCGGGTGGGTGGAGGACCTCGGCTTCCGGGCCCAGCCGCAGGAGTTCGAAGTAGCCGATCTCCCAGCTCTCCAGCGGCAGGGTCACGGTGATCCAGCCGTCGGCGTCCGCGGGACCGGCAGTGCCGAGGGCGTCGGCGGCGGCGACCGGCTCCAGCAACACGGCGAGGTGCTCAACGGCCAGCGGGCTCAGCCTCACCAAGGCGCGTTCGCGCAGCATGGCCCGGGTGAACTCCCGCGCCGCGGTGGCCCAGTAGTCGGCGAGATCGAAGTCCGGGTCACGCTCGAAACGTTCCTCGCCCGCCTCGGCACTCTCGAACCGGTCCACGCGATAGGAACGGATGCGCCCGCCGGGCCCGCGCGCCGCGACGTACCACTGCCCCGCCTTGAGCACCAGCCCGTACGGCTCCAGCCGCCGCTGCCGGGTGCCACCACCGCGCGCCGCGTAGCGGGCGTGCAGCACGCGTTCCTGCCACACCGCACGCGAGACCTCGGCGAGCAGCGGAGGAGCCTGGGTGTCACGGAACCAGGCGGGCGCGTCGAGATGGAAGCGCTGCGCGGCAGCCCCGGGAGCGTCCCCCAGCACGGCCGCGATCTTCACACGTGCGGCAAGGGCCTGCCCGGACAGGCCCATCTCACGCAACGGGCCCGGGAGCGCGGCCAGATGCAGAACCTCGGCCTCGGCGCGTTCGAGGCCGGTCAGCCGGCTACGGTAGCCATCGACGAGCCGATAACCCCCACCACGACCGCGCTCGGCATACACCGGCACCCCCGCCTCGATCAGCGCGGCGACATCACGCTGCACAGTACGTTCGGACACCTCCAGCTCGGCCGCGAGTTGCGCGGCGGTCATCGTGCGCCGATTCTGCAGGAGCAGCAACAACGCGATCGCCCGGCTCGCCCGCATCCCGCCCCCTCCGCCGCCGGCCGTCTCGCCCGCCGCCGTGTCCGTCCGCCTGCCGTACCCGGGCGGCGCCCGGTGCGCGGCCGGGACCCTCGAATCACGGCCGCACACCATTGTCGCCCCACACCGGAGCCCCACACCGAAAGCCCGGCGCCGGCACCGTACACCGGAGCCGTACGCCGGAGCCGCAGATCAGTGCCGCGGGTCCCGCAGGGCATCCGGAAGCGGCAGGCCGGGATCGCCGATCCGGTCGGGGTCGTGGGCGAACGCGGCCATCCAGTGCGGGCGCAGCCGGTAGTAGACGACGTCGTTGTCCCAGTCGAAGGCGTCATCGCCGTAGAAGTCGCGGAAGTAGGCGAGCAACTGCGGCCAGTCGGCGGCGGGTTCGGTGCCGTGCGGGTTGAGGACCTCCACGGTGCCGTGGGTGAACACGCCCAGCTCCTCCCCGCGCAGGTGGGCCGCACTGGCGGCTGGACGCTCAGCGAGATGGCGGGCCTTGGCGGAGGTGCGCGCGGTGCCGAAGTGCCATGCACCGTGCAGGAAATGCCCGTCCACGCCGCTGACGCGCGGCTCGCCCGTGGCGGTGACGGTGGACAGCGCGAGCGTGCACATGCCGGTGAGCACGCCGGTGAGCTGCCCGGCGCTGAGGGCGCGTTCACTGGTGATGATCGAGCGCAGGTGCGCGGTGGAGCGGGAGAGCGAGGTGTCGAGGAGGGCCTGGAGACGGTGGAGCTCGTCAGGTGTTTCGCGCATGGGGATCCTTGCCTTGTCGTAATCGTCCCAGCCGGCACCCACAACGTCATCACGTCACCACGGTGCCGGTCGGTATTCCCCACGGTCCCGGCGAAACCCGACACCTTCTGTCGTCTTTCCCGTCAGGGCCCTCGATCGTCCCGTCAGGGCGGTACCTCAACGTGCCAGGCGCCCCAGCAAGGCGGAGGCGGCGGCGATGCCGGCACCGGTGGCGGCGGCCAGGACGGCGAAATCCAGCGGCAGGTGGCAGGGGGTGCCGATCAGCAGGCCGCGCAGCGCGTCGACCTGGTAACTGAGCGGGTTGGCCTTGCTGACGGCCTGCAGCCAGCCCGGCATCAGGCCGAGCGGGTAGAGGGCGTTGGAGCCGAAGAACAGCGGCATGGTGATCGCCTGGCCGATACCCATCAGACGGTCGCGGGTCAGCACGATCCCGGCGATCGCCATCGAGAGGCAGGAGAAGAACGCCGAGCCGAGCAACACCACGGCCACCACGCCCGCCAGGCGCAACGGGTTCCAGGTCATCGCGACGCCCAGGACCGCGGCGATCAGCACCACGACCACCGCCTGCAGAACGGCCTTCACACCGGCGGCGAAGGCCTTGCCGGTGACCAGAGCGGCGCGCGGGGTCGGGGTGACCAACAGTTTGGTCAGGACCCCGGAGTCCCGCTCCCAGATGATCATGATGCCGTAGAAGATCGCGATGAACATCGCGGACTGGGCGATGATGCCCGGCGCGAGGTAGTCCAGGTAGGGGATGCCGCCGGTGGGGATCGCCTTGAGACGGGTGAAGGTCTCACCGAAGATCAGCAGCCACAGGGCGGGCTGGACGGCCCGGGTGTAGAGCTCGGTGCGGTCGTGCCGCAGCTTCTGCAGTTCCACCGCGCACATCGCGGCGATGCGGGCGGGAATCACACGCCAGCCGGTGCGGGCGCGCGGGGCCACCAGCAGCAGGTCCAACTCGGCTCCGCGGTCGGAGGGTTCAGCCGACGCGGTTGGCCGTTCGGCGGGTACGGCGGACATCACCGAAGTCTCCTTCCGTGGCGTCGGCCAGCTCACGGCCGGCGAAGTGACGGAACACGTCGTCCAGGGTCGGCTCAGCTTGGGCCGCACCGGCATCGGCTCCGGCTCCGGTGTCGGCTCCGGCTCCGGCGGCCTGGCGGACCCGGTCCTTGAGTTCGGCGGGAGTGCCCAGCGCCCGGATGCGGCCGCGGTCCATCAGGGCGATGCGGTCGCAGTGGCGGTCGGCTTCGTCCATGTAGTGGGTGGTGACCAGGACGGTCATGCCGGTGGCGTCGCGCACGGCGTCCACGCGTTCCCACACGCCGGTGCGGGCGATCGGGTCCAGGCCGATGGTGGGTTCGTCCAGGACCAGCAAGCGCGGGGCGCTGACCAGGGCCTGGGCGAGTTCGAGCCGGCGCACCATGCCGCCGGAGTAGGTGGCGGCCATCCGGTCGGCGGCCCCGGTCAGGTCGACGGCCGCCAGGGCCTGGGCCACGCGGCGGGTGCGTTCGGCGCGGGGGACGTCGAAGACCCGGGCGAACAGGGCCACGTTCTCGCGGCCGGTGAGCCCGGCGTCGGCGGACAGCTGCTGGGGCACGTAGCCGAGCAGACGCCGCACCTGCATCGGGCGGCGGGCGACGTCGTGACCGAAGACCCGCACCATGCCCGCACCGACCGGCAACAGGGTGGTGATCGCCCGGATCGCCGTGGTCTTGCCCGCCCCATTGGGGCCCAGCAGACCGAACACCTCACCGGCACGCACGGTCAGGTCGATACCGTCCACCGCCCGCGTCGCCTTCCCACGCCCGTGACGGAAGGTGTACTCCAGCCCCCGGCACACCACCGCATCCTCCCGGTCCATCACCGCTCCCCGTCCGGCAGGGCGCGCAGGCCCCCGGCGAGGTGGTGCAGCGCGGGGAGTGCGGTGGCCAGCGCCGCCTGCTCCTGCTCGGACAGGCCCGCCACCAGCTCACCCATCAGCACCCTGCGGCGCCGATGCCAGGCCTCGATCCGCTCCTCGGCCGCCACCGTCGCGTACAACAGCGCCGCCCGCCGATCACCGGGATCCACCTCGCGGCGCAGCAGGCCCTGCGCGACCAACTGGTTGACCAGGGTCGACACCGAGTTCCCGGCCAGACACAACTCCTCGGCGGCCTCGCGGACCCGCAGCCCCGGGCTGTCCATCACCAGACGCAGCAGTTCCACCTGCGCCCCGCGCAGCCTGGGCTGCTGACTCTGGTGACGCAGGCGACGCCGCAGCATGCGCTGGATACCGACCAGCAGAGCGGAGAACTCATCCGCGAGTGCGGCATCGATGTGGCGGGGAGCATGTGTCGTCACACCCCCAATTTTATCTCTCAGTAAGAGGTATCCGTCGAGAGTGCGGACCGGAATCCGCGGGCGCGGCGGGCCGAACAGGGCTGCGATGGGGCGCGGCGGCACGGGCACGGCATGCGGCCGGGCCACGGGCGAGGAACCGTCGACGCCGGGGCCGCCGACAAGCGGCGCACGGCAGGGGCTCAGGCGCTCTCCGCCCCGCTGCCGCCCGGGCCTCAGCGGTCGGCAGCGAAGCGCAGGGCGTCGCGGCCCCGTGCCGCGCCCTGCTTGATCCGCCGGCCATGCCCCGTCGGCCGTTCCTCGACGCTTGCGGGGGCCACCGGCACCGCACGGGAGGCCGTCAGCCCGCGGCTCGCGCTGCCGGCGGCACCGGGGGCGTCCGGTCGAGGGCGCCCAGCGGCATGAGCTTGGGCGCCTGGTGGTCGGCGAGGAAGTCGAGCAGGATCCGGTTGACCAGGTGGGGCTTCTCCAGCGGGGCGGTGTGGGAGGTGCCGGGCAGGACCGCGAACTGGGCGTTCGGGATGGCCGCGGCCATCGCCGCGCCATGACTGACCCGCACGCCGTCGTCGTCACCTTGCAGGACCAGGACGGGCATCTCCAGGGCGGTCAGGGCCGCCAGGCCGATGTCGGGCTCCTCGCGCCACATCGTCAGCCACTTGGCGAACACCACGGGGAAGTGGCCAGGACCGTCCGGAGACAGCGGTTCGTACTGCGGGCGGAACATCGCCTCCAGCCGCGCGGTGTCCCCGAGGATCGCCGCATCCGCCTCGGTGGCACCGTCACGGCTGACACCAGCGCTGATGAGGACGAGCTTGCGCACCAGGTCCGGACGGCGCAGCGCCAGGCGCAGGGCCACGGTGGCGCCGGCGCTCCAGCCGACGAGGTGAACGGGGCCGGTGGCGAGGGTTTCCAGCAGGGCGATGGTGTCACCGGCCATCAGGTCGGTGGTGACGGGGCCTTCGACGTCGGGGGTACGGCCGTGACCACGGCGTTCGGGGGCGTGGACCCGGAAGTGCTCGGCGAGCGCGGGAATCTGGGCGTACCAGCTGTCCGCGGTCACCCCGCCGCCGTGCAACAGCACCACCGGCTCGCCCTCACCACGGACCTCGCAGTAGGTACGCAACCCCTCGACCATCACATACTCACCCATGCCCACCCCTCATTTCCGTCGTCGACAGCGGCGAACCGGCCTGCCCGGCAGTCGAGTTCACCGTACTTGAGCAATGCTCAGGTCGATCATAGCCGGGCGACCTGAGCTAAGCTCAAGTCACTGGAATCCCCCGGCCGGAAGGACCGCGCCCACCCCATGGCACTGCACCGCGAGGACGTCGTACGCGCCGCACTCGACCTACTGGACGAAGTCGGCCTGGAACGACTGACCACCCGGGCACTGACCGACCGGCTCGGTGTCCAACGCGGCGCCCTGTATTGGCACGTACGCAGCAAACACGAGCTGCTCGGGGCGATGGCGGACACCGTCGTCGCGCGGGCGTTCACCGCGATCGACACGGGTGACGGCGAGGCGGCGGGATGGGCGGAACGCACGACGCGCTTCGCACACCGGCTACGGCAAGCACTACTCGCCCACCGCGACGGAGCGCGCCTGGTCTCCGGCCACCTCACCCCCGGAACCGGGACGCTGGAAACAGTCGAGGAAGGACTGGCCCGGATGCGCGCCGAAGGACTCACCCTGGCCCAGGCCGCCACGTTCGGACACGCGGTGACCAGCTACGTCATCGGTTTCGTCCTGCAGGAGCAGGCCGCACACACCGGACGGGCGAGGCAGGCCGGGGCCGGCGACAACGCCGCGGCGACGGTGGACCCGGAACGCTACCCCCACCTCGCCGAATGGCAGACCGGACAACCAGCCGACCCGGACCACGCGTTCACCGCCGGACTCGCCTTCCTCACCGCGGGACTGTCCGCCCAACTGCCCTGACGGCAGCGGCCAGACCGGGGCGGGGGCGGGGGCGTTCGGCCAACGACCGCGTGTTTCACGGGCACTGTCACGGGGCGAAACGGGCGGGAGACGGGCGCGCTCGTGCAGGCGTGGTGTGCGATCGGTGTTGCACAGGTGTCGAAGCGGGCGTGGCGAGGGCCGTCCCGTAGTAGCGTCGGGGGTGAAGTCGCGCATGGTGCGCGGACGTTGGCGAGGAGTGCCGCGGGACGGGGGCCGGGCTTGGGAAGGGGTGGTGGGTGTGGGACGAACACGCGTGACGGCGCGGGTGATCGTGCACCCCGGTGTGGAGGACGTCAGCGTCCAGCAGGTGCTGGAAGCCCTCGCCGACCCGGCGAGACGCTCAGTGGTACGCACACTGGCACACGCGGGCGCCGACCTGAGCTGCGGCTCCTTCGACCTGCCGGTCGGACGCTCCACCTCCAGCCACCACTTCTCCGTGCTCCGCGCGGCCGGGGTGCTGCGCCAGTACTACGTGGGAACCACCAAGATGAACACACTGCGCACCGAGGAACTGGAGCGACGCTTCCCCGGTCTGCTGACGGCGGTGGTCGCCGCCGCCGACGCCGAAGCGCAAGCCCAAGCCGCCCCCTGATCCGCCCGCCAGGCCTTCCGCTGGTACTCGGCGGTCCGGGTCAGTCGGTGACGGTCACGACGATCTTGCCGACCTGGGTGCCGGCCTCCAGATAGCGGTGGGCCTCGACGATGCTGTCGAGGCCCTCGAAGACGCGGTCGACGACGGGGACGAAAGTCGCATCCTTCAGACCCGCGGTGATGAACGCGTGGCCGCGGCGCAACCGCTCGGCGTCGCGGCTGACTTCGTGGATGGTGTAGAAGCGGCTGGTGATGGGGGCGAAGGTGGCCTGGCCGGGCATGGGGGTGTCGCGCGGGTCCAGGCGGCCGTAGACGATCAGGCGCCCGCCGGGGGTGATCGTCTCGGCGAGGGTGTTCACGCCGGGGCCGGCGACGGCGTCGAAGACGGTGCGCACGCCTTCGCCGCCCGTGATGTCCAGGACGCGGGCGGTCAGGTCCTCCTCGCCGGTGACGATCACATGGGCGGCGCCGGCCTCCAGGAGCCGGCGCGTCTTGGCTCGGGTGCGGGTGGTGGCGATCGGTACGGCACCGACGCGCCGGGCGATGCGGATCGCGGCCAGTCCCACGCTGGAGGCCGCGGCGGTGAGCAGCACGTGGTCGCCGGGGCGCAGGTGGCCGTCCTCGGCGAGGGCGCCGTAGGCGGTCAGGTAGGGCATCCAGGTGGCGGCGCCCTGGACGGCGCTCAGGTGCGCCGGGCGGTGGACGGCGGCGCGGGCGGGCACGATGGCGTGGGTGGCGTAAACGCCGTAGTCGTTCTGGGAGAAGGCGGGGATGGAGTCGACCGCGTCGCCGATGCTGAAGCCGCTGACGCCCTCACCGACGGCATCCACCGTCCCGGCCGCCTCGTAGCCGGGAGTGGCGAGCGGCTTCGGCTCCTCCAGGTAGTTGCCCGAGCGGAAGAGGGCCTCGGCACGGTTGAGGCCCAGGGCCTGGACCCTGATGCGCAGTTCTCCCGGCCCGGGCTCGGGCAGGGGCACCTCTCGCACGGTCATGACCTCCGGCGCGCCGGGAACGGTGAAGACGACTTTCCTGGGCATGGCGCTCTCCCCATCAATGGACGGTATGCGATGAGCCGGCGGGTGCGGTTCGAGTCCCACCCAAGCGCGGGCCGGACCGGCTGTCAAACTTCGACCAACATCGGAATATGGTTCTCGAAACGTGTGTTGTACGGAAGTTGAGGAACCGTCACCCCGCTCCTGACGAAACCCCGATCCGGGCGGGGCGTAGGGTGGTCGTCCGTGATCGAGGACGACGCGCTGCAGGAATGGGCCGGCACCCGCCGGTGGGTGGAGGGCGTGCTCGCGCCCGGTGAGCGGATCACCCGGGTACGGGCACTCCAGGGCGGCTGGACCTCGCAGATGCGCCGCCTGGACATCGAACCCTCCGACGACGGCGACGACGGCGACGGCGACGACGGCAGGGGCAGCGACGACGGCAGTGGCGGCGGGGGTTACACGCTGGTGCTGCGTTCCTTCGTCAAACCGTTCTACCGCCGGCACGCCCCGGCCATGCTGGAACGCGAAGCCGGCGTACTGCGCCTGCTCGAGGCCGGCGCCATCCCCGCGCCGCGGCTGCGCGCGGTGGACGCCACGGGCGCGCACTGCGACGACCCGTCGCTGGTGATGACCCATCTGCCCGGCAGCGTACGGGTGCACGAGGACGCCGACGTGGCGCGCCGCACCACCCTGCTGGCCGGGCAGCTGGCGACCCTGCACACCCTCGAGGTGCCCGAACAGGAACGTCCACGGCCCTGGCAGGCCTGGACCAGCCCCGAACGCGTACAGGTGCCCGCCGCCACCGAACGAGCGGGACTGTGGAAGCGGGCGGTGGAGCTGATCGACCGTGAAGCGCCCGCACACCACGCCTGCTTCCTGCACCGCGACTTCCACCCCGGCAACGTCCTGTTCACCGGCCACGGACCACAGCTGGCGATCAGCGGCGTCGTCGACTGGGTGGAGACCTCCTGGGGTCCGTCCGACCTGGACGTCGCCCACTGCAGCACCACGCTGGCCCTCCTCCACGGCGCACCCGCCGGCCTGGCCCTCGCCGACGCCTACGAGCAGGCCGGCGGCACCCTCACCGCCGACGGCCGGGACCACCTCTACTGGCGGCTGCTCGACGCCCTGGCGTTCGCCCCGGACGCGGAGAAGGTCGCCGTGCCCTGGCGCGAGCTGGGGCGCACCGACCTGAGCGCGCCGGTGCTGGCCGGACGCCTGGAGGACTACCTGCAGGCCCTGTTCGATCGCTACGCGTAGCCGGTACGGGCGCCGGGCAGCATCCCCCCGACCCGCCCCACCCAGGCGGCCAGAGCCACCGCCAGGTCCTTGGCAGTAGGATCGGCGACGTTGTCACCCGCACACCGCCGGTAGGAGGCTTTTCATGGCTCAGGTCACGCTGAAGGGGAACCCGATCGAGGTCGGCGGCGCGCTGCCCGCGACGGGCAGCCAGGCGCCGGCGTTCACGCTGGTCGGCGAGGGCCTCACGGACACCTCGCTGAAGGACTTCGCCGGACGGCGCAAGGTCCTCAACATCTTCCCCAGCATCGACACGCCCACCTGCGCCGCCTCCGTGCGCACCTTCAACGCCAAGGCCAGCGCGCTCGAGAACACCGTGGTCCTGTGCATCTCCGCCGACCTGCCCTTCGCCCAGGCACGGTTCTGCGGCGCGGAAGGCCTGGAGAACGTCAAGACCCTCTCCACCCTGCGCGGACGCGACTTCCACAACGACTACGGCGTCTCGATCGACAGCGGCCCGCTCGCCGGCCTCACCGCCCGCGCCGTGGTGGTCCTCGACGAGAACGACACCGTCCTGCACACCGAGCTCGTCGCCGAGATCGCCGAGGAGCCGAACTACGAGGCCGCCCTCGCCGCCCTCAACTGACGCACCCCACCAGCGACCCGCCCCACACCGCACACCGGTGTGGGGCGGGTCCGCGTTCTCCGGCTCCAACGCCGGGAGACCGCACACGCTCACCGATCCGCAGGATCCAGACGTCGCCGCGGACCGTCGTCACCACCGGCGGAGGGGCCCGGTCCTCGATCCGCAGCCACTCGATCGACCCCGTCCCCGGTCGGGACCAGTCGGCCGGGTCGACGGACCAGAGCACGACCTGCTTGCCGAGCGCCGCCGCCCGGGAGCGCGCCGATCGCGGTCCGGATCCTGCCGACGGCCCCGCGTCCAGCCGGCCGTACATTCCATGCCTGCCCCCGTGACGTCGGAGCTGCCGGATGGGCGACAGGCGGCCGGTGTGCGCCGACGACTGCCGAGGTCGCGACCCACCAGGGGACGAAAGGGGGTGAAATCGACCAGCCGGACGGCGGGTTGATCCCGACGACAGACAGGGAGAGCCACGGTCGGCGCGGAAACGGTGTGGCGAACGGCGTCGGCGGGCGCTAAGCTCCCCAGCGATGACCACCTATGTTGATCACGGATCGGAGGTCTCGTTCGCTCAAGGTGAGTGCTGATGCACACTCACACCGCGAACGGAGACGACTCCCGCCTCTCCTTCTGGCGGCGCGTACGCGAGTACGCCGTACCGCCCTTCATGATCGAAGCCGCCACCGCACGTCGACTGTCCGGCGACTGGGCCGGGGCCTGCGCCGCGGCCAATGTCGAGATCGACTTCCAGCTGCACCGCGTCACCCGCACCCACGGCCGGGAGCTCGCCGACCGACTACGGGCCGATCTGCGCTGCCTGGCACCGGAGTTGCTGCGCTGGCACCTGCCGAGGACCGCACCCGACGGGCTGCTGCGCGCCGGGCTGACCGTGCCGCTGGTCCGGTACCCGGGCGAGCGTCCGGTGCACCTGGTGGTCCGCACACCGCCCGCCTGGGCGGAGTTCGGGCAGCGGGTCAGCCTGGCACTCTGGGACGGCTCCGACGCCGGCCCCGCCCCGCATCCGCGCCCACGCCCCAGCCGCCGGTTCCGCCTCGACCTGCACCGGCACCTCTGGGACGCGAGCCGCAGTGGGGAGTTGGCGCTGCGCGCCGGACTCGGTGCGCCAAGTGACCTCCACCAGGAGGGACTTGGCGTGTCCGATCTGCGCTGTGCGGTCGACCGCTGGGCCGCCGAGGCCGACCTGCTGCTGCGCGCCGACGGACTCCCCGCGGGGTCGGTGGTGGTGCGGTTGGGGCGTCGGCGGCGGTTGCTGCTCACTCCGGACGCGCCGCCCGCCGAGGCGACCGGAGCGGTCCGCGCCCTGCCGCTGCTGCCCGACGCCGCGACCTGGGTACTGCCCGACGCCGACCTGCTGCACAGCGGGGCGATCGAGCCCGACCGGTTGCACCCGCTGGTCGCGGCCGCGCTGGTGCCTGGGCACCGAGCCGCCCGACACCCCCAACCGCCCCGGGGGCTGCGGCTGGTGGAGTGCCGCGGCGCCCGGCACCGGATCGCGGTGGTCGACGGCGTGCTGACGGCGCTCGACCACGACCCGGCCCAGCTGCGTCGCGAGGAGCTGCTGGCCGCGCTGTCCGGCACCCCGCTGCCTTGCCTGCGCGCGATCGACCAGGCGCACCGCAACCCGGCCGAACTGGCCGGTGTGCGCGAGCGGTTGAGCCACGGCGACACCGCCGGGGCGCTGGCCGTGGTGGAGGGTCTGCTCGGCCCGCAGGCGGCGCTGCGGGACGGCCCGCTGCGGGAGGAGCTCGCGGCGGCGGCGGAGCGCCGGGTCGCCTACGGCCTCTACCGGGCCGGCCTGACCGTCGACCGACGAGCCAAGACCGAACAGAGCAAGGTCTCCTACGCCCTCCATCTCGCAGAGGGCCCGATCCGCGGCACCGTCTACCCGTTCCCCCGGCCGCCTCGCCCCGCCAGCCGCTGAAAACCCCTGACTTCCGACTTCCCAAGGTGATCACCCATGCCCATGCCCATGCCCATGCCCATGCCCATGCCCATGCCCATGCCCATGCCCATGCCCATGCCCACGTCCATGCCCATGCCCATGCCCGCGCACGCCCGGCTCGACGTCGCCCGCCAACTGCTCGACCTGCTCGGCGACACCCGCACCGAACCCCGTCCCGACGACCAACTGGAGGCCCTCACCCTCGCCGTGGCCGCCGACCTGCCCGTCCTGCTCTGGGGCGAACCGGGCATCGGCAAGACCGCGGCCCTCAACCAGCTCGCCGAGGCCCTGGACCTGCCACTGACCACCGTCATCGCCAGCGTCCACGAGCCCTCCGACTTCTCCGGCCTGCCCATCGTCGGTGACGACCCGGCACAGCAGGGCGTCCCGCTGGCCCCGCCGGACTGGGCGGTGCGCCTGGTCCGGGCCGGGCGCGGGCTGCTGTTCCTGGACGAGCTGTCCACCGCGCCGCCCGCTGTCCAGGCCGCGCTGCTCCGGCTGGTCCTGGAGCGGCGCATCGGCGCGCTCCAACTGCCGCCGGGCGTACGGATCGTGGCGGCCGCCAACCCCCGTTCCTCGGCGGCCGACGGGTGGGAGCTGAGCCCGCCGCTGGCCAACCGGTTCGTCCACCTGCAGTGGGTGCACGACCACGAGGTGGTGGTGCGGGGTCTCGGCGGGGTGTGGCCGGTCGCCACCCTTCCGCGGCTCGATCCGGCGGCGCTGCCGGCGGCGGTCGCCTTCGCCCGCCGGGCGGTGTGCGAACTACTCACCGTGCGGCCGGAGTTGGTGCACCGGCTGCCGACCAGCGAGACCAAGCGCGGCGGCGCCTGGCCGTCCCCGCGCAGCTGGGACATGACCTTGCGGCTGATCGCTTTCGCCACCGCGGCCGGCTCCTCCCGGGAGGTGCTGTCGCTGCTGGTCCGGGGCACGGTCGGGGACGGTCCGGGGCTGGAGCTGATGGCGAGCATGGACCGGATGGACCTGCCGGACCCAGAGCAGCTGCTCGCGGACCCGGCGGGCGCGGTGCTGCCCGAGCGCGGGGACCTGCGCCAGGTGGTGCTGGACGGGGTGGTGGCCGCGGTGCGCAACCGGCCGGAGCGGGCGCGGTGGGACGCCGCCTGGGCGCTGCTGCTGCGGGCGCTGGAGAGCGGCGCGCCGGACGTGCTGGTCGTCCCGGCGACCACGCTGGCCTCGCTGCGCCGGGAGGACTGGGAGGTCCCGGAGGCGATCGAGCACCTCGCCTCGACGGTGGCCCTGTCCCGGCGGGCCGACCGCGCCGCCGGTCGCGTCGCCGCCCGCACCAACGTCACGGCCGGCCGATGAGCGCGGGCGCCACGCCGCCGGACACCGGCTGGAACACCCGGCCCGCCCCGACCCCGCTGGACCTCGGCAGGCGCATCCGGCCCAAGGTCGCCAGGCCCGCCCCCACCCCCGGGGACCCCGACTGGCAGGTCAAGCCGCAGGCCGGCCCGCCGGCGCTCCGCCCGCTGGACCTCGAGAAGCTCTACGCCGCCCGACTGCAGGCCGTCCGGGCCCGCCCCTATCTGGCGACCGCGTTGTTCGCCCTGCACCTGGTGGAGTCCCGGCAGGTGCCGACCATGGGCGTGGACCGCCAGTGGCGCTGCTACGCCTCGCCCGGCTTCGTCGAGCGCACCGCCGTGGAGGACCTCGCCTCGATCTGGGTGCACGAGGTGTCGCACCTGCTGCGCGACCACCACGGGCGCAGCGACCGCCTGGCCCGCGACCTCGGCCTGAGGGACCCGGCGGACCGGCTGCGGATGAACATCGCCGCCGACTGCGAGATCAACGACGACGCGTTCGGGGACGGCCTGGTCAAACCGGCGGGCGCGCTGACCCCCAGGCTCCTCGGCCTGCCGGAGGGGAAGCTGATGGAGGACTACCTCCGCGGATTCAGCTTCGACCTGCGCCGCCCGGGCCTGGCCTGGCTGGACTGCGGCGGCGGCGCCGACGGCGTGGACCGGCCGTGGGAGCTCGGCCCGGACGGCGCCCACGGGCTGACCGCCCAGGAGCGGGACGCCGTGCGCTTCCGGGTCGCCGAGGGCATCCGGGGCCGCCCCGGGAACGCCCCGGCGGGCTGGCGGCGCTGGGCCGAGGAGGTGTTCCACCCGCCGCAGCCGTGGCGGCAGCTGCTGGGTGCGGCGATGCGCTCGGCGGTGTCCGGGCCGGGCGCGGGCGGGGACTACAGCTACGGCCGCCCGGCGCGGCGCTCGGCCGGGCTGCCCGGTGTGGTGCTGCCGAGCCTGCGGCGGCGGCCGCCCCGGGTGTCGGTGGTGGTCGACACCTCGGGGTCGGTCTCGGACCGGGAGCTGGGCAGTGCGCTGCTGGAGGTGGCGGCGATCGGCCGGGCGGTCGGCGGCCGCCACGACCAGGTCACCGTGCTGTCCTGCGACGCCGCCGCCCAGTCCGTCGGCGCGCTCTGCCGGGCGGCGGGCATACCGCTGATCGGCGGCGGCGGGACGGACCTGCGGACGGGCTTCGCGGCGGCGCTGCGGACCCGACCGCAACCGGACGTCGTCGTGGTGCTGACGGACGGCCAGACGCCGTGGCCGACGGTCGCGCCGGCGTGCCGTACGGTGGTCGGTCTGTTCCGGCGGCCGAGCCGGTACGACGAGAACAACGGCGAGTACCGGCCGGATGCGCCGCCGGAGTGGGCGCGCGTGGTCACCATCGGCTGAGCCGGGCCGGTTCTGCGCCGACCGGCCGGCTCGGCCGCCGGGCATGACGGAAGGAAGCGAACCTCTTGAAGACGGATGGGCCGGAGCCGGAGCCCGACGAGCACCTGCGCTTGGCGCGCTACCGGCGGGAGTTCGCGCGGGCGGCTCCGGAGGAGGTGGCCGGGCTGGTGGCGCGGGTGCTCGCCGATCCCGATCGGGCGATGGCGAGCGGCGCGGTGTGCGAGTACCTGGACCGGCGGGCGGCGGAGTTGCTGACGGAGCCGGCCTTCCCGGCCTGGTGCCGGGAGCTGGCCCAAGCGGTTTCGGCCGACGGCTTCGCGCGGCGGCGGCTGGACGAGTGGGCGCTGCTGCGGGCGATGGAACTGGACGAGCCGTGGGAGGAACGGCAGTTGCTCGCGGCCTCGAACTGGCTCCAGTCGCAGGCTGCCGAGTCGGCCTCGGCCGGGTCGTGCTTGGGTGTCCTGGCCGCGGGCGGGCGCACCCGGCGGATCCGCACCACCGCCGCGGCCCGGCTGCGGCGGCTGCGATGAATGCGGTCGCTGCGACAACCGCGGCGGCTGCGGTAGCCAGGCGGAGGAGCCCGAAGGCCCCTCCGCCCGTTCACGGACCGCTCAGCCCACCATGGCCGCCAGCACGCTGCGCCAGTCCTCCCCCGGCTCCGGCTGCAGCGCGGCCGCCAGGGTCTCCGACCGGTAGCGCCAGGGGCGTCGCAGCTCCGGGTCGGCGTCGGCGCTCAGCTCCACCCGGCTCGCCGACCCGAGCAGCCGGATCAGCTCGGTGCCGAACTCCGCCCAGGACACGTGCCCGTTGATCGCGTTGACGATCCGGCCCGCGGCGGGACCGTCGGGCAGGGCGCAGGCGGCGAGGGCGCGGGCCAGGGCCGCGGAGTGCACCCAGGCGGCGCCGTTCCAACCGCTCCCCCCGTCGACTCCCGGTTCCGGCAGGACGATCGGCCGCCCGGCCAGGGCCGCCTGGTAGAGCTCGCCGGTGGAGCCCCAGCGGAGCTGGTCGCGCAGTCGCCGGTGCGGACCCCAGACGATCGGGGCGCGCACCACGGTGGCCGGGCCGTGGCCGGTGGCCTCGGCCGTCTCGAACAGCATCCGCTCGCAGTCCAGCTTGGCCTGCCCGTACGCGGTGACCGGCGCGCCGCTGGGGCCGCCCTCGGCGACGTCGGTGCCGGACGGCTGCCCGTACGCGTCGATGCTGCTGACGAAGACGAACGGGCCGCCGGACCAGCCGTCCAGCAGGGCCCGCATGGCGGCCACGTCGGTCTCGTGCTCGGTGAAGGTGCAGGCGGCGTGGATGACGGCGTCCACGCCCTTGACGGCGCGCTGGAGGCTGTCCGGGTCGGCCAGGTCGCCCTCGGCGATCTCGGCGCCGTGCAGGGCCGGCAGGTGGGCGGACTCCGGGCGGACCAGGACGCGCACCGGCCGCCCTTGGGCCATCAGTTCCTGCAGCACCGCGGCCCCGACCCCGCCGGTGGCGCCGGTGAGCAGCACGGTGCCGGTGCGGGGCCCGGCGGTCGGGTGACCGCCGGTGCGGGTGAGGGCGGCGGCGCGGCGTTCCTCCTCGCGGGTTGCCAGTAGGGCGGCGAGGGCGCGCGGGGTGCGGTGTTCCAGGACGTCGAGGCCGGTGAGCGGCAGCCCGACCCGGGTGCGCAGGCGTTCGGCGAGCTGGACGGCGATCAGCGAGTGGCCGCCGAGGGCGAAGAAGTCGCCGTCGGCGGGCGGGACGCTGCCGAGCAGTTCGCCGAAGGCGGTGCGGACCAGGTCGAGCGGCCCGGTCCGCTCGGCGGCAGGGACGGCCGCAGGGGCGGCGGCGCCGGGCGCGGCGACAGCGGCATCGGGCAGCCGGGCGCGGTCGACGCCGCCGTCCGCACGGCGCGGGATGCGGTCCAACAGGGTGACGGCGAGCGGAAGTTCGGCGGCCGCCGGCGAGCGCCGGAGCCGGGCGCGCAGGTCGGTGCCGCTGGGGGCGACCGGTCCGCGCACCACGGCGTAGGCGAGCGGCGGGCCGTCGCCGGTTTCGACGACGGCCGCGTCGGCCACCTCGGGGTCGGCCAACAGAGCTTCCAGCACCGGGTGTTGGGCGGAAGGCGAGACCAGGAGCTCGCCGGGCAGCTCGGAAAGCACGACGTCCGCGTCCTCGGCCACCGCCCGGAGCACCGCGGCGAAGGCCTCCACCAGCCGGGCGCCGGTCGCCCGGTCCAGCGCGGCCTGGTCGTGCTGGACCAGGCAGCGCGGCCGCGGACCGTCCTCCAGCACCAGGGAGAGGTCGAACTTGGCCAGTCCCAGGTCGAGTTCGACGTCCTCGGCGTCGAGCCCGGGCAGCGCCAGCGGTGCCGGGGCCTGGAAGAGGTCGCAGCTGACCGACGGCAGCGGGTTGCCGTCGGCGCCGCGCGCCGCCGCGCCGAGCCGCTCGACCACCAGGTCGAAGGGCACCTGGTGGTGCTGCTGCGCCTCCAGCAGGGCGCCGCGCACCAGGGCGAGCGCGTCGGCGAAGGATCCGCCGGCGGCCGGTTCCGCCCGCACTGCGAGGGTGTTGACGCCGAGGCCCACCGTGCGGCGCAGTTCGGGCCGGGCGCGCTGGCCGCTGGCGCAGCTGAGGGTGAGGTCGTCCTGGCCGGCGGCGGTGCGCAGGGTGGCGAAGGCGGCGGCGAGGACGACGGCGAACAGGGTGGCGCCGTGCCGGGCGCCGAGCTTCCGCAGGCCTTCGACCGTGGCCGGCTCGAGCGGGGCGGCGTGCAGGGCGGCGCGGCGGTCGCGGGCGCCGGGCGGGACGGGTCGCAGCAGCGGCAGCGGGCGGGCGCCGGCCAGGTGGGCGGCGCGGGCGTCGGCGGCGGCGGCGAGTTCGGCGTCGCGGGCGCGCTCCTCGCGGGCGTACTCGGTGTACGGCATCCCGGGCGGCGGGAGTTGGGGCTCGACGCCGTCGCGGGCGGCGGCGTACAGCTCGGCGAGGTCTGCGGCGAGGACGGGCAGTGAGCCGCCGTCGACGGCGATGTGATGGATCGTCAGCAGTAGGGTGTGGTCCTCGGGCCCGTGCCGCAGCAGCAGGGCGCGCAGCACCGGTCCGGTGGTGAGGTCGAACGGTCGGCCGGCCTCTTCGACGAGTTGCCCGGAGCCCGCCGCGTCCACCACCGGCAGCGGCACCGGGCCGGCCGGCTCGACGTGCTGGTAGGGCTGCTCGCCGCGGCGCGGGTAGCGGGTGCGCAGGACGGCGTGCCGTTCGGTGAGGGCGGTGAGCGCGGTGGCCAGGGCGTCCGGGTCGAGCGGCCCGCGCAGCCGGGTGGCGATCGGGACGTTGTAGAGGGCGCCGCCCTGGCCGAGCCGCTCCATCAGCCACATCCGCTGCTGGGCGTGGGAGAGCGGGGCCGGGCCGGCGTCGACGGAGGCGCAGACGGAGGCGGCGGCCGCGCGGTCCGGCGTGAGCGCGGTGCGGCGGTTGCGGGCGCGGCGCAGCAGGTCGTTCTGGTCGCTGGTCATCGCTGGGCCGCCCCCTGGGTGTCGTCGGCGGCCCGCAGGGCGCGCTCCAGTAGTTCGGCCTGCCCGGCCACGGTGGGGTGGTCGAGGAAGTCGGCGAGGGAGAGTTCGACGCCGAGGTCCTCGCGCAGGTCGTCGACGACCCACATGGCGAGCAGGGAGTGGCCGCCCTCGGCGAGGAAGTCGGCGGCCGGGTCGGTGATCGGGCGTTCCAGGGCGCGGCTCCAGGCCTCGGCGACGACCTGCTGGATCGGGGTGAGTTCGGCCTCGGCGGGGGCGTGTCCGGCGGCGGCCGGATCCGGGGCGTCGGCGAGCGCCCGCCGGTCGACCTTGCCGCTGCCGGTGACCGGCAGTGCGGCGAGGACGGTCCAGGCGGTGGGCACCAGGTGGGCGGGCAGCCGCTCGGCGAGCCGGGTGCGCAGGGTCTCGACGGCCGTCGCGGCGCCGTCGGCGAGGACGACGCAGGCGGTGAGCGCGGCGTCGGCCTGTCCGGCGCGGCGGACCACCACGGCCGCCTCGGCGACCTCGGGGAACCGCAGCAGCGCGTGCTCGACCTCGCCGGGCTCGATCCGGAAGCCGCGGACCTTGACCTGGTCGTCGGTGCGGCCGTGGAACTCCAGGACGCCGTCGGGCCGTTGGCGCACCAGGTCGCCGCTGCGGTAGGCGCGGCCCCGGCCCGGGAGGTCGCGGAAGCGCTCGGCGGTCAGCTCGGGCCGGTTGAGGTAGCCCTGGGCGAGCCGCTCGCCGCCGATCCACAGTTCGCCGACGGTGCCGGGCTCCACCGGCGCGAGGTGCTCGTCCAGGACGAGCAGGCGGGCGCCGCCGAAGGGCTGTCCGATCGGGACGGTTCCGCCCTCGCAGTCGGCGGGGGTGACCAGGTGGGTGGTGGTGAAGGTGGTGGCCTCGGTGGGCCCGTAGACGTTGTGGAGCTCCAGCCAGGGGAAGGCCCGCAGCACCGCGCCGGCGTGTTCGGGGGCGAGTGCCTCGCCGCCGACGGCCACGGTGCGCAGCACGCCGAAGATCCGGGACTGCCGGGCGGCCAGGTGGTGGAAGAGCGCGGTGGTGAGGAGCAGGACGGTGACGCCGAACCGTTCGACGTCGCGGACGAGTTCCTCGGCGCTGGGCCGGTCGGCCGGGGAGACGGCGACGGCGGCGCCGTGGGCGAGCGGGGCCCACAGTTCGAAGGTGGCGGCGTCGAAGGAGGGGGTGGCGTGCAGGAGCACCCGGTCGCGCGGGCCGACGGGGATCGCGTCGGGGGCCGTGACCAGGTCGGTGACGGCGCGGTGCGGGACGAGCACGCCCTTGGGGTGGCCGGTGGAGCCGGAGGTGTAGTAGAGCAGGGCGGGCGCGTCCGGCTCCGCGGCGTCGGGGACGGCGCCGCGGGTGGCCTCGGTGCCGCGTTCGGTCAGGACGAGGGTGTGCTCGACGGGCAGTCCGGCCTCGGCGAGCAGCGCCTTGTCGCCGAGGACGAGCCGCGCGCCGGCGTCGGCGGTCAGCTCGGCGATGCGCGGGCGCGGGTAGCCGGGGTCGAGCGGGAGGACGAGGGCGCCGGCCCGCCAGACGGCGAGCTGGGCGACGACGTGCCGGGTCGAGCGGGCGCACAGCAGCCCGACGGTGCTGCCGGGGCCGATTCCGCGTGCGGCCAGCACGGCGGCCAACCGGCCGGAGGCGTCGAGGAGTTCGCGGTAGGTGAGGTAGGTGTCGCCGTCGGTCACGGCGAGGGCGGTCGGGTGCTGCTCGGCCTGCCGGGCGATCAGGGCGGGGAGCGTGGGCGTCATGGCGGGTTCCCTTCCGGGCGCCCCGGCCGTGCGGCCGGGGCGCCGTTGTGCAGGACAGGAGGTACGGCGGGCCGTCAGGTGAGGGACGCGCTCGGCATCCGCTCCTCGATCAGTCGCGCGATCGCCCGCAGGTCGGGCTGGCGCAGCACCAGGGGGGCGCGCAGCCGCACCCCGTACTCCTCCTCCAGGGCCTCCAGCAGTCGGGCGGCGGCGAGCGAATTGCCGCCCGCGTCCAGGAAGTTGTCGGCCGGGCCGAGGTCTGCGCGGCCGATCAGCTCGCGGCAGAGCTTCAGCACGGTGCGCTCGACCGGGGTGTCCCCGTCCTCGGTCACCGCCACCGCCTCCGGGGCCGCCGGCTCGGCGGCGAGCAGCGCCGCGCGGTCCACCTTGCCGTTGGCGTCCAGCGGGTAGTGCTCGACCAGCCGCACGGTGGCGGGCACGGCCTGCTCGGGCAGCCAGGGGCGGACGGCGTCCAGCAGGCTCGTGGGTTCGGCGTCCTCCTCGGTCTGGACGAAGGCGAGCAGCCGTGCGCCGCCGGCCGCGGCCGGCTCGGCGGCGACCACGGCGCGGCGCACCCGGGGGTCGCGTTCGAAGGCGGCCTCGACCTCGGCCGGTTCGATCCGCACCCCGCTGACCTTGACCTGGTCGTCCAGGCGTCCGTGGAACTCGAGCACGCCGTCAGCGCGCATCACCACCCGGTCGCCGGTGCGGTAGACCCGGTCGACACCGTCCACGCCGGGCGGCACCTCGACGAAGCGGCGGGCGGTCAGTTCGGGGTCGAGGTATCCGGCGGCCAGGCCCCGGCCGCCGATCCGCAGTTCGCCGGCCGTCCCTCTGGGCACCGGGCGGCCCTGCTCGTCGGTGACCAGCACGACGGCCCCGGGGATCGGCAGTCCGATCGGCGGCGCGCCGTCGCCGTGGTCGCCGCCGGGGGCCATGGTGTGCACGGTGGTGACGACGGTCGCCTCGGCGGGGCCGTAGCCGTTGTGGACGGTCGCGGTGACGTCCGGCCCGGGGGCGCGGCGCAGCCGGTCGCCGCCGATGAGCAGGTGGCGCAGCGCCAGCCCGGCGGGCCAGGGCCGGGCCAGGACCGGCTCGCCCAGCGGGGTGGGCAGCACGCAGGCCGTGATGCCGGCCTCGCGCCACCAGTCGGTCAGCGCGCCGGAGTCCCAGCGCACCGCCTCGGGCGCGACGACCAGCGCGGCACCGGAGGTGAGGGTGGCCCACAGCTCCAGGACGTGCGGGTCGAAGGAGACCCCGATCAGCAGGCTGTGCCGCTCGCCGGGGCCGAGGCCGGTCAGCTCGCGGTACCACTGCAGCAGTGCGCCGAGCGCGGGTTCGGTGACGGCGACGGCCTTGGGGGTACCGGTGGAGCCGGAGGTGAGAACGGCGTAGTGGGTGCCGGCGGGCACGCTGACCTGCGTGCCGGGCATCAGGGCGGCCGGCACGCCGCCGCCGGGCAGGTCCAGCTCGAGCCGCTCTCCGCCGGGCGGCAGCACGGCGTCCTCGCCGACCAGGCAGACCGGGCGCAGCTGCTCGGCGACGGCCCGCAGCCGCTTCTCGCCGGGGCGCGGGCCGAGCGGCAGGTGTACGGCGCCGAGCTTGGCTATCGCCAGGGTGACGGCGACCAGTTCCACGGAGTGGCCGAGGCAGACGCCGACCAGGTCGCCCTCGCCGACCTTGCCGCGCAGGGCCTCGGCGACGGTGTCGGCGAGGCGGTCGAGTTCGGCGTAGCTCCGGGTGCGCTCGCCGTCGATCAGGGCGGGCGCCTGCGGGGTGCGGTGCGCCCAGCTGGTGAACAGGTCGAGGACCGCGCCGTGCCGGTGCGGACGGCCGTACCCGATGCTCAGGGATTCCATCATCGTCTCCAGATGCATGCGTAACCGTCAGTTCAGGCCCATGGCACGGGCGATGATGACCTTCTGGACCTCGGAGGTCCCCTCGATGATCGTGGTCATCCGGACGTAGCGGTACAGGAACTCCAGCGGGTGGCCGCGCACCCAGCCGGTGGCGCCGTGCACCTGGAGCGAGCGGTCCACCGCGCGGACGGCGGTCTCGGAGGCGGTGAGCTTGGCGAGCGCCGCGTTCTCGGGCGCCTCGGTGCCCTCGTCCACCAGCCGGGCGCAGGCGAGGGTGAGCAGCTTGGAGGACTCCACCTCGGCGCGGGTGGCCACCAGGTGCTCCTGGACGTGCTGGTACTCGCCGATCACCCTGCCGAAGGCGCGCCGCTCGCGGGCGTACTCGACGCCGGCCTTCAGCGCGTACTCGGCGATGCCGTTGCACATCGCGGCGACCACCAGGCGGCCGCGGGAGAGGCTGTCCATGGCGAGGGCGGTGGCCGCGGCGATGCCCTCCTCGCCGCCGATGACGGCCTCCGGGCCGACGGTGACCTGGTCGAGCAGCAGCTCGAACAGCGGCTCGCCGGACATCCCCTCGTACCGCTGGCCGATCCGCAGCCCGGGCTGGTCCATCGGCAGCACGAAGGCGGTGGCCCCGGCGGTCGGCCCGGCGCCGTCGCCGAGGTCGGTGGCGGCGACCACCAGGGCGATCCCGGCGTGTTCGGCGTTGCTGACGAAGGTCTTGCGCCCGTTCAGCACCCAGTCGTCGCCGGTGCGCACGGCGGTGGTGGTGAGGTGGAAGGCGTCCGATCCGGCCTGGGGCTCGGTGAGCGCCAGGCAGCGGGTCTGCTCGCCGCGCACCAGCGGGACGAGGTGGCGCTCGATCTGCTCGGGGGTGCCGTGCCGCAGCAGCGGGCTGGGGCCGTCGGAGCCGGCCAGCGCGTACGGGGCGAGCACGCAGCCGCTGCGTCCGGCGGCGTGGTGCAGCAGCACGACGGCGGTGAACGGCATGCCGGAGCCGCCGAGTTCCTCCGGGTAGTCGCCGGCGTAGAAGCCGAGCGCCGCGGAGCGCTTGCGGACGTAGGCCCGCAGGTCGGTCGGGACCTGGTCGGCCGTTTCGGGCAGCTCGGCGGCGAGTGGCACGAGTTCGCGGCGGATGAAGCTCTCGAAGGCGTCGACGAGTTCGCGGTGGCCGTCTTCGAAGACGGCGGAGGGGGAGCTCACTTGGCGCCTCCGGTGAGGACGCGGGCCTGGTCGGCCAGGACGGCGTGGCGGAACAGGGTGCGCAGCGGCGGGCGGCTGCCCAGGTGCGGTTCCAGGTGGGCGGCGAGCTGGGCGGCGAGCAGCGAGTGGCCGCCGACCTCGAAGAAGTGCGAGTCCGCGGTGAAGCGGTCGTGGCCGAGCACCTCGCGCCAGGCGGCGGCGATCAGCTCCTGGCCGGGGTCGGCGAAGGCGCTGGGCGCGGTCGCCGGCTCCTCCGGGCTCTCCTCGGCCAGCCGGGCGAGGGCGGCGCGGTCGGGCTTCCCGCCGGGCAGGGTGGGCATGGTGGCGACGGCCGTCCAGCCGGAGGGGACGAGTCCGCCGGGCAGCCGGCGGGCGAGCGCGGTGTGCAGGGCGGCCTGGTCGGGGCGCTCGGTGCCCTCGAGGAAGCCGAGCAGGCGGGGGCCGGTCCGCGGGTCGGTGTGCAGCACCACCGCGCAGGAGCGGCCGCCGAGTTCGGCGGAGGCGGCGGACTCGATCTCCTCCAGCTCGATCCGGTGACCGCGCAGCTTGACCTGGTTGTCGGCGCGGCCGAGGAAGCGCAGTCGGCCCTCGGTGTCGCGGTAGCCGCGGTCGCCGGTGCGGTAGACCCGCAGGCCGCCGAGTGCGGGGACGGTGGTGAAGCGCGCCGCGGTGGGCTCCGGCAACCCGACGTAGCCCTCGGCCAACAGGTCGCCGCTGACGGCGAGTTCGCCGACGCAGCCGTACGGGAGCGGGCGCAGCGTCTCGTCCAGGACGTGCAGGCGCACGCCGTCGATCTCGGTGCCGAGCGGGATCTCGCCGTCCTCGGTGACGTCGGCCGCGGTCACCTGGTGGACGGTGGAGGTGACGGTGGCCTCGGTGACGCCGTACGCGTTGAGCACGGTGGTGGCCTCGGTCAGCCCGGCGAGCGCGCGGGCGGGCAGCCGTTCGCCGCCGAGGACGAGCAGCCGCGGCGTCCAGCGGCCGTCGCGCAGTGCCTCGCGCAGGTCCTCGCGGACGGCGAGCAGGTAGCTGGTGGGCAGGTTGGCGACGGTGACGCCGCGGGCGGCGAGCACGGCGACCAGCTCCGGCCCGGTGGGCACCTCGCGCTGCGGCACCACCAGGGCGGCGCCGACCGCGAGGGCCGGCAACACCTCCTCCAGTGCCACGTCGAAGGACGGCCGGGCGAACAGCAACACCCGGTCGGCGGAGCTGAGTCGGTAGCGGTCGGCGATCGCGGCGACGTACCCGGCGAGCGCCTCGCGGCCGACCAGGACGGGCTTGGGCACGCCGGTGGAGCCGGAGGTGTGGACGATGTACGCGGCGCCGTCCAGGACGGCGGCGGGCTCGGCCTTCGGGAAGGCGGGGCCGTCCAGCAGGGCCGGGGTGACGCCCTCGGCGGGCAGCGCGAGCGCGCTCTGCCGGGTGGCGAGGACGAGCGCGGGGGCGAGCCGCTCCAGCAGCAGGCCGAGCCGGGCGGCCGGGTCCTCGGTGGACAACGGCGCGTACACGGCGCCCAGGCGCAGGCAGGCCAGCAGGGTGACCACGCTGTCGGTGCCGCGCGGCAGCACGGCGGCCACCGGCTGCCCGGCGGTGACCCCGGCGGCGCGCATCCGGTCGACCAACTCACCGACGCGGCGGTCGAGTTCGCCGTAGCTGATGCGCTCGTTGCCGGCCAGCAGGGCTAGCGCGGTCGGGTCGTGGGCGGCGGCCGGGTCGAGGCCGGCCGGGGTGGGCGTGGCGGCCGGCTCGGCCTGCGGCGCGGGGGCCAGCTCGGCGAGCACCGCCTCGGGCCGGTCGAGGTAGTGGCGCAGCAGCTCCAGCAGGCGCTCGGAGAGCAGCACGGCCTCGGTCTCGCCGAACAGGTCGGCGTCGTAGTCCCAGATCAGGGTCATCCCGGCGGCGCCGTGCTTCTCGCCGACCACCCGGCGGTCGTCGGGCAGCAGCACCAGGTCGAGGTCGAAGCGGGTGGTGCCGGTGTTGAAGCCCTCGTACAGCGAGACGTCGAGGCCGGGCGCCTGGACGTCGGGCAGCGCGGCGTCGTGGGCGCTGAACATCACGTTGAACAGCGGGTTGTCGGTGCCGCCGGTGTGCAGCCCGAGCCGGCGGGTCAGCTCCTGCACGGGCAGGTGCTGGTGGGGCAGGGCGCGCATCAGGACGTCGGTCGCCTCGTCCACGGCGTCGGTGCCGGAGGCGGCCGGGTCGAGCCGCAGGCGCAGCGGGACGGTGTTGACGAACATGCCGACGGTGCCCTCGTAGCCCTCCGGGCGGTTGCCGACGGCGGTGCCGACGGTCACCTCGCGGTGACCGCTGTGCCGGCGCAGCAGCTCGGCGAACAGGGCGAGCAGGGTGCTGAACGGGGTGTGGCCGTCGGCCTTGCTGCGCTCGCGCAGCCGCTCGGCGAGGTCGGCGCCGATCGACTGGCGCAGCTGCCCGCCGCGGTGGCGGCGCTCGACGCCCGGCCGGGCCAGCCCGGGCAGGGTGACCTCGCGCGGGGCGTCGGTCAGCTCCCTGGTCCAGAAGGCGAGGGCACGCTCACGGTCCTGCGGGTCGGCCTCGGTGCGGGCGTGCTGCTCGTACGACGGAGCAGTGGCCAGCTCGTAGGGCTGGTCGAGGACGCGGGCGCGGTAGACGGTGAACAGGTCGCGCAGGAAGATCGCGAAGGAGTGGCCGTCGTGGACGAGGTGGTGCTCGACGTGGATCAGCCGGTGGTGGTCCTCGGCGATCCGGACCAGGTGCCAGCGCAGCAGCGGGGCCCGCTCGGTGTCCAGCGGCTCCTCGGCCTCGGCGGCGAGCAGTCGGCGGAAGGCGGCCTCCCGGTCCGGCTCGGCGGTGAAGTCGCTGTGCCGCAGCACGGGTTGGCACTCCTCGGCGACCCGCTGGCCGGGCACGCCCTCCGGCCGGGCCACCAGCTCCAGCCGCAGGCCCGGGTGCTGAGCCAGGACGGCGGCGAGTCCGGTGTGCAGGGCGTCCCGGTCGAGGGTGCCCCACAGGTCGAGCACTCCGGTGAAGTTGTAGGCGCGGCTGCCCGGCTGCATCTGCTCGTGCAGCCAGACGATCTCCTGCGAGGGAGAGAGTGCGAACATGGATGATTCCCTTGTGTGGTGGGCGTGTTGGCACTGCGGTGGCTGGGTGCGGGGCGTGGGGTGGTCCCGGTACGGCCGGTGGGGGCCGGGCCGCACCGGGGTGAGGGTGCGGGCCAGGGGGTCTTCGGTCTTCGGGGAAGGACGGTCTTGGGGGCCGGGGTCGAGGAGACTGTCGGCTACCCAGGGCGGGCGCAAGGGCAGGCCCTAGAGGTGGCGGCGCAGCACGGCGAGCAGATCGCCGAAGGCGGCCTCGGCGTCGGCGGCCGGGAAGCGCTCGCTGTCCCAGGCGAGGCGCACCGTCAGGTCGTCGCCGTGCGAGGCGGAGACGGCCAGCGGCGCGGCGAGCGGGCGTCCGGCGACGTGGACCTCCCGGCCGGGCACGCCGCCGAGCACCAGGGGCGGGCGGCGTCGGAGGTCCTCGAAGGTGAGCATCGCGTCCAGCCCGCCCGACCAGGGGGACCCGGCGGCCCGGGCGGCCCGGACCACCTCGTCGAAGGGGGTGCCGGCGTGGTCGAGGTCGTCCCACCAGTCGTCGCAGAGCGCCTCCAGGTCGGTGGCGGGTTGCGGAGGGACGGCGTGCACCAGGGTGTTGAGGAAGCAGCCGAGCACGGCGGGCGCGCCGGGCGGGCGGCCGCCCCACGGGTAGCCGAGGGCGAGCGGGCCGTCCGCGCGGTGCAGTCGCCGGGCGGCGGCGCCGACGGCGTCCAGCAGGGCGGGGAAGAGGGCGCTGCGGGCGCCGCCCTCGACGGCGGGCAGCCGCTCGGTGAGCACGCCGGCAGCCTTCGCGGCGCCGCCGCCCGCCCCGGTCAGCGCGCCGAGCCGGCGCCCCCAGTGAGCGCGCGCGGCGGGCCCGGCGGCGGCTTCCTCGGCGGCCAGCTGGAGTTCGACGGCCTCCCGGAAGGTGGCGACGGCCCGCTGGTCGGGGCAGGCCCCAAGGGCGGACGCGGGCGGCTCGTCCTGCCGGTACGCCTCGGTGAGCTCGCCGACCAGCGCCCCGATCGACTGCTCGTCGCAGGCGGCGTGGTCCAGCGCGAGGGCGAGCAACTCCTCGCCGTCGTCGGGTTCTCGGGCCACCAGGAGGCGCAGCGCGGGCCCGTCCAGCGGCCAGTCCAGCAGCGCCTCGCGCAGCGCGCCCTCGGCGCTGCCGCCGGGGGTGACGGCGATCGGGGCGACCTCGACCGAGGGGCCGCCGGTGCGCAGCACGGGTGTGCCGCGGACGGTCACGAAGGCGCCGCACAGCGCCGGGTGGCCGGCCGCCACGGCGGCGGCGGCGCGGCCCAGCCGGTCGAGGTCGAGGGTGCCGCCCGGGTAGGCGAAGAACAGCGGGGCGAGGTCGGAGCGGGACCGCGGCGCGAGCCGGCGGGTGATCAGGAACCGCCGCTGGGCGCCGGTCAGCGGGAGCAGCTCCACCGGGGATTCGGCGGCGGCGGAGCGGTACCGGGCGAGGTAGGCGGCGGTGATGCTGGCGTGCACGGAACGGTCTCCGATTTCCGGTGTCGGCTCGGGTCAGGGGATCAGGGGGCGGTGGGACTCGCGGCGGAGTGCTCGGCGTCCGGAGTGTCCGGGGTGGGCCGGATGTCCGCAGCGGGCCCGCCGTTCGTGGTGTCCGTGGCGTCCACGGCCCCGGGTTCCGCCGGCGCCGCGGGCAGCTCGCGCATCCCCCGGAGCGGCGACAGCAGCAGCGGAACCGGCACCACCAGGAAGCCCGCCGCGCACACCCACAGCGCGGCGCGCGGGCCGGCCCAGTCGGCGACCGCCCCGCCGCCGAGCGCGCCGATCGGCATGGTGCCCCACACCAGGAAGCGCATGGTGGCGTTCATCCGCCCGAGAAGCTCGGGCGGGCAGACGCTCTGCCGGAAGCTCACCTGCGCGACGTTGTAGGCCACCGCGCCGAACAGCACCACGCCCGAGGCGAGGCCGAACGGCAGGACGCCCGCAGCGCCGCTGGACAGCGGCCACAGCACCGCGAAGGGCGCGGTCACCACGGTGGCCAGCCAGATCAGCCGGGCCTGCCCGACCCAGCGGGACAGCCGCCCCGCGCAGAGCGCGCCCGCCAGCCCGCCGACGGCGGAGGCCGACAGCAGGGCGCCGATGGCGCCGGGCGACAGGTCGAGCACCCGGACCCAGAACACCGTCTGGACGGCCGCCAGGACGGCGCCGAACAGGTTGGCCATGGCGGTCGCGGTGGCGATGGCCCGCAGCAGCGGGTGGCCGAGCACGAAGCGCACGCCCTCGGTCACCTCGGCGCGCAGCGACCGTCCGGGCTCCGGCTCCGGCCGCGCCTCCTCGACCCGGATCCGGGTGAGCAGCAGGGCCGAGGCGAGGTAGCCGCAGGCGTCGGCCACGATGGCGACCGGCGCGCCGAGCAGCTGGACCAGCCCGCCGCCCAGGCCCGGCCCGGCGATCTGCGCCGAGGACCGGACGGTCTCCAACGCGCCGTTGCCACCGACCAGTTGCTCACGCGGCAGGACGGCGGGCAGGAAGGACTGGTGGGCCACGTCGAAGAAGACCGTGGCCACCCCGGTGACCAGCGCGACCAGGTAGAGCTGGGGCATGGTCAGCACCCCGAGCGCCGCCGCCGGCGGGATCGAGCCCACCGCGACGCAGCGCACCACGTCGGCGCGGATCAGCACCGGGAGCTTGCGCATCCGGTCCAGCCAGGCACCGGCCGGCAGGCCGACCAGCAGGAACGCGGCGGTCTCGGCGGCCGTGAGCAGACCGACCTCGAACGGGGTGGCGTCGAGCACCACCACCGCCACCAGCGGCAGGGCGACCAGGGTGACCTGACTGCCCGTCTGGGCCGCCGCGGCTCCGGTCAGCAGGAGCCGGAAGTCGCGGTGGCCGAACAGACGGGCCTGGCGGGGGCGAGGCTTCTCGTTCATCGATGCGACTCTCGGTCACCCATTCGACACGAGGCAACCACCTGGTCCGTTTCCGGACGAAGCACGGGTCGGCCGGATCCCGCCACTGCCGTGACCGGCCCTTGTGCCTCCCTTACGAGCCCTTATGTTCCGGCGGCGATCCGGCACGCGGCCGCCGCCGCCCGTCGGCCAAGGCATCACAGTCCATCCGGGCATCCGGGCCACTTCGCGACCAGGAAGTCCATTGCGCCGTCCGGTATCCGGACACCCGCTTTCCGGCCACCGGAGGGCACCGCTCAACTTGGCCGGATCCCGTGGAGCAGGCACCTTCGGTAACCTCATCGTGATATCGGCGTCACCGTCCGGAGCCGTGGCCAACCTCCCGGGGGCGCCTGTCCAGCGCATATCCGGCGCCCATCGCGCCCCCTACCCCGGCTCCGCCCCTACCCGAGCTCCACGCCTACCCCGGCCATGCTCCCGGCCCGTCGCCGATCCCGCGCCGGGTCACCGCGAGCACCGCCATGTCGTCGTCGCGCGGCCCGCCCGTCCACCGGGCCACATCCGCCACCAGCGCGTCCACCGCCTCCCGCGCCCCGGCGAAGGGCCCGAGCGGGGCCAGCCCGCGCACCGGGTCGTAGAACTCCCCAGCCGCGTCCCGCGCCTCGGTCACGCCGTCCGTCACCAGCAGCAGCGTGCACCCCGTCGGGAAGGGCCTGGTCTCCACCGGCGGGCGCGCCACCCCCAGCGCGCCCATCCCGAGCGGCAGCCCCGGATCGGCCGCGTCCCACCGGCTCACCCCCGGTTCGCCGTCGCCCAGCAGGTACGGCCCGGGGTGACCGCAGTCCAGGGTGCGCGCGACGGCCTCCCCCGGCGGGAACTCCACCAGCAGCGCGGTGACGAACCCCTCCACCCGCAGCTCCTCCCCCAGCGCGGCGCTCTCCCGGGCCAGCGTGCGCTCCAACGCGTCCGCGAGCGCGGCGAGGTCCGGCTCCCGGTGCGCGTCCTCCCGGAACGCCCCGAGCAGCACCGACACCGCCCCCACCGCGTGCAGCCCCTTGCCCCGCACGTCCGCGATCAGCACCCGCACACCGTACGGAGTGGCCTGCAGCGCGTACGCGTCCCCGCCGATCAGCGCCTCGTCCTGGGCCGCCCGGTAGCAGGCCGCGACCTCCAGCCCCGCCACCCGCCCCGGCGGCTCCGGCAACACCGCCCGCTGCGCCGCCTCCGCCACCGACCGCACCCGCGCCAGCCTGCGCCCGTGCCGGGCCACCACCCGGTTCACCCCGACCCCGAGCAGGGCGGTGAAGGCGGTGTTCACCAGCTCCAGGTAGCCGTCCTGGGTCCCGAACGACCCGTCCCGCAGGGAGAGCACCAGGATCCCGGTCACGTTCGCCACCCCGACGGCAACGGTGTCGCGCAGCGTCAGCAGCGCCCCGGACAGTACGGCGGCGGCCGCCAGCAACGGATCGCCCCAGTAATCGGCCGGATCCAGCGAGTTCCACACCAGCCCGCCGACGATCAGCAACCACGGCGCGACCCGCACGTACGGCGGCCACTGCACGGACCTCGGGGCCATCGGCGACCTGGCTTCCCTCTCGCCCTCCTGCGATGACCCGATCGTAGGCACGGGCGACGGCGAGGCGCAGGGCGGTGCGGTCAGGGGACCGCCCACACCCCGCCACGACGAACCCCAGACCCCGCCGCAACGAGCACGGAGGGCCCCGGCCGCGCCCGCCTCAACGCGTGAACCGCTCCGCCCCCGCCCCGGACAGCAGCCCCGTCGGCAGCCGCCGCCCGTACGCCACCAGCAGCAGGTGTTCCGCCCGCCCCTCCACCGGCAGCGGCCCCTGCCCGTACGACCAGTCCGCGTCCGTCGCCCGCAGCCGTACGCCCTCCAACCGGGCTCCGAAGAAGCGCAGGCTGCGGCCCGAGGCGGTGCGGGCACGGTGCGGCTGACCAGGGTCGGCGAGGCGGTGCTGCCGCACGCACGGGCCGCGCTCGCCGCGCACGGGCTGGGCGTGGCGGTGCTGCCGGCCCCGGGGCCGGCCGCCGGCCTGCCGGTCCGGCGGCTGACCGACCCCGTGCCCCGGGTACGGATCGCGCTGGCGCGGCCGACCGGGCGGCCGCCGGCACCGCCGACCGCCGCCCTGCTGGCCCACCTGCGCAACGCCTACCCGGGCCCGCGACGGGGTGGCTACCCGGCCGTCGCCGCGCCGTCGGCGAGGTGCAGCAGCGCGGCTGCCCCGTCGAGGGTCTCCAGGTCCAGCGGGAAGTAGCCCTGCCGCGGGGTGGTGTCGGTACGGGTGCGGGCCACACCCGGCTCCAGCGGGGCCACCAACCGCCAGGCCTCGATGCCGGGTTGCAGCAGCGCCTCGTACGTCCCCGGCGCCGGCGCGCCCAGCCCCATCGCCTCGCTGCACCCGAGGCTCCCGGCGACGAAGACGTAGCGCTCGCCCAGCAGCGAGCCGGCGATGTGGCCGGCCCCGTTCCAGCCGCAGTCCAGTTCGTCCTGTGACCAGGCGCTCGGGTTCCGCTGGAGGTGGCGGTTGTGGGCGAACACCAGGGTCGGCCCGCGCCGGGCCTCGACGGCGCGGATGTCGAGCAGGTTCTGCGCCATCAGGGCGTCCCGCATCCTGATCAGGCCGGAGATCCGGGCGCTCATCCCGAGGCCCTGGACCGCCGACTGCGCGTGGTAGCGCAGCAGTCCGATCCCGGCCTGCAGGTGCGTCCCGGCCCGGAGCCACTCGGCGTGCGAGCTGGCGTCGATCAAGTCCGGTGCCCGTACGTAGAGTTGGTTGACCAGGTCGTCGGCGATGCGGCGCAGCCGCTCGGCCTCGGGGGTGGCCCCGGGCGACATCGCGGCGTCCAGGATCGCCTCCTCGCGCTCCCAGCGCTCGTCCTCGCCCGTCAACCCGGCGATGTCGAGGTCGAGTTGGAGGAAGTCGCGGGCGTGTTCGAGGTAGCGGCGCGGGCTGGGCGCGGTGGTGTTCTCGGTCTGGATGTCGAAGCCGTGGAAGGCCAGTCGCTCGGCGGGTTCCCGGTCGCGGTTGAACTCGCGCATCCAGGCGACGAGTTCGCGGTTGCCCGGCTGGGCGCCGAAGCCGTGCGAGAAGCCTTCGTCCAGTACCGCGTCGAGGGTGCCCACGCCGTGCCGGACGTAGTCGTCCACGGCGAGCGCGGCCACCCGGTCGGTCTCCAGGGCGATCGAGCGGAAGCCCCGCTCGACCAGTTGGACGAACAGCCGGTTGCGGACCCGCCCGAAGGCCGGTTCCTGGTGCGTCGGTTCGCCGAGCGCCAGCAGTTCGCAGGAGGGGGTGAGGAAGTCTCCAATGTCCTGACTCATGGACCTCAAGCGTATCCTTGAAGGATCGGTTGAGACTTTCACCGATGCCAGCCCGTGACTGCCGCCAAGAAGTCTCAAACCGGAGGAACTCGCCGTGCGCCCCGCCGACCTCGCCCGCGAGCACGGCATCTCCACCCAGGCCGTACGCAACTACGAGCACGATGGCTTCCTCCCGCCCGCCGAGCGCACCCCCAGCGGCTACCGGATCTACACCGAACTGCACGCCGCCGCCCTGCGGGCCTTCCTCGCCCTGGTCCGTGCCCACGGGCACGCGATCGCCGGCCAGGTCATGACCGCCCTGCACGCCGACCGCCCGGACGAGGCGCTGACCGCCGTCGACCGGGGCCACGCCCAGCTGCTGCGCGACCGGGAGACGCTCAGCGCCGTCCGCCGGGCCGTCGACCACCTGTCCGCCGAACAGGACCCCGGTGAAATCCGTGGTGCGCTCCCCGGCCCGCTCAGCATCGGCGAACTTTCCCACCGCCTCGGCGTCACCCCCGCCACCCTGCGCACCTGGGAGGCGGCCGGCATCCTCACCCCGCCCCGCGACCGCGCCACCGGCCACCGCCTCTTCCGCCCCGAGGACATCCGCGACGCCGACCTCGCCCACCTGCTCCGGCGCGGCGGCTACCCGCTGGCCCACATCGCCACCGTGGTCCGGGAGATCCGCACGGCGGGCGGGACGGGCGGTCTCGCCGCCGCCCTCGACGGCTGGCAGCAGCGCCTCACCGACCGTGGCCGGGCGATGCTCACCGCCGCCGCCCGGCTGGACGCCTACCTGGCGCTGTCCACCGGCCCCTCGGGCCGTTCCGGGCTCGGGCCCCCGCGCCAGTCCCACTCGGGGTGACGGGCGAGGATGCCGAGGAACTCGTCGGGCGCACTGGGTGTTTTCCAACCTGAAGTCGCAGGTCACGGGGCTGGCCTGAGGCGGGAGTGGGGTGCTCGTGCGGGTGCGCCGGTTGGATGAGACGCCTCGAAACCGCCGTCAGGCGGTCCACCCGCGGCCACCGACGGGCCTTTCATTCACACGGCCCACTCCAAGTGCGGCAGGTACTGGCGCTGATGACGATGACACTGGGTGGCGGCGTGCGATGCCCCCTCAGGGCGGGTGAACGGTTCACGTGCTGTGGGCGGCCCGACGTACCCCGTACCGCCCGCCGTCGTCTGAGAGGCACCAAAGCCCACGTGTCGACGAGTGCGACGGGGTGAAGGAGGAGATCGTGGCAGCTCTGGCTCGGATGCCGTTGGAGGGCGGGGGCTGCGTCCTGATCGAGACCCCGGCAAGGCCGGAGGGGCCGGTGAAGGCCGGTCGTGTCGGCGATGCCATCCAAGAGCTGCCGGAGAGTCTGCAGGGGGCTCTGCAGCCGGTCACCGAGGCGGCGCGGGCCACCCTCGACGAGCTCCGCAAGGCCTGCCCCGACGGGATCACCGTCGCGTTCGGCGTCGACCTCGCGGTCGAGGCCGGGGCCGTGATCACCAAGGCCGCTGCCACCGGTCATCTGATGGTGACCATGACGTGGAACAGGAATGCGGCCGACCACCCGGGCGCGGGCGAGAGTCCGGGGTGACCGGTGGACATCGACGGCAAGGGGCCGGACGGCGACCGTACGCCGGCACTGCTGTCCGCCGTGGCCCAGGTCCTCGGAGTGGGCGGTGAGGTGGTCGGGGCGGGCTTCCTGGTGGCCGAGGGCCTCCTGGTCACCTGCGCGCACGTGGTGGCTGCCGCCGGAAGCGGGCCCGGTGGGCGGGTGCGGCTGGTCTTCCCGCACACGGACGCCGCGCCGCGGGTGGAGGGCCGGGTCCTGGACGAGGCCTGGCGGCCCCCGGAAGGCGACGACGTCGCCGTCGTGCGCCTGAACGGGACCGCTACGGGTACGGAGCCGTTGCCGTTGGGCGCTGCAGCGGGCTGCCGGGGCCACCGGGTGCGGTCGTTCGGGTTCCCCGCGCAGGCCCCGCCGGGCGGGCACTTCGGCTTCGGGGTGGCCGGTGATCTGCTGCCGCCCGCCGCGGGCCGGGGCGCGCTGCTGCAGTTGACCGATGCCAACGACCTGACCACCGGATTCAGTGGCGGCCCGGTCCTGGACGAGGTGACAGGCCTGGTCGTCGGCATGGTCACCGAGATCACCGCCCCCGACGCCTTTTCGCGGGGGCAGGGCATCGCCTATGCCACACCGACACGGACACTGCGGGAGATCCGGCCCGACCTGGCCGAGCGGGACGTGTGCCCCTACCGGGGGCTGGAGCCGTTCACCGCGGAGCAGGCCAGGTGGTTCGAGGGCCGCAGGGACGCGGTGCGGCAGGTGCTGGCGAACCTGGCCCGGCACAGGCGGTTGACGCTGCTGCTCGGACCCTCCGGATCGGGCAAGTCGTCCCTGATCCAGGCCGGCGTCCTACCCGCCCTCGCCGCAGGTGAACTTCCTGGCAGCGAACGGTGGTTACCCGTGCTCGCCAGACCGAGGCAGGATCTGACGGCCGAACTCGAACACGCCGGGCTCCCCGGGGCTGCCACCGACGGGATCGCCACCGCCGTCACCCGCAGACTCGCGGCCGACCCCGACTGTCAGCGCATCATCCTGATCATCGACCAGTTCGAGGAGTTCCTCGCCCAGCCCGCCGACGGCCGACGGCCGGACCGCTGCCCGGCCATCGCGGACCAGCTCACCGCGGCGGTCGACTCGATCGCCCGGCTCCAGGTGATCCTGATCATGCGCGATGACTTCTACCATCAACTCGCTGCCCTTGCACCAAGGTTGCTGCACGCCGCGATGCCTGGGCTCCTCAACGTGCCGGGCAGCCTGAGCGAGGACGACCTGCGCGACATCATCACCCTGCCCGCCCAGGACGTGGGCGCCCGCTTCCAGCCCGGACTGCCTGAGCAGATCGTCACCGACGTCCTGGCCACCACCCCCGAGGGATCCGCCACCCGCCAGGCGCCCGTCACCGTCCTGCCCCTGCTGGAGCTGACTCTCAGCCGGCTCTGGCAAGGCCGCCAGGACGGCTACCTCACCCACGACGCCTACCGGCGCATCGGCGCGGTCACCGGAAGCCTGACCACCTGGTGCGACACCGCCCTCGACCAGCTGGCCCCCGGCCACCGGCCCATCGCACGGCGGATCCTGACCTCCCTGGTTCGCCCGGCCGACCCGAGCCACCAGATTCCGGCCATCCGGGCACAGGTCCCCCTGCGGGAGCTGCGCGACCTGGCAGCCGACCCCGACGCCGTTCCCGGCAGCGAGCGGGCCATCGACGCCGTCCTCGCCGCCCTCACCGGCCATCGGATCATCACCACCTACACGCCCCGCGCACCCGAAGGACCCGACGCCCCGGCCGGACAGCCGGTGGCCGAGCTCATCCATGACGCGCTCATCCGCGACTGGGGCACACTACGCGAGTGGGTCAACCAGGACCATCGCTTCCAGGAGTGGCTCGGACACACCCGGGAACGGCGAGCCCGCTGGGCCGAGCGGAAGGACCCCGGTGACCTGCTCGCCGGGACGGCGCTCGCGGAAGGCCTTGAATGGTCCCGGCACCGCCGCCTACCGAGCGGGATCGCCGCCTTCCTCACCGCCAGCAGGCAGCGCCAGCAGGCCGTCATCCGGCGCAGCAGACGCCTCAACGCGATCCTGGCCGGGGTCCTCGTCCTCGCACTCGCCGCTGCGGGATACGCCGTCTGGCAGCAGCGGACGGCCGTCGCCGAACGGCAGACGGCCCTCTCCCGGCAGCTCGCCCTCCAGTCCGGCACCCTCATCAGCACCAACCCCGACCTCGCCTCGCTGCTGGCCGTCCAGGCGTACCGCACCGGCCACACTCCCGAATCCGTCGAGAGCCTGGACGACGCCGCGGCCCTCCCACTGCGGCGACGCCTGTCCGGCCACACCGACTCGGTCTACTCGGTGGCGTTCAGCCCCGACGGCCACACCCTCGCAACCGCCAGCGCCGACCGGACCGTTCGCCTGTGGGACGCGGCCACCGGCACCGTCCGGGCCACCCTCACCGGCCACACCGGAGAGGTGCGCTCGGTGGCGTTCAGCCCCGACGGCCACACCCTCGCAACCGCCAGCGCCGACCGGACCGTTCGCCTGTGGGACGCGGCCACCGGCACTGTCCGGGCCACCCTCACCGGCCACACCGGAGAGGTGCGCTCAGTGGCGTTCAGCCCCGACGGCCACACCCTCGCAACCGCCAGCGCCGACAACACCGCACGGCTGTGGGACGCGGCCACCGGCACCGTCCGAGCCACCCTCACCGGCCACACCAACGAGGTCTACGCGGTGGCGTTCAGCCCCGACGGCCACACCCTCGCAACCGCCAGCGCCGACAACACCGCACGGCTGTGGGACGCGGCCACCGGCACCGTCCGAGCCACCCTCACCGGCCACACCAACGAGGTCTACGCGGTGGCGTTCAGCCCCGACGGCCACACCCTCGCAACCGCCAGCCGCGACTACACGGCACGGTTGTGGGACGTGGCCACCGGCACAACCCGCTTGACCCTGACCGGCCACAGCGACGCGGTGGTCTCGGCGGCGTTCAGTCCTGACGGCCGCACCCTGGCAACCGGCAGTGCCGACAACACCGTACTGCTGTGGGACGTGGCCACCGGCGCCACCCGCACGCCTCTGACCGGCCACACCGGCGAGGTGTACTCGGTGGCGTTCAGCCCCGACGGCCGCACCTTCGCGACCGGCAGCGGCGACAAGACCGCGCGGCTGTGGGATGAGGGCACCCGCTCGATGCTGACGGGCCACACCGGACCGGTCTGGTCGGTGGCGTTCAGCCCGGACGGGAACACCCTCGCCACCGGCAGTACCGACCGGACCGTGAAACTGTGGGATCCGGCCTCCGGCGCAGCCCGCTCAACCCTGACCGGCCACACCGGAGAGGTGTGGTCGGTGGCGTTCAGCCCCGACGGCCGCACCTTCGCGACCGGCAGCGGCGACCGGACCGCGAAACTGTGGGATCCGGCCACCGGCGCGGCCCGTGCCACCCTGACCGGCCACACCGACATGGTGATGTCGGTGGCATTCAGCCCGGACGGGAAAACCCTCGCCACCGCCAGCCGCGACCACACCGTGAAGCTGTGGGACGTGGCCACCGGCACCGCCCGCTCAACCCTGACCGGCCACACCAACACGGTGTTCTCGGTGGCGTTCGGCCCTGACGGTCACACCCTGGCAACCGGCAGCGCGGACAGGACGGTTCGGCTGTGGGACGTGGCCACCGGCAGGAGCCTCAGGACGCTGACCGGCCACACCAGTGCGGTCTGGTCGGTGGCGTTCAGCCCGGACGGGAGGACCCTCGCCACCGCCGGCGGCGACAACACCGCACGGCTGTGGGACGTGGCCACCGGCACCGCCCGCTCAACCCTGACCGGCCACACCAACACGGTGTTCTCGGCGGCGTTCAGCCCCGACGGGAAAACCCTCGCCACCGCCAGCCGCGACCACACCGTGAGACTGTGGGACGTGGCCACCGGCGCAGCCCGTGCCACCCTGACCGGCCACACCGACATGGTGTTGTCGGTGGCGTTCAGCCCCGATGGAAGAACCGTCGCCACCGGTGGTTACGACGACACCGCACGGCTGCGGACCATCGTCCTCCCCCGACCCGCCGCAGCGGTCGAGCGGATCTGCCAGGCCGTCAGCCGAGGTCTGACCCAGGAGGAGCGGGCGGCGTACCTGCCGGGCCAGTCAGCCGGTCCGGGATGTCCGCCCGGCTGAACCCGAGGGTTCGGAGAGCGCGACCGCCGGTGGCCCCGGGGCATGGACGCGTGGACGCCCCGGGGCCACCGGGTCACTCCCGTACCGTGTGTTCAAGATTCAAGAGGTGTACGCGGACCGGCGCACCCGTCCGGCCGCACCTTCTTGGTGCGCCGCCCAGGGGAGACATGCACAAGCTGCACGCGGTGTGCTCGCTGGCCGTGGGCAAGCTGCCGTTCGGCGTTCAGGCCAGCACGATGATCAGCGGGCCGCATGGGTCGAGCCGCCCCGGCGTCCACCGGCCGATCGTCAACTTCGTTCGACAGCAGCGGTCCCCGTCCGACCGAGCGAGCGGTCGGGAAGGGTGAGGAGGAGGAGCAGGGCCGAGCCGCCGAGCATGAACAGCGCGAGTCGGTGCAGCCCGCCCGTGGTGGCGCCGCGCGGGAAGAAGGCGGCGTTCGCGGCCGAGGCCGCCATCGCCCCGAGGTACATGAAGGTCCGCAGCAGCCCGGCCGCGGAGGCGATGGCGGCGGGGTCGGCCTGGTGGTAGAGCGCGGTCTGGTTGCCGAGCCCGATCAGTCCCTGCGGGACGCCCGCCGACACCCCGACCGCGACCAGCAGGACCAGCGGGCTGGCCGATCCGGCCAGCAACAGGGCCGCGCAGGCGGCCATCTGGACCACCGCCCCGACCAGCAGCTTGCCGCGCACCGCCGGACTGCGACCGGTCGCGCCGGAGACCGCGAGGGCGGTGAGCGAGAGCGGGAGCAGCACCAACCCGGCGGAGGCGGCGCTCAGGCCGCGCGCCTCCTCCAGCCACTGGGTGTAGCCGTAGAGGAAGGCGTAGCTGGCGGTGTAGCCGAGCACCTGGCGAAGGTAGGTGGCGATCAGCGGACGGTTGCGGGCGAGCGCCCGCAGGTCTATGAACGGGCTGCGGGCCCGGGTCTCCCGCACCGCGAAGCCGACGCCGGCCAGCAGGGCGAGCACCGGCAGGTACCAGAGGGCGGCGCTCGGCTTCATCACGAACAGCATCGACGTCAGCAGGAGGACGGCGAACAGGGCGATCCCGGCGTGATCGAACCGCTCTCCGCTCCCCCGGCGCGGCGCCGTGACCGGCAGACGGGCGGCGCCGAGCGCCAGACAGGCCAGCGACAGCGGGACGTTGACGGCGAACATGGTCCGCCAGCCGCCGATTCCGATCAGCAGGCCGCCGAGCGTCGGCCCGACCACGGCGATGCTCTGGTTGGCGACGGCGAGCACCGTCAGCACCCCGCTGGGGTCGCTCCGACCGGTGCGCTCGGCCTCGCTGCGGGTGAGGTGCATCGCGGCGGGGTAGGCGGCGGAGGTGCCGATCCCGAGCAGCACCCGGGCGGCGATCAGCAGCCCGAACGAGGGCGCGAGCGCGCCGACCAGTCCGGCGAGGCCGACCACGGCCGTACCGGCCAGGTAGAGCCGGCGCGGCCCGAAGGTGTCCACCAGCCGCCCGATCACCGGCTGGCCGACGGCGGTCGCGAGGTAGAGCGCGGTCACCAACCAGGCGGTCTCGGCGGGCGGCGCGCCGAAGGCGGTGCCGACGGGCACCAGGGCCACCGCGATCATCGAGGAGTTGATCGGGTTGAGCACCGAGCCCAGCACCATCGGGGCTAGCAACCGGCGGTTGAACCCGTCGTCGTCAGCCGGTTTCGGTGGCCCGTGGCGACGGGACCGGAGCCGCGCCAGCAGCAGCGACGGGCCGTTCATCGCCGGTTCAGCCGATCCAGCAGGGGCAACGCCGCCAGCACGGTGGCACGTTCGGTCTCGGTGAAGTCCTCCTGGAACGCCCGGGCCAGCCACTCCTCGCGCGCCCGACGGCTGTCCGCGATCCACGCCAGCCCGGTCTCGCTCAGGTCGACCAGCTGTCGGCGCCCGTCCTCCGGATCGGGACGGCGGCCGACCAGTCCGTGCCCTTCCAGCACGGCCAGCGTGGCCGCCATCGACTGCGGACGGACCCGCTCCGCAGCGGCCAGCGTGCTCGCGGAGGCCGGCCCGTCGTTGATCAGGCGGCTGAGCACGGCGGTCTGGGAAGGGGTGAGGCCGCTGGCACCCTGCCCCTTCTCCTGCAGGGTCCGGCGCAGCCGGCTGACGACGGTACGGAGCTCCCGGGCGGCCAGCGCGGCGGAGTCGTCAGGGTCGGTGGGGCCGGCCGGGCCCACCGGATCGGCAGTATCAGCAGGAACGGCAGGGGATTCAGGGATCACTGGGGCTGTTCGCTTCTCGGTCATGGTTCCACGGTAATTTCATCAGTCCAAACTGTCCAGTCTTGCTGTACATATCGCCGCGACCGACCGCCGCGACCTCCGCGCACCCCGACAATGGCGTCATGATCGACAAGCAGCTCCGCGTCGTCCTCGCCGAGGACTCGGTGATCCTCCGGGACGGGATGGTCGAGCTCCTCCCGCTCCCCTGCGCAACCTGACCCTGGCCCGGCCCGTCCGCGCCGGGCCCGCGGGTTCCCGCCGCGAAAAACGGACTCCCGTTCCAGCCCCCGAGGAGGAATCATGATCAGGTGACCATCGACCTGCTGCCCGGCCACGGCGTCCGCCTGCCCGCCCCGCTGCCCGAGCTGCGCTTCGGCCTCCCGGAGGCGGCGGTGCGCGCGCTGCTGGCCCCGCACGGCGAACTCCTGCCGGACGGGGTGCAGCCGGTCTTCGTCTGCGGCTCCCGCTGGGCCCTGGCCTTCCGGCTCCCCGGGGTGGACGTCACGCTCTCCTCGGCCGACGGCGACGGCGACGGCCTGGACGCTGTCGCGGTGAGCCGGAACCCGAACGACGACCGCCCCGCCTGCCCGGTCGGCTACCTCGGGATCGACGTCTTCGGCTGGCCGGCGCACGAGTTGGCCGAGGCGCTGCGCGCCGAGGGCCTGCCGGTGCCCGATCCGGCCCACGGCACCCTGCGCCACACCCACCTCTACCTCCACCGCGGCATCGGGCGTCCCGGCTCCCCGGCCCCCGGCCGGAAACCTCGCCACGAAACGCCCTACTACTTCGACCACGTCCTCCTCCACCACTCCGCTCCCGAGGCCACCGCATGACCCCCCACCCGACCGGCACCGCCACCGGTCCGCACGACGCCGCGTTCCTCCCCCGCCTGGAGCTCTCCCCGCGGCCGGCCGAGCAGCCCATCACCGAGCCGGTCCCCAAACTCGGCGGCGAGCCCTGCTGGCTGGCCGAGCCCACCTGGCCGCTCTCGCCCGGCACCGGTGAACCCCTGGTGTTCATCGGCCAGTTCCCCGTCCCCGGTGAGGGATCCCGACTGGCGTACCTCTTCCTGGAGGAGGACGACAGCATCATGGGCGGCCTCGATCCGGAGGCCGGCGACGCCGTCCTGCTGGTCCAGCCGGGCGGCCGGATCCCGCCCTTCGCCGTCATCGGCCCGCCCGGCACCCGGGGCCGCACCCTCTGGCGCCGCGACGGCGCCGGCGAACCCTACGACGCATCCGGCGACACATCCGACGGCGCACCCGGTGGCGAACCCGGCAGCGACGGGACGGTCCCGGTCGAGTTCCACCTCGACCTCCTGCCGCTGTCCGCCGGGGCCGACCGCTCGATGGACCAACGGGCCGCCTTCCAGCGGTTCCTGCGCCACGAGGGCCCCGAAGTTCCGTTCCCGGACGGCGAGCACGTGCACGACCACCTCGGCGGTCTCCCGTCCTTCCCGAACGGACGGGCCAAGCTCCCCGCACCCTGGCAGTACCTCTTCTCGCTCTCGGACGCCCCGGACGACGGCGATCCGTACTTCCTCAACTTCGGTTACGGCGTCGGCTTCGGCTTCCTCAGCCCGGACGGCCTGGAGGGTCGCTTCTGCTGGGAAACCCCCTGAACACCCCCTGACCGCCCGCTGAACACCGAACACCCCCGCCGGAACCCCGAAGCCCCCCGGCCCCCCGCCACACCCAAAGGAGTCAGCATGTCCACCACCCCCCTCACCATCGCCGTCCTCGGCCCGGGCGGCGTCGGCGGCCTGATCGGCGGCCTGCTCGCGCGCGACGGCCACCGCGTCATCTGCCTGGCCGGCGAACCGACCGCGGCCGTCCTCGCCCGGGACGGACTGCGCGTTCACAGCACCCAGTTCGGCGAGTTCACCGCCCGGGTCGAGGCCGCCACCGAGCTGCGCGAGCCGGTCGACGCCGCCTTCGTGACCGTCAAGGAGACGGCGCTGGCGGCCGCGCTCGACCGGATGCCGCCGCAGGCCCTCGGCAGCGGGATCGTGGTGCCGTTGCTCAACGGCCTGGACCACATGGCGCTGCTGCGCGAGCGCTACCCGGCCGGGCAGGTGGTGGCCGGGACGATCCGGGTCGAGGCCACCCGTACCGCCCCGGGCCGGATCGAGCACACCAGTCCGTTCGCCGCCGTCGAACTCGCGGCGCCCGTCGAGGAGTTCGCCGAGCAGCTGCGGCACACCGGACTGGACGTCACGCTGCGCGAGGACGAGACGGCGATGCTCTGGAGCAAGCTGTCCTTCCTCGCCCCGTTCGCCCTGCTGACCACCCGGCACGCCGACGGGATCGGTGTCGTGCGCACCGAGCACCGGGGTGAACTCCTCGCCGTCCTGGACGAGATCACCGCCGTCGCCGAGGCGGTCGGCGCCCCGGCCGACGTGCGGACGCTGCTCGCCGCCTTCGACCGGATCCCCGGAGCGATGAAGTCCTCGATGCAGCGCGACGTCGAGGCGGGCCGGGCGACCGAGCTGGACGCCATCGGCGGCGCCGTGCTCCGGGCCGCCGCCGCGCACTCCGTCCCCACCCCGACCATCACCCGCCTGGTGCGCGAACTCTCCTAGCCGAACGGCCGAACGGCGGAACGCGGTTGCGGGTCGGCCGGCGTCAGGAGTAGAACTCCTCGGGTGACGCGAGCCGACCACCGCAACGCACCCGCGTGGAGCCACCTCGAGGAGTTCCTCCGCGCCCACGAGGCCGACCGGATCCCCCATCCGGGCGGCACCCTGCTGGAGCACCTGACCAGGGTGGCAAGGCTGTTGGCGGACTGGGGCACCGATTCCGCCGTCCAGGCCGCCGGGCTCTGCCACGCCGCGTACGGGACCGACGGGTTCGACGGCGCACTGCTGGGATTGGACGAACGGGACGTCCTGGCCGAACTGGTGGGCGAGCGCGCCGAGGCGCTCGTCTACCTGTACGCGAGCTGTGGCCGGGCCGCCGTCTACCCGCGCCTGGGCCGGGACGAAGAGCCGCTGTTCCACGACCGGTTCACCGGGCAGGACCACACCCCGCCGGAGGAGGACCTGCGGGCCTTCCTCGCCATCACGGCCGCCAACGAGCTCGACGTCTTCGCCCACAACGCCGAACTGGCCGCCCGCTACGGCCCCGCCCTCTACGAACTGCTGTCCCGCACCCGGAGCTTGCTTCCGAACGCCGCCTGGCCGGCCTGGCACGAGCGGTTCGGCAACCAGTAGTCGACGCACCATCGATCACCGGTCAGCGCAGCAGGTTTTCGCGGCCCCCGGCGACGCCGCCCCGCCCTGGTCACGGCACTCTCCGAAGGCACCGCCCCGCTCACGGCGGTGGCCGAACATCGGCCGTCCCGGCCGGCTCCCGGGTGGTCGGCGGCAAGCTCGCACTGACCCGCTCGGACTGCGCCGCCGGTACGGCCGGCTGCGATGAGACCGCCGTGGACGTCTTCCAGCTCGGCGGCGCCTGGGCTCCGAGCCAGGGCGGTACGGCGCTGACCGCGGCCGCCGGGGCCGAGAGCTACGCCTCCGCGGCCAAGCTGTCGGAGACCGACCCGTCCGCGCTGGTCGGCTCGTGGATCGAGAAGGGCGAGGCCTGGCCCTGCGCCCGCTGACCGGCTGGACCAGCGCGGCCCGCTACTTCTCGGCCACCGACGCCGACCCGACGAAGCGGCCCAAGCCGACCCTCGACTACCTGGCGCCAACCGCACCGGGTGCGGCCGAACAGGTCACCACCGTCAGCGGCGACGGCGCTCTGGTCGTCTCCTGGAACGCCCCGGCCGACCGTGGTTCGGTCGGCGACGTCGGCAACACCGTCCGGGTCGAAACCTCGACCGGCGTCCCGGTCCAGGAGGTCGCCACCGGCGATCTGCGGGCCGCCTTCACCGGCTTGGGCGCACCACCGTGCGACGGGCCGCCACCGCGACGACCTCCCTCCTCCTCGCCGGCGTCGCCGCCCTCGGCATCTCCGGCCAGGCCATGGCCGCCACCGCCCCGCGGCCTCGCACGTCGTCATCGCCCACGGCGACCGAGACCGGTCTGCGGATCGCATCACCGCCTGCGACCGCTCGCGACACCCCGTGGCCGGCCTTGCTCGCCTTTCGTGAGCGCGATCGTCGGCCGGAGGCGGGGCGCCCGGTCGACCTGAGAGCCGTGTCGCCGGCAGGCCGATGCCTGCCGACAGTCGGTGACCCATCGCCTTCGGCGCCAGACGCACGACGGCCGCCCCCGGCGATCGCTCAACCGGAAGACGGCCCTCGGCGGTCAGCTCACACCGGCCGGCGGAGTGAGGACGATGCTCAGCAGGTCACCAGTGCGGCGACGTTCGGGTCACCCATGACGACGTTGTGTTAGGTCGTGACAACGCTGGAATTCAGGGCGATGGTCAGGCACTCGCCCGCGGGGACTGTCCACCTTGTACGTGCTCTGGACCCGGATGGTGGCGGCACAACCGTTGGTCTCCGTGACACGGTGAGCCTTCCTGGATCACCCCGGTCCGCTGCGAGGCGAGCCCGTCTGGCGGCCCTCCCGGCGGGCGGGGAGAATGGTGATCGCAAGGCTTGCCGCCGCGAGACGCGGAGTTGGTAACTGGTGTGAAGAGTTCCCCCCGCCCGGCCGAGTCCGCCGCGCCGCTCGCGCCCGGGCCCGGCGCCGGTGAGAAAGGGCTCAGGTCGGGCGCTCTGGGGCTGTTCTCGTCGGTGGCGATCGGGATCTCCTCGACCGCGCCGGCGTACAGCCTGGCGGCGACGCTCGGCCTGATCGTGGCCCGGGTGGGGCTGCAGGCCCCGATCATCATCATGCTGGCGTTCGTGCCGATGCTGCTGATCGCGTACGCCTACCGGGAACTGAACGCCGTCAACGCCGACTGCGGGACGACCTTCGCCTGGTCCACCCGCGCGTTCGGCCCGCACGCCGGCTGGATGGGCGGCTGGGGCCTGATCGTCGCCGACGTGATCACTATGGCGAACCTGGCCGAGATCGCCGGCATCTACGGCTTCCGGCTGGTCGGACTGGAGTCGCTGGCGGCCAGCCGGACGTGGACCACCGTGGCCGGGGTGGTCTGGATCGCCCTGATGACGGCGGTCTGCTACGTGGGCATCGAGGTGTCGGCGGCCCTGCAGCGCTGGCTGGTCTGCCTGGAGGTCGCGACCCTGCTGCTTCTCGCCGTCACCGCCCTGGTCAAGGTGTACACCGACGGCCCGCCGACCGCGCTGCACGTCTCCGCCTCCTGGTTCGATCCGCTGAACGTCCCCTCCCCCCAGGCGCTGACCACCGGGGTGCTCGCCGCGGTGTTCATCTACTGGGGGTGGGACACCGCGCTCACCGTCAACGAGGAGACCGCGGACAGCCGGCGCACCCCCGGGCGGGCCGCCGTGCTGTCCACCGTCCTGCTGCTGGTCCTCTACGGTCTGATCTCCACCTCGGCACAGGCCTTCGCCGGGGTCGGCACCACGGGCATCGGGCTGGCCAACCCGGACAACTCCAGAGACGTGCTCTCCGGCCTCGGTGGGGCGGTGTTCGGCACCACCGGGCCCGGCCCCGCGCTCACCGAACTGCTGATCCTGATGGTGCTGACCTCGGCGGTCGCCTCCGCCCAGACCACCATCCTGCCGGCCGCCCGCACCGTCTTCTCGATGGCCGCGCACAAGACCGTGCCGACCGGCTTCGCCCGGCTGCACCGCCGGTTCCTGACCCCGACCTGGTCGACCGTCGGCATGGGGCTGGTGTCGATCGTCTTCCTGGTGCTGCTCACCTCGGTCAGCCACAACGTGCTGGCCGACTCCATCGACTCGGTGGGCCTGGCAATCGCCTTCTACTACGGTCTGACCGGCTTCGCCTGCGTCTGGTACCACCGCCGGGTGCTCACCCGCAGCCTCCGGGACCTGCTGTTCAAAGGCGTCCTGCCCGGGCTCGGGGGGCTGATCATGCTGTTCCTGTTCTGCTACGCCGCCTTCCACGTCTATGCCGCCCCCGACTACGGCGCGACCTCCGTCCGGCTGCCGTTGCTCGGCCGGGTCAGCGGGGTGACCGTACTGGGACTGGGCTCGCTGCTGATCGGCCTGGCGCTGATGCCGGTGGTCACCCGAGGGCACACCGCGGCACTGCGGCTGCAACGCAGTCTGCTACCGCACCGGCTGCCGACGCTGAGCGCGGTCGAGTCGGCCAGCCGCTACCTGCCGGCCGACACCCGCTCCGGGGTGGGCGGCGACTGGTACGACGTCATCCCGCTGTCCGGCAGCCGGGTCGGCCTGGTGGTCGGCGAGGTGCTCGGCCACGGCCTGCGGGCCGCCGCCGCGATGGGCCGGCTGCGGGCCGGCATCCGGGTGCTGGCCCGGCTGGACCTGGATCCGGACGAGCTGCTCACCCACCTGGACGACATGGTGCGCGAGGAGGACGACTCGGGCAATCCGCGCGGCGTCGGCGTGACCTGCCTGTACGCGGTGTACGACCCGGTCGACGGCCGGTGCAGCATGGCCCGGGCCGGCCACGCGCCGCCCCTCGTGGCCGACCCGGCGGGCGGCGTCCGCTACGCGGAGCTGCCGGCCGGGCGGCCGCTGGGGCTGGGCGGCCCGCCGTTCCAGAGCGCCGAGCTGAACCTGCCGGTCGGCAGCCTGATCGCCCTGTACACGGACGGCCTGGTGCAGTCCGTCGACGGCCGACGCGGGCTCGCCGAGACGCTGGCCGGGCCCCGCCGGCCGCTGGAGAGCCTGTGCGACGAGGCGCTGGCGACCCTGCTGCCCGGGCCGGTGGGCGACGACGCCGTCCTGCTGCTGGTCCGCATCCGCCGGCTCGGCGCCGGGCAGGTCGCCGACTGGGAGCTGGTGCCCGACCCGGCGGAGGTCGCCCGGGCGCGGCTCCTGGTCACCGGATGGCTGGACGAATGGGGCCTGGCGGAGCTCGTGTTCACCACCGAACTGATCGTCAGCGAGCTGGTCACCAACGCGATCCGGTACGCCACCGGGCCGGTCCGGGTCCGGCTGATCCGGGACCGCAGCCTGATCTGCGAGGTCTCCGACACCGGACACACCTCGCCGCACCTGCGCCAGGCCGCCCGGGACGACGAGGGCGGACGCGGCCTGTACATCATCGCCCAGCTCACCGAGTGCTGGGGCACCCGCTACACCGAGGACGGCAAGACCATCTGGGCCGAGCAGGCCCTGCCCGCCGAGGGCTGACGACCGCGACCGGCCCGACCGCCCCGGCTCCCCCGCCGACCGGTGTCCCCGTCCGCGAGGCGGGCGTACCCGCCGAAGGACGGCGGCCTTGCGCCGGCGCCGCACTCCAGGGCATTGGCGGTCTTCGACCGGATCCTGCCGAGTGCGTCCGGCTCCGAGGAGCGGGCCGCAGCGCGCAGGCCGGAGGTGTCGATGTGGCGCTGCCGGTCGATCCGGGAGGGGAGAGGCGCTTAACCGTGGAGCGGGGAGAACGACGCGGCCGTGGGGACCAGCGGGACAGAAGGGCAGTCCGGTGGCTGATGTCACGAACACGAGGGCGTGGCGTTCACCGCGATTCCTGCCCAGGTGGTCGCACCGGGTCACGATCGGCGGCTACGTGCTGTTCTCGATCGCGGTGGCGCTGGATTTCGCCAGCGGGCCCGGTTCGGCGATCTCCCGTGCCCGCCAGCGCCGTTGGGGTTCCGTCTGCAAGAGGGCCAGGACACGTGTCATGCTCCGGCGTGCGGGTCGGCTCACTTCCGGCCCTCCTGGGCGGCGGAGGCCGCCCAGGCGACGCCGATCACGACGGCCAGCGCCAGCAGGACCACGCCGATCACGACGGCGGTCCAGCCCCCGCTGGTGAGGCTGTCCAACTGCTGCCGGTAGGTCGAGTCGTGGGGCTCGGGCATGCCCTCGCCGTAGGCATGGGCGGCGCGGGGACGGCAGACGTCCCCGGGCGACATGGGCCGGCCGTAGCAGGTGGGCACCGCGGTGTGCAGCTTGTGGACCCCCATCAGGATCAGGCCGAAGCCCGCGGCGAAGAGTACGAGCAGGATCAGCACCTCGACGGCCCCCCGGTTCCGCTGTCCCGCACGGCCTCGGGGTCGGCGGGCGTACGCACGCTCCGACGCGCGGCACGCCCCGGGCGGTTCCGCTGTCCGGTTTCGGCCCCCGCTTGCTGACAGGGCCTCGGCCGGTGCGCCAGCATGGGCAACGTGCCCGAGACGACGAGGACTTTCCGCAGGATCGCCGATGACCACGTCGCGCAGGCCGCGGCGCTCGATCCGCCGACATCGACCAGACTCGGCCTGCACCCCGAGGACGACCGGCAGCCGGATCTGTCGCCGGAAGGCTTCGAAGCGCTCGCCGAGCTGGCCCGGAAGACACTGGCCGCGGTTGACGCCGCCGAGCGGAGCACCGGGATCCTCGAGGACGCCGCGGAACGGGACTGCGCCCGGCTGCTGCGGGAGCGGCTGACCGCGGAGCTCGCCGTGCACGAGGCCGGGGACCGGTTCCGCCAGCTGCGCAGCGTCAACTCGCCGCTGCTCCAGGTGCGGGGCGTCTTCATCATGATGCCCACCGACACGGAGGAGAACTGGGCGGCCGTCGCCGGGCGGCTGCGCAACGTGCCCGGCGCGCTGGACGGCTACCGCGCGACCTTGACCGAGGGCATCCGCCGCGGGCTGCTGTGCGCGCCCCGGCAGGTCCGGGCGGTCATCGCCCGGCTCGACGCCTGGACCGGACGGAACGGCGGCGCGAGCTGGTTCACCGGCTTCACGGCGGCCGGCCCCGCCCGGTTGCGGCCCGAGCTGGACACCGCCGCCGAGCGTGCGACCGCCGCGGTGGCGGCCTTCCGGGACTGGCTGTGCGACAGCTATCTGCCCGCCGCCGACGGCACCCCGGACGCCGTCGGCCGTGAGCGCTACCTGCGCTCCGCCCGCTTGGCCAACGGCGCCGACATCGACCCGGCCGAGGCGTACGCCTGGGCCTGGGAGGAGTTCCACCGTACGGCCGCCGAGATGCGGGCCGAGGCCGACCGCGTCCTCCCCGGCGGCGGGGTCCGGGCCACCATGGACCACCTCAACGCCGACGGCCACGCGATCGAGGGCGAGGAGAACATCCGCGCCTGGCTGCAGCAGATCATGGACGAGGCGATCGAGGCCCTCGACGGCACCCACTTCGACATCACCGGCCCGATGCGCCGGGTGGAGACCAGGATCGCCCCGCCGGGAAGCTCGGGCGCACCCTACTACAACGGCCCCAGCCTCGACTTCAGCCGCCCCGGCCGCACCTACCTGCCGGCCCTGGGCCGACGCTCCTTCCCGACCTGGCAGCTCGTCAGCACCTGGTACCACGAGGGCGTCCCCGGGCACCACCTGCAGACGGCCCGCTGGACCGCCTCCGCCGACCGTCTGAGCAGCTACCAGATCGCCCTCGGCGCGGTGAGCGCGAACAAGGAGGGCTGGGCGCTGTACGCCGAGCGGCTGATGGACGAGCTGGGCTTCCTGGCCGATCCCGCCCGGCGCCTGGGGTACCTGGACAAGCAGATGCTCCGGATCATCCAGGTGATCGTCGACATCGGCATGCACCTGGAACTGGCCATCCCCGCCGACTCGGGCTTCTGCCCCGGCGAGCGCTGGACCCCGGCCCTCGCCACCCAGTTCATGGCCGCCTACCACGGCAGCGACGTTCCGCGCAGCAGCAGCGAGATCGACCGCTACTTGGGCTGGCCGGGCCAGGCCATCGGCTACAAGCTCGGCGAGCGGGTCTGGCTGGAGGGCCGCGAGGCGGCCCGGCGCCGGCAAGGGTCCGACTTCGACCTGCGGGCCTGGCACACCGATGTGCTCGCCCAGGGCTCGCTCGGCCTGGACGACCTGGCCGCCAGGCTCGCGGCAGACGCCCCTCCCGTGGGCCCGGCGTGATCTGCTGGACCAGCCCGGGCGGGTGACTCACGCCTGCCAGTGCGGCTTGCCGCTGACCATCCGGCAGTAGATCACCCGCCCGTTGGCGTCGTGGGTGCTCCTGCCCAGGTCGTCGTTGCGGCAGAACTGCCCGGCCGCGTAGCAGTTGCCCGCGCTGGAGCGGATCTCGCACCCCGAACCGCCGGCCGCCGCCTGGGTGTGCTGCGGTTCCGGTTCGGCCGGCGGCTGCGCCGTGGTCACCTTGGGCTGCGGCTTGGCGCCGGACGTCTGCGGGTGGGCGGAAGGCGGGGCGGACGGCTGCGCGGCGACCGTCGGCGCGGTGGCACTCGGCGCGTTCGCGCCGGTCGAAGCGGCGGCGGTCGCGGCCGTGGCGGCCGGCGCCGAGGACGCCTTGCCGTCCGCCGCCGACGGGTCGCAACCCGTCAGCGCCAGACCGACGGTGAGGACGAGTCCGGCGAATCCGGCCAGGCCGGCGGCCCGGCGGCGCCCGGGTATCCGTGAAGGCATCAGGGGAGAACCCTCCGTTCCGTATGGGTGAGGCGTGCGATTCAAGCAGAGTCCGCACACGCCGCGACCACGGTTTCCGCACTCGTTGGCAGATCGAGATCTTCCGACCACCGAACGCGACGGCAGCAGGGGCCCGAGAAGGGGGTATAGCGCCGGAGTGCAGGGTCTTGTGACATGTTCCGGCCAGCACGAGTGGATCGCTACGGTTCCGGCAGCCCCCACGCCGAACGAGGAGATCCCCCATGCTCCGAATCCGTGCGCTCGCCGTCGCCGCCGCCATCGCGACCGTCGCGCTCACCGCAGCACCCGCCGTCGGCGCACCCGCTGACGACCCGTCGATAGCCGCCGCCCTGGCCGCACCCGCACCCACCCGCACGGCCGCCGTACCGCCCGCCCTGCTGCACGCGCTGCAGCGCGACCTCGGGCTCGCCCCGCAGGCCGCCGCCGACCGGATCGCCCGGGAGGGCCGGGCCGCCGCGGTGCAGAGCGCCCTCACCCGGGCGCTCGGCGACCGCTGGGCCGGCGCCTGGATCGACGGACCCCGGGCCGAGCTCGTGGTCGCCACCACCGACGCCTCCGCCGCCCGGACCATCACCGCCCACGGCGGCCGCGCGACCGTCGTCCGGCACGCCCTGAAGGCCCTGGACCAGGCCAAGGACGCGCTCGACCGGGCATCCCGGGCCGCCGCCCCCGAGGCCACCCCGCTCTGGTACGTCGACGTCCGGGCCAACACCGTCGTGGTGCAGTCCGCCGACGACGCCCGCACCGAGGCCTTCCTGGACCGGTCCGGGGCGGACCGCTCGCTGGTCCGGGTCGAGCGGGCCACCGCCGCACCCCGGCCGCTCGCCGACCTGCGCGGCGGGGACGCGTACTACATCGACGACGCCGCCCGCTGTTCGATCGGCTTCCCGGTCACCCAGGGCGGCCAGCCGGGCTTCGTCAGCGCCGGCCACTGCGGCCAGCCCGGCTCCAACGCGACGGCCTCCGACGGCAGTTCGATCGGCACCTTTCAGGGCTCGACCTTCCCGGGCAACGACTGGTCCTGGGTGGCGGCCGGCGCCGACTGGACCGCCCAGCCGCAGGTGAACGACTACGCGGGCGGCGCGGTGACGGTGGCCGGCTCCACCGAGCAGCCGGTCGGCGGCTCGATCTGCCGCTCCGGCTCCACCACCGGCTGGCACTGCGGCACCGTCGAGGAGCAGAACGCCACCGTCAACTACCAGGAGGGCAGCGTCTACGGCGTCACCCGCACCGACGTGTGCGCCGAACCGGGAGACTCCGGCGGCTCGTTCATCTCCGGCAACCAGGCCCAGGGCGTGACCTCGGGCGGTTCCGGCGACTGCACCTCGGGCGGCGAGACCTACTTCCAGCCGGTCAACCCGATCCTCAGCACCTACGGCCTGACCCTCGCCACCGGCTGACGCCACACCCGCGAAACCCGGATCACAGCCCCGCCGTCCGGCGCTCGAACACCTCGGGGCGGGCGGTCTCCAGCGCCGTGGAGACCGCGCCGAGGAGCACCGCCTCCTCCCCCAGCAGGCTCGGTGCGAGCGTCGGACGCATCGGGGCGAAGCGGCGCAGGGCCTGCTCCAGCGGTTCCAGGAGCAGGTCCGCGCTGCTGCCGATGCCCCCGCCGAGCACCAACAGGTCCGGGTCGAGCACGGCGGACAGCACGGCGACGGCGTAGGCGAGCCGCTCCGCCTCCCACCGGACCGCCCGCAGCGCCGCGTCGTCCCCGGCCCGGGCCCGCTCGAAGACCCGCTTGGCGGTCAGCCGCCGACCGCCCGCCCCCTCCAGCCCGAACCCCCGGGCGGCCCGCACCACCGCGTCCGCCGCGGCCTCCTGCTCCAGCGTCGTCGCGACCGGCTCGCCCGGGTGGGCGGGCAGCGGCACCAGGCCGATCTCGCCCAGCGCGCCGTGCGCGCCGACCAGCAACTCGCCGTCCTTGACCACGCCCAGCCCGAGCCCGGTACCGACCAGCAGGTAGGCGAACATCCGGCTGCCCCGCCCGGCGCCGAGGGTGTACTCGCCGAGCGCGGCGAGGTTGGCGTCGTTGGCCACCGTGACGGCCGTGCCCAGCCCCTCGCCGATCCGGTCGAACAGCCCCGGCCGGCCCCAGCCGGGCAGGCTGGTGGCGTAGCGGACGCCGCGCCGCTCCTCGTCCCACACCCCGGGCGTGCCGATCACCGCGTGCACGATGTCCGCGGCGGCCAGGCCGGCCTCGGCGGTCGCCTCGTGCGCGGCGGCGACCACGGCGTCCGCGACGGCGTCCGCGGTCCGCCCCCGGTTGGCCACGTCCCGCCGGGCGACGACGGTACCGGCGAGGTCCGCCACGGCGACCCGCAGCCGGGCCCGGCCGACGTCCACGCCGAGCACGTGGCCGGCGCTCGGGTCGACCTCGTACAGCACCGCGGTGCGACCCCGCTCGGGGGCCACCCGCCCGGCCTCGCGGACCAGCCCGGCCTGCTCCAGGTCGGCCAGCGCGGCGGACACGGTGGGCTTGGACAGGCCGGTGTCCCGGGCCAGTTGGGCGCGCGAGGAGCCGCCGCCGGTGCGCAGCAGCTCCAGCAGCAGCCACTCGTTGTTGCTGCGCAGCCGCTGCCGGTTCCACGGCACGGCGGCGGCCCCGGCCGCCGGGCGGCTGGTCGGCTGGTGGGCGCTCATCGGTCCCTCCGGTCTGGGCTGCTGACGGTCCGTCACGGGCGTCCACCGCGGACGCTCCGGTGCCGACGGGCGGCGCCCCGGCACCGCCCGCGGCGTCCGGTGTCGGCCGCCGCCGCCCAAGTATGACCGGTGATCACCCGGCACCGACCCCGCGAACCCGACGCCGACCTTCCGAACCCGCCGCCGACCTTCGCGAACCCGGCACCGACCGCGCGAACCCGTCCCCGCCCCTACGCGGCGGCTGTCAGGCGCCCGCGGCCCCGACCCAGCCGCCCGTCATCCCCAGCACCGCCGATCCGTCCTGGTCGGCCAGCTTGACCCCGGTGAAGGCCCGGGCCGTCTCCGAGGTCTGCATCCGCAGCGGCGGCCGCTCGACCGTCAGCGCCGCGACGATCGGCGCGGCCGCCTCCTCGGGGGTCTGGGCGCTGTCGAAGGCCTGCCTCGCCCGGTCGACGTACGCCTGCAGCGCCGGGCCGTACGGGCCCGCGGCAGTGATGAGCGCGGGCACGTCCAAGCGCTGGTTGTCGACGAATTCGCTGGCCACCGCGCCCGGTTCGACCACGGTCACGGCCACCCCGACGGTGGCCGCGACCGGCGCCAGCGACTCCATGAAGCCCTCGACGGCGAACTTGGCCGCGCAGTACGCCTCGTTGAAGGGCTGTCCGACCACCCCGCCGACGCTGGTCACGGTGACCACCCGGCCGCCGCTGGCGCGCAGGTGCGGCAGCGCGGCCCGGGTCACCTCGACCACGCCGAAGTAGTTGACCTCCATCGCGGCGCGCACCGGCACCATCCCGTCCTGCTCGATCGTGCCGAGGAAGCCCGCGCCCGCGTTGTTGACGACGGCGTCCAGCCGGCCGTACCGGTCGAGGACGATGTCCAGGCAGTCCGCGACGGAGGCCGGGTCGGTGACGTCCAGCCGCTCGACCTCGATCCGTTCGGCGACACCCGCCTTCTCCGCCGCGCGGAGCAGGTTCCCGGCCCGTCCGGTGTCGCGCATGGTGGCGACCACGCGGCAGTCGGCGCGGGCTGCGGCCACGGCGGCGGCGAGGCCGATCCCGGAGGAGGTGCCGGTGATCAGAACGATGCGATGGGTTGCCATGCGGACTCTCCTCCCGGCCCGGGCCGGACCCGGAAGCCGATTACTGCGTGCGTGTGCACACACTCTACAAGTGCGTGTGCGCGCACGCAACCAACCGTGTCGGGTGCAACAGGCCGGTCAAGCTTTCACCCGGTTGTGGGCGGGCCGCGCCCCGGCGCGTGATCATGGACCCATGCGCAACCGGCACGGCAACCGAGCAGAGGGCACCCCGCCCCCCGACGCCCGCTCCCCGGCGGCGGCCGCGGCGGCCCTCGCCGCGAGCCTCGATCCGATCACCGACAGTGACCAGGTCGGCGGTGATCCCGATCTGCTCCGCGACGTGCTCGCCGCCGCCCCGGTCGGCGTCGCCCTGCTCGACGAACACCTGCGCTGGCGCTACCTCAACTCCGCCTTCACCGCCGTCACCGGACTGCGTCGCGCCGACCTGCTCGGCCGCACCGCCGAGACCACCGCCTTCGCCGGCGCCCTCGACCCCCTGCGCCGCGCCCTCACCGACGGCCACGACCACGAACACCTCACCGGTGGGCCCGAAGGCCCCGGCTCCCCCGTCCCACCCGGCCTGCGGGTGCGCTACCGGCCGCTGCGGCACGCCGGGCGGACCACCGGCGTGATCGTCGTCGTCCTGGACACCCCGGACCCGGCCCGCGAGCAGCTGCGCGAACTCGAACGCACCCGCGCCCGGCTCGCCCTGCTGGACGCCGCCGCCGAACGGGTCGGCACCACCCTCGACACCGCCACCACCTGCGCCGAGCTGGCCGCCTTCGCCGTACCCGGCCTCGCCGACCTCGCCACCGTCGACGTGCTCCCGCCCGGAGCCGAACCCACCCGCCCGGGCCGGGCCGGCACCCACCGGTTGCACCGCGCCGCCGTACGGGCCGTGCCCGAGTTGGAGCCCGCGCTCGCCGAGCTGGCCCGCCCCGGCGAGTCGGTCCGCCACCGCGAGGGCTCGGCCGCCGCCCGCAGCCTGGCGACCGGCGTCGCCGTGCTCAGCGGACCCGGCCCGGCGGACGCCTGCCCGGCGGACGCCACCTCCCTACTCGCCCTGCCGCTCACCGCCCGGGGCCGGCTGATCGGGCTGCTCACCCTGGGCCGCGCCGCCGGCAGCCCGGCCTTCTCCCCCGAGGAGGCCGACCTGCTCGGCGACCTCGCCGCCCGCGCCGCCACCGGCATCGACAACGCCCACCGCTACACCCGCTCCCAGGGCATCGCGCTGGAACTCCAGCGGGCCCTGCTCAGCGAGCCCGGCCACCCGCACCAGAACCTCGCCCTCGCCTCCCGCTACCTGCCCTCCGGCAGCAGCTCGGTGGTCGGCGGCGACTGGTACGAGACGGTCCGGCTGCCCTTCGGCCGCACCCTGCTGGCGATGGGCGACGTCATGGGGCACGGCGTCGAGGCCGCCGTCGACATGAGCCACTACCGCTCGGCACTGCGCTACATCGCCGGCATGGACCTGCCCCCGCACCGCATACTGCGCCAGCTCGACGCCGTCATCTCCGCCGACGACAGCGCCCGCCCCGCGACCTGTCTGCTGGCCCTCGCCGACCCCGGCCGTGCCCGCTGGACCCTCTCCAGCGCCGGCCACCTGCCGCCCGCCCTGATCGCCCCGGACCGCCCCACCGAACTGCTGCACGTCCCCACCGGCCCCCCACTGGGCACCGGCCTCGGCGGCTACGAGCAGACCACCCACCCGCTAGACCCCGGGCAGACGCTGCTCCTGTACACCGACGGCCTGGTCGAACGCCGCCACGAGGACATCGACAGCTCCCTGGAGCGCCTCGCCGCCCTGCGCCTCCCCGCCACCGGCGACCTCGACGACCTCCTCGACGCCGTCCTCCACTCCCTCGCCCCACCCCCGGCCCCCGCCGCCGAGGACGACATCGCCCTCCTCGCCGCCCGGCCCAGAACCCGCTGACGGCCACGCCGGCTTCGACGGCCGACCGGCGGGCCTGCTCCGCGTGCTCGAAGCCGGGGCGCCGGGGTGCGGGTTGGAGATCGTCTCCAGGTGCGGCAGCCCCGAACGTGCCGCCGTACAGGCTCCGTTGGGCGATCAGGTGCTCGCCGGGGCGCCGCGGCCGGGCCGGACCGCACCGATCGCTCCCAAGTGGCCCGCCCCGGGGGCCGTTTCGGCACCCCGGGGCGGGCTCAGCGGCGAACCGGGCTGTTCACCGGCGTCCCGGGCCGTTCACCGGCGGCGGAAGAGCCGCCGCACGAAGTGGACGATGCCCCAGATCAGCAGGACGATGACCAGGATGATCAGGATGACCACGACCAGCAGGAACTTGCCGAGCTTGGCGAAGAAGCCGGACTTCTTCTTCTCCTGCTTGGCGGCGACGTGGGTGACCTGAGTCACCTGCGCCACCTGCGCGATCTGCGTGATGTGCGCCACATTCACGGACGCCGCCCCCGGCGCAACGGCCGTACTCCCCACGGCGTTCCGGGGCGCGGCCACCGCCGTCGCGCCCGACGCCGCGGCGCTGAGGCCGACGGCGGCCAGCAGTGCCACCAGGGCGCCGGCTATCGAACGTGCGATCCGGTGAGTCATCGTGCTCCTCGTACGGGTACGGAGCGGCGGAGACGAGATCCGGTTGACCTTCTCTCATGGTCTGACCAGTGCTTTTCTCATCTACGCTTAGTATGCTCCTCTGAAAGTTCTACAGCGGTGTAAAAGTTTAGCGACGGGCCGGCCCGGATCCACTCCGACCCAGGACCACGCAAGCCACCGCTCCAACGGGGGTTCCGTGGCAACTGTGGAGGATGACGCCGTGTCGGGTCGCAGGGGTTCCACCGAGACCGAGAATTCGCCGCGCCGGGCCGGCGGACGCAGAGCCGCCGGCCGCACAGCCAACCCGGGCAAGGGCGGGACGGACAAGGACATATCCGACACCCGCCCCACCAGCCGGGCCAAGCCGAAGCCCAAACGCAGCACCAAGCAGAAGGTGCTCTGGGTGACCGCCGGCTGCACCGCCCTCCTGGTGCTCGCCGGCGGCGCCGTCTACTACCGCCTGAACAGCAACATCAGCACCTTCGACGGCGACGCCCTCAGCAAGGACCGTCCGGCGGCGGCCCCGCCGGACGCCCAGGGCCGCACCCCGGTGAACGTCCTGATGATCGGCTCGGACAGCCGCGGCAACGGCAACAGCGACCTGGGCGGCGGCGGGGACGACGGCGCCCGCTCGGACACCGCGATCCTGTTGCACATCTACGCCGACCACAAGCACGCCGTCGGCATCTCGATCCCCCGCGACTCCCTGGTCAACATCCCGCCGTGCAAGCTCCCCAACGGCAAGTGGACCAAGGAGCAGACCAATGTGATGTTCAACAGCGCCTTCTCGGTGGGCAACACCGAACAGGGCAACCCGGCCTGCACCCAGAACGCCGTCGAGAAGCTCACCAACCTGCGCGTCGACCACACCATCGTGGTGGACTTCAGCGGCTTCGCCGCGATGACCTCGGCGGTCGGCGGCGTCGAGGTCTGCCTGCCGAACGACATCCACGAGGGGGACCTCAACCCCAACCTCGGCCACAAGGGCAAGCTGATCTTCGCCAAGGGCAAGCAGAAGGTCTCGGGCCAGGCCGCGCTGGACTACGTCCGGGTCCGGCACGGCATCGGCGACGGCTCCGACATCGGCCGCACCAAGCGCCAGCAGGCCTTCCTCTCCTCCCTCATCAAGGAGGTCAAGTCGAAGGGCATGGACCCGACCACCCTGCTGCCGCTCGCCGACGCGGCGACCAAGTCGCTGACCGTCGACCCCGACCTCGGCTCGGCCGCCAAGCTGATCTCCTTCGCCATGTCGATCAAGGACGTCGACCTCCACAACATCAAGTTCCTCACCGCGCCGTGGCGTTACGAGGGCCCCCGGGTCGCCCTGGTGCACCCCGACGTGGACCAGCTCTGGGCCGCGCTCAAGGCCGACCGCACCATCGACGGCCAGGACGCCAGCGCCCAGAGCCCGGCCGCCACCGACTCCGCCGCCCCCAGCGCCCCTCCCACCGCCGAGGCCACCCCCACCCCCACCGCGGACGCCAAGAACGCCGAGATCAAGGTCGCCGTGCTCAACAGCACCGGCGAGAGCGGCCTCGGCGGCAAGGCGGCCGAGGCCGTCAAGGGCGCCGGCTACACCGTCACCACCGTCGGCAACGCGGCCGGAAAGCCGCGCAGCACCACCGTGGTCGAGTACGGCACCGGCGAGCGCAGCGCCGCCGAGTCGGTCGCCAAGCTCTTCCCCGGCGCGACCGTCCAGCCCGGCGGCCGCGGCCTGAACGTGGTGCTCGGCCACGACTTCGCCGCCGCCAACCCGGCCTCCGCCGCCACCCCGGCACCCGGCGCCCCCAACGCCCCGGCCCCGCTGCCGACCAGCGTCAGCGGCACCGCCCGCTCGGCGGACGACGACCCGTGCGCCAACGTGTCGTACGGCTGAGCCGCCTCGGGCCGGCAAACGAACGACAGGGCGCCCGCTGACCGTGAGGTCCGCGGGCGCCCTCGCCGTGCCGACTACCGGCCGCTCAGCGTCTCGTCCCGCAGGACGGGCAGAACGCGGCCCCCTCGGGCACGTCCTGGTGGCACTGCGCGCACTGGGCGGACTGGGCCAGCTTGAACCCGCAGCCCGGGCAGAACGGGGTACCGTGGGTCTCCGCCTGGCACTGCGGGCAGACCAGTTGGCGCGGTGTGTGGACGTCGAACTCCGCGCCGGACTGCCGGCCGACCTGGTACGCCCGGTCGGTCACCATGTCGTTGCGGCCGCGGTGCTGCGCCGCCGCCGCCTCGACCGCGGTGTCCGGCGCGCAGGTGAAGCACAGGCCCCGCTCCGGGCTGAAGCACCGGCCGCAGACGTAACGGGTGCACTGGGCGCAACGGTTGAAGTGCGACCGGGCGTTGGTTATCGCACGCTGGAAGGCGGCGTCGCGCGAGGTGCCCCAGGTCTGGCCGGCCAGGCCGTCCGCGGCGTTGCTGATGGTGTTGGCGTTGCCGCCGATGAGGTTCCAGGCCGCGCTGACGCCCTTGCCCAGCCAGCCGGCCACCTGGCCGGTGGTGAACCGCTCGAAGGGCGAGCGCCAGGTGTCGGAGCAGCGGTAGCAGGAGAACTCGAACTGGAAGCCCGCGCCGGTTCCGTACTGCTCGCACAGGTCGCGGTAGTTGTCACTGAAGTAGATCTCGGAACTCACGTCGTCCCCGGTTGCTGGAAGTGGCCTGATCGGCGTTTTCCCCAGGGACGGCAGGGCCCTGTGAACGGTTCCGCCGAGAACTCCTGACACGCTCTTCACAGCCCGGCGACCGGCAGCAGCCGTACCCGCTCGGGGTCGAACGGCTGCCAGCCCGCGGGCCGACCGCCGCGACCGATCCGCAGTCGGCACCAGCGCCGCCCGGCCGGGTCCTGCCACCAGCCGCTGATCCGGCCGAGCGCCCAGGAACCGTCACCCAGGTCCACCTCGACCGGCTGGTACACCCACCGGACCTCGGGATCGGCGGGCTCCACGGACTCTACGGGCTGCACGGGTCCCAAGGTCTTCACGGGCTCCACGGCCGGCACCGGCCTGCTCGGAAGCTCCACCACGGCACCGCCTCCCGACCCGCCCCGACCTGGGAGACCCGGCCCGACCCGACGCGACCTGGGAGACCCGGCCTGCACGACCGCCACGGCCGGAACCGCGGCTCATCGCCGGAACTCTACAGCCGCGTAGAGCGCGGCGGGTGGAGTTCCGGCGAAGCCGTCAACTCGCCTTCACTTGCGCCGCGAACGCCGGCGCCGCCACAGCGCGACCGGGACCACGCCCGCCAGGGCGAGCGCGGCCGGAGCCGGGGGCGCCTCCTGCGGCAGGGCGCCGGCGGCCCGCGAGGGCACCTTGTCGAAGGTGTCCGGCACGGGCAGGGTGGACCAGTTCGAGATCGGCCACGCCACCACGAAGGCCCGGCCGACCACGTCGTCCACCGGCACGTAGCCGTCCCCGGTGTCGTTGTGGTGCGGGCGGGAGTCCCGCGAGTTGTTGCGGTGGTCGCCCATCACCCAGAGCTTGCCCTTGGGCACGGTGACGGTGCCGACCGGGTCGTTGTCGCAGGGCGTCGCCCCGGGGAACAGGTACGGCTCGTCCAGCGCGACGCCGTTGACCTTCACCGGGCTGCCCGAGTTGCACTCGACGGTGTCCCCGCCGACCGCGATGACCCGCTTGATCAGGTCCTTCTCGTCCGCCGAGGGCATCAGGCCGACGGTGCTCAGCACCTTCTGCAGGGAGCCCGTGAAACCGTCCTGCTTCGGCGCCGCGCCCTCCAGCCAGCCGCCCGGATCGTGGAAGACCACCACCTCGCCGCGTTCCGGTTCGGCGCCGAACCAGGGGGTGAGCTTGTCGACCAGCACCCGGTCGCCGATCTGCAGGGTGTTCTCCATCGAACCGGACGGGATCGAGAAGGCCTGCACGAAGAAGGTCTTGATGCCGAGCGAGAGCAGCAGGGCGATCACCAGCAGGATCGGCAGCTCCTGCCAGAACGGGCGCTTCTTGCGCGCCCGCTTGGCACCGCCCTCGGGGGCCTCCTCCTGCCCGGTCGCCGGCTCGTCCTCCCCCGTCCCCGTCCCGTCCGGTCCGGCCGCCGGCCTCTCCTCGGTTCCGCCGCTCTCGCCGGACTCCGTGCTCTGCTGCACACTCATGTGTTCGGCCCCTCCCGATGGCCTGGCGGGGAGCCCGAAGCGGATACCCCCTGACAGGGAACGAACCTACCGAACTGAGGTTCCCGGGCGCGCCCTGACATGGATGCGCTCGCCCTGCGGGCCGAACAGGCTGAGGAACTCCACCGGCTGCGAACCGGCGTTGCCGAAGGCGTGCGGGGTCCGGGTGTCGAACTCGGCGGCCTCACCGGCCGTCAGCTCCAGGTCGTGCGGGCCGAGCACCAGCCGCAGCCTCCCGGACAGCACGTACAGCCACTCGTGGCCTTCGTGGACCTTCAGCTCCAGCTCGGGACCGGTGTTCCGGCCGGGCGGCACGATGTGCTTGTACGCGTGCAGACCGCCGAGGTGGCGGGTGAGCGGGACGATGGTCTGGCCGTTCCTGGTCACCGGGCGCGGGTGGATCCGCGGGTCGCCGGTGGCCGGGGCCCCGACCAGTTCGTCCAGCGGCACCCGGTACTCCCGGGCCAGCGGCAGCAGCAGTTCCAGGGTCGGCTTGCGCTGTCCGGACTCCAGCCGGGACAGCGTGCTGAGCGAAATGCCGGTCGCGGCGGCCAGTTTGGCGAGCGTGGTGCCGCGCTCCCGGCGCAGGGCCCGCAGCCGGGGGCCCACCGTGGTGAGGACGTTCTCGAAGTCTTCGTCGGCCATGCCTGCTATTCGCCGGGACGGCAAGGGTGTTTGTCAATCCGGCACACCGGTGACGGTCCGCCCGGAACCGGCGGAACACGCGGCGGGGCCCGGTGACGTTCCGCCGATCGCCACCGGGCCCCGCCCTCCGGGTTCCCGCTCTCCGCAGGTCCAGTCGCCGCGATGCCCAGCCTCGGGGCGGCCTCGGTTCGACGTCGACCCGATGTCGGGCCGGCGCCGGCGCTACCGGTACTCGCGCAGCCGGGCCCGCACCCCCAGCGCGGTGAGCGCCAGCGCCGCCGCCAGCGCGGCCCCGGCCAGGGCCGCCGTGGTGCCGTCGAGGTCGCCGTCGGTCGCCGAGACCGCCGCGTCCATCGCCGTCCGGTTGACCGTGATGGTGTCCTCCATGGCCGCGCTCAACTGCCCGAACTGGTAGTTGGACTGCCCCTTGGCGAGCCCGGTGTTGAGCGTGATCGCGTCCTTGAGCTTCCCCGTGTCGTGCAGGTTCCGCATCCGCCGGTCGATCACCTGGTACTCCTGGAAGGCGCCCAGGACCCGCTCGGCGGCGTCCTGCTCGCCGGGGAAGGTGATGTTGCGCAGCTCGCTGCCCAGGAAGCCGCCGAACGGGACGACGGAGCGGTCCGCGCGGTGCCGGTCGAAGGCGTTCTGCAGCTGGGAGCCGTAGCTGCCCAGGGTCGCGCCGTCGATTCGGACGACCGCCTGGCTCTGCTCCAGGTAGGCCTGTTCCCACACGGCCGCGCGGCCCGGGTCGATCAGGTAGCGGCTCTCGTCGGCGTTCATGTCGTACGCGACGGCGCGGGCCCGGCTGAGCGCGATCACCGAGTCGTAGGCGTCGCTCTTGGCGGTCACCAGGTGGTCGTCGGTGCGGCCCACCAGGCTCAGCCCGGTCACCAGCACCACACCGGTCAGCAACGTGACGGCCGCCAGCGCGGGGTTGAGCACCCGGCGGTAGCGCACGGCCAGCACGCGCTGGAGCCCGAGCAGCGCCGCGAGGGCGAGCAGGCCGACGACGAACAGCCACCACCAGCCGCTGCTCAGGGCGTCGCGCTGCTGGGCGTAGACGTGGTCGACGGTGGCCTCGTTGGCCGCGGTGACCTGGTCGGCGGCGGGCAGCAGCTGATTGCGCAGCAGGTCGGAGGCCTGCCGGTAGGCGTCCAGGGCGGCGGGCGAGGGCTGGCCGGCCGGGGCCTTGGCCTGTTCCTCCAGCAGCTGGGCGCGGGCCACCAGGGCCTCGTAGCTGCCGAGCCGGCCGAGCACCAGCTGGACGGCGCGCTGCCCGGCCGGGTCGCCGGCGGCCGACTGGGCGGCCTGCTGGAGGTCGTCGTCGGCCTGGTTGCGGCGCTGCTCGTAGGTGTCCAGGGTCTGCCTGCGCAGGGTGGTGTAGTCCTGGTCGTCGCCGACCAGCAGCAGGTTGGCGGCCTGGGCGTCCATGTCGCTGAGCGCGAAGTAGAGGTCCGCGGCACGGGTGGCCTGCGGGGCGGCCCGGTGGCCGATGGTGTCGGTGCCGTCGCGGGCGCCGCCGAGGACGGCGGTCGCGGTGGCGCCGAGGCCGATCAGGGCGGCCAGGCTCAGCGCGGCGAGGCCGCGGACCAGGCGCGGGGTGGTCCAGTACGAGCGGCTGCCGACCGTGCGGAGGCTCCGGCGGAGCCGGGCCAGCGGGCCGGACGGGGCACCCGGCCCGGCCGCTGGTCCGGAGCCGTCGTCCTCTCCCGCAGCCGCCTCCTCCGAGGTGGCCGATCCGCCCGCTGTCGAGGTGGTCATGACGACACGTCCCTTCCCCCGTTGCACGGCCTGCCGGGGCTCCGGGGTGGGCTCCGAGCGCAGAACCGTTTCTCTCCGCCGCGCGACGCTAGTGCCACCCCACCTGTGACGGAGCGCGTCCTGACGCCTCCTTGACGCCGCCGACCGCCCTTCTTGACGGTTCCTTAACACCGGTCGGATAGCAGGTCGAGAGCCGCTCGGAGAGCCGGCCTCAGAGCCGGGTCGCACCTACTCCGAAAACCGCGGCAGCGTCAACCCTCCCGCCCCGGCGGAACGTTCGTCCAGCTGGGCCGATTACGGACCGGCGCTGCCGCCACTACGCTACGTCGCGTCAACTACCCGGCTCTGAAGGGCCTGGCTTGAGGTCAACCATGTGCCCGATGAGTCGCCCCACCGGTGGTCACCTCGTCCTGCGCGGCGTTCTACGCCGCGCTGGGGCGGTTGACTGCGCCCCGCTGCCACGCATCAGCCGCGCGGTGGCGGATGTTGCGGGAGCCTCCCCCAGCCTTCGGCCGGGAGGTGCCCCCATCATCCGCGTGCATGGTCATGCCGCAGGCGCGGCACGCGAACGTCGCTTGATCCACTCGATTGGCCTTGTGGGTGTGCCAGCAGGCGGAGCACTGCCGGGAGGTGTTGCGGGGGTCCACGTGGACCACCGCCACCCCGGCGCGCTCGGCCTTGTGCTGGACGAACGCACCCAGTTGCGCGAAAGCCCACGAGTGGAGTCGGTACCGCTGGTCGTGCTTGGCCTTGGCCCTCTCGCGGATGCCCGTCAGGTCTTCCAGGGCGATCCCGCGCGAGGTGCGTTCAGCGGTCTGTACGAGAGTCTTGGAGATGCAGTGGTTGGTATCGGTTGCGAAGCGCTGCTCACGGCGCTTGATGGCCTTCAACCGGCGCTTGGCGTTCTTGGTCTTCTTCGCCTGCAACTTCGCCGTCAGGGCGCGCATCCGCTTGCGGTGCCGCTCCAGCCTGCGCCCGGACATGACCTGTCCGTCGCTGGTGGTGGCGATGTTGGCGATCCCGAGATCCACCCCGAGCCAATCGGTTGGCTGTGTCACGGGCGGCGCGGGGATGTCGCAGGTCGCGAACAGGTACCACGAGCCGTCACGGATCACCAGGTCGGATTCGTCCCGCCGGTGGTCGGCGATCATCTTCGCCGCACCCTCCGAGCATACGAACCCAATGCCCTTCAACCGACCGGCGGTCGTCCAGATCGACACAGTGCGGGCATCAGTGTTCCAGCTCAAGCACCGGTCATCGAACGCCTGCGCCGCGTCCTCACGGAAGCTGATCGGCTTCGACTCGGCCTTGTTGCGGCGCCTCGAGCCCTTCGGGCCGAGATTCCCGGCACGGATGTTGGCCTTCAACGTCGCATAGGCGTCGCAGACCTTCTTGATCGTCAGAATGACCGGCTGCGCCGACAGATCCGACGACTCCCGAAGATCCCGGTACACCCGGTGATGCAGACCGTTACGCCGATGCTCGCCGGACTCGAACGCCACCACGGAGGCGCGGTTCGCAGCCCGGTTACACGCACGCAGAGTCGCCGCAAGCGCGTCGGCCTGACAGGCCGACGGCTACAGCTTCACCTGCACAACGGTCTTCATGCAAGAGACACTAATTCGTGCATGACAGATGATCAAATTACCTACCGAGAACGCTGGTCCGCCTTGACGGCGAATCGGCTATCCCTGTCCCGCTACGCGGGCGATCCAATTCCTCCCCGGCCTGAAGGCCGGGGTTTCCTTGGAGGCATCAGATGAATTCTTCGGATACGGCCCCCGGGCGGGGCACTGCGGTGGTGATCGGCGGCGGGCTGGCCGGCGTGGTGGCGGCATGGGCGCTGCGGGGCTTCGCCGAGCGGATCGTCGTGGTGGAGCGGGACCGGTACCCGGACGAGCCGGTGTTCCGGGCCGGGGTGCCGCAGGGTCGGCACGCGCACCTGGTGCTGGAGGCGGGGCACCGGGCGCTGGAGGAGCTGATGCCCGGCATCAACCGGGAGTTGACGGCCGCGGGCGCGCACCGGGTCTCCGCTTCGGGCGACCTCAAGTGGCTCAGCTCGGCCGGGTGGATGGTCGACTACCCCGCCCGGATGTCCTTCCTCTCCTGCACCCGCCCGGTGCTGGACAAGCTGGTGCTGGACCGGGTCCGCACCGAGCCGTCGATCGAGTTCCTGGAGGGCACCGACGTGGTCGGCCTGCTGGGCTCAGCGCAGGCGGTGACCGGGGTGAAGCTCCGCGAGCGCGGCTCGGAGGGTGGTGAAGTCCTCGACCTCCCGGCCGAGTTGGTGATCGACGCGGCCGGCCGATCGACCTCCGTGCCGAAGTGGCTCGCCGAACTGGGCTGCCGCCCGGTGCCCGAGGAGCGGGTCGACCCGGGCGTCGCCTACGCCTCACGGCTGTTCCACCGCCCGCCCGGCGTCGACTTCGGCCACCAGGCGATCTACCTGCAGACCAAGGCCCCGGACAAGCCGCGGATGGGCGTCCTGCTGCCGGTGGAGGGCGACCGCTGGATCGTCAGCCTGGCCGGGATGCGCGGCGCCGAACCCGAGCCCGGCGAGGAGGGCTTCACCAAGCACCTGTCCCAACTGCGCGACCCCGGGCTGAGCGAGATGCTGCGGAACGCCGAACCGGCGGGCGAGGTGCGCGGCTTCCTCCCCGGCCCGGGCGTGCGCCGGCACTACGAACGCGGCGCCCCCGCGGGCCTGGTGGCGGTCGGCGACGCCGCGAGCACCTTCAACCCGGTGTACGGCCAGGGCGTCACCGTCTCGCTGTTCTGCGCCCAGGTGCTGCGCCGTACGGCCACCCGGCACAGCGGCATCGGCCCCGCCACGGCCCGCGACGCCCGGCGGGAGATCGCGGCGGTCTCCAAGAACGCGTGGATGATGTCCTGCGCCGAGGACGTCCGCTTCGCCGCCACGACCGGCGGACCCTCCGGCGCCCTGATCAAGCTCCAGCACCGCTACCTGGACAAGGTGCTGCACGGCGCCACCCGCAACGCCGAGGTCACGGCGGCCTTCCACGAGGTGCTGTCGCTGGTGGCGCCGCCGACCCGGCTGTTCCACCCCTCGGTGGTGGCCGCCGTCCTGCGCGCCTGACGACCGTCACGTACGGGTGCGCAGCGGCGCGAGCCGGTGCGCACCCCGTACCGAAGCGGCCGGTTCGAGTGCTCCCCGTTCAAGTGCTCCCCGTCCGTTCGAGTGCTCCCGTTAATTCGGATGCGCCCGTTCCGACCGGCCACTACCCTGGCCGGCATGTCTACGCCCCGAATTTCCTAGCTGACGGACCCGCCTCCACGCCACCCGTGTGTCCGTTAGCTGTTTCGGAGCGTTATCCCATGATCACCACTCGTGGTGTCGACGTGCGCGTCGGCGCCCGTCTGCTGCTGTCCGACGTCACCCTGCACATCGCCCCCGGCGACCGGATCGGCCTGGTCGGCCGCAACGGCGCCGGCAAGACCACCCTGCTCGCCACCCTCGCCGGACAAGTGCCGCCCGCCGCCGGGACGGTCACCCGGACCGGGCCGGTCGGCTACCTCCCGCAGGACTCCCGCGCCGCCGATCCGGCCGTCACCGTCACCGACCGCATCCTGTCCGCCCGCGGCCTGGACACCGCCGTGCGCGCGCTGCGCGCCGCCGAGGAGGCGATGGCGCGGGCCGCCTCCCCCGCCGAGGAGCGCCGGGCGATGGACGCCTACGCGCGCGCCGACGCCCGGTTCCAGTCCCACGGCGGCTACGCGGCCGAGGCCGAGGCCGCCCGGGTCGCGGCCGGACTCGGGCTGCCCGCCCGGGTGATGGACTCCCCCGTCGGCACCCTCTCCGGCGGCCAGCGCCGACGGGTCGAGCTGGCCCGCATCCTGTTCGCCGACCACGGCACCCTGCTGCTGGACGAGCCCACCAACCACCTGGACGCCGACTCGATCGCCTGGCTGCGCGGCTTCCTCGCCACCCACCGGGGCGGGCTGGTCCTGATCAGCCACGACCTCGACCTGCTGGCGGAGACCGTCAACCGGGTCTTCCACCTGGACCCGCAGCGCGCCGTGATCGACGTCCACAACACCGGCTGGCAGGCCTACCTGGCCCAGCGCGCGGCCGACGAGCGCCGCCGCACCCGGGAGCGGGCCAACGCCGAACGCAAGGCCGCCGCCCTGCACGCCCAGGCCGACCGGATGCGGTCCAACGTCGCCACCGCGACCACCGCCCGCAGCATGGCCCGCCGCGCCGACCGGATGCTCGCCGAACTCGAACCCGTCCGGCAGGCCGAGCGCACCGCCCGCATCCGGCTGCCCGAGCCCGCGCCCTGCGGCCGGATGCCGCTCGGCGCGATCAGCCTCGCCAAGGCCTACGGCGGCCGGCCGGTGCTGAGCGGCCTGGACCTCGCCGTCGACCGGGGCAGCCGACTGGTCGTGCTCGGCCTCAACGGCGCCGGCAAGACCACCCTGCTGCGCATCCTGGCCGGCCACGAGCAGCCGGACTCCGGCCGGGTCGTCCCCGGCACCGGCCTGCGGCTCGGCTACTTCGCCCAGGAGCACGACACCCTGGATCCGGAGCTCAGCGTCCGCGACAACCTCGCCCTGGCCGCGCCCGACCTGACCGACGGCGAACTGCGCTCCGTCCTCGGCGCGTTCCTGTTCCGCGGTGACGACGCCGACAAGCCGGCGGGCGTGCTGTCCGGCGGCGAGAAGACCCGGCTGGCCCTGGCCGCCCTGGTCCACTCCGGCGCCAACGTGCTGCTCCTGGACGAGCCGACCAACAACCTCGACCCGGCGTCCCGGGCCGAGGTGCTGGCCGCGGTCGGTACCTACCCGGGGGCGATCGTGATGGTCACCCACGACCCGGGCGCCATCGAGGCCCTGCGCCCCGACCGGGTCCTGCTCCTGCCGGAGGGCGACGAGGACCTCTGGCACGACGCGTACCTGGACCTGGTCGCCCAGGCGTGAAACCCCGCCCGGCCCGCCGGTCTCCCCGGCGGGCCGGCGAGCCGCTACGGCTTGCGCGCCTCGATCAGGAAGCGCGCCGAATGGGCGACGAACGGCCGCTCGGCCCACCGGGTCCAAGCGGGCCGGAGCCGGGAATCGGAATTGTCGCCGGAACGCGGAAATCCCACTGACCCCACCGGTATCAGGACCGTGCAAATCCCCTGCTGCGCCATCCCTTCGTCAACGGCCGGTTCTCGCCCTTGCGCCCGCAGCGGTGCCGCGGCGCGGCTTCGGGTGGTCACACCCGGGCCGGCTCGTGATCGGCCGTTCATGCGGGAATCGAAATGCCGAACCCTGAACCGCGGTGGGAGCGCTCGGGTAGCCTGAGCCCATGATTGGACTGGATCGTCTGGGCGTGTTCCTGACCGTGGTGGCACTGCTGATCGCCGTGCCGGGCCCCAGTGTTCTGTTCGTCGTCAGTCGGGGCATTTCGCTCGGGCGCCGGGCCGCGGTGTCCTCGGCGATCGGGAACGAGGCGGGGCTGCTCGTCCAGGTGGTCCTGGTGGCATTCGGTCTGGGGAGCATCGTCGAGCGGTCGCTGCTCGTCTTCTCGGTCATCAAGTTCGCGGGGGCGATGTACCTCGTGTACCTGGGTGTTCAGGCGTGGCGGCACCGGCACCGGCTGGGCACGACGGACGAGGCCGGGCCGGAGGCCGCGGGCCTGGCCCGGATCCTGCGCGAGGGGTTCGTGGTGGGTGTCAGCAATCCCAAGGGGCTGCTGATCTTCACCGCCGTGCTGCCGCAGTTCGTCGAACCCTCCGGAGGGAGCGTCACCGTCCAGATACTGCTCCTGGGCGCGATCTGTGTGCTGGTCGCCCTCGTCTCCGATGCGTCGTGGGGCGTCCTCGCCGGGACGGCCCGCAACTGGCTTTCCGGGTCGCCCCGGCGCCTGGCATGGATCGGTGGCGCGTCGGGAGTCGTGATGGTCGGTCTGGGAGTCCGGCTGGCGCTCAGCGATCGTCACTGAAGCCCGTCCGACCGGTCCGGGCGAGTTGACGGGTGGGCGGGTTCCCCGTCCTCGACCGGCTTAGCCGCTCCGGCTGATGCCCAGTTCGTAGGCGACCGCCACCGCGCTGGCCCGGTTGCGCAGTCCCAGCTTGAGCAGCAGGTTCTGCACGTGCGTCTTGACCGTGCTCTCGCTGACCACCAGTTCGGCCGCGATCTCGGCGTTCTTCATCCCGCGCGCCAACAGCTCCAGCACCTGGCGTTCGCGCAGCGTCAGCAGGTCCAGCAGCTGGTGGCGGGCGGAGCGATCGCGCGGCGACGCTCCGGGAGACCGGCGGCTGCCCGGCGCACAGACGCGGTACCCCCTGGCCACCAGCCGCAGCGCGGAGACCAGGTGTTCCGGGTCCTCCGTGGTCAGCACCACTCCTCCGGCCCCCAGGGTGTCCGCCTCCGAGCAGATCCGGTCGTCGGCTTCGCCGGCCAGCAGCAGGATCCTGGAGGCACCGCTCTCGGCGAAGTGCGCCGCGCGGTGCACCAGATGGGCCACGTCGATCGACCGGCAGGAGGCGTTGACGACGAGCACGTCGAACGACGGGTCGAGGCACGCCTCCACGGCCGTGGAACTCTCGGCACTGCTGCCGGCCAGGGTGAGGTCGGGATGGTCGCGGAGAATGTGGATCAGTCCGACGCGCACGAGACTGGAGTCGTCGACCAGGAAGATCCTCAGCGTTCTGTCGGCGGACCCGGCCGGATCCCCGGTCTTCGCCGTCGGCGCTTCCGTGGAACGGACTGGTCGCATGCGTTCTCCCGGCGCGGATCGACAGGTTCGAACAGTAGTAGTCATCCTCTCCCGTGCGCTCCGCGAGCAGTCACGACTTTCTGCCATATTCCGAAGTCATGTGTCCGCGGTTCTTCCCATTACTTCGACCTAGTCCTTTGAGCGATCAAACCCCGAGCAATCCCCCCGAACTGCCGAGGACACCGCACCGCGTCGCGATCTAGGGTCCAAGGCATGAAGCAGAGTGTTGTGGTACTGGGCGGCGGAACAGCCGGTTGGATGGCCTCCGCTTATCTTCGGGCGGCCTTCGGGAACAACATCGACGTCACCGTCGTCGAATCCCGGCGCATCGGCACGATCGGCGTGGGGGAGGCGACCTTCAGCACGGTCCGGCACTTCTTCGACTACCTGGGCCTCAGCGAGTCGGACTGGATGCCGGAATGCAACGCCACGTACAAGCTCGCGGTGCGCCTGGAGGACTGGCGGGCACCGGGCGACGTCTTCTACCACCCCTTCGAACGCATGCGGATCGTCGACGGAGTGCCGCTCACCGACTGGTGGCAGCGGCTGCGGCCGACCGAACGCTTCGACCACGACTGCTTCCTGATCCCCTGGCTCTGTGACGCCAAGGCCTCCCCCCGCCACCTCGACGGCCGGCTCTTCGAGCAGGACTTCGCGGAGGACCCGGACCGCCAGCCCTACCGGACGACCCTCGCCGAGCAGAACACCCAGTTCCCGTACGCCTACCACTTCGACGCCTCGCTGCTCGCCGACTTCCTGACCCGCTACGCGGTCGAGCGCGGAGTGCGGCAGATCATCGACGACGTGGTGGACGTGCGCCTGGACGAACGGGGTTGGATCGACCACCTCGTCACCAAGGGGCACGGCGAGCTGCGCGCGGACCTCTACGTGGACTGCTCCGGGTTCCGCAGCAGGCTGCTCGGACAGGCCCTCGACGAGCCGTTCATCTCTTTCCAGGACGCCCTGCCCAACGACCGCGCGGTGGCGCTTCGCGTTCCGGTCGACACCGCCGTCGAGGGGATCCGGCCCTGCACCACCGCCACCGCCCAGGACGCCGGGTGGATCTGGACCATCCCCCTGCTCGACCGCATCGGCACCGGCTACGTGTACGCCGCGGACTACTGCGAGCCGGAGGAGGCCGAGCGCGTGCTGCGCGAATTCGTCGGCCCCGCGGCGGACGGCCTGGAGGCCAACCACATCCGGATGCGCATCGGGCGCAGCCGACGGGCCTGGGTGAACAACTGCGTCGGGATCGGGCTGTCCGCCGGCTTCGTGGAACCGCTGCAGTCCACCGGCATCTTCCTGATCCAGCACGCGATCGAGCAGTTGGTCAGGTACTTCCCCGGCACCGAGCGCGAGAGCGTGCTGCGGGACGGCTACAACCTCAGCGTCGCCAGGGCGATCGAGGGGGTGCGCGAGTTCCTGATCCTGCACTACCGGGGCGCCGCCCGCGCGGACAACGACTACTGGCGCGACGCCAAGCGGCGTGCGGTTCCCGACGACATGGCCTGGCGCCTGGAGCAGTGGCAGGGCAAGCTCCCGGACAACGACACCACCTACCCGTACTACCACGCCTTCGAGCCCTACTCGTACGTCTGCATGGCCCTCGGCCTCGGCGGGATCCCGCTGCACCATCCGCCGGCCCTGGACCTCTTCGACGCCGCCCGGGCGCAGCACGAACTGAGCCGCGTGCGCGAGCAGGCGCAGGCGCTGCTGAAGACGCTGCCCAGCCAGGCCGAGTACCTGTCCAGGCTGCGCTGAGATGACGGCCCTGCTCCGGGCCGTGGCGATCCTGGCCGTCGTCCTCGTCGCGGCACGCCTGGCGCGCGGCACGGCGGGCCTGTTCCGGCAGCCCCGTCGTCGGGGAGATCGCCGTCGGTCCGGTGGTCCCGGGGCGGCGCCTCGTGGGGCGCCGCCCCTTCCCGAGAGCTCCAAGGAGTTGCTGCCGGATGACCACGCCTGATGCGGCCGTGCACCGGGTACCCGTCGGCGAACGGGACTTCCGCAGTCTGATGTCCCTGTTTCCCACGGGAGTGGTGGTGATCGGCGCGCTGGACGCCGATGGCCGGCCGTGGGGCATGACCTGCTCGTCCCTGTGCAGCGTCTCGCTCGATCCGCCCACCTTGCTGGTGTGCGTCCGCAGTGGCAGCCCCACCTTGCGGGCGCTCACCGAGACGGGCACGTTCAGTGTCAACTTCCTGCACCACGCGGCCCGGTACGTGGCGGAGGTGTTCTCCTCGGGTGATCCGGACCGGTTCCTGCGAACGGCGTGGCACCTGCCCGAGCTGGCGGGAGGACCGCACCTCGGGGAGGCCGCGCTCGCCGTCGGCGACTGCCGGGTGGAGAGCACGCAGCAGGTCGGCGACCACACCGTCGTGCTCGGGCGGGTGCTCCGCGCCCGTTTCCTCGCCGGCGCCGGAGACACTCCGCTGCTGTACGGTCTTCGGCGGTACGCGGTGTGGCCCACGGACGGTACCGTGGAGCCTCCCGACTGACGAGGAGTCAGATGTCAGAGTCAGTGCGTGACGATGTGGTCCTGTCGCCCGAGGAGGTGCTCCGCAACTCCGGCGTGCCGTTCACCGTGCTGGACCACGTGCCGATCGTCGGCCGGCACGACGCCGAGACCAAACTCGGCCTGGCCACCGAAGAGTTGCTGAAGACGATGGTGTTCAGGACCGCGGACGGCACCTTCGTGCTCGCCGCGCTGCCGGTCACCGCCCGGGTCAACTACGGCCGGCTGGCCCGGGCGGCGGGCGTGTCCCGTTCGAGCCTGCGCCAGGCGGACCCGCAGGAGCTCGGCCTGCTCGGCATGGAACCGGGTGGCGCCAGCCCGGTGTGCGACCGCCCGGGGGTGACCGTCGTCTTCGACGCCTCGGTGGCCGGCATGGACGTCGTCTACTGCGGCAGCGGCCGGGCCGACCGGACGGTGCGGATCGAGGCGGCGCGGCTGATCGAGCTGGTCAAACCGGCCATCGAGGAACTGTCCTCGTGATCGGCGGGCACCGCTGCCGCCGACTTCGTCAGCCGAACCTCTCGGGGCTGAACTCCTCCGCCTGCAGCGGACGGTGACCATCGATCAGGTCGGCCAGCAACCGTGAGGTGCCGGGGGCGAGCGGCATGCCGTCGATCCCGTAGCCGGACAGGAACCAGAGCCCCGGCACCCCCGGTGCCGGCCCCACGATCGGCAGGCCGTCGGGGGACATCGGGCGCACACCCGCCCAGATCTCGCGCACCGCGGTCTTGGCCAGTGCCGGTGCGTGGCGGGCGGCGGCCGCCACGATCAGCGCGGCCGTCCGCTCGCCGTCCTGGGCCTCGTTGAGCTGCAGGGCCGGGCTGCTGCTCGAACCGAGCACCACGTCGCCGCCGGGCAGCGGCTGCAGGGAGAAGACGACCTGGGTGCCTTCCTGCGTGACGGCGCCCGTCACCTCCGTCAGCAGTGGCAGTCCCTGCTTGCGCAGTCCCGTGGAGCCGTGCCAGGTGGACTGCATGAGGGTGTGGCGGAACGTCGTGCTCGTGACGGGGACGGTGCGCACCAGCCATCCCCGCGCGCCGAAGACCGGCAGGTCCGCGCCGGCCTGGTGGGCCAGGCTCCGGGACCACGGTCCTGCGGCGAGGACGACGGCGCCCGCCGACAGCGGGCCGTCGTCGGTGATGACACCGGTGACCCGCTCGCCCCGGCGCAGCAGGCCCCGCACCGGGCTGTTGGTGCGGATCCGCGCGCCCGCGCGCCGTGCCCGCTCCGCGAGCGCGGTGGCGGCCAGGACCGGGTGCAGGGCGTGGGCGCCCTGCACGACCACGGCGCCGGCCAGATCGGGTGCGAGACCGGGCTCGAGCTCCAGGAGCTCGCGGGTGCCGATCGCGGTGGAGGCGAATCCGCCCTCGGTCAGCGCCCGCCCGTGGCCGCGGGCCCGCTCCAGGCCGTCCTCGTCCCGGGCCACCAGGAGGTAGCCGTGCTCGCGCAGCCCGAACGGTACGTCCCCCTCGTCCTCGGCCTGTCGGTAGTAGGCCACCGCCTCCGCGTACAGGGCGCCGGCGGCGGGTACGGGGCTGGGCAGGAGGCCGCCCTGGTTGCGGCCGGTCGCGCCGCTGGCCAGCGCGCCGCGCTCCAGGAGCAGGACGTCGAGGCCGCGGGAGGCCAGTCGGTCGGCACAGGAACAGCCGGCGATGCCTCCGCCGACGACGATCACGTCAGGTGACATGGGATGCGCTCTCCCCTCCCGGTAGTGCGTTGACGTGCACGGTTTCCCCGCAGCGCACGGCGTCGCGGGCGATGCGGTTCAGGATCGGCGGGATCTCTCCTTCGATCGCCACGACCTCCGGCGTGGTCAGCGACGGCGGCTTCTCGTGCCGGCTGGAGGCGAAGTCCGGGTACAGCCCGTTGGTCCGCAGGTCGTTCTGCACCGCTCTGACCCGGCGCAGCAGCTGCGCGGCGACCTCGCCCGGTTCGGCGGGGGCCCGGAGGGTGAGGAAGTAGGTGTCGAACAGGACCGCGCAGACGTCGCGCGGCAGCATCTGGCCGTTGCTCGCCGTCTGCAGAAGCGATGGCGCTCCGGGGACCAGCTTGCCGCCGATCCCCTCGTGCACGGCGTTGTTGAGCTCGGTTTCGTGGGTGAGTGCCGCCTCCTCCCCGCTCCAGGCGGCGGGCGTCCGGCCGCGCAGGAGGGGGCGTACCGGGGCGTAGTCGCGGGCCCAGGCCCCGGTGAACCGGGGGTGGTGCAGGGCCATGCTGGGCCTGATGACCCGCTGGTAGACGTCCCGGGTGCAGGAGGCGGCGTAGAGGAGCAGGCCCGAGTAGCCGCGGATCAGGCGGGTCGCCGCCCGCGCGTCGTCCACGGGGTCCTGGGCGGCGGGGGCGGCGGCCGCCAGCCGCCCGAGCTCCTGCCACAGGACGAAGGTCAGCTGGTGGCCGGTGATCCAGCGGAACCAGAACAGCTCGTCGGGCGAGCCGGGGCGGTCCAGTTCCTGCGGCGGGTCGGTGGCCGCTTCGTAGCCCAGCAGTTCGGGGTACCGTCCGCACAGTTCCCCGTCCGCGGCACGCTGCCCGAGCGGCCCGGCTTCGACCGGCAGGAACAGGGGTTCCAGTCCGTAGGGTCGGCCTCCGTACCGGTTGACGGCGGCTTCCAGCTGGGCGGTGGTGGAGACGCCGTCGGTGCTGGTCACCGTCCCTCCGCCTCCGCCGGCACGTGGGTGAACTCGAACTCCAGTCCGTTCACGTCGTAGAGGTAGAGGCTGCTGACCTTGTCGTCGTCCACGACGATCTCGGTCGGCGGATCCGGCCGGGCGAAGACGAAGCGTCCCGAGGCGAAGAGCCGCTGCCAGCGGGCGCGCCATTGCTCCAGCTCGGCCGCCGACGGGACGGCGAGGCACAGGTGCTGGAACTGCGGCACGTCCGGCTGCGGGAGGGTGTAGTCGTCCGAGCGGGTGAACAGGTGGAACCGGGTGCCGGCGGCCACCACTTCGGTGAGCCGGACGATGCCGGGCAGCCTGCTGCGGGTCAGGTCGGAGAACTCGTCCAGGGTCCAGGCGGCGGTGCCGCCGAAGAACTCGGTGTACCAGGCCACGCAGTTGTCGAGGTCGGCGGTCTCGACCGCGACGTGGTGCAGGGCCGCCCGGAGCGGTTCGGCGGGAGGTCGTACGGCGTTCACGGGGTTCGGATGTCCTTTCATCGGGCGATCGCGTAGGCCTGCTCGCCCCTCGGGGACGCGGCCGCGCGGATCAGGCCGGCGTCCGGGTCGCTCCCCACGGCGCACACCTTGCCCAGCGACCAGTCGGGGACGGGTTCGACCTCGTGTCCCCGGCGCCGGAGTTCGGCCGTCACCGGGTCCGGGCAGCGTCGCTCGATCCGGATGGTGCGCGGCTGACTGGTGCGGGGTGTGAAGGAGCTCGGCACGTGCTCGGAGTGGAAGGCGAGGGTCTCGACGGCGCGTTGCAGGTCGAGTCCGAAGTGGACGTGGGCCAGGAAGAAGCCGAGCGTCCACTGGTCCTGCTGGTCCCCGCCCGGCGTGCCGAAGGCGAGCCGGGCCCGGCCGTCGGCCAGGACCAGGGTGGGGCTCAGTGTGGTCCGGGGGCGTTTCCCCGGTGCCAGCGCGTTCGGGTGCCCCTGGTCCAGCCAGGCCATCTGGCCACGGGTGCCGAGTGCGAAGCCGAGGCCCGGGATCACCGGGGAGCTCTTGAGCCAGCCGCCGCTGGGCGTGGCGGCCACCGTGTTGCCGTGCCGGTCGGTCACCGTCAGGCAGCAGGTGTCCCCGCGTGCTTCGGTCCGTGCCAGTACGGGCGGGACCACCGTGGGGAGCCCGGCCGACAGCTGGCGTTGCCACTCCGCGCCATGTGGCGGCTCGGGGCCGTCCAGCCGGGGGATCCGCGGTTCGAGACCGCGGGGGGAGCCGGGGCGCAGCTCGGCGGCCGCGCGGTCGTCGATCAGTTTCCGGCGTTGCTCGTTGTAGTCGCGGTCGAGCAGGGCGGTGACCGGCACGTCCGAGAAGTCGGGATCGCCGTACCAGGCTTCCCGGTCCGCGTAGGCCAGCTTGGCGCACTCGGTGACGGTGTGCAGGTAGTCGGCGCTGTCCAGGCCCATCGCGGTCAGGTCGAAGCCCTCCAGCAGTGCCAGTTGCTGGAGGAAGACCGGTCCCTGGGACCAGGGGCCGGGCTTGTGCACTTCCAGGCCCTGATAGTGGTAGCTCGTGGTGTTCTCGGTCGGCGGCATCCAGCGGGCCAGGTCGTCACCGGTGAGCAGGCCGCGGTGGCGCCGCCCGGTGGCGTCCAGGATCTCGGTGTGCCGCAGGTGGGTGTCGATGGCCTCCGCGACGAAACCGCTGTAGAACGCCGCGTGGGCCGCCCGGATCTGTTGCTCACGGCCCGCTCCGGCGGCTTCGGCCTCGCGGAGGATCCGCTGGTAGGTCGACGCGAGCGCGGGGTTGCGCATCCGTGAACCGGCGGCCGGCGGGGCACCGTTCACGAGGTAGGTGCGGCCCGACTCCGCCCACTCCTCGCGGAAGAGCGGTGCCAGGACCTCGATCGCCTCGGCGGCCCGGGGCAGCAGGGGGTAGCCGTCGGCGGCGTACCCGATCGCGGGGGAGATCACCTGCCGCAGGGTCAGCGTGCCGTGCTCCTCGAGCAGTTTGAGCCAGGCCCCGAACGCTCCGGGCACGGTGGCCGGCAGTACCCCGGAGCCGGGGATCCGGGTGAGGCCCAGGTCGTGGAAGGCCGCGGGCGTGGCGGCGAGCGGCATCGGTCCCTGCCCGCAGATCACCGAGGCACGGCCGGTGCGGGCGTCGAAGCCGATGATCGGCACGTCACCGCCGGGCCCGTTCAGATGCGGTTCGACGACCTGCAGCACGAAGCCGGCCGCCACGGCGGCGTCGAAGGCGTTGCCACCGGTCTCCAGCATCGCCATGCCCGCCGCCGAGGCGAGCCAGTGGGTGGAGGAGACCGCGCCGAACGTGCCGCGCAGTTCGGGGCGCGTCATCACCATGTCGGCGGCCTCAGACCGCGGCCGCCGGCGACGGCAGGTTGCTCAGGCTAGTCACGATCTGCTCGTCGGTGACGGTGGGGTTCTCCAGGGCGCCGGCCAGGAAGGCGTCGAAGGCGGCCAGGTCGAAGTTGCCGTGTCCGGAGATGTTGAAGAGGATCACCCGCTGCTCGCCGGCCTCGCGGGCCGCCAGCGCCTCGATGACGGCCGCCTGCAGCCCGTGGGCCGACTCGGGCGCGATGACGAAGCCCTCGCTGCGGGCGAAGCGGACGGCCGCCTCGAACACGTCTGTCTGCGGGAAGGCGCGGGCCTCGATCAGCCCGTGCTCCTTGAGCAGGCACAGGCTCGGCGCGTCGCCGTGGTACCGCAGGCCGCCGGCGTGGATCGAGCCCGGGATGAAGTCGTGCCCGAGGGTGTGCATGTAGAGCGGAGGAGTCAGCCCGGCGGTGTCGGCGAAGTCGTAGGCCAGCTTGCCGCGGGTGAGCGTGGGGCAGGCTTCCGGCTCCGCCGCGATGAACCGGGTGTGGGGGCGGTCGCCGTTCAGCCGGTCCTGCAGGAACGGGTAGGTCAGCCCGGCGAAGTTGGAACCGCCGCCGACGCAGGCGATCACCGCGTCGGGGTAGTCCCCCATGATCTCCATCTGCTTCTTCGCCTCCAGCCCGATCACGGACTGGTGCAGCAGGACGTTGTTCATGATCGAGCCGAGCGCGAACTTGGTGTCGTCCCGGCTCAGGGCGTCCTCGACGGCCTCGCTGATGGCGATGCCGATGCTCCCGGAGGATTCCGGGTCCCGGGTGAGGATGGCGCGGCCGGCCTCGGTCCGGCTGGTCGGCGAGGCGAAGACCTGGGCTCCCCAACTCTGCATCAGCGACTTGCGGTACGGCTTCTGCTCGAAGGAGGCCCTGACCATGTAGACGTTGACCTCCAGCCCGAAGAGGGAACCGGCGAAGGACAGGGCCGAGCCCCACTGCCCTGCGCCGGTCTCGGTGGTCAGCCGACGGACCCCCTCCTGCGCCGCGTAGTAGGCCTGGACCACCGCGGTGTTGGGCTTGTGCGAGCCGGAGGGCGACACGCCCTCGTACTTGAAGTAGATGCGTGCCGGGGTGTCGAGGGAGCGTTCCAACTGCGATGCCCGGACCAGGGGGGACGGACGCCAGATCTTGTAGACCTCGCGGACCTCTTCGGGGATGTCCACCCAGCGCTCCCGGGTGAACTCGTGCTCGATGATTTTCTGCGGCAGCAGCTCGGCCAGGTCCTGGGGCTTCAGCGGCTCCAGCGTCGCCGGGTTGAGGGGGCCGGGAAGCGGAGCGGGCAGGTCGGGAATGATGTTGTACCAGCGGTCGGGCAGGTCGTTCTCTGACAGCAGGACTCGTTTCCGCACAGGGTTCCTCCTTCATCGAGGGCCGGGGTTTCGATGACTCCTGCGCATCGTATGAACACGGGAGTTATGCGATCTTCGGCCGTTCGGCCCGACCTTCGAAAAGAGGTTCCCTACAAGGGACTAGCCCGAAAGTCGTGCGCCTGCTCGTCGGATTTGCCGGAAGGCGGTCGCCGGGAGATCGATGCTCGACAGACCCGGCCCCGCGAGGTGAGACTGGGGCGTCGTCGCGGAACCGTGCCGTCTCCCCCGGACGCTGGAGGGCAATTCCATGAGCGAAACCGATGCCGACCGCGAGGCTGATTCCGGTTCCGGCGCCGATGCCGATGCCGATGACATCAGGGCCCTGGAGAACCGTCGCTTCGAAGCGCTCGTCACGGGCGATCTCGACGGGTTCGCCGAAATCGCCCATCCGGAACTCGCCTACACGCACTCCAGTGGAACGCTCGACACTTTGGATTCCTATCTCACGAAATGCGCGAGCGGCTTCTTCGTGTACCACTGGATCGAGCATCCGATAGACCGGATCACGGTGATCGGGGACACGGCCATCGTGATCGGCGAAATGCGGGCCGACCTGTCGGTGAACGGCGTGCACAGGAAACTGGAAAACCGGTCGCTCGCGGTGTGGACACGGGTGGACGGCAAGTGGAAGTTCCTCGCCTACCAGGCCACCGCCAGGAACTGACGCCCGGACGGCCGGCCCGTCGACGGCCGCCGGACCGGGCGGACGATCAGGCCGCCGAGGCAGGCCTCGCCGAGGTCGACCGGGCGCAGCCCGCCGGCACCGGTTTCCTCCAGCCCCGATTCAGGCCGTTCTCCGCTCAACGCCTGGTCAGCGGGTAGCAGGCGAGGCCGATCAGCGCCGCGCTGAGGTGACCGATGCCGGTGTAGTCCCGGCCCTGGAAGACGCCGACGACGTACACGGCCAGCACCCCCGCCAGGTACAGGTACCGCCAGGGCCGCACGATCAGGTAGGTGAGCACCCCGACCACCCCGGCGAGCGCGTAACTGACGCCGTAGTCGAGCGTGTAGACGGCCCTCGGCGCCGCCAGGCCGCGGTGGATCGCCCAGCCGAGGAGGCCCTCGCTGAGGTAGGTGGCGCCGACGTGCGCCAGCATCGCCACCGAGATCCAGCGCAGCGTGCCCAGCCAGCGCTCGGCGGGCACGTGGAAGAGGTTGTACAGCGCGAAGTAGCTCAGCCAGCCGCCGCCCGCGATCCACAGCGCGCTGGTCGCCAGCACCCGGACCGGCGAGACCTGGAGGTGGTGCAGGTTGGTCGAGCGGCGGTGCAGGATGCGGTCGGCGGTCGCCGCGTCGACGTGCCGGATCACCTCCGTGGTGACCAGCAGGATCGCCAGCCAGATGTAGGTGCCGGGGGCGCGCCGGACGTAGCGCCACGTCGCGCGGGCCGCACGTGCCCACCAGGCCGTCCGGTGCGCCTGCGGCACCCCGGTGGTGCTGCCGGTCATCGGCGCCTCCTCGACGGTCCCCCTCACCCTCGCCCGGCCCGGGTTCCTCCCGCCGCCGCGCCGACCCGTTCGGGTGATCCTCCCCCGCCACCGATCTCCGCGCCGCCCGCCCGCCGCCCGGAGACCGCCGGGGCGCCCGGGCGGATGACAGCCGCGACGGCCGCCTCCCCCGAGTGACATAGGCTGGGTCTCCGGCCGCCCATGGAGCCGCCGACACCGGACACCGCACAGCGAGGGCGCCAGGCACGATGAGGGACCGCCTCGGAACGACGAGACCGGCCGACCCGACCGACACCGACTCGGCCGCCGCCCGGCGCCAGGCCGCCGGAACGGCCTCCCTCAGAGCGACCGCCGTCAGCACGGCCCGCCGTCTGCGACTCACCACGGTCTACGTCGTCCTGCTGACCGTCACCGCCTCCTGGCTCGCTACCCAGAGCCACGCGGAGCGGGCCCGGTTCGTCCGGCACAACAGCAGCAACGTCCACCACATGGAAGTGGGCAAGTGGTGGACGTTGTTCACCAGTGGCCTGGTGGTCGACGGAGTCCCGGCGTGGGCCGGCATCGCCGCCGTGGCCGTGGTCCTGGGCCTGGCCGAGTGGCGCTGGGGTGCGGCCCGCGCGGGCGCGGTCTTCGTCTTCGGACACCTGGGCGCCACCCTGCTCACCGAGGGCGCCATGTGGGTGATGCTGATCGCCCGGATCCCCGGCGCGCTCTCCCGGGCCCGGGACGTGGGGATCAGCTACGGACTGGTCGCCACCGCCGGCTGCCTGCTCGCCCTGGGACCGCCCGTGCTGCGCCGGTACGGCCTGCCGGCCCTCGCCCTGGCACTGGCCGGGGCCTGGGCGACGGACCAGCAACTGGCCGACGCCGGGCACCTGGTGGCCCTCGGGCTCGGCGTCCTCGCCTCCCGCTCCCCCTGGCTGCTCGCCCGCGCCGCCCGCCAGGGCCGCCGAGAACCAGACCGCCGAGAACCGGGTCGCCGGGAACCGGGCGCGGGCCCGGATCCCATTCCCTGACACCACACCGCACCGCAGTCGGGCCGGACTCCCCCACCGGGGAGTCCGGCCCGACCCGCCTCCCGCCCCAACCCGCCTGCGATCCACCTGAATTGACCCGACCGAAGGCCACCGCAACGCGGCCCCGCGAGCAGCCGCCCCGGTCGACGCGTTCGTATGCTCTTGCGGTACTCTGCAAATCTATGCCAGAGTGCGGGCATCGGATCAATCAGGCCGAATCCCCTCACACGTCGCTAAATCAGGAGCCCGCGCCCGCGCGGGTGGGTCAAGGGTGCATGCATGTCGAAGGTCTTGAGCAAGCTGCCGGTCGGTGAACGGATCGGCATCGCATTCTCCGGTGGGTTGGACACCTCCGTCGCGGTCGCGTGGATGCGCGAGCACGGCGCCGTCCCCTACGCCTACACGGCCGACATCGGCCAGTACGACGAGCCGAACCTCGCCGACGTCCCCGCCCGTGGCCGCGCCTACGGCGCCGAGCAGGCCCGCCTGATCGACTGTCGGGCCCCGCTGGTCGAGGAGGGCCTGGCCGCCCTGGCCTGCGGTGCCTTCCACATCCGCTCCGCCGGGCAGACCTACTTCAACACCACCCCGCTCGGCCGCGCCGTGACCGGCACCCTGCTGGTGCGGGCCATGCAGGAGGACGGCGTCTCCATCTGGGGCGACGGTTCGACCTACAAGGGCAACGACATCGAGCGGTTCTACCGCTACGGCCTGCTCGCCAACCCGAACCTGCGGATCTACAAGCCGTGGCTGGACCAGGACTTCGTCAACCAGCTCGGCGGCCGCAAGGAGATGTCCGAGTGGCTCGCCGAGCGCGACCTGCCGTACCGGGACTCGGCCGAGAAGGCCTACTCCACCGACGCCAACATCTGGGGCGCCACCCACGAGGCCAAGCGGCTGGAGTACCTGGACACCTCGATGGAGATCGTCGCCCCGATCATGGGCGTCGCCTTCTGGGACCCGGCCGTCGAGATCCAGACCGAGGACGTCACCGTCGACTTCGAGTTCGGCCGGCCGGTCCGGATCAACGGCCGTGAGTTCGGCTCCGCGGTCGACCTGGTGCACGAGGCCAACCGGATCGGTGGGCGGCACGGCCTGGGCATGTCCGACCAGATCGAGAACCGGATCATCGAGGCCAAGAGCCGCGGCATCTACGAGGCCCCCGGCATGGCGCTGCTGCACATCGCCTACGAGCGCCTGCTGAACGCCATCCACAACGAGGACACCCTCGCCACCTACCACACCCAGGGCCGGCGCCTCGGCCGGCTGATGTACGAGGGCCGCTGGTTCGACCCGCAGGCGCTCATGCTGCGCGACAGCCTGCAGAAGTGGGTCGGCCAGGCCGTCACCGGCAGCGTCACGCTGCGGCTGCGGCGCGGCCAGGACTACTCGGTGATCGACACCCAGGGTCCGAACTTCAGCTACCACCCCGAGAAGCTGTCGATGGAGCGCAGCGTCGACGCCGCCTTCGTCCCGGACGACCGGATCGGCCAGCTGACCATGCGGAACCTGGACATCGCCGACTCGCGCAGCAAGCTGGAGCAGTACGCGGGCCACGGCCAGCTGGCGCAGTGGAGCGGCCTGATCGGCGAGCTCGCGCCGGGCGGCGCGGCGCCGATCGCCTCCGGCACCGGCAACGAGGCGGAGCCCACCGCGCTCGACCACGCGGCGATGGAGTCCGGCACCGACTGACCGGGCGCCGCCCGTCGCAGCCGGTCCCGGGGGCCGTCGCACCACACCGGTGCGGCGGCCCCCGGGCGTTCGGCGCCACCGCGCAGCAGCGCACCGCGAGGCGGCCGCCCTCACCCGAACGGCCGTACCGGCCGTGCGCTCCGCCCCCGGTGGTAGCTGAATGGCGGACGGTGCCCGGCGACGGGAAGGCAGGTCCGGGGATGGGTGAGGCGATCGGCCCGATGCTGGCCTCGGCGGTGGCGGTCGCGCTCAGTCCGCTGCCACTGATCGTCGTGCTCCTGATCCTCGCCTCGCCCCGCGGCCGGTCCAACGGGCTCGCGTTCACGGCGGGCTGGGTGCTCGGCCTGGCGGCGGTCGTGGCCCTGGTGGTGGCGGCCGGCAGCGCGCTGAACCCGGGCAATGGCGAACCGACCTGGTCGTCCTGGCTGAAGCTCGTCCTCGGCGCCGCGCTGCTCCTGCTGGCGGCCGAGCAGTGGCGCGACCGTCCCCGGCCCGGGCACGTCACCGCACCCCCGGCGTGGCTGCTGGGGATCGACCGCCTCACCCCCGCCAGGTCCGCCGGGCTCGCCGTCGCCCTGGTCGTGGCCCGGCCGAAGACCCTGCTCCCGGCCATCGGCGGCGCCGCCTCGATCGCCGCCGCTCCGCCCGGCACCGGTGCGAAGGTCCTGGCCGCCGCCCTGATGGTGCTGATCGGTTCGCTGGGCACCCTCCTGCCGCTCGCCGTCCAGCTCCGCGGCGCCGACCGCTCGCTCCGCGCCCTCGGCGAATGGCGCGCCTGGACCGCCGCGCACCACGCGGCGATCATGACGGCCGTCCCGGTCGTGCTCGGCGCCGACTACCTCGGCGGCGCCCTCTCCGGGCTCACCTGACCGGCACCCCGCCTCACCCTTGCCCCAGCCGCTCACCGGATCGGCACCACCCCGCGCGCGCCACGCCCCCTCACCGGATCCGCACCACCCCGCGCCCCCGCACCGCCCGTACGCCGAGCCGCCCGGGATCGGCCCCCGGGCGCGCCGCCACCGCGCCCCGCAGGGTCAGCAGGATCTCCCCGTCGTACCGCTCCGCCAGCAGCCGGGCCAGCTCGGCGGCGCGGCCCGGGCGGGCCGCCGGTGCCAGCTCCGGCAGCCGGCCCGGGTCGCTGAGGTCCTCGGCCTCGGCGGCCCAGCGGGCCGCGTCGCGCCGCTCGCCCTCGGCGGCGTAGTGCACGGCCAGGCAGTGGACGGCCAGCTGGTCGCCGTACTGGGTGGCGATCCGCCACCAGAAGACCCCGTCCGCCGTGCGACCCATGCCGTAGAGCAGGCAGCCGAGGGTGCGGAAGGCGGCCTTCTCGGCGAGTTCGAGGTCCAGGGCCAGTTCCCCGGGCTCCACCGCGCCGACCACCCCCGCGCACAGGTGCCGCAGGTCGCGCCGCAGGTCGGACCGCCCGGCGCCCCAGGGGTGGTCGCCAGCGGCGGGGGCGTGCGGCGGCCGGGCGACGGTGGGCGGCCGGGCGGGGCGCTCGCGCCCGGTCGGGACGGCCCGCCGGCCGGCGGCCAGCCGCTCGGCCAGCCCGCGGGTGAAGGCCGCCGGGTCGTGGTCGCGGCATTCCTGCGCCAGCTCGGCGGCGTGTGCGCGCAGCAGCTCGGTGCCCCTCATGGCGCCTGTCCGTCGTCCGGGTGCTCCAGCAGGTAGTCCAGGTGGCGCCGCCCGAGGCTGTAATAGGTGCGGGCGGTGGTGTGGGCGATGCCGAGCGACCGGCCGATGTCGGGATAGGACAGGCCCGCCTGGCGCAGCCGGACGACGTCGGCCTGGATCGGCGCGGCCCGGGCGAGCTCGTCCATCGCCCAGTCCAGGGCGTCCAGCTCGGCGAGTTCCTCCAGCTCGTCCTGGCTGGTGTCGGGGCGGCGCTGGGCGATCACTCGCAGCCGTTTGCGCTCGGCGCGGCGGCGCTCGCGCAGGACGTCGACCACCGCGTCCTTGACGATCTTGAAGGCGAAGGCCTGCGGGTCCTCGCTGGCCAGGGCGCGGCGCCAGTTCTTGTAGAGCGTGGCGCCGGCGTTCTGCACGGCGTCCTGGGCGTCCTCCCGGTGGCGCAGGCGCTGCTGGGCGTAGCGGAGGTAGCCGGTGTTCTCGCGGGTGAAGAACGCCTCGAAGTCGTTCGGCAGGTCGTCGAGCGGGTCGGCCCGCAGGCTCCGCTCCCCGCCCGGCCCGGGAGTGTTCACACGCGCCCCCTTTCCTGGGTCAGCTGGCCGGCCCACCGGATGGCACGCCGACGGCCCTCTGGGGGCTCGTGGTGTAACCGTCCGGGAGGCGCGGGTTGTTGACCGGATCGGGCGGGCAATTGGCGAACGTTTCCGTTCACTTTCGAACAGCACCGCTGAGCTGCCCGTTCGCGCACATGGAACGCCATCCGACGAGCCGGACGTGACCCAGATCACACTCCGTCGACCACCGGCTTGACAAGCCCCGCGACCCCGCTGCGGCGATCGGCGGAAACACCGGCCGCATGGCGGCCTACGGCGCCGGCTCCACCTCCGCCGAGTCCAGCGCGACGGTCACCCGCTCCAGCAGCGCGTGCAGCGCGGCCAGGTCCTCGACCGGCAGCCCGGTCGCCGCGAGCAGCCGACGCGGCACCTGCCCGGCCCGTGCGCGCAGCGCCGATCCCTCGACGGTGAGGCCGACGGTGACCGACCGCTCGTCCTCCGGACTGCGCTCGCGACGCACCAGTCCGGCCGCCTCCAACCGCTTCAGCAGCGGGGAGAGGGTGCCGGAGTCGAGCCGCAGGCGCTCGCCGATCCGCTTGACCGACAGGTCGCCGTCCTCCCAGAGCACCAGCATGACCAGGTACTGCGGATAGGTGAGCCCGAGGTCCCGGAGCAGGACCCGGTAGACGCCGCCGAAGGCGCGCGAGGCGGCGTTGAGCGAGAAGCAGATCTGCTGGTCCAGGCGGAGCAGTTCCTCGTCCGCCATGCCGGGGAGCGTGGTCATGAACCCAATGGTACCGATCACAGTCGCGCGATTTAGTTGTGCGCAATTGAATTGCGTGCTCTACTTGTGGAGCAGTCGGCAGCCGTACCGCCGCCGAAGCACCGACGACTTCGCACGCTTCCGCACACCACGGACCGCGCACCACGAAGGGACCCACCATGGACGCGCTCTACACCGCAGCCGCCACCGCCAACGGCCGTGAGGGCCGCGCCGTCAGCTCGGACGGCCAGCTGGACCTCGCCCTCGCGATGCCGCCCGCGCTCGGCGGCAGCGGCCAGGGCACCAACCCCGAGCAGCTGTTCGCGGCCGGCTACGCCGCCTGCTTCGCCAGCGCCCTCGGCCTGGTCGGCCGGCAGGCCCGGGTGGACACCGGCGAGATCTCGGTGACCGCCGAGGTCTCCATCGGCAAGGACGACGCCGGCTTCGGCCTGTCCGTCGTGCTGCGCGTCGAACTGCCCGACTCGCTCGAGGGCGAGACCGGTCTGCAGCTGGTCAAGCAGGCGCACGAGGTCTGCCCGTACTCCCGCGCCACCCGGGGCAACATCCCGGTCGAGCTGGTCGTCGAGTAGCGCGGAGTGGTGGGGTCCGCCGCACCCCGCGTGCGGCGGACCCCACCGCCCCCAAGCCCCCGGTCAGCCGCCGCCCGGCCCGTCCGGCGAGCGCAGCGTGTCCAATCGCTGCCGGTACTCCTCCGCGTCGATCTCGCCGCGCGCGAACCGCTCCGCGAGCACCTGCTCCGGGGTGGGCCCGTGCGCCCAGCCACCCGGCCCGCCGGGACCGACGCCCGCAGCACCGGGCCCGTGCGGGATCGGCTGCCGCGAGCGCGAGACGTACCGGAACAGGGCGACGACCAGGAGCACCAGCACCGCCAGGACGAGCAACGCGATGATCGCCATCAGGGCGATGCCCCAGCCCCCCGGCCCTCCGTGGCCGGGCCCGTAGCCGTGCCAATGCCAGTGCCTCATCAGGTCCTCCTCCTCCGACCCACCGGGCCCGCCGAGGTGTTCGGCACCGTCACCGCCCGGGGTGCGGTACGGGCTGAGCCACTCGCACCGCACCGGGATGATCAGCGCCCTATCACCATCGTGCGCCCGCGACCGGTCAAAGCGCCGTGAAGAAAGCCTGAAAAAACGTTCCTGCGATCCCGCCCCGCCCACCGGGGGTAGCGTTGCCGCCCATGAACCACCATCCGCCCGACGACCACCGCTCCCCCGAGCAGCTCGTCGCGGCCGGGGCGCTCCGCCACCACGCCGACCTCCACCCCCACCCCGCGCTCAACCACTCCCCGATCGGCTACGTGTCCACCGCGCTCTGGGCCGAGCTCACCGCCCTCGCGATCGCCCCCAGCGCCGCCGAGGCCACCGCCGCCGCCCTGCTGCGCGCGCTCGCCGACCGCGCCGTGGACGCCGCGCTGGCTCCGGGCAACGAACGCGCCCCGCGCGACGACCTGTACGTCACCGACCCCGCGCACATCGGCCCGCACCGCCGGGCGGTCTGGTTCCAACGCTCCGGCCCGGGCGGCCCGATCACCGCCGCCTTCGCGCCCTGACGGCGCCGACCGCGCCCGACGGGGTTCAGCGCTCGACCGTCAGGCTCTCGCAGACCCAGCTCATCCGGTCCGGCCCGCCGAACGGCGGCCGCTCGTGGTAAGTCCCGTCGGCCACCGACAGGTTGACGATCAGGTAGGCGTGCCAACTGGAGCCGACCCCGCGGAGGTCCGCGTAGACCAGCTCGTCCTCGACGTACCAGTCCACCGAGTGCGCGCCGAACACCACCCGCAGGCCGAAGCTCGCCCCCGGACCGATCCCGACGGCACCGCCGTGCCAGTACCGGAAGCCGCCCCGGACGTGGTTGGAGATCTCCAACAGGTCCGGGTTGTCCGGGTGGTACTCGAAGACGTCCACCTCGTTGCCGCCGTCCCGCCAGGTCCAGATCGCCGGCCAGGCGCCCAGCTCGAACGGCAGGGTGACCCGCGCCGACAGTACGTCCCCGGCACGGACCTGGAAGCCCTCCGGACTGCCCTCGGTGGTCAGCAGGTTGCACGTCCACAGTCCGCCGGTGCGCCGCCGCACGGCGGAGAACACCCCGCCGGGACAGTACTCGGGGCTCAGGTAGTCGAGCTTGTGGTCGCTCCGGTTGGTCGGCCCCATCCGGGGGTACGCGCTGCTGCGCCCGGCGATCCACTGCCTGGTCGAAGTGAAGTCCGCGTCGAACACGACTGCCACGGCCGCCTCCCCAATGCTCCGGTGCCCCGGCCATCCGAACCGCCGGGCACACAGAGTGAGTACCCGATACGTTCCGCAGTATGCGAACCGGACCTTCGCAGTCCGGGGCGGTCCGGACGAACGGGAGCGACCGGGCAGGCGGGACGATCAGCCGACCGACGTGGTGGCGCCCCCGGTCCGGAGCCGGTCGGTCACCGAGACCACCCCGTCCACCGAACGGCACAGGTTGAGCACGATCGGCACCAGGTGCGGCTCGGGCACGGTGCCGCTGAGCACCACCCGGCCCTGGTCGACCTCCACCCCGATCTCCGCCGGGCTCACCCCGTCGATCCGGCCGAGCACCTCCTCGACGATCTCCCGCCGGATCACCCGGTCCTCACGCAGGAACACCCGCAGCAGGTCCCCGCGGCTCACCATCCCGATGACCCGCCCCTCCTCGTCCAGCACCGGCAGCCGCTTGAGCCCGTGCCGGCTCATCAGCCGGGCCGCCGCGACCACGCTGGTGTCGGGCGTGGTGCAGACCGGCTGCGCCGTCATCAGGTCCGCCGCCGTGACCTCGCCGCCATGACCCACCCGCGCCGACTCGGGCGCGGGCAGCAGGCTGCCCGGATCCTCCTGCGCGGCCAGCGTGCGCAGCAGGTCCGCCTCCGACACCAGCCCGAGCGGCCGCCCGTCCGGGTCCACCACCGGCACCCCGGTGATGTCGTACTCGGTCAGCAGGGTGACGATCTCCCGGAAGCCGGTCTCGGGGGCGACCCGGACCACGGGGCTGGTCATCACGGATTCGACGGTGGCATGCGGCACGCCGGTTCACCTCGTCCAACGACGCTGGTCCGACCGGGCGCGGATCGTCCAGGCCGGTACCCGCAGCATGGCCTCCGACCGCGCGAACCGCCAGGGGCCAAGGGGCCGAACGGGTGGGACCAATGGCCCCCGACGTGCGAACACTCCTCCGCCGAACGATCCGCCGGCGCTCCTCCGGGCCCCGGTGACAGAACCTCCAACCCGGACGGCGCAACCATCACATGATCGACTCGTTGGACCGTCCACCACGACGGCACTGACTGTACTGACTGTACTGACGGCACCGGGAGGCCCGGTTGGCAGGACGGACGGCGGGCGTGGCACCGGCGGCCCGGAGTGGTGCGGCGCGCCCGGTGGCGGAGGCGGAGGACTCGCTGGTGCACCACTACCGCAGGCTGGTCCGGCTCGCCTACCTGCCCTGCCCGCCGACCGCTGGACCGGCGAGGGCAGTGCGGCCACCGCCGTGCTGCTGCCCTCCGCCCGGGGTCCGCAGCGCACCGGCGGCGGGCCGGGCCGGTCGTGCAGCCGGTTCGAGCCGGCCACCGTGGCCTGGACGTGGTGGCGCTCCCCGCAGGGCGCCGACCACCTGCTCGCGGCGGGCAGCCGACGGGTCACCCGGCTCACCGTCAAGGGCCCGGACTGGTCGGCCGACCGCCCGGCCCCGGACCACACCCTCTCGGTCGAGCGACCCGCCCGGGCCGCCGTCCAGGTCGAGACGCTCCTCGACAACGGCACCCGGATCAGCCCGCCGCACTGACCCGAGCCTCCAACAGCGCCGGGTAGTCCGGCAGTTCGACGCTGGACACCTGCTTGCCCAGCTCCAGCATCCGGTTCAGCACCCACCGCCGGTTGAGCAGCCCGTTGCGCACCCTTAGCCCGGTCGCCGTGCGCGGCGCCAGGAACGGGCCGGTCCGGTCCCCGCCCTTCTGGCAGCCCCGGGCGTAGCCGCGCAGCAGCTCCTCGTACCGGGCGAAGGCGGCCCGGTGGTCGCCACCGGCCAGCGCCAGCTCTCCCGCCAGCACGTACGCGGCCACCACCGCCGTCCCGGTGCCCATCCCGCCGATGGTGGCGCCGCAGGCGGCGTCACCGAGCAGGGCCACCCGACCGATGGACCAACTGGGGACGTCGGCGCGGCTGATCGAGTCGAAGTACAGCTCGGGGGCGGCGTCCAGGCTCCGCAGCAGTTGCGGCACCCGCCAGCCGAGGCCGGCGAAGGCGGCGCGGATCAGCCCCTTCTGCTGCCGGATGTCGTGCCGGTCGTAGCGCAGTTCGGGCGAGGCGAAGACGCAGAAGGCGCCCGCCCTGGCCGGGTCGCGGTGGTCGGCGCCGACGGACATCAGCCGGCCGGGGACGTTCAGGCCCACCCCGCCGACCGGCAGACCGTCGTCGTTGGGCAGCTGCCAGGTGGCCGCGTAGTAGCCGAGGTGGCGGACGAACCGCTGCTCGGGCCCGAAGGCGAGCCGCCGCACGGTGGAGTGCAGGCCGTCGGCGCCGATCACCAGGTCGAACTCGCGCGGTGCGCCGCGCCGGAAGGCCACCCGCACGCCGCTCGGCGTCTCCTCCAGGGCCTCGACGGAGTCGCCGAACACGTACTCGGCGCGGGAGTTGCCGTGCCGGTACAGCACCTGGGCCAGCTCCCCGCGCGGGATCTCCAGCTCGCCGCCCGCGAAGTCGGCCGGCAGGTGCAGCAGTTGGCGCCCCTCCTGGTCCACGAAGGCGAGCGGGCTGCCACCGGTGTCGAGCGCGCGCAGTTCCTCCAGCACGCCCATCCGCTCCAGCACGGTGAGGTGGGTGCGTCCGCGGAAGTCGACGTTCTGCCCACCTCCGCGCAGCGCCGGGGCGAGTTCGACCACCGTGACCTCGAAGCCGTACCGGCCGAGCCAGTGGGCCAGGGCGGGGCCGGCGATGCTCGCGCCCGAGATCAGCACGCGGGTGCGGGGGGAAGCGCTCATGGAAACCACTCCATCCGAGGTTTGAGGTCCGAGGTCAGAGGTCTGAGTTCTGAGGCTCGAGAAACTGTGTCCGCAGGACACTGTTCATTGCTGTGTACGATAGACACAGTTGACGCGGACAGGCAACCCCCGGGACGGGAGCGGACGATGGGCGAGGCGGCGAACGACACGGTGCGGCTGCTCTGGGAGCGACCCGCCCGACCGACCCGCGGGCCGAAGCCCGCCCTCAGCCTGGAGCGGATCGCCGCCGCGGGTGTCGAGGTGGCGGACGCCGAAGGGCTGGGCGCGGTCTCCATGCAGAAGGTGGCCGGGCTGCTCGACTTCACGAAGATGTCGCTCTACCGCTACGTCCCCGGCAAGGCCGAGCTGGTCGCGCTGATGGTCGAGTCGGCCGTCGGCGAGCCTCCCGCCGCCCCGGACGCCCTCGACTGGCGGGAGCAACTCACCGCCTGGGCCCACCACTTGGCGGAGACCTTCGCCCGGCATCCGTGGCTGCTGGACGCCACCCTCGGCCCCCGGGTGCTCGGCCCGAACGAACTCGCCTGGCTGGAGCGGGTGGTGGCCGCCCTCGACGGCCGCGGACTGAGCGGCGCCGAGCGGATGGACGCCGCCGTGCTGCTCGCCGGGCACGTGCGCACCATCGCGGAGCAGGCCCGCGCGGCCGGCCCGGACGGCTCCCCCGAGGCCGAACTCCTCGCCGCCCTCGGCACCGTGGTGCACCGGCACGCCGACCGCTACCCCGCCGTGGCCGCCGCGATGGCCGACCCGGACGGGCGCGATCAGGCCCTGGACTTCGGCCTGGCCCGCATCCTGGACGGTCTGGCCGCCCTGATCAGCCGCCGCACCGCCCAGGAGCCGCCGGTGTAAGCACCGAAAACCCGTCGATCCGGGGCCGCCCGGACAACTACCATCCGCTCCCATGGCGATGTTCGTGCACCTGACGGCCGCGGCGAACACGCCGCGCATCCGCCGCGCCGGAATCCGGGCCGACAGCCGGGCCCAGGGAGGCGTGCGCGGGGTGTACTGCTTCCCGGTGCTGCCCTCCTACACCCTCACCCACCAGTGGCTGCGCGAACTGGCCCGGTTCGGCCCGAAGGGCTCGCTGGCCGCGGTGCACGTCCGCCTGGACGACGCGCAGCAGGTGCTGGTCGGGCACTACCGCGACCGCGCCAAGGACGCCCAGCGGTGGCTGTCCGCCGCCCAGGCGGTCGCGCGGATCGCCGCCCTGCCGGACCCGCGCGGCTGGGAGGTGGTCGTGCCGCGCGCGGTGGGCGCCCGCGAGGTGCACCGGATCCGGGCGGTGCCGCAGGTCGCGGGCTGGCGTTACCTCCCTGGCGCGCACGGCACCCGCCCGTGCACCTGCTTCGGCTGCCGGATCCGCGGCGAGTACGGCAGCCGGCGGCTGCGCGAGCGTCATCCGCACCCGCTGGACGGCCCGCCGCCGCCCGTGCCCGTCCTGCTCGCGCGGCTCGAGGCGGCGGGCGAGCCCGGCGACCCGGCCGCGCTGCGGGCCGCCCTGCACTGGTTCGGCCTGCGCCGCCGCGGCCCGGTGGACCGCCTCGCCCGGCTGGCCGCCCACCCCGACCCGGCCGTCCGCCGCGAGCTGGTCTGGGCCGTCCAGGGCTGGTCCACACCGGGCGTCGCCGAACTGCTGGACCGCCTGGCCGAGGACCCGCACCCGGACGTCCGCGAGGCCGTCGAGGACGTCCGGGCGCTCTGAGACTCGGGCTGGTCCGGCCTCAGGAGACGCGCTTCAGCTGCCAGGAGTTGTTGTTGAAGCTCGGCACGGAGGAGTACTGGCAGCCCGAGCCGTAGAAGCTGCTGACGATCGTCCAGCCGGCCGGCGGCCAGGTGGACGAGCAGGCGTTGACCACGGTGCCGACCGGGTAGCCGGTGAGCTGCATGATCTTCTTGGTGTTCGGGTTGAATCCGGAGCCGCAGCCGGCGCTGTTCCACCACTGGACGTCCACGAAGCCGTCCGGGGTCAGCGACGAGGAGCAGACGGTGCTGGTGTCGCCGGGTGCGGCCTGGGCGGTACCCATGGTGAGGGTGAGGGCTGCGGCGGTACAGCCGAGGGTGAGAACGGCGGCGCGAAGTCGGGTCACGGGGGCGGCTCCTCTCGGGCGACGCGGCGGGTCCGCGTGCCAGGAGCCATTCCTATCGGCACGAAGCAGCAGCCGGACAGTGCGTTTCCGGCCCCACCCGCGGCGCGTTCTCGCCCCCCCTCCGCCGCCCCCGGACCGGTCGACACCGGGCCCGCCACCTGCGGCGTCTCCCGTCGACGTGCCCGTTCGGCCGAACCGGGTGATCATGGGACGAGCCGCGACTTCGGCGATTCGGCGCACCGGTGCGGTCCGGCGGCGCCGGGAAGGTGGGCCGCGATGTTCCAGCTCCTGTGGATTCTGCTCATCGGATTCGTGCTCGGCTTGCTCGCCAAGCTGATCCTTCGCGGGCCGCAGTCGATCCCCTGGTGGCTGACCATGCTGCTCGGCGCCGCGGGGGCCTGGCTGGGCAACGCCGTCTCCGGCTGGGTCGGCGTCCGCCACACCTCGGGCATCGACTGGATCCGTCACATCCTCCAACTCGCCTTCGCCGTCGCCCTGGTGGCCCTGGTGGCACCGGCCTGGAGCAAGAACCGCCCGCCCCGCTGACCGGGCGCCGGACGGAAATGTCAGTGGCAGGTGCAAGACTCCCGGCAGGGCTCACCGGACGGGCCCGGACGGGAGGGCGTACCGATGCCCATCGGAGATCGCTGGCAACTGCTGCGCGGCGGGGAGCTGCTCGGTGAGATCGTGGTGGACGACGGCCACTTCCCCTGGCTGGACGGCCGATTCGTCCCCGAGGCGGGCTTCGTCGAGGTGAAGCCGTGGTTCGACGAGTCCGCCGCCCTGGTCGACGCCGAGAACTTCCAAGCCTTCGAGCGGGCGTACGACCGGATCGACGGGACGCTCACGCTGGTGTCCCCGCACGGGCCGGTCGCCGAGTTCCTGCTGCACATACGCGGCGACCGGGCGTCGTTCCGGTGGTCTGACGAACCCTTCTCCGACGAAGCCTGAACCGGCTCAGCCCACGTGCACCGCGGGCCGGCGGCTGCGGTCGGGCTCGGCCTCGCGGAGCACCTCCCGGGTCACCGGCGCGATCTCGCCCTGCCCGAACAGGAAGAACCGCAGGAACTGGGCGAAGGGGTTGCCCTCCGTCCACTCGAAGTAGATGTGCGGCTGCTGCCCGGTGAGGTCGCGCACCTGCAGCAGCAGGGCGGCCAGTGCGTTGGGCACGCTGGAGCTCTGCAGCGACAGCACCCGGTAGCGCTCGTGCAGCACCTCGCCGCGCACGGTCAGTTCGGCCTCGAAGTCGGACGGGTCGAGCACGGTGACCTCGACGAAGACCAGGTCGTCCTCGGCCGGGATGTCGTTGTCCTTGCGGATCTGGCGGAGCTTCTCGCGGTACTCGGTGAGGTCCCGGCTGTTCGGCTCGTTGGCGATCAGGCGCAGCGGGCGGTGCATGTAGTCCCGGACGAACCGTTCCGCGACCTCGTCCAGCACCACGTCGGTGACGCGCAGTTCGAAGGCCCGCTTGAGCCGGGAGAGGAAGGAGACCAGCATGATGCCCACGATGAAGCAGGCACCGATCTTGACGCCGTCCGGCCGCTCGGCGATGTTGGCCCCCGTGGTGTAGAGGAACACCGCGGCGATCACCGCGAACCCCGACCGCCAGCGGCGCTGCCCGGCCTTGTGAGCGGCGATGGTCACCGCGATCGCGGCCGAGCTGATCAGCACCAGCACGCCGGTCGCGTACGCGCCGCCCTGGGCGTCCACGTCGGCGTCGAAGATCCAGGTGACCAGGAAGGCGATCAGGGTGAGGACGATCACCAGGGGCCGTACCGCGCGGGCCCAGTGCGGGGCCATGCCGTAGCGCGGCAGGTACCGGGGCATCAGGTTGAGCATGCCGGCCATCGCGGAGGCCCCGGCGAACCAGAGGATCGCGATGGTGGACAGGTCGTAGACGGTGCCGAAGGTGCTGCCGAGGTACTCGTGGGCGAGGTAGGCCAGTGCGCGTCCGTTCGCCTGCCCTCCGGTCCTGAAGGCCTCGGCCGGGATCAGCACGGTGGTGATGAAGCTGGTCGCGATCAGGAAGACGCTCATGATCACGGCGGCGGTGGTGAGCAGCTTGCGCGCGCCCCGGATCCGGCCGGTGGGCTTCTCCTCGGTGTCGTCCGGGTCCCCCTTGATGTGCGGCATCACCGCGACGCCCGTTTCGAAGCCGGAGAGGCCGAGCGCGAGCTTGGGGAAGACGGTCAGCGCCACGCCGATCATCGCGATCGCGTTGCCGTGCTGGGCCGTCAGGGCGCTCGACCAGTCGGTGACCACGTGGGGCGCCTTCAGCACGTGCCACAGGCCGTTGACCACCACGACCACGTTGAGCAGCAGGTAGACGGCCACCAGCACGACGGCGACTCCGATCGCCTCGCCGAAGCCCCGCAGGAAGACCGCGCCGAGCAGGGCCACCAGGACCAGCGTGACCAGCATCTGCTTCCCGCCGAGCAGGCTGTGCACGTGCGGGTTCTCCACCAGGTGCGCGGCGCCGTCGGCAGCCGACAGGGTGATGGTGATCATGAAGTCGGTGGCGGCGAACCCGAGCAGTGTCAGGACGAAGAGCTTCCCCTGCCAGAACGACAGCAGCCGCTCCAGCATCGCGATCGAGCCCTCCCCGTGCGGGCTCTCCTGGGCCACCCGCCGGTACACGGGGAGCGCTCCGAGCAGGGTGACGACCACCAGGACGATGGTCGCGACCGGCGAGAGCAGACCTGCGGCCAGGGCCGCGATGCCCGGCTGGTACCCGAGCGTGGAGAAGTAGTCGACGCCGGTCAGACACATCACCCGCCACCAGGCCTGGCCCTCGTGCCCCGGCGCCTCCGCGTGCGGGCCGGGGTGCTGCTTGGCCATGTCGGAGAGGCCTTCGAGCATCCAGGCCCGGAACCTCCCGCCCCGCGGCGGAGGAGTCGTTCCCCATGGGGCCGAACCCGACGAGACCACGTACACCCCTGTCCACGACTTCGGCCGGCCGCCACACGGTTCCGGACCCCCAGGCCGCCGGACGGCGGGCCTGGTCAGGCTAGGCGACCGGACCGGGACCGCCCGGCAACCCCGCTGGCCAACACGCCGAGGTGCGCCCGTACGGCCCTCCCGGCTGGCGGTGGCCGACCGGCCGTGCTCGGGGCCTCCGGCGCGGCGGTGTCCGACGGCTCCTCGAAAGGGGTAAGTATGTCCGCGCACGTTGACTCACGAGGTTGACGGACCCAGGGGTGCGGTGACGGAGCAGCAGGGAGACAGCGGTGGCGGAAGCGAGTCGGCGGGGAATCCTGGGCCTGGGACTGATGGCGGCCGCCGTCACCTCCTGCGGCGCCCGGCATCCGGACCCGGCCGCGCGCCCCACGCCCGACGGCCAGGGCACCCCCGGCACCGCCGGACCCACCGGTGCCCAGCACTCCGGTCTGAAGGGCGACGCCCCGGACGAGCAGTCCCTGCCCGGCAACGCCGACTGGGAGATCACCGACCCCGGTCGGCCCGGCGCCGTCGAGGCCTTCGCCGACCGGGTCAGCGTGCCGCCCGGCGAGTCCTTCGGCCTGCACGTCTCCACCCCCGCCGCCGCCTTCACCGTCTCCGCGTACCGGATGGGCTGGTACGGCGGTGCCCGGGCCCGGCTGGTCTGGCGCCGCGAGCACGTCCCCGGTGCCGAGCAGGCCGCCCCGCGCGTCGACCAGGCCACCCGTACCGTGCTGACCGGCTGGCAGCGCACCCTCGCCGTGGACACCGCCGGCTGGCCGGAGGGCGCCTACCTGCTGCGCCTGGACGCCGAGGACGGCTCCGGCCGCAGCTACGTCCCGCTCACCGTCCGCTCGGCGAGCACCGCCGGCCGGACGGTGGTCATGAGCGCCCCGGCGACCTGGCAGGCCTACAACGAGTGGGGCGGCTACAGCCTCTACAACGGCCCGACCGGCACCCTGGCCACCCGCTCGCTGCGGGTCGTCTTCGACCGGCCGTACGACTACGACCACGGCGCCGGGCTGTTCCTGGTCTACGAGGCGCCGCTGATCGCCCTGGCCGAGAAGCTCGGGCTGCCGCTCGCCTACACCACCGGGATCGACGTGGCCCGCGACCCGGCGCTGCTGCACGGCGCGGTCGCCGTGCTGTCGCTCGGCCACGACGAGTACTGGTCCCCCGAGCAGCGCGCCAACGTGGTCGCGGCCCGCGACGCCGGGGCGAACCTGGCGATCCTGGGCGCCAACTGCTGCTTCCGCCGGATCCGCTTCGAGCCCACCGAGCTCGGGCCGGACCGCACGGTGGTCTGCTACAAGGACGCCTGGGCGCAGGACCCGGGCCACCAGTCGGGCGCCCCGGCGACCACCGACTTCCGGGTCGGGCCCGGCGCCGACCCGGAGAGCTCGATGCTCGGCGTGATCTACGACGGCTACCCGGTGGACGCCCCGTACGTGGTCACCTCGCCGGGGCACTGGGCCTTCGAGGGCACCGGCGTGGCGGCCGGGGCGTCCTTCCCGCACCTGGTGGGCGTGGAGTACGACCGGGTCGACACCGCCTTCCCCACCCCGCGCCCGATCGAGGTGATCGCCCACTCCCCCGTGGTCTGCGAGGGCCGGCGCTCCCACTCCGACACCGCGTACTACACCGTGCCCAGCGGCGCCGGGGTCTTCGCCACCGGGACGATGCGCTGGGTGGAGACGCTGGACGCGCACGGCCCCGGCGGCGGCAAGGCCGACCACGGCATCGACTCCCACGCCGGGGACCTGGTCCGCAAGGTCACCGAGAACGTCCTGCGCGCCTTCGCCGCCGGGCCGGCCGGGCACACCCACCCCGCCCAGGACAACCTGGCCACCGTCTACGGCACGGCCTGACGGCCCGGTGCGCGGGCCCCGGGCCCGGGGCGGTCCGCGGCCCGGCTACACTCACACGGTCTAATCAGCGGCGCAGGTCGTCCGGAGAACCGAACGGTGCGGCACGGGGTGCCGGCCGACGAGGGCACGAGGGAAACAGAACATGGTCGAGGCCTCCCCGAAGGTCGTTGTCGTCGTCCCCACGTACAACGAGCGGGAGAACCTTCCGGTCCTCGCCGGGCTCCTCGCGGACCTCCCGGTACCGAACCTGCACCTGCTGGTGGTCGACGACAACTCCCCCGACGGCACCGGCGAGGTCGCCGACAAGCTGGCCGCCGACTCCGGGGGCACGGTCGGCGTGCTGCACCGGACCGAGAAGGACGGCCTCGGCCGCGCCTACCTGGCCGGTATGGGCCGGGCCCTGGACGAGGGCGCCGACGTGGTGATCCAGATGGACGCCGACCTCTCGCACCCGGCCTCGGCGATACCCGCGATGGTCAGCACCCTGCTCGCCGGCGACACCGCCGTGGTGCTCGGCTCCCGCTACGTGCCCGGCGGCTCGACCGCCGAGGAGTGGCCCTGGCACCGCAAGGCGCTGTCCGCCTGGGCGAACTTCTACGTCAACGCGATCCTCGGCCTGGGCGTCCGGGACGCCACCGCGGGCTTCAAGGCCTGGCGGGCCGGCGCCCTGCGGGCCATCGACCTGCCGACCGTGCGGAGCAACGGCTACTCGTTCCAGGTCGAGATGAACTACCGGGTGATCCAGCGCGGGCTGACCATCCGCGAGGTGCCGATCCGGTTCGAGGAGCGGATCGAGGGCGCCTCGAAGATGAGCCTCGGGGTGCAGGTGGAGTCCGCGCTCGCGCCCTGGAAGCTGCGCTTCAACCGCGAGGGCTAGGGGCCGTCCGATCCGCCGGACGGCCCCGGACGAGTAGTCCCTCGGACGACCGGCGGTGTTAGTTGCGGTCGCGGGGAAAGAAGGCCGACATGGTTCTTCTCCCGGAGTCCTTCACGGCCGTGGTCCGCCGCGGCGCCCGAGACCCGTTCGCCGTCCAGACCCTGCGGGCCACCGTGGCCGCCACGCTCTCCTACGGGGTGGCGACCCAGCTCAGCAGCGAGCCCGCCCCGCTGACGGCGCCGCTCACCGCGCTGCTGGTGGTCCAGGTGACCGTCTACTCCACGCTCAAGACCAGCGTCCGCCGGGTCGTCTCGGTGGTGGTCGGGGTGCTGATCGCGATCGGCTTCAGCGCCGTGGTCGGGCTCTCCTGGTGGAGCCTCGGGCTGATCATCCTGGCCTCCCTGGTGATCGGGCGGTTCGTCCGGGTCGAGGAGTTCGTCCAGGAGGTCGCGATCAGCGCGATGCTGATCCTCGGCGTCACCAAGCTGGCCTCCCAGGCCTGGGACCGGGTGCTGGAGACGCTGATCGGCGCGGCCGTCGGTCTGCTGTTCAACCTGCTCTTCGCCCCGCCGGTCTGGGTGGACACCGCCGGGGAGTCGATCGAGGACCTCGCCCGGCGGGCCCGCCAGCTGCTGCTCGACATCTCCGAGCAGCTGGGCCGCCCCACCCCGGTGGCCCGGGCCGCCGAGCGGCTGCACGAGGCCCGCCGACTCGACCAGGCGATCAGCGACGTGGACGCGGCGCTGCGCCAGGCCGAGGACAGCCTGCGGTTCAACCCCCGGATCAGCGAGGGGCTGCTCTCCCGGCTGGTGCTGCGCACCGGGCTGGACACCCTGGAGATCTGCGTGGTGGTGATCCGGGTGCTGGCCCGCTCGCTGACCGACCTGGCCAAGCGGCGCGGGCCGCGGGAGCGGCTGTTCCCGCCCGACGTCGCGGTCGGGCTGGAGGAGCTGCTGGCGCACGTCGGCGGGGCGATGGTCAGCTTCGCGGTGCTGGTCACCACCCAGGTCAGCCGGAACGCGGAGGAGGCCGAGGAGCGGCTGACCGCCGAGCTGGCGGCGGCCTGGGCCACCCGGGAGAACGTCGCCGAGGTGCTGCTGCGCCGGGTGCAGGAGCACCCGGAGGCCTGGCAGCTGCACGGCTCGATGCTGGCCGAGGTCGACCGGATCCTGGACGAGCTGGACCTGGAGCACCGCAGCCGGCGGCTGATGGAGGAGCTGGACCGGGCCTCGCTGGTGAGCCGGGAGCGGTTCTCCCGCCTCGCCCGGCTGCGCACCGCCCTGCGGGGCGGGCGCCGGCAGGACGAACCGAAGCGCCCGGCGGCGGGGGCCGGGCGCTGATCCGGGCCCACTGCGGCGGGGCTCCGGGAGGTCAGGGCATCAGCCAGGGCTGCTGCGGCAGCGGGTGGCCGGTCTCCAGGTAGGTCTTGAGGTTGGACAGCACCGCCGACCAGCCCCGTTCGGCGTCCGTCCGCTCGTCCTCGTCGGCGAGGTTCTCATGGGTGACGGTCAGCCTGGTCAGGTCGTGCCAGTGCCGGAGGTCGAAGCTGACCCGGGAGGGCCCCTCGGCGCGCCGCCCCTCCGGCCCGGCCCAGGTGGTGACCAGCCGGTGCGGGCGGTCGGACACCTCGACGGTGCCGATCACGTCGGCGATCCCGGAGTCGTCGGTGCGCTGGTGCTCCCAGGGCGCGCCGGGCAGCCAGGTGGAGACGTTGCGGTGGCCCCAGTAGAGGCCGGACTCGTCGGCGTTGGTGAGCGCGTGCCAGACCCGCTCCGGGGTGGCGCGCAGGTAGACGATGCTCCGGTGGCTGAAGGCGGTCACGGCCTCAGCCCCTGGCCGCGGCGAGCAGCTGCTGGATGTCGATCTTCTGCATCCGCAGCATGGCCGCCATCACGCGGTCGGCCTTGGCCCGGTCCTGGTCGCCGATCAGCTCGAGCAGGACGCGCGGGGTGATCTGCCAGGAGAGACCGAAGCGGTCCTTGAGCCAGCCGCACGGGCCCCCCTGGCCGCCGTCGGCGGTGAGCTTGGCCCAGAACTCGTCGACCTCCCGCTGGTCGTCGCACTCGACCTGGAGCGAGACCGCCTCGGTGAAGGGGAACTCGGGACCGCCGTTGAGCGCCACGTAGGGCCGGCCGTCGAGTTCGAACTCGACGGTCATCACCGAGCCGGCCGCCCCGGGGCCGGTCTCGCCGTAGCGGGTGACCCTGGTGATGCGGGAGTTGGGGAACAACGAGGTGTAGAGGGTGGCGGCCGCTTCGGCCTGGTCGTCGTACCACAGGAAGGTGGTGATTTTCTGCATGGGCCCGACGGTAGCGGCGGGGTCCGTCGCCGCGGCCGAGCCACGGCCGGGGGTCACCGGATCGGCGCCCCCGCCGGAAAGACCTTGAGGTCAGTGCACCCAGCCCGCGTAGCGCTGGACGAAGCGCTGCCCGGTGTGGGCGGTCACCACGACGTCATAGCGGCCCTGCCCGTCCAGCGGCCAGGCGAGGTTGACCTGCTTGCCGGGCTCGACCCACACGGTCCGCGCGCTGCCCGCGAAGTCGTTGGGCGCGGCGGTGAAGGCCACGTCCGTCAGGCCGTCGTTGGCCACCTGGAGGGTGAGCTTGAGGCTGCCGCGCAGGTCGGCGGTGACGATCGGCACGCCGGTGTCGTTCTGGCCGTCCTGCCCGTCCCGGACCACCGTGCCGGCGAAGCGGCGCACGAAGCCGTCCGGGCCGTGCACGGTGAAGTCGTAGCGGCCGTCGGTGGCGGCGGCGTCCCAGACGTGGGTCGCGCTCGCGCCGGGGGCGACGGTGTACGGGGTGCCCGCGAACGGGAGCAGGATGTTCGGGTAGACGGTGTACGGGAAGGCCACCGAGCCGTCGTTGCTCATGGTGCAGGTGACCTTGCCGGTCCGGCGGTCCACCGCGACGTCGGCCCACGGCTGGTAGGGCAGCGGGCGGTGCGGGCGCTCGCCGCGCTCCTGGACGGGCATCGACTGGGCGCCGGCCGCCGGGAGGGCGACGCCGGGCAGCTTGGTGCCCGCGTCGGCCCTGGCCATCAGGGCGTTGGTGTCGGGCAGCTCGGGGAGCGAGTGGTCGGGGGCGGCGAAGTCGAAGCAGCTGGTGAGGTCGCCGCAGACGGCCCGGCGCCAGGCGGAGATGTTGGGTTCGGCCACGCCGGTGACCAGCTCCATGAAGCGCAGCACCGAAGTGTGGTCGAAGACCTGGGAGTTGACCCAGCCGCCGCGCGACCAGGGGGACGCCACCCAGAGCGGGACCCGGTTGCCGAGGCCGATGGCGCGCCCTTGGGTGAACTCCTCGGGGGTGCCGGGTTCGGGGGTGGGCGGGACCACGTGGTCGAAGTAGCCGTCGTTCTCGTCGTACATGACCAGGAAGACGGTGTGCCGCCAGACCTCCGGGTTGGACATCAGCGACTGCAGCGCCTGGTTGACCCAGTGCGCGCCGTAGGCGGGGCCGGCCTCCGGGTGTTCGGAGAACAGGTAGGGCGCGACCAGCCAGGAGATGGTCGGCAGAGTGCCGTCCTTGCAGTGGCGGTCGAAGTCGGTGGGGTCGAACTTGGTCATCGCGTTGACGTACCGCGGGTCGTCGTGCGGGAAGTCGTGGAACTGCTTGAAGTAGGAGAGGGCGTTGTCGTCGTAGTCGCCGGTGCGGTCGTCCTTGCTGGGGTTGTGGTAGACCCGCCAGCTGACGCCGGCCGACTCGAGGCGTTCGGCGTAGGTGGTCCAGTCGGCGACGGGGTTGTCGGTGACCGGGGTGTTGTCGATCCAGGGGCCGGTGGTGCCGTCGCGGCCGGGGCCCGCGGTGCCGGTCCACAGGTAGAGCCGGTTGGGGTCGGTGGGGCCGGCCAGCGAGGTGAAGTAGGCGTCGCAGAGGGTGAACGCGTCGGCCAGGGCGTACTGGTAGGGGATGTCGTCCCGGGTGAAGTAGCCCATGGTGCGCTCGCCCTTGGCGGCGATCCACTTGTTCATCGCGCCGTTGTTGATGGCCTGGTGGCCGGTCGCCCAGTCGTGGGCCAGGCCGCCGGCGTTCTGCGCGTTGTACTTCGAGGTGTCCATCCGGTACGGCAGCATCACCCCGCCGTCGCTGCGGCGGTTGTCGGGCTGGCGGAACACGTCGGTGCCGTCCGGGAACTGCAGCGCCTGCTTGTCGCCGAAGCCGCGCACGCCGTTCAGGGTGCCGAAGTAGTGGTCGAAGCTGCGGTTCTCCTGCATCAGGACGACCACGTGCTTGACGTCCTTGACGGTGCCGGTGAGGGCGATGGCGGTCGCGGCGGCGGGAGTGGCCTCGGCCTGGGTGGCGGACAGACTGGTCAGGGCGGCGGCGCCGACGGCCGCGGAGGCGCCGACGAAGGTGCGGCGGGAGAGCTCGGGCATCGTGAACTGGCCTCTCAGAGCTGGAAGGTGGCGACGGCGGCGGCGGTGTCGGAGGGCCACTCGTTGGCGGCCGTGTTCGGCTCCGGCTGGGGCCAGTCGGCGACCAGGGTGTGCGCCTCGACCAACTTCAGCGCTCCGGCGTACTGGACGTAGTCGACGCGGTCCTGCGGCTCGGGGCGGTCGCCGCGCCGCTTGCGGGTGGGCGACCAGGTGGTGCCCGGGGCCTTGACCGGGTCGGGGTTCTCCTCGCGGAAGGCGTCGGTGAGCCCGGCGTCCTGGAGGGCGGTGGTGACCGGCCAGGCGAGCGGGCCGACGACGCCGTGGGCGGCGGCGGTGGCGGCCGTCCAGTCCAGGTGGGAGGGCGAGGAGAGGGCGCCGGCCAGCACCACCGGGATCCGCCGGGCGAGGTCCGCGCGCACCGCGGCGGCCAGCGCCCTGGCCTGCTTGAGCCGGACGGAACCGTTCTCGGCGGCCAGCACCTGGGCGGCGCTGCTGCCGTCCTGCACCGCGTACGGGCCGTAGCCCGTCTCGTCCAGGTGGGCGGCCCAGAACCGGACGCTGCGGCCGCCGGGCAGCTGGACGGTGGCGGTGACGGCGGGCAGCTCGGCGGTGGCGGGGGTGAGGTCGGTGAGCGGATAGCGGCTGAGGATGCCGACGCTGCCGGGGCTCTGGTGGGCGTACCAGCCGAGGGCGTCGGCCAGGGTCCTGGCCCGCTCGCCGGCCGTCTCCTGCAGGGCGAGCACGTCCAGGCCCTGGGCGAGGACGATGCGCAGCTGCTTCTCCAGCGCGTCGGTGTAGCCGGAGCCGGCCTCGTGCAGGTTCCAGCCGGCGGTCTTGAGCCGCAGCGGGGCGGCCGGGTCCAGGACGGGGACGAGCACGGTGACGGTGTCGGTGGCGCCGGTGCTGTCCTTGACGCCGACCACGATCAGCTCGGGGTTGCGGCCGGGGGTGGCGGGCGCCGTGCCGGTGATGGTGCCGTCGGAGCTGACCGAGGCCCAGGCGGCGCCGCCGAGCTTGCGGTGGCTCGCCGAGCCGGGGGCGTTGCCGGCCGGGCGGGACCAGAGGCCGCCGAGCTTGATCTTCACGGCGGCGCCGGGGGCGACCGGGGTGGCGGTGAAGGAGTCGACGGCGGCGTGTGGGCGGACCACCGGGGGCTTGGGGCGGAAGCTGAACGGGGCGCTCTCGGCGAGGACGCCGTAGCCGTCCTTGGCGAGCAGGTAGGCGGTGTACGGGCCGCCGGTGAGCGCGGAGGTGTCGAGCTGGACGTCGCCGGAGCTGCCCGGGGTGTACTTCCAGAGCAGCGAGGCGCCGGTGCCGGGCCGGCGGCTTCCGTCGTAGATGCCGACCCAGTTCTTGGCGTCGGGGGCGTCGGTGGTCCAGTGGAAGGTGAGCCGGTCGCCTTCGGCGGGGGTGCTGGAGGAGGTCAGGGTCAGGGCGCTGCCTGCGGCCACGGTTGTCCTGTCCGCCGGCGCGGGCCCGGTCCGCCGGGGGACGGAGGCGGGGCCGTGCGCGGCTGGTCACGGAGGCTGGGAGGGAGGACCGTCCGCAGTTGGCTGTACAACTGCGGACGGGCTCATTCATCCGAAGGCCAGCGACCGGGGTGTGAACGGCACATGACGGAGCGTCGGGCGGTTCGGGAACTCCGGGGCGGAACCGTTTCTGCGGCGGGATCGGGCGGGGGCCGGGAACGCACGGCGGGGACCGGGAACGCGCGGAGGGGGGCCGGGAACGCGCGGAGGGCCGCGACGGGCGATCCGTCGCGGCCCTCCGGGGCTCGCGGGGCTGGTGGGCCCGCGCTCAGGCCAGGGCGAGGAACAGCTTCTCCAACTCGGCCTCGCTCATCGGCGCGGAGTCCTCGTCGGCGGCGGCCATGCACTGGCGCATCCCGCTCGCGACGATCTTGAACCCGGCCCGGTCCAGGGCGCGCGAGACGGCGGCGAGCTGGGTGACGACGTCCTTGCAGTCCCGACCGGCCTCGATCATCGCGATCACCCCGGCCAACTGGCCCTGGGCCCGACGCAGTCGGTTCAGGACCGCGCCGACCGCTTCCTCGTCCACCTGCATGTCCGGGCCGCCTTTCCCATCGACTGTCGATTGACGAGTGTACCCGGTGGGGTATTCATTCCCGGCTGGTCGGAGTCCTCGCGACCCGCCCGCCGATCAGCGGCGGGCCAGTCGGCGCTCGCCCCCGGCCCCGGTCGCGTACGGCAGCTCGTAGTACGCGAAGACCTCGGGCTCGTCGGTGGCCGGCAGGATGTCGTCGGTGCCGATCGCCGGCGCCTGCTTGACCTTGCTCTTCGGGTACGGCACCCGCAGGTAGGCCGGGCCGGCCACCGAGCCCTCCAGCGGGACGAAGACCAGCCGGCGGTTGGTGAAGCCGGTCATGACGGTGGCGAAGAACGGCTCGTCGGTGGAGGTCTCGACGTAGACCGACTCCAGCGTGCCGATGCGGTGGCCCTTCTCGTCGACCACCGGCTGGCCGCGCCACTCGCGGATGTCCGCCATAGCGATTCCCACGGCCTCGCTCCTCCCGTGTCACCCGGCCGGCGGCCTTCGTCGGATCCGCCGGCTCCGCCGGGCCCACCGCCCGGGCTTCCATCCTCCGCCGGGACGGGCGCGGGGGCGCGACGAAGGCGAGACCGGGGGTGAGCCGTGCCGGGCGGGCGAGCGGGTAGGGCGCGGTCGCGCGCAAGCCCTGACGGCGGCCGGGGTGGGGTCTGCGGGACCTCGGATCGGGGGGATTGCCCCACCGACCCGGGCCCCCGCCCCCGGCTACGGTCGTCGGGACGGCTCCGGACCGAGGGGCGGTCGCACGGGGTCAGCACGCGAACATCGCGCATGACGTGGGGGGAACCACCATGCTCCAGTACCGCAGCCAGCAGCGTCGTGCCGGGGCTCTCGTGGTCGCCGGGCTCGCCATCGCGGTGCTCACCGCCTGCGACCCGGTCGGGACCGAGTTCAGCGACGACGCCACCGTCCCGGACGGGATCACCGCCGTCAAGATCGACGACTCCACCGGAGACATCACCGTCCGCGGCAAGGCCGGCGCCGGCAGTGCCTCCGTCCACCGGAAGATCACCTACCACGACGGCAGGCCCGGGACGACCACCCGGGTCGACGGCGGGATCCTGGTGCTCGGCGGCTGCGGGCACGACTGCTCGGTGAGCTACACCGTCGAGCTGCCCGCCGGGCTGCCGGTCAGCGGCGGCACCTCCGCCGGCGGGATCCACCTCTCCCAGGTCGGTGAGGTGTCGGTGCACACCGATGCCGGCGACATCTCGGTCGACCAGGCCTCCGGATCGGTCGACCTGCGCGCCGACGACGGTGAGATCAGCGGCACTTCGCTCAAGGGCGACCGGATCCAGGCCAAGACGGACAACGGCGGGATCAAGCTCGACCCCGGCAAGGCCCAGGACATCAAGGCCAGCACCGACAACGGCGAGATCCACCTCACCGTCCCGAACGGCTCCTACCGCGTCAGCGCCGGGACGGACGTCGGCGAGAAGCACATCGGCGTCCAGAACGACCCGAACGGCAAGTACAAGCTCGACCTGGGGACGGACGTCGGCGACATCACCGTCACAACGGGCTGACCCGGAGCACGGGTTCACCGCGGGCCCGGCGTCCCGGGTACGCGCGCCGCGCCTCGGGCGGGACGCACCCGGGGCGGACGACCCCGGCGGTCAGAGGGCGGTCTGGACCTCGGCGCGGTGGCGGATGTACTCGTCGGGGTGCGAGCGGGCGATCGCGACCGCCGCCTCCACCAGGGCGTGCAGCTCGGTCGGGTAGGCGCGCGGCACCAGCGGCAGGCCCGGCAGGATGCAGCGGCGGACGTCCAGGTCCTCGTTGGCGACGAACTCCCGCAGCGCGGCCTCGTTCCAGCTGTCGCGGACGGTCGCGCCCTCGTCGGCGGTCGCGTACCGACCGCCGCCGACCGTGAGCGCCGTCCAGTACCAGGCCCGGGCGGCACCGGCGCGCTCCGGGTTGGTGCCGGTCTGCAGGTAGCCGAGCAGGGCCAGGCGGACCCGGCGCTGGCCGAAGGCGATGAGGGCGGGCTCGACGAAGCGGCGGTTGAAGCTCGGGTTGGGGTCGTGGACCGCCGCCTCCAGCAGCGGCTCGAAGTACTCCTCGGGCAGCTCGGACCGCCCGGCGAGCGCCTTGTGGACCTCCCACCGGGCCGCGCCCTGGTAGTCCGCCCCCGGTGCGACCTCGACCCCGAGCACGTGGAGCAGACGCGCGACCCGCAGCTCGAACGCCTGCGATCCGCCCTCCGTGCGCCCGGGCAACGGCTGGAGAACCCGCACCTCGCCGGCCGTGTCCTTGGTTTCCACGAACATCCTCCTCATCCTGAGTCATCGGCAGACTACTCGCTGACACATCAGTTCGGCGGCGGTTTTCGGCCAGGGCCGATCTTGAACGGTTCAGCGGCGGGAGTTTGACGTTGCCTCAGTCCGCTCTTGCGGCAGGCGGAAGGCGGCAGGCACCAGTCGCGGCGCCGAGGAGTGACGTACCGTCAGGACGGTCTGCCGGGCGGGACCAGTCCGGACTGGTAGGCGATCGCGACGAGTTGCGCCCGGTCCCGGGCGTCCAGCTTGGCCATCGCCCGGTGCACGTGGGTGCGGACGGTGAACGGGCTGACGAACATCCGCACGGCGATCTCCTCGTTGGTCAGTCCGGTGGCGGCCATCGACATCACCTCGCGCTCGCGGGCGGTGAGGACGGAGAGCCGCTCGGCGGGCGCCGCGGCGGCCGGGTCGGGCTGGGCGAGGAACTGATCGATCACGGCCCGGGTGGCGGCGGGCGAGAGCAGGGCGTCGCCGGCCGCGACGGTGCGGACGGCGGCCAGCAGTTCCTTCGGGTCGGCGCCCTTGCCGAGGAAGCCCCCGGCGCCCGCGCGCAGCGCCTGGGCCACGTACTCGTCGATCTCGAAGGTGGTCAGGATGAGCACCCGGGTGCCGGACAGCTCCTCGTCCGCGCAGATCTCGGCGGTCGCGCCGAGGCCGTCGGCGCCGGGCATCCGGATGTCCATCAGCACGATGTCGGGCTTGGTGGCCCGGGCGAGTTCCACCGCCTCGCGGCCGTCGGCGGCCTCGCCGACCACCTCCATGTCCTCCTCGGCGTCGATCAGCACCCGGAAGGCACCGCGCAGCAGGGCCTGGTCGTCGGCGAGCAGCACGCGGATGGTCATGCGTGATCCTTGTCCTTTCGGATGGCGCGATCTTGTCGGGTGGAGCCGGGGGAGCCGGGAGAGCCCGGAGAATCGGCGGAGTCGGTCGGGTCGGCGCCGGACCGGTCGGAGCCGGAGGTGCGCGCGGGCCGGACGGTGCAGTCGCGCCAGAACGCGTGGGCTGGTCGGTCCTTGGCGGCGGGCGCGGCCGGGCTGCCCGGCTCGGTCGCGCCGTCGGGGCGGGTGGGGACGTCCGTCCAGGGCTCGACGTCGTCGCGGGCTCCGGTGCGCAGCGGGAGTTCGGCGGTGACCAGGAAGCCGCCGTCGGGCCGCCGGTCGGCGGTGAGGCGGCCGCCGACCGCGCCGGCCCGCTCGCGCATGCCGATCAGGCCGAAGCCGCTCTCGCCCGGGGCGGGCGGGGGCAGTAGGGCGGTGCGGGGGCGGCCGGTGGTGGTGGGGCGGCCGTTGGCGACGCTCACGGCGACCCGGTTGCCGCGGTAGGAGAGGGTGACCTCGGCGTCGGCGCCGTGGGCGTGCTTGGCGACGTTGGTCAGCGACTCCTGGACGATCCGGAAGGCGGTGAGGTCGACGCCCGGTGACAGCGGCCGGGACTCGCCCTCGACGGTGAGGCGGACCGGCAGGCCGGCCCGTTCGAAGGTGTTGATCAGTTCGGGAAGCCGGTCCAGGCCGGGGGCGGGTTCCAGCGGGGCCGGCTCCTCGGCGCGGCGCAGCAGCCCGACGGTGGCCCGCAGCTCCTGGAGGGCGGAGCCGGTGGCGTCGGTGATGTGGCTGAGCACCTCGCGGGCCTGCACCGGGTGGCTGTCCATGAGGTGGACGGCGATGCCCGCCTGGGCGTTGGCGAGGGCGATGTGGTGGGCGACGACGTCGTGCAGGTCGCGGGCGATCCGGATCCGCTCGTCGGCGACCCGGCGGCGGGCCTCCTCCTCGCGGGTGCGTTCGGCGCGTTCGGCGCGCTGCTCGATCTCGGCGAGCTGGGCGCGGCGGTTGCGGATGGAGTCGCCGAGGGCGCCGGGCAGCAGGGCCCAGGCGAGGACGCCGATCCGTTCGCCGATCGGGCCGCCCGGGCCGGTCAGCAGGGACGTCCCGGTGAGCAGGACGGCGGTGGCGATCGAGGCGCGCAGGGCGGTGGCGCGGTCGGTGTGGACGGCGAGGAAGTAGAGCGCGAGCAGGAGGGGGGTGGCCAGCATCGGGGTGAGCTTGGGGCTGAGCGGGGTGAGCAGCATGGTGCACACGAGCGCGACGGCGGCCACCGTGCGCGGGTGGCGGCGGTGGAAGAACACGGCCGCGGCGGCGATCAGGGCGAGGACGCCGGTGGTCGGGTCGACCGGGGCGAAGTGCCCGGTGGTCTGGTCGACCGTGACGCCGAGGCCGGTGACCGCGATCAGGGCCAGGCCTCCGGCGGCGTCGAGCAACCGGGGGTGCTCGCGGCGCAGGCGCTGCCAGGTGTCGCTCATGGTCCTGCTCTCCGGGTCGGGTGCCCTGGCCGCACCCTCGCCGGGTTCCGCCAGTCGGTGTAGCGCCGCGGCCCCGGTGGGGTGCGGCGCGGCCGGGTCGGGGGCTTCCGTACGGGCGGCGGCCCCGACAGCAACGGTAGCGGTTGGCGCTGGAACCGGTGTCCGAGCCGTGCGGCGCCGGACCGGGACGCCCGTGGTGGGCGGCCCGGTCCTGGGGGTGCCGGGCCCGGCCCGAGGAGTGCTCGGGCCGGGGCCGGTGGTGCCGGGTCTAGATGGTGACCGATTCCCGGGCCGGGGCCGGTTCGGGGGCGGCGGTGTGCAGCTTGCTGCCCTCGACGTCGACGTCCGGTATCAGCCGGTCGAGCCAGCGCGGGAGCCACCAGGCGCGGCGGTCGAGCAGGGCGAGGACGGCCGGGACGATCGTCATCCGGACCACGAAGGCGTCGAAGGCGACGGCGGCGGCGAGGCCCAGGCCCATCATCTTGATCATCGGCTCGCTCATCCCGATGAAGCCCGCGAAGACGGCGATCATGATGAAGGCGGCCGCGGTGACCACCCGGGCGTTGTGTCGGAAGCCGGTGACGATGGCCTCGCCGGGCTGCTCGCCGTGGACGAAGCCCTCGCGGATCCGGGTGACCAGGAACACCTCGTAGTCCATCGCGAGGCCGAAGACCACGCCGATCATGAAGATCGGCATCATGCTCATCACCGGGCCGGTCTGCTCCACGCCGATCAGCTTGGCCAGCCAGCCCCACTGGAAGACCGCGACGACCGCGCCGAGCGCGGCGGCCACCGAGAGCAGGAAGCCGAGCGCGGCCTTGAGCGGGACGAGGACGGAGCGGAAGACCACCATCAGCAGCAGGACCGCCAGGCCGACGACCACCGCGAGGTAGGGCAGCAGCGCGTCGGTGAGCTTCTGCGAGACGTCGATGTTCATCGCCGTCGTACCGCTGACCAGGACCGTCGCCCCGGTGGATTTCTTGAGTCCGGCGGCCTGGCCGCGGATGGTGTGGACCAGGTCCTTGGTCGCGGCCTCGGCCGGGCCGGTGGCCGGGATGGCGTTGAGCAGGGCGGTGTCCCCCGCCTTGTTGAACATCGGCGGCGTCACGGTGGCCACCCCGGGCACGCCGGAGACGGCCTTGGCGACCTCGCCTGCGGCGGCCTTCGGGTCCGCTGTGCCCTTGACGTCCACCAGGACGGTCAGCGGGCCGTTGAAGCCGGGGCCGAAGCCCTCGGACAGCAGGTCGTAGGCGCGGCGCTGGGTGGTGGAGGTGGGCTTGGCCTCGTCGCCGGGCAGGCCGAGCCGCAGGTCGAGCGCGGGGGCGGCGAGCACGCCGAGGCCGACCACGCCGAGCAGCAGCACCGCGAGCGGGCGGCGGGTCACGAACCGGGCCCAGCGGGCGCCGCCGTTCTCCTTCGCCCCGGCCGGCTGGACCGCGACGCCGGCCTTCTCGGCCTTGCGGACCTTGCGGGGCAGCACCTTGCGGCCGAGGAAGCCGAGTAGGGCGGGCACCAGGGTGAGCGCGACCAGCACGGCGATGACGACCGTCCCGGCGGCGGCCATGCCCATCTTGGCGAGCATCGGGATGCCGACCACGGAGAGCCCGGCGAGGGCGATCACCACGGTGAGCCCGGCGAAGACCACTGCGGAGCCGGCGGTGCCGACGGCCCGGCCGGCCGCCTCCTGCGGGGTGCGGCCCTCGGAGAGCTCGGCCCGGTAGCGGGAGACGATGAACACGGCGTAGTCGATGCCGACGGCGAGGCCGAGCATCATGGCCAGCGTGCCGGTGGTCGAGGAGAGGCCGAGCGTGCTGCCGAGTGCGGTGATCAGCGACATGCCGAGGCCGACGCCGATCACGGCGGTGAGCAGCGGCAGGCCGGCGGCGACCAACGAGCCGAAGGTGATCATCAGGACGACCGCGGACAGCGCCATGCCGATCGCCTCGCTGCTGCCGCCCGCCTCGGGCTTGGCCATCAGCGCGTTGCCGCCGATCTCGACCTTGAGCCCGGCGTCGCGTCCGTGCTGGGCGGCCTGCTGGAGCGCGTCGGTGGCGCCCTTGGACACCTCCCCCGCCTTGGCGGAGTAGCTGACGGTGGCGTAGGCCGTCGTCCCGTCCTTGGAGACGGCGCCCTTCGTCTTGAACGGGTCCACCGCGCTGGTGACCTGCTCGCCGTGGGCGAGTTCGCCGACCGTCTTCTCCACGATCTGCTGGTTCGGCGCGGCGGTGATCTTCTGGCCGGAGGGCGCGACGAACACCAGGCGGGCCGAGGCGCCGTCGGCGTGGCCGCCGGGGAAGCGCTCGTTCATCAGGTCGAAGGCCTTCTGCGCCTCCGTTCCGGGCATCGAGAAGCCGTCGTCGGGTGCGGCGGGCGCCTTGGCCGCCAGGACTCCGCCGACCGCCAGCACGGCGACCCACAGGAGGGCCACCAGCCAGCGCCGGGCGAAGGCCCCTCGGCCCAGGCGGTAGAGGAACGTTGCCACGGGAGAACGGACTCCTTCGGATCGGGAAGCAGGTGCCGACGGGGACGGGTGCGGGTGCGGATCCACGAAGGCGGTCCGCTCGCAGCATGACCAATCCTCGATCGCCGACCCCTGCTCCGTCGTCGTCCCTGCGCAGGCAGTTTGCGTACTGCGGACGCAGTACGGCCCTCCTCCGTGCGGCGGAGCGCACGCCCTGCGCCGGGAGCAGCCGGGGGCGGCCCGGTGGCCTGCGGCGGGAGTAGTGGCGGGTCACCCGTGCGGAGGTGACGACGGGCCGCGACCGCCCGGGCGAAGTAGCGTGATGGACCTCTGGCCCGACCGTTTCCACCCGGTTCGGGCTAACCCGTCCCGATCGGTGCTGATCCCAGCCCGCCGCCGGAGGTGCCCCATGGGCGTTCCAGCCGCCCGCATCGTGTTCGACGAGAACGACCGCGCGGCCGTCGCCGACGCGGTGACCGAGATGCTCACCACCGGTGCCCTGACCCTCGGCCCGTGGACCGAGCGCTTCGAGCAGGCCTTCGCCGCCGAGCACGGCGCCTCGCACGCCGTCGCGGTGAGCAGCGGCACGGCGGCGCTGGAGGTGATCCTGCGCACCGTCGACGTCCGCGGCCGGGACGTGGTCGTCCCCGCCGTCACCTTCTACGCGACGGCCGGCGCGGTGCTCCACGCGGGCGGCCGTCCGGTGTTCGCCGACGTCGACCCGGCCACCCTCGCGCTCTCCCCCGAGACCCTCGCGGCGGCCCTCACCCCGGATACCGCGGCCGTCGTACTCGTCCACATCGGTGGACTGGTCACCCCGCAGGTGGGCGCGCTGCGCGCGCTCTGCGACCGGCACGGCGTCCCGCTGATCGAGGACGCCGCGCACGCCCACGGCAGCAGCCACGACGGCCGCGCCGCCGGGACCTTCGGCCTGGCCGGGGCCTTCTCCTTCTACCCGACCAAGGTCACCACCAGCGGCGAGGGCGGGATGATCCTCACCGAGTCGCCGGAGCTGCGTGACGAGGCCCGGATCTTCCGCGACCAGGGCAAGGGCTCCTTCACCACCAACCACCACGTCCGGCTCGGCTACGCCTGGCGGATGAGCGAGCTGCACGCGGCCGTCGGCACCGTGCACCTGCGCCGGCTCAAGGAGTTCATCGAGACCCGCCGGGCCGTCGCCCGCCGGTACGACACGGCACTGGCCGCACTGGACGGACTGGAGCCGGTGCTCGAACCGCCCGGCTGCCGCGGCAACTACTACAAGTACGTGGCGTTGCTCCCCCGCGGCGTGGACCGTGCCGCCTTCAAGCGGGCGGTGGCCGAGGAGCACGGGGTGCGGCTGTCCGGCGAGGTCTACGACCTGCCGCTGCACCTGCAGCCGGTCCTCGCCCCGTACCGGCGCGGGCCGCTGCCGGCGGCCGAGGACGTCTGCGCCCGGCAGATCTGCCTGCCGGTGCACTCCGACATGACCGAGGACGAGACCGAGCAGGTGATCGAGGCCGTCTCGGCCGTGCACCGGCGGCTGGCCGGGTAGCGGAGCGAAGGGAGCAAGACCGTGCGGATAGCCGTCACCGGGGGCTGCGGGTTCATCGGCTCACACGTCGTGGACCACCTGATCGCGGCCGGTCACGAGGTCCTCGCCGTGGACACCACCGACAAGTACCTCAACCCCGATGCCGAACACGCCCGGATCGACGTCCTCGACCTGCCGGCGCTGACCTCCGCGCTGACCGGCTGCGAGGTCGTCTACCACCTCGCCGCGATGGCCGACGTCGAACAGGTCTCCGCCGACCCGGTCGGGGCCGTGCGGACCAACATCGACGGCACCGAGGCCGTCCTGGAGGCCGCCCGGCGCGGCGGGCTCAGCCGCACCGTGCTGGCGAGCACCGTGTGGGTCTACGGCGCCGCAATCGCCGACGGGCAACTCGACGGCGAGGAACAGGAGTTGGACGAACACGTGCCGATCGAGCTGGAACACAGCGGGCACCTGTACGTGACCACCAAGCTGGCCGCCGAGATGCTGGTGCACAGCTACCGCGAGCTGTACGAGCAGCACTTCACCATCCTGCGCTTCGGCATCCCGTACGGTCCGCGGATGCGCGACGAGCTGGTCGTCGCCCGGTTCGTCCAGGCGGCGCTCGCCGGACGGCCGATCACCATCGCCGGGGACGGGCGGCAGAGCCGCAACTTCGTGTACGTCGAGGACCTCGCCGACGCCCACGTCCGGGCCCTGTCCCCCGCCGCCGAGGACCGGACCTTCGCCCTGCAGGGCTCCACGGCCGTCTCGGTGCGCGACATCGCCGACACCGTCGACCGGCTGTTCGGGCCGATCAGCATCGAGCACATCGACGGCCGCAAGGCCGACTACACCGGGCGGCGGATCTCCTCCGCCCAGGCCAAGCGACTGCTCGGCTGGTCGCCGCGGACCAACTTCGCCGACGGCGTGCGCCGCTACGCCGACTGGTACCGGGCCACCGCCGGCACCCCGACCGCCGGCTGACCGGGACCGCCCGATGCCGCACGCCCTGCTGGTCTCCGGCTCGCTCGGCCAGGGCCACGACGTGATGGCCCAGGCCTGCGCCGACACCCTGCGGGAACGCGGCTGGACCACCTGCACGGTGGACGCCATGGCCCTGCTCGGGCAGCACTCCGGCGCCGCCGGCGAGGCCGTCTTCCGCCGGCTGCTCGACCTCCCCGGGGTCTACGACGCCTTCCACTTCTCGGCGCTGCGCCCGGGCGCGCGGATCGCGCTGCTCGCCGACGCGGCGGCCCGCAGGCGGCTCGTACCGGCGCTGCGCGAGCTGGTCGCGGCGCAGCGGCCGCAGCTGGTGGTCTCGGTGTTCGCCACCGCCACCTCGGCGGTCAACCGGTTGCCGCGGCGCGGCTTCCGGCACCTCGTGTTCTGCACCGACGTGACGCCGCACCGGCTCTGGGTGCAGCAGGGCACGGACCTGTTCCTGGTCACCTCCGAGGTCGCCGCCTGCGCCGTGCGCCGCTACCGGCCGGACGCCGAGGTCGCCGTCCTGCCCGCCCCGCTGCGGCAGCCGTTCTACCGGCCGCCGGGCCGGGCCGAGGCCCGGGACGAGTTCGGCGTGCCACCGGACGGCCCGTGCGTGCTGCTGATGTCCGGCGCCTGGGGGCTCGGGCCGATCGCCCGCACCGCCGCCTCGCTGGCCGCCGCCGGCCCGCACGTGCTCGCCGTGGCCGGGCGCAACCGGGAGCTGGAACGGCGGCTGCGGGCGGCCGCCCGCCGGGAACCACGACTGCACCCCTTCGGCTACACCGACCGGATCCCGGCCCTGATGGCCGCCGCCGACCTGGTCGTCACCAGCTCCGGCGACACCTGCAACGAGGCCCGGGCGCTCGGGCGCCGGCTGCTGCTGCTCGACGTCGTCCAGGGCCACGGGCGGGACAACCTCCAGCACGAGCTGGAGCTCGGTCACGCCGACGTCGCCACCGCGCGGCCGCCCGAGGTGGTGCGCAACGCGCTGGCCGCCCTCGGCCGGCCGGAGCCCGAACCCTCGCTCGGCGCGGCTCCGGAGGCCTGGCAGAAGGGGTTCGGGGCGGCGCTGGAGCGGGTGGGGTTGGGGTAGGGCCGGTCCGGTGGATCTCGCCGGGCGCGCGAGGCCGGGCAGGCCCTGCCCGGGGCGACCTTCCGCCCTACCGTGCGGCGGAGGCGAGGGGCGGCACGGCGTGGTCGCGCAGCGGGCCGAGGGTGAGGGCGTGGGCCCGGCAGTGGGCGGCAATCAGCGGGAGGGCGGCGAGGGTGGCGCGCCAGGAGCCGGGGGCGGAGGCGCAGTCCGAGTCGTGCAGGAGGAGGGTGGCGCCGGCGGTGAGGCCGGGGCGGGCGGTCGCGTAGACGGAGTCGCCGGTGGCCTCGGCCGTCCAGTCGCGGCCCCAGGCGGTCCACAGCACGCTGCGCAGGCCGAGGCGGCGGGCGGCCAGCGCCGGACCGGCGGTGAGCACTCCGTACGGCGGGCGGTACCAGCGCGGGCGGGTGCCGCACAGGTCGGTCACCGCCTCGCTGGCGCGGCGCAGTTCGCGCAGGTCGCGGGCCGGGGCCGGGTACCACTGCGGCCGGTGGTGCCAGCCGTGCACGGCGACCTCGTGGCCGCGCAGCACCAGTTCGCGGCCGAGGCCGGGGGCGCGTTCCAGCATCGCGCCGAGCAGGAAGAAGGTGGCGCGGGCGCCGAGTTCGTCGAGGGCGTCCAGGACGTACGGGGTGCTGCGCGGGTCGGGGCCGTCGTCGAAGGTGAGGGCGAGGTGGCCCGGGGTGGTGCCGTACCCGGCGGTGCGGCGGGCCACGGTGCGGCGCAGCGGCCGCAGGCGGACCGCCGCCGGGGCGAGGTGCAGGAACTCGACGCCCGTCGCGAGGGCGAGCGCGGCCGCGGGTGTGCGGCTCACCCGGAGCCTTCGAGGGCTCACCCGAAGCGGGAGGCCATCCGGCGGAACACGCCGGGCGCGACCCCGTGGATCCGGGCCGGGAAGCCGAGCCAGTGCGGGACGTAGAGGCGGTCCCGCTCGGTGGTCATGGTGGCGACCACGGTCTCCGCGACCCGTTCCGCCGAGACCGGGCGCGGGCGTTCGCGCTGGTAGGGGGTGCCCCGACGGTCGAAGAACGGGGTGTCCACCGCGCCGGGCAGGACGAGCCGCACGCCGACGCCGGTGCCGCGCAGTTCGTACCAGAGGCTCTCGGCGAACATCGCCAGCCCGCCCTTGGTGGCCGAGTAGCCGGACTCGTCGCGCACGCCGACCTGACCTGCCATCGAGCCGAGCAGCACGATCCGGCCGTGGCGGCGCTCCAGCATGCCGGGCAGCAGCATCCGGACCAGGCGCAGCGGAGCAGCGAAGTTGACCTCGATCATCCGGTCGAGGGTGTCGGAGGGGGTCTCGGCGAACGGGCCGCGCCAGCCGAGGCCGGCGCTGGCGACCAGCGCGTCCACCCGGCCGGCGGCGGCGAGCGCGGCCTCGGCGAGGCGGGCGGGGCCGTCCGGTTTGCTCAGGTCCTCGGGCAGGGCGCGTCCGCCGGTGCGGTCGGCGAGGGCGTCGAGGCGGGTGCGGTCGGTGCCGGAGAGCAGGGTCTGCCAGCCGGCTTCGGCCAGCCGGGTGGCGGTGGCGAGGCCGATGCCCGAGGAGGCGCCGGTGATCAGTACGACGGGGCGGTCGTTCGGCCCTGACCGCCGGGACCGCGCCCGGGCTCGCTCAGCCATCGCGGCGTCCTCCGCCATCGCTCACCTGCCGCTCCGTGGGCGTCCTACCGTCCGATTTGTCCGGCAAGTCACCTTCGCACGGCAGATCCGTCCGGGCTACCGGGGCGGGCTCGGCACTCTCGTACGAGACCGACAGTTCGGCGGACTCGCCCTCCAGTTCGCCGAAGCGCGAGAGCAGGAACGTTCCGCCCACCGCGACCGCGAAGCCGGTCAGCGCGCACCAGGCGAACCCGGGGCGGGCGGAATCCCCCAGTGAGACCACCCCCACCAGGGCCGGACCGAAGGTCTCGGCCACCGTCCCGGCGGCGGTCGCCGCCGTCACCGTGCCGCGCTGGAGGGCGAGGGCGTACGCCAGATAGCCGCCCAGCCCGCCGAGTACCAGGGCGTAGGCGGCCGGGTCGGTGAAGACGGCGGCCAGGCCGGACGCGTCCAGCACGCGCACGGCCAGGCTGGTGATCCCGAAGCCCACGCCCGCGAGCAGGCCCAGACCGGCCGCGATGGCGGTGCCGTCCCGGCGCACCAGCACCAGCGTGGCCAGCAGCATCACGACGGTGGTGGCGAGCAGCGCCCAGTGGAACGCCTCCGGGGCGTACTCCCGGCCCTCCCGACCGGAACCCAGCGCCAGCAGGCTGAGGCCGACGACGACCGCGAGGATGCCCGCGGCGTCACCCCGGCGCAGCCGTGCCCCCAGCAGCCAGACGGCGGCCAGCGCGGTGACGGCGAGGCTGGAACTCGTGACGGCCTGCACGAGGAACAGCGGGAGGCTGCGCAGGGCGACGATGCTCAGCACGAAACCGAGGATGTCGAGGGCGGTGCCGAGGATGAACTGCCAGGACCGCAGCAGCGCGGCCAGCAGCCCCGCCCGCACCCGGTCCGTGCGCGGCGCCGAGCGCGCTCCGCGCGCCTGGAACACCGCCCCGAAGCCGAAGCAGACGGTGGCGAGCAGCGCGGTGGTGAGTCCCAGCAGCATGCGTCTCCCTCGCGGGGCGGCGTCGGTCCACCACCAGTCTGGGGCCGGGGCGGCGGGGGTGCATGGGTGGGAGGGGAGGGGCTGGGGCGGCGGGGGTTGGACGGGTGAGATGAGAGAGGCCGGGGCGGTGGGGTGCGCGCACGGGACGAGAGAGGTCGGGTCGGCGGGAGTGGACGGGGTCAGGGGCGGAGCGCCACGGCGGCGTAGCCGGCCGCGTCGGCGGCGGGGACGGGGGGCTCGTCGGGGTCGGGCCGCCAGTGCGGGAGGGGGACGACGCCGGGGTCGAGGAGGGTCCAGCCGTCGAAGAAGCGGGCGAACTCGGCCCGGGTGCGGGCCTGGAGGGCGGTGCCGGCGGCCTCGTAGATGCCGACGATGCGGCTGACCTCCTCGGGGGCGAAGTCTGGCGTGATGTGGGTCATCACCAGGGCGCTGCCGGGGGCGAGCACGGACTTGAGGAATTCGACCAGCTCGTAGGCGCCTCGGGCGTCGGGGACGAAGTGGAGCAGGGCGTTGAGGGAGAGGGCGACCGGGCGGGTGAGGTCGATGGTCCCGTGCAGCCCGGGTGCGGCGAGCAGGCCGCCGGGGTCGGTGACGTCGGCTTCGACGTACGCGGTGCGTCCCTCGGGGGAGCTGGTGAGCAGCGCCTGGGCGTGGGTGAGCACGATCGGGTCGTTGTCGGCGTAGACGACCCGGGCGCGGGGCCGGATGCTCTGGGCGACCTCGTGGAGGTTGGGCGAGGTGGGGATGCCGGTGCCGATGTCGAGGAACTGGTCGATGCCCGCCCGGGCGAGGGTGCGGGTCGAGCGGTGCATGAAGGCGCGGTTGGCGCGGGCCGCCTCGCGCACCCAGGAGGCGGAGGCGAGGACGTGGCCGGCGGCCTCGCGGTCGGCGGCGAAGTTGGTGAAGCCGCCGAGGTAGTAGTCGTACATCCGGGCCGAGTGCGGCACGTTCAGCCGCAGGTCGACCCCGTCGTAGCGGCTCATCCGACTCCCCCTCGGCCCCGTGCACACCGTCCGACTCGTGCCCAGCGTATCCGGCGGCCAATCCTCTCCCCCAGGCCCAAACCACCCTCTCATCACATGGAATGACAATCTGTATTTGCCGTGCGCCCTGGAGTGACGGGGCCGATGGAATGAGGATGGGCGCGGACAGCCCGACCCTCGGGTGGCCCGGCGCGCAGCCGACGGCCACGGAAAGCAGGCTCGATGACGATCGACAGGGGTGCCCCCGCGCGGACGGCGGTGCTGGTGGAGGAGGGCCTGCGCCTGGACCTCACCTACGCCGCGTTCTGTGAGACTCACGAACCCGCTTGGCACGCCCTCGCGTTGACCAGGATAGGCAGCCAGGCCGACGCCGCGCTGGTGGTCGAGGCGGTCAAGGCGGATCTCGCCCGCTGCTGGCCGCAGGTGCTGCGGTTCGAGGAACCGGCCGCGTACGCCTGGCGGTTGGCGAACCGGCACGTCGGGGACTGGGTGGCCGCCGACGAGCCCGTCGAGGTGGAGGCGGTCACCTTCGCGGCCGTGATCGGGGCGTTCAAGCAGGTCGCCGACGGGCTGCTGCACAGTGAGGCGGACGAGGTCCGGCTGTACGCGGCGATCCTCGAACTGCCGGACCGCCAGCGGGACGTGGTGATCCTGCGCTATCTGCTGGGCCTGCACGCCAAGGTGATCGCGGCCTATCTGGGACGGCCGGTGGCGACGGTGCACTCCAATCTGCGGCACGCCCGGGAGCGGCTGGCGCGCCGGCTCGGGGTGGGCGAACTACCGGACCGGGAGGGCGAGTCGTGACCACCGACGAGAAGACCGGGCCGGTCGGCGGGGCGTGCACCACCGACGAGGGGCGCGCGGCAGTCCACGTGCCCCGACCCGAACGCGCCCACGCCGAGCGGATCGCGGCCCTGCGGCAGGCCCGGCTCACCGCCGCGCCGGCCCACCTGCCCTCGGAGCACGAGCAAGCCGCCTTCGAACTGGGCCTGGTGGTCGCCCTGGTGCTGGGCGCGCCGTGCGCCTCCCAGGGGCTGGACCTGCTGGTCAACGCGCGCCGGATCCAGCCGGAGGGGGCGGAGGTGTTCGGCGCGCTGCTGTACGCCACCGGCAGGGAGGAGGCCGCCGAGTTCTGGTGGCGCTTCGCGGCGGGCTCGGGCAGCGGGACGGCCGCGTACTGCCTCCACCTGCACCATCTGAAGCTCGGCGAGACCGACGACGCCGACTACTGGCGGGCCTGGTCCGAACAGCTGTCGACGGCCGAACGCCCGCGCGGGCCACGGACGTTGCGGGTGAAACGACCGCTGCTGCCGGAGGACGTGCGGCGCGAAATCCTCTCCCGGGTGCACCGGGGGCTGGCGCCCCAGCTGCCGCCCGCGCTGGTCGCGGTGATCGACCGGCTGCCGCTGCAGGGCGGGGACGACGAGGAGACCCAGGAGGTGCCGAGTCCGTGGGGGCTCACCTCCGGGGCGACCTCGGCGTGTTCCTGGGACCTGCCGTGGACGTTCGACGGGGCGGACCGGGAGGACGGCGAGGACCCGTTGGGGTGAGCGCGTCCCGCCGGCCCTGCCGTCCCACGTTCAGGTGAGGGCCGCGAGCCGGGCGCCGGCCCCGGAAGCTCACCCGGTAGTGCCGCGTCGAGGCAGTGGTCCAGTCCAATGTGACCATCCGGAAAGGCCGTTCGCGCAGCACGAGGGCGAGGCCCGACGATAGAATGCGCTGCATGGGAGAGCGCCCAGGCGCACCCACCGCGCCGCCCCTCGTCCTGGTCACCGACCGCGACTCCCGGCTGATCGACCCGACCCGGGCCTACCACCTCGGCCGCGACCCGACCAGCGAGATCGTGCTGGACGACCCCCGGGTCTCCTGGCACCACGCGGTGCTGCGCACGGCCGAGGGACACTGGCTGCTGGAGGACGTCGGCAGCACCAACGGCACCTACGACCAGGGCCGGCGGGTCGACCGCGAGGACGTCGGCCCGGGCACCAGCCTGCGCTTCGGCGACCCGGCCACCGGCCCGTCCGCGATCTTCGCCGGCCTGCCCTGCCCCGCCCCCGACGAGCGCCCGACCCTACTCGTCCCGCAGAGCTCGGGCGTCTTCCGCAGCCCGAGCTCGGTCCTGGAACTGCCCGGCGCCACCGTACGGATCGGCCGCTCGCAGGACAACGACCTGGTCCTGGACGACCTGCTGGTCTCCCGGCGCCACGCCGAACTGCGCGAACTGCCGGGCGGCGGGCACGAGATCGTCGACCTGGACAGCCACAACGGCACCTACCTCAACGGCCGCCCGGTGCGCCGCGCCCCGCTCGGCCCGGCCGACATCGTCGGCATCGGCCACTCCGCGCTCTGCCTGGTCGACGGCCGCTTGGTCGAGTACACCGACACCGGCGAGATCTCCCTGGACGTCCAGCACCTGGTGGTGCGGGTCGGCCCGGACCACCGGGTGCTGCTGGACGACGTCGGCTTCCCGCTCGCCGAGAAGGCGCTGCTCGCGGTGGCCGGCCCCAGCGGCGCCGGCAAGTCCACCCTGCTCAACGCGCTCACCGGGCTGCGCCCCGCCGACCAGGGCACCGTGCTGTACGACGGGCGCGACCTGTACCGCGACTACGCCGAGTTGCGCCGCCGGATCGGCCTCGTCCCCCAGGACGACATCCTGCACACCCAGCTGACCGTCCGCCGCGCCCTGTCCTACGCCGCCGAACTGCGCTTCCCCGGCGACACCGCGCCGCACGAGCGCGAGGCCCGGGTCTCCGAGGTGATCCACGAACTGGGTCTGGAGGAGCGGGACCAGCAGGTGATCGCCAGCCTCTCCGGCGGCCAGCGCAAACGGGTCAGCATCGCCCTGGAACTGCTCACCAAGCCGTCGCTGCTGTTCCTCGACGAGCCGACCTCCGGTCTGGATCCGGGCATGGAGCGCTCGGTGATGCGCATGCTGCGCGGGCTGGCCGACGACGGCCGGACCGTGGTCGTGGTGACGCACAGCGTGCTGAGCCTCAACGTGTGCGACCGCCTGCTGGTGCTCGCCCCCGGCGGCCGGACGGCCTACTACGGTCCGCCGACCGAGGCGCTGGCGTACTTCGGCCAGGAGGAGTGGCCGGAGGCCTTCGAGGCGTTCGAGAGCGACTCCGCGGGGGTCTGCCAGCAGCGGTTCCGCACCTCGCCGCAGTACCGGCGGTACGTGACGGCCGAAGCGGCGCACCCCGCGCACCCACCGGCGTCGGCCGCTCCCGTGATCGGCCGGGAGAAGCCGCAGAGCTGGCTCTCCCAGCTGGGCACCCTGGTGCGCCGGTACGCCGCGGTGCTCGCCGCCGACCGGCTGTTCCTCACCGTGATGATCGCGCTGCCGTTCATCATCGGCGTGATGTGCCGGGTGATGGCCGGCTCGCGGCTCACCGACGAGAACTCCATCAACTGCCTGCTCACGCTCTGTCTCGGCGGTGTGCTGATCGGCTCGGCCAACGCGGTGCGCGAGGTGGTCAAGGAGCGCGCGATCTACCGGCGGGAACGCGTGGTCGGGCTGTCCAGATCGGCGTACCTGGTCTCGAAGGTGGTGGTGCTCGGCACGATCACGGTGGCCCAGTCCGCGGTGCTGACCGTGGTCGGCCTGGCCGGGGTGACGCTCTCCGCACAGCCACGGCCGAACGCCCCGCCGCCGGTGACCACCGGCGTGCTGATGCCCCAGGTGCCCGAGCTGATCATCGCGATCGCACTGCTCGCCTTCACCTCGATGACGCTGGGCCTGGTGGTCTCCGCGTTCGTCGACAAGGAGGAGACCACGATGCCGCTGCTGGTGCTCCTCGCGATCGTCCAGGTCGTCTTCAGCGGCCTGATGCTCAAGCTGCACGGCGTGCCCGGACTGGAGCAGTTCGCCTGGCTGATCCCGTCCCGGTGGGGCCTGTCCGCCATGGCCCGCACGGTCGACCTCAGCCGCCTCACCGTCCCGACCCCGATCACCGCCGACCCGATGTTCCGCCACGAGCGCGGCGGCTGGCTGCTCAGCATGGTCGCGCTGCCCGTCCTCGCGCTGGCGTACGGGCTGGCGGTGCTCGCCCTGCTGCGGCGGCACGAGCCGACGATCATGCGCAAGTAGCCGCCCCGGCCACCGCCGGTAGAGTGGAAACCGACCTGCGGTGACAGTGCCGCACGCAGCCCCGGCCCCTCGGCACCGGCCCCTCGGCTCCGACTCCCGGCTCCGGCTCGCGCGGCGGAGGGAATCCACCCGCCCATGGACGAGTTCGCGTTCCGCCCCACCCACGTCGCCCCACCGAACGGCATGGCGACCTGGACGGCCCCGGATCCCGCACGCCCGTCCGCCCGGCTCGACCCGCTGCTCCCGGTCCGGCTGATCGTGCGGCAGGGCGACTGGGCCCAGGTCCTCTGCTCCAACGGCTGGACCGCCTGGGTGGACGGCCGGCTGCTGGTCGCGCTCCCCCAGCCGCCGCCCGGTGCGAGCGGCCCGCCCGCCCGCACCGCCGACCCGCGCCCCGCGCTCGCCGAGGTCGAGGCCGCGCTCTCCCGGCACCGCGCCCTGCTGGAGGACCTCGCCGCGGGCACGCTGGACCTGGAGTCCTTCCGGGAGCGGACCCGCGGCCTGCGGATCGGCCTGCTGACGGACGGCGAGGCGCTCTGGGTGTTCGACCCGGTGCACGACCGCTGGTGCTACTGCGACGGGCTGCAGCTGCAGACGTACGCGGCCACCGACCGGCCGTCGCCCGCACCGGTGTCCACCCCGGTCTCCCCGGTGCCCCCGACGACGTCGCCGGCGCCGACGCCGCCTCCGGCGGCGTCTCCGGCGGCGTCTCCGGTGCACAGCCCGTACGCGCCCACCCGGACCGGCGAGCCGTGATCCCCGACGAACCGCCCTCGGCGCCCAGCCTGCCGGCCGGCCTGGTCGGACGGAAGGTGGCCGGCTACCGGCTGGAGAAGGAGATCGGGCGCGGCGGGATGGCCGTGGTCTACCGGGCCAAGGACCTGCGGCTCGGCCGGACCGTCGCGGTCAAGCTGCTGGCCCCCGAGCTGGCCCGCAACGAGGTGTTCCGCCAGCGGTTCATGCACGAGTCCGAGGCCGCCGCGGGGATCGACCACCCGCACATCATCCCGGTGTTCGAGGCCGGGGAGCACGACGGCATCCTGTACCTGGCGATGCGCTTCGTCGAGGGCGGCGACCTGCGGGCCCTGATCAACCGGGACGGCCCGGTGCCGATCGAGCGCGCCACCCGGCTGGCGCTGCAGATCGCCTCCGCCCTGGACGCCGCGCACGACCACGAGCTGGTGCACCGGGACGTCAAGCCGGGCAACGTCCTGGTCGCCGCCGGTACCGACAGCGAGCACCCCGAGCACCTGTACCTGGCGGATTTCGGGCTGACCAAGAAGTCCCTCTCGCTCAGCGGGCTGACCAGCGTCGGCCAGATCGTCGGGACGCTGGACTACGCCGCGCCCGAGCAGATCTCCGGCAAGCCGCTGGACGGGCGCTGCGACCAGTACAGCCTCGGCTGCGTGGTCTACGAGCTGCTCGCGGGCACCCCGCCGTTCCGCCGGGAGAGCGACCTCGCCCTGCTCTGGGCGCACCTCAACGACCCGCCGCCCGGGCTGCTCGGGCCGCGGCCGGACCTCCCGGAGGCGGTCGAGGCGGTCGTCGCCCGGGCCCTCGCCAAGGAGCCCGGGGAGCGGTACCCCAGCTGCCTGCGGTTCGTCGACGAGCTGCGGGCGGCCATCGGGCCCGCTCCGTGGAGCGGGAGCGGGCCGCCCACCCGGGCCGTCCCGGCCGTCGCCCGGGCCCCCGGCGCCCCGGTACCGGAGCCGCCCGCCTGGGCCGGCCCGGTCGTCCACCCACCGTTCCGGGACTGACAGGGAGCCATCGACCATGAACGCCGTGAGCCAGGTCTTCGCCATGCTCGCCGCCGCGATCCACCTCGTGGTGTGGCCGCTGGAGAGCTACCTGTACGGGCACCCTCGGGTGCGCTACCTGCTCACCGGCAGCACGGCGGACGCCCCGGAGGTCCGGCTGTGGCGCTTCAACGTCGGCTTCTACAACCTGTTCCTGGCCCTCGGTCTGGTCGCGGGCCTGGTCCTGCTGCACACCGGGCACTCCGGATCGGGGCGGCCGGTGATCCTGTACGTCGCCGCGTTCATGGTGGCCGGCGGGATCACCCTGGTCGTCTCGGAGCCGAAGCTGTGGCGCGGCGCCCTCGGCCAGGCCGTCCCCGCGGCGGTCATCCTGATCGCCGAGGCGGTCTGAGGGCGTCCGGGGGCGGGGCCGACCTCGGCCGGGCCCTCAGCCGCCCGCGTCCTGCGTGACCTCCCCGCGGCGCCGCACCCGCGAGGCGAGCAGCGCTCCGATCAGCCCGGTCACCAGCCCCCAACCCACCGCCAACGGCACCGCCGGCCACAGGGCCGGGCGCAGCGTCAGGCTGCCGCTGCCCAGCGTCGCCAGCGGATTGCTGCCGCCGAGGACCGCGCCGAGCAGGTCCCCCAGACCGCCCTGACCGAGCCCGACACCCAGGACGGACAGCCCGTAGTCGGCGTCCATCCGGGTCCACAGGCCGACCAGCAGCACGGTGACGGCGGTGGCCAGGGCGAAGCGGACGGCGTGCTGCCCGAGCCGGACGCTGCGCGGGGAGCGGTGGGCGGCGAGGAAGGCGGCGGCGAGCAGCAGCACGGCGGCCACCGGCAGCAGCCACCAGCTGCGCGGGTCGTGGTCGGCCAGGCTGCCGAGGTCGATGGTCGCCTCCTTGCCACCGGGCGCGCGCAGCACCGCGCTCAGCGGCTCCGGGACGGGCAGGCCGAGCCCGCCGACCAGCCGGCCGTGCCACGCGGCGCCGAGGCCGATGCCGAAGGCCAGCCAGACCAGGTCGGGCAGGGCGAGCAGCAGCACGGCCATGGTCCGCCGGGGGTCGTCGTGCGTGATCGCGATGATGATCCCGGCGACCGCGCCAATCACCACGTACGCCAGCAACACCAGCCAGAGGGCGAACGCGGCCGGGCGGACGGCGAGTTGGTAGGCCAGTAGACCGCGCGGCAGCGGTGCCCGCCGGGACACCGCGAAGGCCGCCGCGAGCACCAGCAGCAGCCAGGCCAGCCCGATGCCGATCGTGGTGGGGCCGTCCGCGTGGAAGCCGACCTCGGGGGTGAGCCCGAGCGCACCGCCGATGGTCTGCACCAGACTGCCGCCGAGCTGGATCACGAAGGTGTGCTTGGCGGTGACGGTGATCACCACCAGGGCGATCAGCCAGAGCACCACCGTGCGGGCGATCCGGCCGAGCAGTTCACCGCCGCCGGCGACCGCGCGGAAGCGCAGTTGGCGCAGGAACACCTCGGCCATCACCACCGCGCCGACCAGTGAGACGGACAGCGGCATCGCATCGACCCCGGCGTCCACGGCGGCGAAGTTTCCCGCCCCGCCGTCGAGTTGGACGGATCCGCCGACGGCCAGCGCCAGCGTCGCGGCGAGCACGGGCGGGAAGCCGCCCTCCGGAAGGTCGTCGGCGCCGGCCAGCCAGAGGCCGAGCGCGGCCACCGCCGCCATCGCGACGAGCCCGGCCAGCACGACCGCGAGTGCGTCCAGCCAGCCGCGGACGGCGCCGGGCGGGCCGGCGGCCCCGGTGGTGGGCTGCTGCATGCCGCCTCCCTCTGTTCGAACGGGGCTGATCCGGTCCCAGGGTGTGATCCGCTCCTGGGGCTTGATCCGTTCCCGGGGTGTGATCCGTTCCAGGGGTGTGATCCGTTCCAGGGTGACCGACCGCCGCCGGACACGCTCGGCGACGGCGGTGGCACCTGCTGTTGCGGCGAACGGGGCACCGGGGGAGAAATGGAAGCCAGTGGCAGGAGTTTTCCCGTGCCGGCCGTTCGCGCCGGCCGCCTGCGAAACGGAGCCTCGATGAGTTCCCAACCGCCTCCCTCCGGGCCGCCGAGCGAACCGCCGTACGGCCCGCCGTCCGGTCCCCCTTCCGGCCCGCTTGCCCGCCCGCCCGCCGGTGGCGGCGCCGCCGGACCGCCGTCCGTGCCACCACCGCCCTCGGGCCCGTCCGGGTCGTCCGCCGGTGGTGCGGGCGGCGGCCCGCACAGGCCGTGGTGGCGCTCCAGGAGGGGCCTGTCGGTCGCCGCGGCGGTGGTGGTGGCGGCCGTGGTGGCCACCGTGCTGGTCGTCAACAACCAGGGCGGCAAGCACGAGGCCATCCCGAGCGCCGATGAGGTCGCCCTGCAGGCCCCGGCCGATCCCGGGCCCGCCCCGTTCACCCCTTCGGTGGAAACCCAGGGCGTGAGCGCTCCCGCGCCCACCACGGCACCGCCCACCACAGCACCGCCCACCACGGCGCCGGCCACCACGGCGCCGGCCACCACGTCCACCACCGCGCGGACCCAGCCGGGCGGTTCACCGAAGAGCGGCTCCCCGGCCGTCCTGCACAGCGTGCAGGGCAGCTCGGCCGGGCTGTACGGCGGGACGATGAGCAAGCCCAGCTGTGACACCGAACGGCTGATCGGCATGGTGGGCAGCGGCGACGCCGGTCGGGCCTGGGCCTCGGCGGCGGGCATCGACCAGTCCGCCGTCCCGTCCTACCTGCGCTCGCTGACCTCGGCGTACCTGCGGGTGGACACCCGGGTGACCAACCACAGCTACAAGAGCGGCGCCGTGGTGCAGTACCAGTCGGCGCTGCAGGCTGGCACCGCCGTCCTGGTGGACTCCCAGGGCGTGCCCCGGGTGCGCTGCGCCTGCGGCAACCCGTTGAAGCCGGCGACACTGGTGAGCAACGCCAAGTACACCGGGAAGGCGTGGACGGGCTTCCAGCCGACCACGCTGATCGTGGTGGCGCCGGCCCCGCAGCCGGTGACCGAGATCATCCTGGTGAACATCGAGACGGGCGGCTGGTTCTCCCGGCTGACCGGGCGGATCGACGTGGTGGACAAGCACGTCGATCCGCCCAGGGGCCCGCTGGCGCCGGGCATCCCGCCGCCCGTCCCGTGGAAGCCGACCACTCCGACGGCGACGGCGTCGACGTCGGCGAAGGGATCCACCTCCGCGTCCGGGTCCACGTCGGCGAAGGGGTCCACCTCCGCATCAGGGTCCACGTCGGCGGCCTCCTCCGGCGCGACCTCCTCCGGCGCGACCTCCTCGGCGGCGACCTCCTCGGGTGCGACGACGTCCGGGTCCGCGACCTCCGGCTCGACGACATCGGGCTCGACAACGTCCGGCTCGACCACCTCCTCGGGCACGCCGTCCGGGACGACCGCCTCGTCGAGCACGTCCACGTCGACCGGATCCGCGTCCGCGTCCGGGTCCTCGGCGAGCACGACGACCACCAGAGCCCCGACGGCAACGGAGACCACGACCACCCGAGCCCCGACGGCCACGGAGACCACGACCACCCGAGCCCCGACGGCAACGGAGACCATGACCGCCAGGAGCCCGACGGCCACGGAGACCACCGCTTCCCGACCTCCGACGGCCACGGAGACCACCGTTTCCCGGCCTCCGACGACCACCGAGACCACGACCACCGGGACGGGCACGACCACCGGGACGCGCACGACACCCTGACCGCATGAACTCCTCGCTGCCACCGGCCATCGCGAACGCCGGTGGCAGCGGCGCGTCTCAGGCGCCCGCCCCGGGCAGCAGCACCTCGGCCTCCGCCGGACCGAGCACCCGTCCGTCCGCCGCGCGCACCTCCACGGGCGCGACCGGCGCGCCCGACGCGCGGTCGACCAGTCGGGCCCGGGGCTCTCCCTCGGCGAAGAACCACTGGTCACCCCACTGCCGCAGGGCGGTGATCACCGGGAACAGGGCACGCCCCTGCTCGGTGAGCAGGTACTCCTGGTACGGACCGCCGTCGGCGGCCGGGGCGAGTTCGAACACCCCGTTGGCGACCAGGTCGGCCAGCCGGGCCGACAGGATGTCCTTGGCCAGCCCCAGGTTCTTCTGGAACTGTCCGAAGCGGCGCAGCCCGTCGAAGGCGTCACGAACGCGCCGGGTCAAGTCCGGGGATGCGCCCGGATATCCGCGCTTCCGCTCGTACAAGCGGTTCGACACTGTGGAGTTCCCGAAGGACGGCGACGGATGCCGCTGGGATTCTGCCGATGTCCCAGGTGCCCATGCGCGTTCCCCTCGTGTTCGTGTGCGATGAATGCTTGCACGCCCCACTGACACTGACCCGGCGTCAACTCCACGCATTAATCGGTGGCCAACGATGCGGCGGACCGGCAGAGTGCCGTCGTGATCAGCAGAGGACTGGACGAGGACGGGTACATCGCGCGGGAGGGTTCGCTGGACCGCGTCACGGCGGAGTTCGCCCCGGTGGTCGACGCCGCCCGGGAGCGGATCGCCGCCGCGTTCGGCCCCGCCCGGCTGCACGGCGCCTACCTGTACGGCAGCATCCCGCGGGGCACCGCGGTCCCCGGTGTCTCCGACCTCGACCTGCTGCTCGCCCTGCGCCGCCGGCCCACCCCGGACGACCGCGCCGAGGCCGACGTCCTGGAGGCCGCCCTCGATTCGGCCTTTCCCCAGGTCAACGGCGTCGGCGTGCTCCTGTTCGACACGGACACGCTGCTCAGCGAGTTGGAGCGGTACGACCTGGGATGGTTCGTCGCCTGCCTCTGCACCCCGTTGCTCGGCGAGGACCTCGCCGGGCGGCTCCCCCGCTACCGCCCGAGCCCCCTGCTCGCCCGCGAGACCAACGGCGACCTCGCGCTCGTCCTCCCCCGCTGGCGCGAACGACTCGCGGCCGCCGCCACCCCGGGCGTCGCCGCCCAGGACGCCGATCTCGCAGCGCTCAGCCGCACCGTCTCGCGCCGGATCGTCCGCACCGGCTTCACCCTGGTCATGCCCCGCTGGAACGGCTGGACCAGCGACCTCACCGTCTCCGCCGAGGCCTTCGCCGCCCACTACCCCGACCGCGCCGAGCAGATGCGCCTCGCCGCGGCCGTCGCCCGCACACCCACCACCGACCGCGCCGTCCTGACCGTGCTCATCGACGACCTGGCCCGCTGGCTCGCCGCCGAGTACTCCGCGGTCCACGGCGAGAAGGCACCGCGCCCATGACCGGCCACCCCCTCGTCCGCGAGGTCTTCCCCGATCTCGTCCACGAGCTGGTCGCGCTCCTGGAGCAGGAGGGTGAGCCCGAACTCGCCGTCCACGCCCGGGATCTGCGCCTGGTCGCGGACTGCGGCTGCGGCGACGACTTCTGCCAGAGCTTCCACACGGAGCCCCACCGGGCCGGACAGCCGTACGGCCCGGGCCATCGCTGCGTGCCGCTGCTACCCGCGAAGGGCACCCTCTTCCTGGACGTCGTCGACGGCCGGATCATGTACGTCGAGGTGCTCGGCCATGAGCCCCTGCGGGACCTGCGCGTCCACCAGCCCGAGCAGCCCGACCGACCCGGCCGGCCCGACGACTGGCCCGGCCGGTGAACGCCCGTCACCCGGAATGACCGATCAGTCGACGCAGGGGATCCCGCCGGCCTTCACCGCCGGCCCCTGCATCGGCAACCCGGCGGCCGGGTCGGCCGAGCCGTCGGCCGGAGCCGAGGCACCCGCCGAGGGCGCGGTCGGGGTGGGGGTCGGAGTGCGGGTGGCGGCGAGGGTGACCAGGACGTGGCCCGCCGCGACCGCCGAGGACGGGACGGCGGTGACGCCGTAGCGGGCGGCGACCGCCTGGGCGTCGGCCTTGGCGCCGCTGCCGTACGTCACCGCGGTGGCCCGGGTCCGCGCCGGGGCCTCCCCGATCCTTCCCGCCTGGTAGCCGAGTTCGACCAGCGCCTTGGACTCGGTGGCCGCCGCGCCCGCACCGGCCGCCGCGTTGACGTCGACCACGGACTTGGGTGCGGCGCTCGGCGAGGGCGTGGACGTGGCCGTCTCGCTCGGGGCGTTGCCGGGCGCCGTGGCCGGGACGGCGGGCGCCTGTTCGTGGTTGAACAGCTGCCGGACGATCCTCTTGATCAGGTCCGGGTTGACGGTGTTGACCTCCTGCCCGCCGATGGTCTTGAACCCGGTGATCGGCAGGGTGTTGAACTCGACGTTGCCACCGGTGAGGTTGGGCGCCTGCTGGGCGAAGTCGAGGACGTTCCACTCGTTGTCGATCACGACGTCCTTCTTCACCACCTCGAACAGCTTCTGCATCTGCCCGAAGTCGTTGAGGATGCCCTGCTGCTTGAGCCGGTACTCGACCGAGGAGATGAACGCCTGCTGCCGGTGGGTGCGGTCGAGGTCGCCGTTGGTCAGGTGGTGGCGCTGGCGGACGAAGGACAGCGCCTGGGCGGCGTCGAGCGAGCTGATCCCGGCGGGCAGCTTGAGGCCGGTGCCGCCGCCCTCGTGGGTGGCGGTCCGGGCGATGATCGGATCGTCGACCGGGTGGTTGAGGCAGACCTGGATCGGTTCGACCGCCTTGGCGATGTCGTAGAAGCCGATCAGGTTGACCTCGGCGAAGTGGTCGATCGGGACGTCCAGGAAGCTCTGCACGGTCTGGATGGTGGCCGAGCGGCCCGCCTCCCGGCTCTGCCGTTCCAGCTCCGCCCTGGAGAGGGCCTTGCCGGCGAGCTTCGCCTCGGCGGCCTCCTTGGCGATGCCGTAGGCCTCCTTGATCTTGTGCATCCTGCCGTCGGCGCCGACGGTCTGCACGTAGTCGTCACGCGGGACGGACAGCGCGGTGACCTTGCCGCCGTTGGCCGGGATGTGCAGCACGATCAGGGCGTTGGTGTTGTAGCCGCCGATCTCACTGGAGCCGGCGTGCAGTTCGTCCTCGACGAACTGCTTGGGCAGGTCGTTGCCGTCCATGTCCTTGCGGCTGTCGAGGCCGATCAGCAGCAGGTTGACGGACTTGTCCAGATGCGGCGGGGCGTTCTTCTTGGCGTCGGCCAGCGCGGTGGACTTGAACACGCCGTCGTCCAGGCTGCGGTACTCGTACCAGGTGAAGCCGCTGGCGCCGAGCACGGCGACCGACACGGCACAGGCCAGGGTGCGGCCGGCGACGGTCAGCGGGGCCGGGCCACGGCCCGGAACCCGCCCGCGCGGGCGGTTGCTGAGCTCAGCCACGGCGCCCCCTTCCGCTCGGGGCACCCGCCCGGGCGGGCCTGCGGCGCTCGAGCACCGCCCGGACCACGATCACCAGCAGCACGACCGCCACCGCCTCCGCCATCACCGGGAACGCCCCGACCATCCAGCGCACCGCGCCGGTGCCCAGGCCCTTGCCCTGGTACTTGTCGGGATTGCACAGGTATTCGACCCCCGAGGCGGTCAGCAGCACCACCACCGGGGCGGCGGTCACCACCCACCAACGGCCGGCACGGCTGCACAGCAGGGCGGCGAGGCCGGTGCCGAGCACCGCGCCGACCGCGAACAGGATGCCGGCCCCGGGGCCGCTCAGCTCGTCCGCGATCCCGCCGACCAGCGGCAGCCCGACCGCCGTGAGCGCGGCGAGCGGACCGCCACGCCGGCGGGCCTGCTGCCTGCGGCGCGAGGCCCCGCCGCGCTGGGCGCGGGCCTCCCGTGCCGGGTCGGCGTCGCCGCCGGCCGCGCGGGAGCGCTGGGCGGGCACGGCGGGGTCCTCGGTGCGAGGTCCCGCGTCCTGGTACGACGTTCTCGCCCGCTGGCCGGCCATGCGCACTTCCCTCGATCGTTTCGGCTGCGGCGGCGCGACCACGCCACCGCTCGTGCCGGGACGCCACCGGTCCCGTGGCAGTTCCCACCGTCTACAGGCCTGTAGAGGTTGATGTGGAGCATACAAACCCATATCAGCAAAGTCACCCGCCGCCGTTCCGCCGCGACCGAACGTTTCGGGGCTCTCGTTACGATGACCATGATCCCCGCCACAGGATGACCATGATCCCCGCCACGTCGGCACACCTACAGGAACGCATCAGAGGAGCAGAGCGTCACCATGTTTGAGAGTCTGAAGAACCTCGCGGACAAGGCCACCGACCTCGCCCGCGAGCACAGCGACGTGCTCGGGCAGGGCCTGGAGAAGGTCGGCGAGGTGATCGACGACCGCACGGACGGCAAGTACAGCGGGCAGATCGACACCGGTGTCGAGAAGGCGAAGGACTTCCTGCGCAACCTCGACGGCGAGCAGAAGACCGCCGAATAGGGTCGGACGGGCCTCCCACGAGGCACGGCCGACCGTACGGTGATCGAACTGGATGACGGGCGAACGGGGAGGGGCCGACAGCGGTGAGTGAGGAGCAGAAGGGGTCCCGCTGGGGGCGCTGGATCGTGATCGGTGTGCTGGCGGCGGCCGGGTGGGGCATCGTCCGCGGGGGCGGCCACGAGCCCGCCACCTCCTCGGCCGCGCCCTCCTCGTCCCCGTCCACCACCGCCGCGGCGCCCTCCGCCGCCTCCCCGGGCGCGTCGTCCGCATCGCCGTCGAAGCCCTCCGGCAGCTACGAACCGGCCGACTACGCGGCGCCCGTGCGCCAGTACGCCGGCGAGGCCGGGGTCAACCCCCAGCTGCTGATGGCGATCCTCTACAACGAGGCGTACAAACCCCACGACCCCGAGTTCGAACGGGCGTGGCAGCGCAACAAGCCGGACGCCGCCTTCGGCATCGCCAACATGCACCGGGCCGCCTTCGACGACACCAAGCCGGGCCGCCCGTTCGCCTCCCGCCGCTGGGAGGAGCTGCCGGACGACCGCAACCTGGCGATCCAGGCCGCCGCCTGGCACCTCCACGACCTCGCCGGCCAGCTCCCCGCCCGGGTCAGCGCCCCGCTGGACAAGGACGAGCTGCTCGCCCTCGGCTACAACGCCGGGGCGGGCAACATGCTCGCCTTCGCCCGGGGCGTCAAGATCGGTCCGCAGGCGCAGTCCTACCTGGACCGGCTGCACGACAACTGGGCGCGCTCCGGCGAGGCCGTGAGGTGACGACCGGTCCGGTCAGCTGACGCCGAGTTCGGCGGCCCACTTGGTGCGCCAGGCCAGCGCGTCGGCGACACCCTCGGCGAGGGTGCGTTGCGGTGCCCAGCCGAGCAGATCGCGGGCGGCGTCCACGGAGGCGTAGCAGCCGATCACGTCACCCGGGCGGGGCCCGGCCTCGCGGACGTCCAGCTCGGTGCCGACGGCCTGTTCGAAGGCGGCGACCAGCTCACGGACGGTGGTGCCCTCGCCCGTTCCGACGTTGATCGCCCGGTAGCGGTCGGCGGCGTCGGGGGCGATCACCTCGTCGAACCGGAGCAGCGCCGCGACGTGCGCCTCCGCCAGGTCCTGCACGTGGATGTAGTCGCGGATGCCGGACCCGTCCCGGGTCGGCCAGTCGACACCGGTGACGGTGAACGGGGTGCCGTAGGTGTGCGCCTCGATCAGCTTGCCGAGGGCGTGGCTGGGGTTGAGGTTCTGCAGGCCGGTGCGCAGCTGGGAGTCGGCGCCGATCGGGTTGAAGTACCGCAGGGCGATGACCCGTTGCTGCTCGGCCCCCTCGCCCCGGGTCCAGTCCTGGAGCACCTGCTCCATCATCAGCTTGGTGCGCGCGTACGGGCTGTTCGCCTCGACCGCGGAGCTCTCGTCGACCTTGGCGTCCGGGGTCGGCGCGTAGATCGAGGCGGAGCTGCTGAACACCACCCGGGTGCAGCCGTGGCGCTGCAGGGCGTCGAGCAGTTCGACGGTCTTGGCGACGTTCTCCCGGTAGTAGAACAGCGGCTTGGCCACCGACTCCGGGACGATGATCCGGGCCGCGCAGTGCACGGTCGCGTCGATGTCCGGGTGCTCGGTGAAGATCCGCTCCAGCAGGGCGGCGTCGGCGATGTCGCCCTGGTAGAACACGCGGTTCCGCACGAACTCGGCGCGGCCCTTGGACAGGTCGTCCAGGACGACCGGGGTGATGCCCCGGTCGAGCAGGACGGAGGCCACCGTGCTGCCGATGAAGCCGGCACCGCCGGTGATCAGGACCTTCCTCATGCGCGGTTGCTCCCTTGCGATCGGCCGGGTGTCCGGTGACGCCCGGTGATCGTTGGGACGTACGCGGTACACGGCCGGTTCCCGTTCGGCGGTGCGGTGTTGATCACCGGGGCGCGGGCGCCGGTTCCCGGTCCGTCAGCGGCGGGCTCGGGCGCGGGCGCGCAGCCGGAAGCCGACGGCGACCAGGACGACGACCGCGGTGGCGGTGGCGGTGGCGGTGGCGGCCCAGGTGGTGGCGTCGTCGGTGGTCCCGTGGACGGGCGCGGCGGCGGTGGCCGTCATGGCCGCCGCTGGAGCGCCGGTCTCGGGTGCGGCGGGGGCGGCCGCCCCGGCGGCTGCGCCCATCGGCGCCGGGTCGCTGATCGCGGCCGCCTCGACGTCGAGTTCGCGCTCGCCGTGGCCGAGCGAGGGGAAGGCGCAGTCGACCACGACCTTCCAGTGCCCGGCGGGCAGCAGTTCCCGAGTGGTGTACGTCCCCGGCCGATCCGGCACGGCGACCAACCGCCAGGGGCCGATGGTCCGGCCGTCCGCGGCGGTCGCGGACAGCGTGCCCGCGAAGTCCTCGGTGACCGGGTCGTGGTCGTTCTCCCAGGTGGCGACGGCACTGATCCGGCCGTTCCGCTGCCCGGCCACCTCCAGGTGGACGGTGTCGCCGTGGGCGGCGGCGGGTGCGGCGGCGGGCAGGACGGCCGCGGCGGCGAGGGCGAGCGCGGCGAGCAGCGGGCGGGTGCGGATGACCATGACGGGCGTTCCTCGGGCGGAGACGGTGAGGGTGCGGGGAGCGGCGGCGCCGGGTGCGGCCGCCATCGGGTGATGGCGGCCGCACCCGTGGTGCGAGCGGTGGAGCGGGGTTTCCGGACCTACGAGGTCTTCACCAGCGACCAGTTCTGGTACGGCCGGCCGTTCGGCTGCTGGAGCTCCAGCAGCCAACCACCGTAGTACCAGCGGTCGCTGAGCCCGAGCACCAGGGTGGAGCCGTCCGCCGCGAGGGTGAACCCGCCGTCACCGGCTGCGAGTTGCCACTTCTGCGCGCCGGCGTCCGAGCACGGCTGCTGCGCCACGTACTGTCCGGCGACCGGCGTGCCGCCGAGTTGCAGGCACTTGCCGGACCGCACCGACTTGATCCGCACCGCACCGTTCCCGGCGTCCTCGAAGGACCACTTCTGGTTGGCGTAGCCGGTGCGCTGGTAGCCGATCGCCACGGTGCCGTCGTTCATCGAGCTGCCCCACAGGTCGGCGGCCTGGCCGGTGAGGCCGTTGACCATCGTGTAGTGGGTGCCGGGCTGCGGGCGGCCGGCGTCGGCCAGGGTGTGGAAGCTCGCCTGGCGACCGGGCTTGCCGACCGTTCCGGCCGCGTCGCGGACGGCGACGGCCACCGTGTAGCCGGTGCCGGGGGCCAGCCGGACCACGCCGACCACGGTCGAGCGGACGGTGCCGATGGTCTGGCCGTTCAGCTGGACGTCGTAGCCGGCGGCGGACGGGACGGGGTTCCAGCTCAGCATGACCGAGTTCTGGGTGATCTGGCTGACCGTCACGTCAGGACCGGTGCTGCCCGTGGGCGGGGTCGCGGTCGGCGACGGGGACCCGGTCGGCGTGGCGGTGGGGCTGCCGGTGGGCGTCGGGGACGGCGAGGGCGTGCGGGTGGGCGTGCCGGTGGCCGTCGGGCTCGAGGTCGGGGTCGGGGTGGGCGTGGGGTTCGGGCCGGTGCCGTTGCCCGCGATGAGGAAGCGGTTGTTCGCGACGTTCCAGTGCGTGGCCAGGTAACTACCGGGCGCGGGGTTCGTGTTGTAGTAGTCGTCGTGGTTGCAGTCGAGCCGGTCGTCATGGGCGCGGTCCGGGCAGACGGTCCGCATCTGCGGATAGTAGGGGGCGTCCGAGTAGCACATGATGTCCCACTCGTCCGTGCAGTGGCCCGCCTTGCTGGAGTTCGGCGCGCTGTTGTTCACCGCGCCCAGGTTGTGGCCGAGTTCGTGGGCGGCGGTGGAGCCGCTCCAGCAGCCGGCGTCGGTGCGACCGTACGAGGGGCCGAAGTTGCTGAGGTTGTCCTGCCCGGCGCGCTCGTCGCCGGCGAAGGTGCCGATCCCGCAGTACACCTTGGCGTCGGTGAACATCATGTACTTGCGGTCCTTGCGGTTGAACCCCTGCGCGGCCAGGGCGCGGTTGCTCGCGTTGAAGTCCTGGATCTCGGCGTCCGAGATCTGCACGTTCAACACCGAGGCGGTGCAGTCCGGTTCGGTGACGAAGCGGACGTGCCGCACCCCGCCGGTCTCGGCGGCGCTGGCGTTGTAGATGACGTCGACGTCGGCGGCCCACTTCTTGAACGAGGACAGGTACTGGGCGTACCGGTCGTTGCCCGGGGTGTGCACGTACACCACCTGGACGCGGTTGCCGCTGCTGCCGTCGCCCTCGCAGACCAGGCCCGATCCGGCGGCCGGGGCCGCGGCGCCCTGCGGTTCGGCGGCGGTGCCGGAGGCGGCGGCGGGGGCGGAGGCGGCGGCGGAGCCACCGAGCAGCGCCTTCTGGGTGGCGTCGAGGACGGGCGCGCCGCCCTTCAACAGATCGGCGGCCGCGGGCGGTTGGGAGCCGGCCGCCGGGGTGAGCGCGGGCGCCTGGGCGGCCGGGGCCGCGACCGGCGGGACGTCCTTGCGCATGTCCACGTCCTTGGGCGGCGCGTCCGGGCCGTGGCTGCACTGGGTGCTGCCGGTGACCTCCAGCATGTTGCCGCAGCGGTCACTGGTCGGCAGGTTCAACCCGGCGTAGACCAGGCCGCGTTCGGGCTGGTCCTTGGGTATCGCCTTCGGCGGGGCGACCTTCTCGTCCCGCTTCGGGGCGGGCGCCTTGGTGGCGCCCTCGGCGGTGCCGGTCTCCCCCGGCCCACCGTCGTCCGCGACCGCGTCGACCGGCGCGTCCGCCGCCGTGACGGTGGCGCGCACCGCCCCCGGCTCCAGCACGGTGCGCAGGCCCAGTGTGCCCGCGACCAGTCCGGCCGCCACCGCCACGGCGACCAGGGCACTCCTGCGGGTGAGCCTGCGGCGCCTGCGCCGACGGAGCTCGCTGCTCCGGTGTCCCATCGCGTTCCTCTCCTCGTGTGACGGTCCGCGCCCGGTGATGCGGGGCTCGGACCTTCCGACACAAGGGAGAGCGAGGGGGACGGCCGGGAATAACAGAAACCTCTTGCGAAATTTCCAGACTCGTTCGAAACGGGCCGCGCGGAGACCGGCTTCGTGGAGACGGGCCGCGCAGGGACTGGCCTCGCGGGGACGAGCCTCGCGGGGACGAGCCGCGCGGGGACGGGCCGCGCGGAGAAGGGTTCAGCGGAGGCGCACGGGCACGAAGGTGCCGGGGAGCGCACTCGGGGGGTGCACGCTCCCCGGCATGGGGTGGTGGCGGCCACCCGGCCGGAGCCCCGGGGCCCGCGGCTCCGTCGGCCGTGACGAACGCCAGGCCTCTCGACAGGTCGTGACCAGTGCCCTGAACAGGGAAGTTTCCGCCCCGGACATGCCATCGCCGTCGGACACATGGCGACCCGTCATCTAGCGGAAGCGCTCAGGCCGCGACCTCGATCCGGGCCACCCCGCCGACCGCCGACCGGGCCGCGCGCCCGGTCGCACCGCAACCGCCGTGCAGCCGGGCCAGCCCGGCGGCGAGCACCGCGCGGTCCCCGGCGAGCCACAGTCGCAGCGCGGCGGACAGCGCGGCACTGGCCGAGCCGGTGGCCGGCCCACCGGTGCGCACCAGCCGCTCGCCCAGCAGCGGCAGCAGGTCCGCGACCGGGGCGGGCAGCCAGAGGGTCACCGCGCAGGGCGCGGGCCGGGCGAGGACCCGCAGCAGCGGCAGCACCGAACCGTCGTCGCTCAGCGCCGGGATGACCTCCAGCAGCCCGTCGACCGCGACCCCGGAGACGTCGCCGCCGTGACCGCGCGCCAGGTCCCGCAGCAGCGCCCGTTCGGCGGCGGCGATCCGGACGGTCAGCATGACCTCGCCATCGCAGTCCATGGTCCCGGCCCCCTTCCTTCTCCACCGACCATGCTGGGCCTCGCACGGCCGCGCGGGCGAGGGTCCAAAGACCCCGCGGTCCGGGTAGTGCACGAACCTCAGGGCATGGACATCCCCGCTGGCCAGGCCGATGCCATGGGCCGTACTGTCGGCCGGGGCGGCGGTGCACGGCGGGCGGACTCCGGGCGGATCAGCCATTGGAGTGATCCCTGCGCGTTCGACGCAACGCCCGTCGGACCGGCGCGTTTCCTATGGCGTGCGCCCTCTGCCCCGGGTGCACGCGGGAACCGCGCTCGCCGGTCCCCCGCCTCCCGGCCGGCCGGCCGGTGCCTTCCCCCGGTACCGCCCGCACCGGTCCTCCTGGTGAGAGGAAGTGTCATGGCCCTGCCGACCAATGCCCTGCTGGCAGAGACACGGAAACGGATCGTCCCCCCGAGAACCACGCCGCCCCCCGTCCCCACCGTCCGCGCCGCCGTCCCCCCGCTCGCCCCCGGCGCGCTGCCCGGCCTCGGCCACGCCGCCGCCCTGCTGCGCGACCCGCTCGGCTTCCTCGGCTCGCTGGCCCGCCTCGGCGGCGTGGTCCGCATCAGGCTCGGGCCGCGCACCGTCTGCGTGGTGACCGACGCCCGGCTGGTCCACACCCTGCTCGTCGCGCTCGCCCACGACTGTCCGCGCGGCGCCGTCCAGGACACCCTCAAGACGGCCTTCGGCGACGGCCTGCTGATGTCCGAGGGCCAGGCCCACCGCGACCGCCGCCGGATCATCCAGCCCGCCTTCGGCCCGGACCGGATGGCCGGGTACCTGGCCGTGATGCACCAGGTCACCGAGGAGCGGGCCGGGCGCTGGCGGTCCGGCCAAGTCCTCGACGTGGCCAAGGAGATGAATCACCTGGCGCTGGAGATCGTCACCCGCTCGCTGTTCGGCGCCCGGCTCAGCGAGGACGCCACCCTCGCCTTCCACCGGGCCCTGCCGGACCTGGTCAAGGGCCAGATCGTCCAGTCCCTCTACCCCCACCCGGCGTTCGCCCGGCTGCCGCTGCCCGTCAACCGGCGCTTCGACGCCGCCGTCCGGGTGCTCAACCAGGTGGTCGATCAGGCCGTCAACGGCCGTGCCGGCAAGGCCCGTTCGGCGCAGCGCGGGAACACCCTGCCGGCCCTGCTGCGGGCCGCCACCGATCCGGCCACCGGCCGTGCGCTCACCGAGGCCGACGTCCGCTCCGAGGCCATCACCATGTTCGGCGCCGGTACGGAGACCGTCTCCACCACCCTCACCTGGCTGTTGGACGAACTCCTGCGCCACCCCGAGGTGGAGGCCCGCGTCCTCGCCGAGCTGGACGAACACCTCCCTGCCGGTGCCACTCCCACTCCCGAGGCACTCAGCCGGCTCACCTACACCCGCAGCGTCACCCAGGAGGTGGTGCGACTGCACGCGCCCAACGCCTTCCTGATGCGCACCGCCCAGGTGCCGGTGGACCTCGGCCCGTACCGGATCCCGGCCGGCACCGAACTGCTGTACAGCCTCACCGCACTGCACCGCGACCCGGTCCGCTACGACGAACCGCTGAGCTTCCGGCCCGAGCGCTGGCAGGACGGCGGCGGACTCGGACGGCCCTCCTTCCTGCCGTTCGGGGCGGGCAAGCACAAGTGCATCGGCGAAGCCTTCGCCTGGGCCGAGCTGACCGTCGCGGCCGCCGCGATCCTGCGCCGCTGGCGGCCGGTGGCCGTGCCGGGGGCCCGGGCCCGCGAGGTGGTGTGGACGACCGTCCAGGCCCAGGGCCTGAAGGTCCGGCTGGCGCCTCGCACGCCGACCACCGTGGCGACGGACGAAGGCCCCGCGGCGACGGAGCCGGACCGGCCGCTCCCCGCCCGGTGCCCGTTCACCGGCACGGCAGCCACCCCCGTGCCGGCTCCACGGCCGCCCGCCGAACTGCGCGCCGCCGCCGACCGGCACGCCGACTGGGCGGTCCGCCACGGCCTGCTCGCCCCGGCCGAGCTGCCCGGCTACCAGGCCTACGGGCTGCACGAGCTGATCGGCCACGCCTTCCCGCGCGCCCGGGGCACCGAACTGGACCTGCTGGTCGACGTACTGGGCTGGTTCACCGTCCTGGACGACCGCTTCGACGGGCCGCCCGGACGCCGTCCCGCGGAGGCCCACGCGCTGGTCGACCCGCTGATCTCCGCCCTCGACGGCGACGCGCGCCCGGACACCCCGGACGACCGGCTACTCACCGCCTGGCGGGAACTCTGGCACCGCCAGAGCGAGTCGACCTCCGCGGCCTGGCGCGCCAGGGCGGCCCGCGAGTGGCGAGCCTGCCTGGCCACCTTCCCCGCCGAGGCCGAGCACCGCGCCCGCGGCACCGTCCCCGCCCTCGGCCTCGGCCTCACGGACACCATGCGGCTGCGCCGCCACGGCAGCTGCCTCTACCCCTTCATGAACATACTGGAACGGGTCCACGGCGCCGACGCCCCCGCCGCCCTGCACGCGGAGCCCGCACTGCACCGCCTGCGGGCCAACACCGCCGACGCCGCGACGCTGATCAACGACCTCTACTCGCTGGAGCGGGAGGAACGGCAGAGCGCGGCCGCCTTCAACACCGTCCTGACCCTGCAGCGGGTCCGCGGCTGCACCCGCAGCCGGGCCGTCCGAGCGGTCCGCGCCCGGGTCGCCCGGCTGCGCCAGGAGAACGAGGAACTGCGCCGCGACCTGGGCCGCCGGCACCCGGCGGGGCGCTGGTACCTGGACGGCACCCGGGAACTGGTCGCCGGCGTCCAGGCCTGGACCAGCACCAGTGACCGCTACCTGGTACCGGGCGAGCGGGGGCGTTGATTCCCCCGGGGGCCGCGCTACTTGCGGCCGCCGAGCGCGAACAGCAACAGGACGAAGCCCGCGAACAGGTGGGTGGCGAAGATGTAGATCCCCGCGCGGACCAGCATCGCCTTGCGGCGGCGCTTCTCCTCGCTCGTACCGTCGCCCTTCACCGGGCTGTCGGCGCTGTCGCTCATGGTGCGGCTCTCCTCGGAGTCGGACGCGGGCGCGGGCCGGTGGGCACGGCCGCGAGCTTCGGACTGCGCCTTCCGGGCCGCAGGTCGCGGGCTTCGGGCTGCAGGCTGCGGACTGCTGGTTCCGGGCTCAGCGGGGAGACCGGCCGCCGGGAGCGCGCAGCTCGGTGAGCAGCGCGCCCTGGTCGGTGATCAACTCGGTGAGGATCCGGCGCGCCGCGCGCAGCAGCTCGGCGACGTCCGGAGTGCTGAGCGCGTACACCACCGTGTTGCCCTCGCGGGTGGCCGTGACCAGCTGGGTGCGGCGCAGCACCGCGAGCTGCTGGGAGAGGTTGGACGGCTCGACCTCGATCTCCGCCAGCAGCTCGCGCACCGGTCGGGGTCCGTCCTGGAGCAGCTCCAGGACCCGGATCCGGACCGGGTGGCCGAGAGTGCGGAAGAACTCCGCCTTGGCCTGGTACAGCGGGACCGGCATCGCCCGTTCCCTCCCTCGAATCCGGCTGGGTGGTCATAGGGCCGGGCGGGTTCACGCGCGGCCGACAGGCATCATCGCGACAGATGAAGATTTCTTCAAGTCGTCACAGCGGAAGGTGACAACTCCCACACGGGCGGCCACATCCCGTTCAGCAAGGTGTTCCACACATGACATCTCATTCCCCGGTCAAAGGACGTCGCCTCCGCACCGCCACCGCGGCGCTGATCGCCGTCGCCGCCCTCCTGGCCGTCGCACCGGCACCCGAGCCCCTGCTCGGTTCCGAGATCCGCCGGATCCCGACCGAGGAGCGCGTCCATGGGCGGCACTTTGCCGGTCGGGACCGACACCGGGCCCGCGCCCGGCCTCCTGTGCCGATGACCTGCCCGGCGCCGCTCCGCCCGGCTTCCGGCGGGCCCGACGGGCAGGCGGTCCCCAGGGAGCCGGACGCCTCTCCTCGAGGCGACCTGGGCTGGTGCGGGACAGCTCGGCCCTGCCGCCCGGTCAGCCCAGGCCGTCCCGCAGGGCGTCCACCCGGGCCACGGCTTCGGCGAAGGCCTCGCGGTCGAGGCTGCCGGAGTCGAGGGCGGCCGCCAGGGCGGCGGTGGCGTCCTCGCCCTGCTGGGGGTCGCGGGCGGAGCAGAGGATGAGGTCCATGCCGGCTGCCGCGGCGGCGACGGCGCGGGGGCCGGCGGGTCCGTACGGGGTGAGGGCGTCGGCTTCGAGGGCGTCGGTGACGGTGACGCCCCGGAAGCCGAGGCGGTCGCGGAGCTCGCCCTGGATCACGGTGGGCGAGAATCCGGCCGGACGGTCGGGGTCGAGGGCCGGATAGACGGCCCAGGAGGCCATCACCAGGCGCACGCCCGCGGCGATGGCGGCGCGGTACGGGGCTTCGCCGCGGGTGCGCAGCTGGGCGAGCGGGACGGGGAGGGTGACGGGGCGGGCATCGGTGTTCTCGTCGCGGGCGGCTGAGCCGAGGCCGGGGAAGTGCTTGGCGGTGGCCGCCACGCCCTGGCTCTGCTGGGCGGCGAGGAACGCGCTGCCCAGTTCGCCCACCCGGGTGGGGTCCTGGCCGTAGGAGCGCTCGGAGTGGTCGATGAAGTTGTCCGGGGTGTCGTAGACGTCGAGCACCGGGGCGAGGTTGACGTTCAGCCCGGCGTCGGCGAGGGTCCCGGCGGCGCCGGTGCCGGAGTCCACGGCGGCGGCGAGCGGGTCCGGGGCCGTTCCGGTGCGCCGGGCGGAGAGTTCGGGTGCGCCGGGCAGCCGGCGGACCTTGCCGCCCTCCTGGTCGGTCATCAGCAGCAGCGGGCGCGGGTGCGGAGCCTCGGCGGCTGCCTGCTTCAACTTCCCGACTGCTTGGGCGAGTTGTTCAGGACTGGTGATGTTCTCACCGAACAGAATGACCCCGGCGGCCCGACCCTTCCGGATCGCGTCCAGCGTCTCGGGCGGCGGGGTCGGGCCCGGGTAGGAGAGCACGATCCGACGCCCCGCGAGCTGCCGGGAGTCCTGGTGCCGGACGGTCATCGCTGCGGTCCTCTCGGCGTGGGCGCCGATGCGGTGCGTCACCGATCCGGCGGGGGCAGGCCCGGCGGGGACCGGCCCCAGCGTGGCTCCCAGCACCAGCAGCACCGAGGTCAACTGGGCGACCTGCCGGAACGGGGCCATCACGCCTCCAGGGTCGGCAACGGCATACGGTCCGCCAGCGTACCCAGGGACCGGCCGTCCGGCAGCCCGGAAAACGCCGTGACCGCCCCATGCGCTCCTAGGTTGGGCGGATGTTCGAACGAGGAGGCGGTGAACGCGCTCGGCCCTTCCGGGTTCCGCGGCCGTGCCGTGGACAGCGGCTTCGGTTGCCTCTTCGACAGCACGGCCACGGCTTCGCCGGGCGCGCTGCTGGGCGAGGACGGCGAGGTGCTCAGGCGGGCCTTCGCGCGGGACCGGAGCGGGCCGGGCCCGGTCGACCTCACCGAGCCGGGCTCCGGCGCGGGCCTGGTCGCGTTCCGCACCGGCTTCGGCGAGGGGCTCTACCCGACCTGGGTGGCCACGGCGCCGGCGGCCGGACGGTCGGCCTGGGCACCGAGTTCGTGATCGTCCCGGCGGCGGGCCGTGACTACGGCGAGGACGGCTGACGCCCCACGCGCCGCACCAACTCCCCCAGGACGGCCACCCCTTCGGTGATCCCGCCCGGTGAGCCGGCCGCGTAGCCGAGGACCAGACCGGGCGGGCACCGGAGCCGGGCGTGCCAGGACAAGGGCTGGACCTTGACCCCGCGGGCGAGGGCCAGGGTGGCCAACTCGGTGTCACTGCAAGCGAGTTCCTCCGGCAGGGTGAGCATCAGGTGCAGTCCGGCGGCCGCGCCGTGCACCGTGGCGGTGGGCAGGTGGGTGCGGATGGCGGCGATCATCGCGTCCCGGCGGCGGCGGTGGCGGCGGCGCAACAGCCGTAGGTGGCGCTCGAGTTCGCCGGACTCCATCAGTCGGGCGAGCACCAGTTGGGGCAGCACCGGGTTGCCGAGATCGGCGAAGCGCTTGGCGTCGAGCACGGCCCCGCGCAGTCGCGGGGGCACCAGCAGCCAGCCGGTGCGCAGGGCGGGGGCGAGCAGTTTGGAGATGCTGCCCGCGTAACAGACCCGGTCGGGCAGTTCGGCCCGCAGGGCGGGGAGGGGCGGGCGGTCGTAGCGGTGTTCGGCGTCGTAGTCGTCCTCGATGACCAGCCCTCCTTCGCCTGCCCAGCGCAGCAGTTCGCGGCGCCGCTCACCGCCGAGGACGACGCCGGTCGGGTACTGGTGGGCGGGGGTGAGCAGGACGGCGGGGGCACCGGTGGCGCGCAGCGCGTCGACCCGGATGCCCTCGGAGTCGACCGGGACGGGCGGGGTGGCGGCGAGCCAGTGGGCGAGGTGCTGGCGGGCGCCGAGCGAGCCCGGGTCCTCGACGGCGACCTCGGTGATGCCCGCCCGTCCGAGGGAGCGGCCGAGCAGGGCGAGCGCCTGGGCCGTCCCGGCGACGACCAGCACCTCCTCGGGATCGGCCCGGATGCCCCGGTTGCGGGCCAGCCAGTGGGCGACGGCCTGCCGTAGGGCGGGGGTGCCGCGGACGTCGCCGTAGCCGAGGTCATGGGCGACCAGGCCGTCGAGGACTGCCCGTTCGGCCCGCAGCCAGGCGGCGCGGGGGAAGGCGGCGAGGTCGGGCACGCCGGGAGTGAGGTCGATCCGGGCGGGGGTGCCGCGCAGGTGGTCGAACACGTCGGGGTCGGGGTCGTCCCGGAACAGCACGGGCGCCGGGCGACCCGGCGGGGCGTTCCCCGGGGCCTCGCACGGTACGGCGGGTGTCAGGGCGACCACGACGGTGCCACCCCTGCCCCGCCCGGCGAGCTGGCCCGACTCGGCGAGCCGCCGGTAGGCGTCGGTCACCACCCCTCGGGAGACGCCGAGTTCGGCCGCCAGTACCCGGCTGGCGGGCAGTCGGCTGCCCGCCGGGAGACGGCCGTCGGCGACGGCCTCGCGCAGCCGGCGGGCCAGCCAGTCGGTGAGGCCGCCGGGCGGGGCCTCGGCGGCGTCGAGCTGGAGGAAGTCCGCCCCGGTCTCCCCGGGCCTGCCCGGTTCCCCGGACCTCCCGGCCTCTTTGGACCTGTCGACCTCAGTGCCTTTGGACCTGTTCACCGGTCCATAGTGGCGCGAGGGTTGAGCCATGACCACCGAGACCAAACCCGCCCCTGCCTCCCACGTCCCCGCCCCCTACGTCCACGGCTACTCCGACGCCGAGGCGCAGCGCCTCGGCGACCAGGCCGACACCCTCGCCGAGCTGCTGCACGCGGGCACGGTCTACCCGGCGGGCAGCCGGGTGCTGGAGGCGGGCTGCGGGGTCGGGGCACAGACGGCGCACCTGCTGGCCGCCAGCCCCGGCGTGCTGCTGACGGCGGCGGACGTCTCCGCCGAGTCGCTGGCGCAGGCCCGGGCCCGGATCGCCGCCGCGGCACCGACCGCCCAGGTCGTCTGGCACCACGGCGACCTGCACCAACTGCCCTTCCCGGACGGCGCGTTCGACCACGTCTTCCTGTGCTTCGTGCTGGAGCACCTGCCCGACCCGACAGCCGGCCTGGCTGCGTTGCGGCGGGTGCTGCGGCCGGGCGGGACGATCACGGTGATCGAGGGCGACCACGGCTCGGCCTTCTTCCACCCGGAGACCCCGGCCGCCCGCCGCACCATCGACCACCTGGTGCGGCTCCAGGCCGGGGCGGGCGGCGACGCCCTGCTGGGCCGTCGGCTGTACCCGCTGCTGACGGCGGCCGGCTTCGCGGACGTGGCCGTCCGTCCCCGTACGGTCTACGCCGACGGAGGCCGCCCGGCGCTGGTGGACGGCTTCACCCGGCGGACCTTCGTCGCGATGGTGGAGGCCGTCCGGGCGGAGGCCCTGGCCGCCGGTCTGACCACCGCCGAGGCCTTCGACCAGGGCATCGCCGAACTGCGCCGGGCGGCCGAGCCGGGCGGGACGTTCCACTACACCTTCTTCAAGGCGGTGGCGGTCAACCCGTAGTCGGCAGGATCCAGCGGCGAGGTCGGACCGCCCTACGGCAGGCCGAGTTCCGCCTTCCGGTCCATGATCACGTCCATGTAGACCCGGATGCTGGGCAGCCGCTCCGGTGACGCGTCGCGGATGGCCTTGATCGCGTGGACGTGGCGCCCCGCGGTGAGGTGTTCGTCCACCGCGCGCCGGGCCTCGGCGGGCAGTGCGGACCAGATCGGATCGTCCATGGCCGCCATCCAAGAGGACGGCGGCCGGGCCCGGCAAACGATTAATCAGCGGTCAGCCGGAGACCTCCCCGAGGTTCGCGAGCAGGGCGCGCATCCCCTGGACGAGCGCGGTCCGCTGCGCCTCGTCGAGGCCGGCCAGCATGCGGTGCTCGTTGGCGACGTGGTCGGGCAGCGCGCGGTCGATCAGGGCGTGGCCCTCGGGGGTGAGCTCGACGTAGCAGCTGCGGCGGTCCTGGTCGCTGCGGATGCGGGTGACCAGGCCGCGGGCCTCCAGTCGGTCCAGGCGCTGGGTGATCGCGCCGGAGGTGACCATGGCGGACTCCATCAGGCCGGTGGGGGTGAGGCGGTACGGCGGTCCGCTGCGCTTGAGGGTGGCCAGGACGTCGAAGGAGGGGGCATCCAGGCCGTGCTCGGCGAAGGTGCGGTTGAGCTCGGCGTCCACCAGGCGGTAGAGGCGTTTGAGCCGGCCGAACACCTCCATCGGGGAGACGTCCAGGTCAGGGCGCTCGGCGCCCCATTGCGCGACGACACGGTCGAGATGATCTGCCACGGGTTCAGGGTAGGCGACGCCGGGACGATTCCTTAGCGGTGAGGTAACTGTGAGCCACGTCACCGGTGGAATTCACTGAAAGATACCTTAGCGCTGAGATACATTGGCTTAGTGCTAAGCAATCGCCTCGCCGTCGTGCTGGTGACGGCCCTCGCCCCCGCCGTCTGGGGGACGACCTACGCCGTCACCACCGAGATGCTCCCGCCCGACCGTCCGCTCCTCGCCGCCGTCATCCGCTGCCTGCCCGCCGGACTGCTGCTGATCGCCCTCACCCGCACCCTGCCGAAGGGCAGCTGGTGGTGGCGCGCGCTCGTCCTCGGCGCGCTCAACATCGGCGGCTTCCAGGCCCTGCTGTTCATCGCCGCCTACCGCCTGCCCGGCGGGATCGCGGCCACCGTCGGCGCCGTCCAGCCGCTGATCACCGCCGCCCTCTCGGCCGCCCTGCTCGGTGACCGGCTCACCCTGCGCACCGTGCTGTCCGGCATCGCGGGCGTGGCGGGCGTCAGCCTGCTGGTGCTGCGCGCCAACGCCCGGCTGGACGCGATCGGGCTGGCCGCCGCGCTCGGCGGCGCGGTGGTGATGGCCTTCGGGGTGGTGCTCTCCAAGCGCTGGGTCTCCCCCGCGCCACTGCTCGCCACCACCGGCTGGCAGCTCACCGCCGGCGGTCTGCTGCTGGTGCCGGTCACCCTGCTGAGCGAGGGCGCCCCGCCCACCCACTACACCGTCGACAACGTGCTCGGCTACGCCTACCTCTGCCTGATCGGCGCGGCCCTCACCTACGCGATCTGGTTCCGCGGACTGCGCGCGCTGCCGCCGACCTCGCTCTCCTTTCTCTCCCTGCTCAGCCCGGTGGTGGCCACGCTGGTCGGCTGGCTGACGCTCGGACAGGACCTCAGTCCGCTGCAGGCGCTGGGCGCGGTGGTCGTGCTCGGTTCGCTGATCGTCGCCCAGACCCAGCGGGCCCGGCCCCTTACCACGGCCACGGCGCCCGCCGGCCCCGCTCCGGCGGGCACGGCACCCGCGGACCCGGCACCCGGCGTCCGGCCGAGCGCGCTGCACGAGAACGCCTGACCCCACACCAACCGCTCCACCGCAGTCCCGCTCCAAGAAACCAAGGAGAAACCTTCATGCGTATCACCGTGTTCGGCGCCACTGGCAACGTCGGCCGGCGGGTCGTGACCGAGGCGCTCGCCCGCGGCCACGAGGTCACCGCCGTCGTCCGCGACCCGGCCAAGCCGCACGGCCTGCCCGCCACCGTCACCCTCGCCGTAGGCGACGCGAGCAACCCCGAGGACGTCGCCCGGATCTCCGCCGGGCAGGACGTGGTGATCACCGCCACCCGTCCGGCGCCCGGCAGCGAGCACGAACTGGCCGCCGCCACCCGGGGCCTGCTGACCGGCCTGGCCGGTACGGGCGTGCGCCTGCTCGCGGTCGGCGGCGCAGGCAGCCTGACCGTGCCCGGCACCGACGGCACGATCCTGGTGGAGTCCCCCGGCTTCCCCGACGAGATCCGGCCGATCGCGCTGGCCTGCGGCGAGCAGCTGGAGCTCTACCGCGCCGACGAGAAGGTCGACTGGACGTACCTGAGCCCGGCCGCCCTGCTCGAGCCCGGGGAGCGCACCGGCCGCTTCCGGCTCGGCCGGGACGAGCTGCTGGTCGACGCCGAGGGCAACTCGGCGATCTCGATGGAGGACCTCGCCGTCGTGCTGCTCGACGAGGCCGAGCAGCCCGTCCACCGGCGCACCCGCTTCACCGCGGGCTACTGACCGGTCCTGACGGCACCTGACAGCCGTGGTGCTGGATGCCCCCCGGAGGTGTATCCAGCACCACCCCGGAGACGGTGTCCAGCATCATCGCGCGTCAGGTGTCGCGTCGGACACGATCGTTCCCGTGAACACCACCGCATCCCGCACCCGCCGCGCGGCCGCCGTCCTCGCCACCGCGGTCCTCGCCGGCCTCGCCCTGCCCGCCACGGCGAACGCCGACTCCGGCCGCAACCCGGGCGACGCCGGGCGCGTACCCGCCCGCTACGCCGGCCAGAAGCTCGACTGGCAGCCCTGCGCGGGGCAGCCGGCGCTCGACTGCGCCACCATGGCCGTCCCGCGCGACTGGCACCACCCCGACGCCGGGCCGGATCTGTCCATCGCCGTCTCCCGGCACCGCACCGCCGACCGGGCGCACCGGCGAGGGACGCTGATGGAGGCCGCGGGCGGTCCGGGCGGACAGGGCCTGCTGCGGCCGATGGAGCTCGTCCAGGGCGCCCCCCAGGTGGCCGCCGGGTACGACATCGTCAGCTTCGACCAGCGCGGCGTCGGGCGCAGCACCCACGCCCAGTGCCAGACCCCGGAGGAGTTCCAGGAGTTCCTGGCCGGGGACTGGCGCGACCAGTCCCCCGAGGCGATCGACCGGACCGTCGCCAACTCCCGCAAGCTGGTGTCCGGTTGCGTGGAGCACAGCGGCGATCTGCTGCCCTACCTGACCACCGAGCAGACCGTCCGGGACATGGACCTGTTCCGCTCGCTGCTCGGCGAGGAGAAGATCAGCTACTACGGCGCCTCCTACGCCACCATGATCGGCGCCTACTACGGCACGCTATTCCCGCACCGGGTCGAGCGGATGGTGCTGGACAGCAACATCGGCTTCGAGGGCACCTGGGAGCAGTTCGAGCTGGGCCAGCCGATGAGCTTCCAGCGCCGGTTCGAGCAGGACTTCCTGCCCTGGATGGCCGCCCGGGACGCCACCTACCACTGGGGCACGACGCCGGAGGAGGTCAAGGCGCACTGGGAGCAGCGGCGCGCCGCGCTGCACGGCCAGCCCATCACCGACGGCTCGTTGACGCTCGGCCCGAACCAGCTGGACAACGGCACCATCAGCGCGATCTACAGCGAGAAGGCCTTTCCGTTCCTGGCCCGCGCGCTGACCGCGCTGGACGACTGGCAGGGCGCCGATCCGGCCGCCAAGCAGACCGCCCGCCAGCTGTTCGGCCAGTACCTCAGCCCGGAGTTCCTCGCCGAGTACTTCTCGGTGACGTGCGGGGACACCAAGTGGACCAAGGACATGGACACCTGGATCGAGCGCGGCGCGGAGAACACCGCCCGCTACCCACTGCTCGGTGCCCGCACCCTCGCCTTCAGCTCGGTCTGCGCGGCCTGGCCGACGGACCCGGCGCCGAAGGTCAAGGTCACCGGCGCGCACCTGCCACCGGTGCTGATGCTCAACTCGCTGCACGACCCGGCCACGTACTACGAGGCCGCGCTCGGTGCGCACCGCGCGCTGCGCGGCTCGAGGCTGGTCACCGTCACCAGCAACGGCAACCACGGCCAGTACCCGGGCTCCGACCCGTGCGTCACCGACACCGTCGAGCGCTACCTGCTGGACGGGCAGGTGCCCGAGCACGACCTCACCTGCCCGGCCGCACCGGCCGGTTGAGCCACCGGCCCGTCAACCGCGGCTCGTCAACCGCGGCTCGTCAACCGCAGCTCGTCAACCGCAGCTCGTCAACCGCGCAGAAGTGACCGGAACCTGGTGCGCAGCCAGGCGGCGCCGACGGCGAGTCCGGCGAAGCCGCCCACGGCCAGCTTGATCCCGGCCTTGGCCACGATCCAGCCGACCCCGGGGACGGCCCAGCCCAGCCAGTGGAACACGGCCAGCAGCGCCGCGCAGCCGCAGAGGGCGGCCAGCACGGTGGCACCGACGGCGGCGGCCCGGGACAGCTCGCGCGGGCCGCCATCGCCCCTGTTCTCGTCGCCGGCGACCGAAGTGGCGGCCTCTGCGGCCTGGTTGGGTGCGCCGTCCGCCGCGCCGCCGGTCATCTCGTTCGTACCCCCATCACCCATGGGGGTGATGATACGGCTTCAGCGGCAGGAGTGGTGGGTGTCGCCGAGGTGCTCGCCGGTCTCCTCGTCGGGGAAGCTGACGGCCATGGTGACGCGGTACTCGAAGACGTCGTGGCGGTGGCCCGGCACCCGGGCCCAGGCGAGCGAGTGCACTTCGGCCTCGGGGGCCTGCCGGCACCAGGCGGCCGCCTCCTCCAGTGCGCGGGCGGCCGAACGCCCGGTGCACACCACGGCGGTGTAGGCGGCGACCGCGACGTCGCCGCCGGTGGTGCGGCCGCTGCGCGACACCGCCCGGACGGCGGCGGCGGCCTGGGTCAGGTCACGGGCCAGATCGTCCACCACCCGAGGGGGTGCCGGCAGGACCACCGCTCCCTCGACGACGGTCTCCGGCAGGTTCGCGCTCACGGTTTCGGCCTCCATCCGCATGGTCACGCGGCACAGCATGCCGGACGGGGCTTCCTGGCATGCCCACTTTCACCTGAACGTCATCCATCCAGGGGCGAGTTGGGGACGTCCCCTGGCGTCGGCCCGCCCGTCCTGCTAGGGAGTGCCCGGCGCGGCGGTGGACGTCCGGGCAGGTCAGACGGGTCGGCCACGGGCGCCGCCGGGGAGCCCGAAACGACGCCCACGCACCACCCCGTACCTCGAACCGCCGCTCCGACCGCCGGGGCGCCCGGACTTCTGGTGTTGGGATCCCGGCCAACTCCCTTACGCCGCCGGCGAGATGAGAAGGTCGTGAATACCATGGCAAGGTTTCGGCCCCGTCGGACCCCGGCTGAGCTGCCGTCTTGACCTCTCGGTGGGCCGCGGGCCACCTGCGGTCCATCCTGTCCCTGTCAGATCGTCGTGATACTAATCGTCCGGGCGGCGGGTGCCGCCGAGCGGTTGGCGGGCACGATGACGACGGGTCAACCGTTCCGGGAGGGTCCGGACGGCGACGGGGAGGGGCAGCAGATGGCGGCGAGGTTCGGCAACGCCAAGGGTGGGCGGAAGGTGCGGCTCGGCAAGCGGGTCACGGGGACGGCGGCGGCCTTCGCCGCGCTGGCCGCGCTGACCGGCTCTCAGGTGTCGGGCCTCGGCCTCGCACAGGTCGCGGCCGCCGACGTCGGCCCGGCGCAGGACGGCACCGCCGCGCAGAGCCCGGGCTCCTCCTCCACTCCGTTCGGCAGCCCCTCGACCGGCATCCCCGGCATCCCCGGCACCGCGGCCGACGGCGGCAGCCCCGTCCAGCTGCCGCAGCCGCCCGGCACCCAGCCCGGCCTGCCCGCGGCCGGCCCGTTCGCCGCCACCGGCGCCTCGCTGCCCGCCACCGTCTTCGCCGCCTACCGCCAGGCGGAGGCCTCGCTGGCGCAGCGCTCGCCGGGCTGCCACCTGCCCTGGCAGCTGCTGGCGGCGATCGGTCAGGTCGAGTCCGGCCAGGCCGACGGCGGCCAGGTGGACGCCTCCGGGCGGACGCTCACCCCGATCCTCGGCCCGGTGCTCGACGGCAACGGCTTCGCCGCGATACCCGACACCGACGGCGGACGCTACGACGGCGACCCGCGCTGGGACCGCGCGGTCGGCCCGATGCAGTTCATCCCGTCGACGTGGGCCTCCTGGGGTGTGGACGCCACCGGCAAGGGCACGGCCGATCCGAACAACATCTTCGACGCGGCCGAGACCGCCGGCCGCTACCTGTGCGCGGGCGGCCGGGACCTCTCCGACCCGTCCCAGCTGGACCGGGCGATCCTCAGCTACAACGACTCGACCGAGTACCTGCGCACCGTCCGCAACTGGATGGCCCACTTCGGCAGCGGCCTGGTGACCACCGTCCCGGACCTCCCCGGCGTCCCGAGCGTGCCGAGCACCTCGCCCTCGCCGTTCCTCCAGCCGTCCGGCACGACGGCGGGCGCCTCGGGCGGCACCCCGACGGGCAACGACGGCACGGGCACCGGCCCGACGCCGACGCCGTCCGCGCAGCCGACCACCACGCCGACGCCCACCGGTTCGCCCTCGTCCTCCGCGAGCCCGACGGCCACACCGACGACGACCCCGACCGGCACGCCGAGCGGCAGCGCGTCCCCGACGGCCACCCCCACCAGCACGCCGTCCGGCACCCCGACCGGCACGCCGACGTCCTGCCCGAGCCCGACCGCGACGCCCACCGACGCCGCCACGCCCACCGGCACGCCCACCGGCACGCCGTCCCCGACGGCCACCGCGACCGGCACCCCGGCACCGACGGGCACCCCGTCCGCCACGCCGACCGCTCCCGGCTGCCCGACGCCGACCCCGAGCGGCACCCCCGGCGCCACCCCGTCCGCCGGATCGAGCGCCACGCCCAGCGCCTCGCTGTCGCCCTCGCCCTCTCCCTCGGCGACCCTGAAGAAGTAGTCACCACCGCGCCGAAACCGCACCGAACCGCCGACGGCGGCAGAACGGCCCCACGGCCACCCTGCCGCCGTCGCGGCATCGGTCGACACCGATCCGGACTTCAGCGCCACCCGCGGCCGGATCAGCCCCGAAGCCGCCACCTGCCTACGCCGGGACACCGGCTACGAGCCCGTCCACGCCCTCGGCCGGGCCCGTGACCGGATGCATCGCGTGGCTGCGCGCCGGAAACGGCCGATGAAGCCCTCAGGCACGGTAAGCGCGCTTGGAACGGCGGCTCATCTCCGTATTCTGGAAGGCCACGCACTCCCAACGCCCTTCCCGGCGGTGCAGCGTGAAGGTCTGGAACTTGTCGAAGTCGATCCGGCCACCCTTGCCGATGCCGCCGACGGTGATCACCACCGCCGTGGACTCGTCCGGCATCCGCACGTCGATCGGCTTGACCGCCATGCGCGTGCCCTTCTGCCACCGGGTGAACACCTCATGATGCGTCTGCTCGATGGCGGCGCGCCCGAACACGGCGTCCCCCATGAAGATCACGTATGAGGCATTCTCCGCGAACTGTGCCGCGTAGCCGGTCGCGTCCCCCGCGTCCCAGGCACACCGGATCCGTTCGAGGAACTCCTCGACCGTGTCCTTGCTCGTGGCGGTCATCGTCGTCTCCTGTCGTCGGGTGCCTCGCAGCAGCGCCGCAATCCGTTTCCACTGAAACTATTCCGACTGAAACGATCTCGCAAGGCCTCGCCCGTCACCGGATCGAACACAACCAGGCCGCAAAGGCCGATCACCACACCCGGGCGGGCCGCCCTTCGGGCTCGACGGCGACGTTGGCGTAGACGATGCCGAGCAGCCGGCGCAGCTCGGACCTGTCCTCGACCGTCAGCCCTGCGGTCAGCCGCCGCTCCGACGCGCCGGCGAGCCCGATCAGCTTCTCCAGTTCCACCCGGCCCTCCTCCCGCAGGCGGACCAGTTTCACCCGGGCGTCGGTCGGCGACTCGCGCCGCTCCACCAGGCCCCTCTCGATCAGCAGCGAGAGCAGCCCCACAAGACGGCTGGCCGGGATGCCCAGCGAGGAGGCGAGCTGCTGCTGCGCATGCTCCTCACCGTCACGCAGCCCGCGCAGCACGGCGAAGTGCCGCGGATGCAGATTCTCCGCGGCCAGGGCGGACTCGAACGCGAGAGCCGCCGCATTACCAACCGAAGCGATCACGAAGCCGAGTGGCTCGTCCGCCCCGGCACTCCGCGTAGCAGGTCCTTTCCTCATCCGGGCAAGGTAGCAGCTGACCGTTCCCACCGAAACAGTCCTCCCTGGCCCTACGCCACCCCGGCCCTCAGCGTGATCGGGCAGGCTCGGTGTGCTGGCGTCGCCGCCGGTTGTGTGGGTGTGATGGGGCGTGCGGATCCTTTCGCCGCGCCTCCGCGACGGCGCGCAGGACTGCGCGGGAGATGAGACGGAGCGGGCTCAGCGTGGGGTGGTCGCCGGGACGTCGAAGTAGTGGCCTTGGCCGAGGTCGTCGATGAGGCCGGGCTGGACGGGCTTCCAGCCGAGGAGGTCGCGGGTCAGCGCGCTCGAGGACGGGTTGTCGGCCATGGCGGGGGCGCTGAGGAAGCCGAAGTGGGCGTCGGCCTGCGTCGACGGGATGCTGACCACGGGCAGGTTCATCTGGCGGCCGATGGCCTCGGCGATCTCCCGGAAGGGGATCCCCTGGTCGTCGACGGCGTGCAGCCGTGACCCAGGCGGCGCGGATTCCAGCGCCAGCCGGTACAGGTGTGCCGCGTCGAGCGTGTGCACGGCGGGCCAGCGGTTGGCCCCGTCGCCGATGTAGGCGGCGACGCCGTTAGCCCGGGCGATGGAGATCAGGGTCGGGATGAAGCCGTTGTGGTCGAGCGTGCTGTGCACGGTCGGCGCAAGCCGGATGACGGACGAGCGGATGCCGCGTTCCGCGAGTGCGACCGCTGCGTTCTCGGCGTCGATCCGCGGCCCTGCGTCGAGTGCCTCGGCTTCGGTGGCGGCGCCTTCCAGCCCCGCGAAGGCGAGCAGCATTGTTCCCGACGTGGTCACCAAGGGCTTGCCGGTGCCGGCGAGCGCGTCCCCGAGCGTCCGGATGGCGCGCAGATCCGCTGCGACCGCGCTGTCGAAGTCGCCGGCGAACATGGCGTCGTGCTTGAAGGCCAGGTGGATGACGCCGTCGGCCGCGGCGGCGGCCGCGGCGAGGCCGTCGAGATCGTCGAGGTCGCCTCGGTGCACCTCGGCACCGGCAGCCGTCAACGCGGCGGCGGACTTGTCCGAGCGGGCCAGGCCGACGACCTGGTGCCCCGCTTCGAGGAGTTCGGGGACGACGGCGGAGCCGAGGTGTCCGGAGGCTCCGGTGACGAATACACGCATGGTGTGCGCCTTCCTGCCGCGGGCTCCCACCTTGGGCGGGGCACCTGATGTCAGTCTGTGACATCACCGTAGCACCCATGACAGTCACTGTCATCGTTCTGATGTCAGCTTCTGTCGTCGTTGGGTAGGATCGGAGAATGAGCCGATGGAAACCCGACGCACGAGGCCGCCTGGAGAAGGCGGCGCTGGAGCTCTACAACCGCAAGGGTTTCGACGCCACCACCGTCACGGAGATCGCAGCCCGCGCAGGACTCACCGAGCGGACCTTCTACCGGCACTTCGCCGACAAACGGGAAGTCCTCTTCCCGGGCGACAACCCCCTCGCCGACATCCTCGCGGGCGCCGCCGCCACCGCCCCCGTCCCGCTCCCGCCGCTGGAGGTGATCGCCCACGCCCTGGCCGAAGCCGCCCCCGTCCTCGAGGAACGCGGAGACCTGGCACGGCAACGCCAGGTCGTCATCGCCGCCAATCCCGAACTCCAGGAACGCGAACTGGCCAAACTCGCCGCGCTGGTCTCCACACTCGCCCAGGCGCTGCGCGAACGCGGTCTGGAGACCACCGCCGCAGCGCTCGCGGCCGAAATCGGGATTGCCGTGTTCAAGGTCGCCTTCGAGCGCTGGGTCAACGACCCCGACCGGCACACCCTCGCCCACTGGGTTCGGGAAACCCTAGCCACCGCCAGGCATCTCACTGCACCTGCCGAACCTGTCGCCGCGACCGGCGACGTGACCTTCACGGGCCAGCGGGGACCGGCATGAGTGCGGTCGGCACCCTGACCGAGCGGCCCGCGGTGGCTCTGTTCACCGCTTGAGGCAGTTGGTCACGGCTCCGGGAGGCGCTGCAGCCGCGCCATGTCCGATGCGTCGCAGCCGTGGCTGTCCGGTCGGCTGACGCCGTCCCCGGTGGGCCGGATCGGGTCCGGCCTACCGACGGTTCAGTGAGCCCGGCGATCTTGCCCTGCCTACCGACCAGGCCGAGCGTCTCGCCGCCGGCCGCCGCCAACGGCGCATCGCCGCCGCCCCCGAGCCCCTTCGGCCCGCCGTCGCCGTGTTCGACGCCTCACGAATGAGAGCCCAGGACCGGGCCCGCCGCGCCGGCAACCGCTGCAGCCACCACACCCTGGAAACCGCCCTCGCCACCATGCGCGACCTGGCCTTCTTCCTCACTGCCTCCCGGGGCAAGAGTGACTGGGCCCTGGTCGAGGTCCACGACATCGAAGCGTTCCTGACCACTCTGCCCAGGGCCCGCGAGAGGCGGCTGACGACACAGTGTCCGCCGGTGCGGATCTCGGGCCCGGAACCGGCAGCCGACTTGGCGTTCCGCCCCCAGACGATGTCCTCATCGACCGTCCACTCCACGTGGTACTCGCAATCACACCCGGGCCGCCGACGGCCGCTCCGGCGCGGTGCTGGAGGCTTGCAGGGCCTCGGCCGTCGCGGTCCGCCGACAGCCCGCCGCCTGGCTAGGAGCGTGTCTCAGTAACCGGCAACCCGCGCGCGCCTTGTGATCATTCATGCGGGAGATCCCGATATGCGTGATGGGGACGGGCCGTTCGAGCTGGTTGTCACGCTGTGGAACAGCCTGATCGAACAGGGCCCTGCCCTCGACCGCCCCTGCCATAGTGGGCACATGAATTTGATCAAATATGGCCACGCCTGTGTGCGCCTGGAGGCCGACGACCGGGTGCTGGTGATCGACCCGGGGACGTTCTCGGAGGCCGACGCGCTCGACGGGGTCGACGAGGTGCTGGTGACGCACGAGCACCCCGACCACCTCGACATCGCCAAGCTCGTGGCGGCGAGTCAGCGCAACTCCGCGTTCCGGGTGTACCTGCCGTCGGCAGCGATCGAGTCGGCCCCCGAGCTGGGCGGCACGGCGGTCGCCGTCGAGGCGGGGCAGCGGTTCACGGCGGCCGGGTTCGCCGTCGACGTCGTGGGCGGGGCACACGCCGAGATCTACGACGGCCTGCCCGGCTGTGCCAACGTCGGTTTCGTCGTCGACGGCATGGTCTACCACCCGGGCGACTCGCTGTTCGTCCCGCCGTCGCCGGTGGAGACGCTGCTCGTACCGGCTGCCGCGCCCTGGCTCAAGCTCTCCGAGGCGCTGGACTTCGTGCGGGCGGTGCGGCCGAAGCGGGCGTTCCCGATCCACGACGCCACGCTCAACGAGCTCGGCCAGGAGTACTTCGACGGCTGGTTGGACTTCAAGGGCGGCACCGAGTACGCGCGCATCCCGGTCGGGGAGTCCGTGGCAATCCGCTAGGAGCGTGTCTCAACAACCGCCAACCCCCGTGTCTCGTGATCTTTCGTGCGGGATGATCCCGGTATGCGTGGTGAGGATGGGCTGTTCGAGGTCGAGCCGGTCGAGGCGAAGCGGCCGCAGCGCCGTCCGGCGGCGGTGGACAAGTCCTTCCGGGCATTCGACCCGCATCAGGTCCTGCTGTTGCCACCGTCGCTGGACGACTGGCTGCCGGAGGGCCACCTCGCCCGGTTCGTCGCGGACCTGGTCGACGAGGTGCTGGACCTGGGTCCGGTTCTCGCTGACTACACCGAGAAAAGCGGCTACCCGCCCTACAATCCGAGGCTGATGGTGCGCCTGCTGATCTACGGCTACACCACCGGCGTCCGCTCCTCCCGGGTGATCGAGCGCAGGTGCGTCGACGACGTCGCGTTCCGGGGCCTGGCCGCCGGCCAGGCCCCGGACTTCCGCTCGATCGCCCGGTTCCGCCGCCGCCACCTTCACGCGCTCGCGGACCTGTTCACTCAATCCCTGCACCTCGCCATGAGGCTCGGCATGGTCAAGATGGGCCGCGTCGCCCTGGACGGCACCAAGCTCGAAGCCAACGCCTCCAAACACAAGGCGATGAGCTGCGGCCGGCGTGGGCTTCGGCCTGTCGGGTGCGCTGTCCACCGGTGACGGGGGCGTGTTCCTGCGGCTGACCGGCGCGGCGCTGGCCTTCGCGCCGGCCCTGTGGGTGACGGTGGGTTTCGCCGCCGCCGTCTACGGCTGGCTGCCCAGGGCGATGCCGTTGGCCTGGATCGTCCCGGGGTACGCGTTCGTGATCGACTACCTGGGCCCGCTGCTGAAGTTCCCCGCGGGCCTGGACCGGTTCTCGCCGTTCGGCCAGGTGCCCCGGATCCCGGCGGCCCGGATGGACTGGACGCCGCTCGCCGTGCTGACCCTGGTCGCGGCGGCGCTGATCGCGCTGGCCCTGGCCGGGTTCCGGCGCCGGGACGTCGAGTAGTGTCGCGGCGCCGGGCCCGGGCACGGCCGCCGGGACGCGGGTCACAGGTGCTTGAGCAGTTCCGGCATCAGGTCCTGGAAGGTTCGCCCGCTGGCCGGCTGGCCGATCGCGGCCATCTGCCAACCGCCGGGCGTGCGCTGCACCTTGGCCATGATCTGGGCGGTGTACGGGCCGCCGCCGGTGAGGGTGTAGCGGGCCAGTTCGGTGCCGGTGGTCTCGTCCACCAGCCGACAGAAGGCGGCCTCGACCTCCTGGAAGGTCTGTCCGGTGAAGGAGTTGACCGTGAACAGGATCTGGTCGACCTCGGCGCCCACCCTGGTCAGGTCGACCGTGATCGACTCGTCGTCGGTCGCGTCGCCCGCGCCGCCGACCAGGTTGTCCCCACTGTGCCGGACCGAGCCGTCGTCGCTGGTGAGGTGCTGGAACCAGACCACGTCGACGGACCTCCCCCGGGAGAACAGCACCGCCGAGGCGTCCAGGTCGATCTCCCGGCCGGCGGACAGCAGCTTGGCCAGGAAGCCCTTGCGCTGCACGGCCTTCCAGCCCAGGCCCATCCGGACCAGGCTCAACTGCCCACCGTCCGGCTTCTCCAGGCTGATCTTCTGCCCCTTGGCCAGCGAAACGGTCATCGTGCCCTCCTGGTTCCTGCCGCCGTCCGTGCCGCGAACCTATCGCACGCAGGAAAACCTATGATCATCGGACAGCGACTCGGAGGACCCCTACCCAGCGGTCCCCCGGGCCTCACTTCCGGCCGTGCTCCGCACCCTGACGGATTCGCCGGCCGCAGGTGGATCAGGCGTCGCCGTCCAGCAGGTGCTGGCGCACCTCCTGGAAGGTCCAGGCCCCGCCGGCCGGCCGGGAGAACACCCAGACCAGGTCGAACCGGTCCGGCCAGCTGGTCGGCACCCCGCTGCCTGCGGCGCCGAGCGCCTCGACGATCCGCGGGATCCGGGAGTGCTCCCAGCAGATCAGCACCGGCTGCGTCCCGGAGAGCGCGGCGCCGGCCAGTTCGGACTCCTGGGACTCCGCGTAGGTGGTGTCCACGGTCAGCCCGAGCTTGGCTGCCAGCGGGGTGACGGTCTGGCGCATCCGGTGCGCCCCGGCCATCGGGCCCTGGTCGGTGGCGGCGTAGATCCGGGCCGGGGTGCGCAGTCCGGCCGCGGGCGGGACGAACAGGGTGGGCAGCGCCTTGGCCCGGTCCCAGCCGCGCTGGGTGAGGGACTTGTCGTCGTGCTTGCCGTTCTCGTCCAGGCCGGGCTGGCTGCCGTCGGGCTTCTCGCCGTGCCGGATGATCATCACGAAGGCCGCGCCGCCCGGGTCGCTGGCCTTGGCCGCCCGGGCGCTCCGGTCCTTCTTCTGGCCCGAGGAGCAGCCGGCCAGCACCAGCGGGGCGACGGCCATCAGGCCGGTGAGCAGCGAGCGGCGGGTGGGTCGGGACATCACTCGGCACTCCGCTCCAGTCGCACCAGCGCGTCGACCGCGACGCCCGTCAGGCCGCCCTTGTGGCCGGGCTCGCCGACCGTACGGTGGACGCGTTCGGCCCGGACGGTGCGCAGGCCGTACTCGGCGAGGTCGGCGAGGACGTCCTCGGGGGTGAACAGCACGGCCGGGTCCTGCGGGCCGCCGACGCCGTCGGTGAGGTTGGTCAGGTCGTGCCCGATGACCAGCAGGGTGCCCCCGGGAGCGAGCGCGTCGGCGGCGCGGTGCAGCGCGGCCCGGCGGTCCTCGGCGGGGAGCTGGAGGTAGGCGACCAGGACGAGGTCGTAGGCGGCGGGGTCCTCGTCGGTGCGGGCGTCGCCGTGCCGCCAGGTCAGGCGGTCGGCGACCTCGTCGGGCAGTTCGGCGGTGAGCCGTTCGGCGCGTTCCAGGGCGACGGCGGAGAAGTCGAGGCCGGTGACCTCCCAGCCCTGGGTGGCCAGCCAGATGGCGTTGCGTCCCTCTCCGGCGCCCAGGTCGAGGGCGCGGCCGGGGGTGCTGCCGGTCAGTTCGCGGACCACCCACCGGTTGGGCGCGGCGCCCCACACCAGTTCGCTCGCGGCGTAGCGGTCGTCCCAGCCCTGACTGTCCATGCGCTCCTCCGTTCGGCGGGCCCGTTCCGTCCGGTTCAACCTACCGGCCCGCCTCCCTCCCCCGCCCGGGGTCGTCCAGAGGGTGGACGCCGTGCACCGATGGCCCCGTCCGGGACCACCGGTGCACGGCGTCGACCGGTCCCGGCTCAGCTCTTGAGGTTGAGCGAGGGGAAGAGGTCCACGAAGGGCTGGGTGGTGACCGAGACGCTCCGGGCGAACGGATCGTCGAAGTCCCAGATCATGAACAGCAGGAAGGCGATCAGCACGCTGAAGCAGCCCGCCAGGATCAGCTCCCTCGGCGTGCGCCTGATCTGCAGCGCGAACAGCATCCCGATGGTGACCACCGCCCCGCCGATCAGGCCGAACCAGACCACGCCCGGCATGGTCGGCCCGGCGCTCTGACCGCGCTGGTTGCGGGCGTCGGAGGCCTGGCCGATCCGGTCCATGATCGGCTGGTAGGCCTGGGACTCCAGGTCCGAGGCCGGCGCCCGGGTGGCCACCTCGTTCTGGACCTTGTCCAGCAACTGGTTGCCCTGGTCGGTGATCTCGCCGTTCTTGGACATGTGGTCCCACTCGACGTTCACCACGTACGTGACGTAGGCGTCGATGTCGGCGCGGACCTGGTCGCGGAACTCGGCCGGGTAGACCACCATCCGGTCGCTCGCCTCCCGCAGCGACTGCGCCTCGCGGAACAGGTCGTCCTGGGCGGCACCACGCGCCTCCCAGACACCCGCGATGGCGAGACCGAGGACGATCGCGTAGACCACGCCGATCATCATCGTGATGTACTCGATGACGTCGGGCGTCTCGTCGACGTTCTCCTCGACGCCCGCGCGGCGCCTCAGCACCACCACCGCCACCACAACGGCACAGGCCGCCGCCATGGCGATGACCAGCGCCACCCACTCGGACATGGGAACTCCCTTCTCTGGCTTGGCTTGTGACGTGAACGGGGAAGTAGGGGGCTCGACGGGCTCGTCGAGCCCCGGAGTCATCGGGAACCCGAGGTCCCCGGTCGGCCGGAGCCGGTTGCCATCCGGCCGGAGCCGGTTGCCGTCAGGACCCGGAGCGGCCGCGGCCTCGGCCACGACCCGGGCGCAGCGCGGCCGCCGCGAGGATGCCGGGGACGAAGATCAGCAGCATCGTGGTGGTCGTCGAGGCACCGTGGTGGTGCTGGGCGACGGGCAGCGGTTGGGAGGCCCGCACCTTGAACACCGGGTGCGCCGGGGGCGTCGGCCACAGCGGGCTCGGCCGGACCGGACTCGGCGCCGCGGGACTGGGGTCCGCCACGGTGGGGGCCGCCACGGTGGGGGCCGCGGGTGCGGGGGCTGCGGGCGCAGGCGCGGCGGGAGGCGCCGGGGGCGGCGCGGCCGGCCCGGGAGCGGGCGCCGGGGGCGAGGGCGCCGGAGGCGTGGGCGGCGGGGTCGGGCTGGGGGGTGGTGCGCTCGGCGACGGCGTCGGGGTGGGAGTAGGCGTGTGGGTCGGGGTCGGGGTCGGGGTCGGGGTGGGGCTCGGGCAGGGGTGCGGGTGGTGATGGTGGTGATGCCCCTCGTGCCCATCGTGGTCACCATCACCGTCGTGGTCACCGTGCCCACGGTCACCGTCGTGCCCTCCATGCCCTCCGTGGTGGCGGCCGACGTCGGGGGCGACGGTGACGTCGACCTGGACGTCCACGTCCACTCCGACGTCGACGCTCCCGCCCGGGCCCACCGAGGTCGACACGTCGGTGTCGCTGCACACGCAGATGTCCACGGCCGAGCCGTGCGGGTGCCCGCCGGGGCGCTCGGCGCCCGAGGCGGTGGCACCGCCGACCAGTGCGCACATCGCCACCACGCCGACCGCCGCACCGATCAGCCGCACCCGCCGTCCGGGTGCGGCGAACCCGCCGTGTTGCGGTATCCGCCGGAAACGCCGACGCTGCGGCATGGGCTCCACACACCTCTCGGGTCGCCTGGGGAGGACGGAACGGAACGGACTCGGGCTGATCAGCCGACGGGAACGGGCGCCATCCGTCGGATCCGGACCGATGCCGGCACCGGGACCGATCGGGCACGACCAGGCGCGTTCGGACGCGGTCAGGCGGACGGCCCACCTCGAGGGCGGGCCGTCCGTCGTCATGTGAAACGATCTTCGCGCCCTCCGGTTACGGCCTGCGCCGGCTGCTCTCCGGGCTCAGCGGCGGCGGTGCGCGATCTCGACGTTCTCGAGCACGCCGACCGCGTCCGGCACCAGGATCGCGCACGAGTAGTAGGCGCTGACCAGGTAGGAGATGATCGCCTTCTCGTCGATCCCCATGAACCGGACCGAGAGCGAGGGCTGGTACTCGTCCGGGAGGCCGGTCTGGTGCAGGCCGATGACGCCCTGGTTGTCCTCGCCGGTACGGATCACCAGGATGGAGCTGGTGTTCTCCTTGGTGATCGGGATCTTGCTGCACGGCAGGATCGGCACCCCGCGCCACGCCGGCACCTGCTGCCCGCCGAGGTCGACGTGGTGCGGGTAGATGCCCCGGGCGTTGAACTCCCGGCCGATCGCGGCGATGGTGCGCGGGTGGGCCAGCAGGTAGTCGGGGTCGCGGCGGCGGTTGAGCAGCTCGTCCAGGTCGTCCGGGGTGGGCGGGCCGGAGTGGGTCTGGATCCGCTGGTCGAAGTCGGCGTTGTGGAGCAGGCCGAACTCCGGGTTGTTGATCATCTCGTGCTCCTGGCGCTCGCGCAGGGCCTCGATGGTCAGCCGGAGCTGGTGCTCGATCTGGTTCATCGGCTGGTTGTACAGGTCCGCGACGCGGCTGTGGACCTTGAGGATGGTCTGCGCGACGCTCAGCTCGTACTCACGCGGCTTGAGCTCGTAGTCCACGAAGGCGCCGGGGAGTTCGTACTCGCCGTGGTGGCCGGCCGACATGGCGATCTCGGCCTCGCCGCGCTCGTTCTGGGCCTGCAGCGGCAGGGCGAGGAACGACTCCAGGTGCTCCTGGAGGGTCGGCGCGTTGTCCCGGATGCGGGCGAAGTCCTCCCGGCTCAGGGTGAGTGCGACACCGGAGGTGGCGGTCTTCGCGGTGTACTCCCAGATGGCGTCCGGGTTCAGCAGCGAGTCGTCGCCGAAGCGGTCGCCGTCACCGGCCACGCCGACCACGGTCTCGTCGCCGTACTTGCCGGTGCCGATCTTGTTGATCTTGCCGTGCGCGATCAGGAAGATCCGGTCGGCCGCCTCGCCCTGGGTGGCGAGCACCTCACCGGGGCCGAAGTCGCGCTGCTGGCAGCGGTCCGCGAGGGCGGTCAGCACCTCCTCGTCCTCGTAGCCGCGCAGCAGGGCGAGTTCGCCCAGCTCCGCCGGGATCACCCGGACCTGGGAGCCGGTCTTGATGAACTCCACCACGCCGTTGCCGACGGTGTAGGTGAGCCGTCGGTTCACCCGGTACGCGCCACCGTGGGCCTCGACCCACGGGAGCACCTTGAGCAGCCAGCGGGAGGTGATCTCCTGCATCTGCGGTGCGGACTTGGTCGTGGTGGCAAGATTGCGGGCAGCTGCCGTCGCGAGGCTCTGCTGCCGGTCCTGCTGTGTCTCCGGGCTCGTGTCCACGGGCATCGGCAGGGGTCTCCATTCGTGTGGTCGGATCACGCGGTCAGGGCCGTACCGCTGCGCCCTGGGCGCTAGCCGCGACGGATCATCAGATCCGCTTGCTGATGGGGAAGTTGGCGACTGTCGGAAGCTCGACCGGCATCACCCGGCGGCCCATCCGGAACCCTAGATCACCAGAACCCGACCAACCCCGTACGGTGGCCGACTACCCCCCGATAGGGTGAATCTCCCGCCATCCGTCCCCATCTGCGCCCATCCGCCCCACCCACCACCGGAACACCCGTTCGCGCCCGCGATTCCCGCCCCCGCAACGGCCTTCCGGGCCCCGCCCGGACCGGTCCGGCAGCTGCCACAGCGACCGCCGACCGTCAAGCCGGCACACCGGTCAGGCGACCTCCATCCCGTGCCGCACCCGGTCGAAACGACCCGCCGCCAGGTCCTGGTCGGTGATCCAGACCGAGACGTTGACCAACTCGCCCCAGGACGCGCCCGCCGCCGACCCCTCGACCTGCAGCAGCGGGCGGTGCCCCGCCGGGCGCGTGGTGTTGTGGCTGTCGCACCAGCCGAGGACCCTGATCCCGGGCGTGCCGAGCTGCTCGCCAAACTCGTCCGAGACGCCCATGGCGGTCAGGAAGTCGCCCGGGCAGAGCTCCACCAGCTCGTCGTCGAGGTAGGACGGCGCCGACAGTGCCCAGCGTGCCCGGACCGTCCGCCCGGCCAGCGGCTCCACCCCGTCCGGGTCCGGCGGGGCCGGGCGCTCGGGCGCCCCCGCCGGGACGTGCAGCACCCGGCAGCTCTCGCCGTCGAGGTCGGCGGGCATCGGGTCGTGGAAGAACAGCAGCAGACCGTCGGCCGGCAGCGGCCAGCGCCCGCCGTTGCCCGCCCGGAAGGCCTCCGCCATCCCCGCGCAGTCGAGTTGGGCGAGCAGCTCCATCGGATGCCCGTCGCCTTGGGGCCAGTCGATCCCCTCGGGCAGGGCGGCCGACCCGCCGGTCCGCCCGACCGGCGTCCAGCCGACGGCGTCCTCGGCGACGTCCGGGCTGAGCTCCAGGGAGGCGCGCAGCAATCCGCCGACCCGTGCGGCACCCTCCGTGCCCACCCGGCCGACGAGGGCGGTGTGGAGCCGGTACGGCATCGGCAGGCCGGGCAGCCGGTCGTCAACGGGGCTGGCGGGGTCGTTCGGCGTCCAGGCGGGGTCGTTCGGCATCCGTGCGTCCATGGCCCGATCCTGTCACTCGTCTCCGACAGTCACGGAAGCCCCGTCAGGTGCCGGTACGGGGGTGGCCGGCACCTGGCGGGTGTACGGGGGTGGGTGTGACGGTGGGGCCGGATTAAGGGTCAGCCGCAGGCGATCTGGGTGTCGGGGATGGGCTGTCGGCCTTGGGCGGGTGCGGCGGACAGGAGCGGACCGGCGGCGAGGGCCGGGCACGCGGCGAGCACGGCCCGGCGCGGATGTGTTCTGCGCATGCCCATGGAGCGTAGGGGGTGTTAGCGCTTCGGTGACCGTGCTCGGCCCGAAGCCGTACCGACGCAGGGGGCGGCGGGTGGACGCCGGGGACCGACCGGCCGGGGTCCGGCCCGGCGGAACCTCCGGTGGCCTGTCCTTCGCCGCTCGCGCTCCCGCGGCGTCCGGAACGGCCCGGGGTGCCTCAGGCCGGCGGCGGCAGGATGTCGCAGAGTGCCCGGAGGGCCGCCGGGTAGGCGTGGTCGGGCGGCGTGGCGTAGCCGACCACCAGGCCGTCGACGGCGGGCATCGCCGCCGGGGCGATCGCCGGGTGCCGGTAGTCGGCGAGTCCTTCGACGGCCAGGCCCCGGTAGGCGGCGGCCTTGAGGATCGAGCGCTCGGTGCCGGGGGCGAGCCGCAGCACGGCGTGCAGGCCAGCGGCGATGCCGGACACCTCGATGTGCGGGGCGTTCGCGGCCAGCGCGGCCACCAGCTGGTCCCGGCGGTCCCGGTAGCGGCGCCGCATCCGGCGCAGGTGCCGGTCGTAGCCACCGGAGTCGATGAACTCGGCGAGGGTCAGCTGGTCCAGCGCGCTGGCCCAGGCCTCGCGTTCGCCCTTGGCCGCGAGCACCCGGTCGACCAGGTGGTCCGGCAGGACCATCCAGCCCAGGCGCAGCGCGGGGGTGAGGCTCTTGCTGGTGCTGCCGAGGTAGACGACCCGGTCGGGGTCGAGCCCCTGGACGGCGCCGACCGGTTGGCGGTCGTAGCGGAACTCCCCGTCGTAGTCGTCCTCGAGGAGGAGGCCGCCGCGCCGGCGTGCCCAGTCGACCACGGCGGCGCGGCGCCCGGAGTGCAGCGGGCCGCCGGTCGGGAACTGGTGGGCGGGGGTGAGCAGTACCGTTCGGATGTCCGGGTGCTGGGGCAACTCGTCGACACGGGCGCCCTGTTCGTCGATCGGCAGCGGCGTGGTGGTGACTCCGGTGGCGGCCAGCAGGGCGCGGTGGAAGCCGAGTCCGTAGGCCTCGACGGCCAGGGGCCCGTGCTCGGCGGGCGGCAGGACGGGTGTGGCGCCGTCGAAGAGCAGTCGCAGGGCGTGGGCGAAGCCGGAGCAGACCACGATCCGGTCGGGGTCGGTGCGCACTCCGCGGGCGCGGGCGAGGTAGTCGGCGAGGACGGTGCGCAGTTCGCGCCGGCCCTGTGGATCGCCGGGCCCGAAGGCCTCGTTGGGCGCGGCGGTGAGGGCGCGGCGGGCGGCGGCGAGCCAGGCGGTGCGGGGGAAGGAGGCGGCGTCGGGCTGGCCCTGGCGCAGGTCGTGCGCGGGTCCGGGCCGGCGGGCCGGGCGGCGGGCCCGATCGGGCCGGACGGGTGCGGCGCGTTCGGCGACGGTGGTGCCGGAGCCCTGGCGGGCGGTGAGCCAGCCTTCGGCGACGAGTTCGGCGTAGGCCTCGGCGGCGGTGTTGCGGGCCAGGCCGAGGTCGGCGGCGAGGGCCCGGTAGGGCGGCAGCCGGGTGCCGGGGGCCAGCCGACCGCTGCGGATCGCCTCGCGCAGTGCGGCCATCAGCGCGGAGCGGCGGCCGCCGGTGGCGGGCAGGTCGAGGTGCAGGTCGTTGCCGGTCGGGTGGGCCGGCCCGGTGGGGTGCGCGCCCGGCGATTCCGTCATTGGTAGTTGGAGGCGCGGTGCCCTGCCGGGCCCGGTTCCTCCGTCCCCTTTCAATCCGTGCGTGCGGTTTTCCCGCACACGGCTTACCGATGATCTTCTCGGCATGGTTACGCCGCCTTCGGATAGCGGATCGTGCCACGCAGACGATGCAGGCCGTGCCCGTTGAACCACTCTTCCGTCCACACCGCCATCTGGCCAGCTCGCAGGTTGCGTCCTCGCTTCTTGACCATCAATCCGCGGAGACGCCACACCACATAGTCATCGACTTGTGTGAACTTCCGGGCAGCGTTCCCGGTTCGGAAGTAGGCGCCCCAGCCGCGCAGGATCGGATTCAACTCCGCGATCACCTCACGGATGTCCCATCCCGACCGACGGCGGTCGGTCCGCTCGCGGACCTTGTCCCGGAGTCGCTTCATCGCCGCCTGTGAGGGCCAACGGTGCAGGTAGAAGCGGACCTTGCGGTACTTCTCCCACACCTTGCCCGAGAAGCGGGCTCTGAAGTGGCAGCCGAGGAAGTCGAGTCCTTCCCGGCCCTCTCTGAGGTCTACCACCTTCGTCTTGTCCGGGTGCAGCTCCAGCCCCAGCTCGCCGAGGATCTCCCCGACCGCCGCCAAGGCGTTCCTGGCATTGCTCACCGACCGGCACAGGACGACACCGTCGTCCGCGTACCGCACCAGCTCACCGACACCGCGCTCGGCGAGCTCGGTGTCCAGGACGTGCAGGTAGATGTTGGCCAGCAAGGGTGAGATCACCCCGCCCTGAGGAGTCCCGGCGACCGTCCGCCGAACCTCCCCGTCCACCATCACACCCGCCTGGAGCCACAGCCGCAGCAGCTTGAGCACCCTGCGGTCCGACACCCGACGCCCCACCTCGGCAAGGAGCCGACCATGGTCGATCTCGCCGAAGAAGTCGCGGATGTCGAACTCCACGACGACACAGCGGCCCTCGATGAAGCCCGTCCGAAGACGCTCCATCGCCTGCAACGCCGACCGCTTCGGCCGGTACCCGTACGAGGACGGCAGAAAGTCCGCCTCGAACACCGGCTCCAGGACGATCTTCGCCGCCTGCTGGGCCACTCTGTCGCGCACCGTGGGAATGCCCAGCGGCCGCTTGCCACCCTGTGGTTTCGGGATGTCCACGCGCCTGGCCGGCGCGGGACGATACGTGCCTGAGCGAAGAGCCCGCTGGAGTTCGCCGGGCAACCGGCCAACCCCGTACCGGCTCTCCACGAACTCCAGGGTGACCCGATCCACCCCGGCGCTCCCTGCGTTGGCCCGGACCCGCTCCCACGCCTCCCACAGCACGTCACCTCTGTGGACACGGTCGTACAGGGCGTGGAAACGCCGCTCCGGAGACTGCTCGGCCGCAGCCCACAGCGCGCGTTGGAGTTGTCGCACTTTCAGGACGGACGCTCGCCCGGCCACTACGACGGGGCTCGCCCCGTCGGGGTGGTTGACCGGTCTTTCTCCGGCCATGCCCTCGCGCTTACCCCCGTCACGGGCGTGATCAAAGCTGGGGCCCTTCCCTCCCGGCGCGTTGTGTTGCACGCCGATCAGCGGTACTACGACCCCATCGGACTCCCGCTGCCCTCCGGACGACTTCACCATCGGCTTATACGTCCGGTCCCCTGCCCGACGAAAGGCACAGGCAGACGGGTCTCTCCTGTTCCGGCCCAGACTGTGCACACGTGCCGCCCTCCATACCCCGGGAGAACCCCGAGGGCTGACCCCGGAACAGGACCCCCAGGACATGGCCTTCGCCCGGACATGAGGGGCTCGGCTTCTCCGTTGTCGGTCTGACGAGGCTGCAAGGTTCGCTTCACGCTACGGCCCGCGTGCTTGCTCCCTCCAAAGAGGCTCTTGACATCCCGCTCAGCCCGCCGCGTCTCCACGACGAACCGGGACCTGCTACCGGGCACTCCGGTGTCTACCCGGACGGGACTCCCACCCGCAAGCCCGGACCAGCTTTCAGGTCTCCCCGGGCTCGATCGTGAGTGCGGAGAATAGCGGTCCGGCCGAGCCCGTGCCGCATCGGCTACGGAACGACGGTGACCGGCCAGCGACCCGCCTTGACCAAGCGGACGGCCACCGACCCGATCACCTTGTGCCCGGCCTTCTCGGAGACGCCGACCACCACGGCGTCGGCGCGCAGCTCGTCGGCGAGCTTGGCGAGGCCGGTGTAGGGGTCGCCGCGCATGGTGAGGAAGCGCCACCGCACCCGCCAGACCTCGCGCATCCGGTGCTCGGCCTCGCGCAGCGCGGCGAGGAGCTCGTCGGCGATCTCCTGGGTGGTCTCCTCCACGGCGGCTCCGGCCAAGGCGGTCGCGGCGCCGAGTATCGGCTGGATGTAGGCGACGGCCAGGAGGGCGCCCTGTCGGCGGGCCAGTCCGGCGGCGTAGGCGGTGGCGCGCCAGGAGGAGTCGGAGCCGTCCAGGCCCGCCAGGATCACCTTGGGTCCGTCGGTCCCCAGCTCGAAGCCGCTCGGCGCGACGGCCGGCTCGTGCCGTTCGCGCTCCCTGTCGACGGCGCCTGCGTCGGCCGCATCGCTCTCGTTGCTCATGCGCGGAAGGCTATGCCCGCCACCGGGAGTGGATGGCGGGGGCACCCCGGGTGAGGGCTGTGGCACGGGCCACCCGGGCGGGCGGGGCCGCCGATCCGGCACCGGGGAGGGGTAGGCGGTCACGCGCTGTCGACGCTGTGCGCGGCCTCACACGACCACGGGCCCCGCCGAGGCTGGCGCCCACGCCCGGCGCCAGGTCGGCGAGTTCCCGCTCCCACTCGGCGCAGCGGGCTCGCGGGCTGGGCACCTGGCTGGCCGAGGCGGTGGTGGAGCACCTGCGGCCGTACACGCTGAAGCGGCTGCTGCTGTCCACCGTGGACGCCCACGAGGTGTACGCGAAGGCCGGGTTCGTGCCCTTCCCGGACCCGCACAAGTTGATGGTCCTCGGGGGGCCGAAGCCGGGCTGACCAACGGCTCATCAGGCCGACCGCCCATCAGGCCGACCGCCCGTCAGGCCGGCCGGGCCGGGACCGGCAGCGGGAGGGCGGGCAGCCCGTCGATGCTGGTGCCGACGAGCGGCTTGCCCTCGCAGTAGGCGCTGAACTGCTCGTCGCCCTTGCGGTCGAAGTACTGCGCGTGCAGGTCGCGGTCGGCGCGGTAGTCCATGAACGGGACGGCGTACCCGCAGGAGTCGCTGACCCGCTCGGCCCGGACCAGCACGATCGCCCGCAGGCCCGAGCCGTCCGCGCCGGGCTCGAAGTGGCCGAGCAGTTCGGCGAAGCGCGGGTCGTCGCGGAAGACGGGCTCGCCGCGGCCGTGCACCCGGACCACGGTGGGCGGGCCGTCGAAGGCGCACCACATCAGGGTGATCCGGCCGTTCTCCCGCAGGTGGGCGATGGTCTCGGCCTGCGAGCCGCCGAAGTCCAGGTAGGCGAGGGTGAGTTCGTCGATGACCGCGAGGGTGCCGGAGCGGCCCTTGGGTGAGAGGTTGACGTGTCCGTCGCCGGCCAGCGGCGCGGTCGCGACGAAGTAGACGGGCTGCCGTTCGATGAACTGCCGCAACCGGCCGTCGATGCTTTCGTACTGCTTTCCCATGGTCGCAAGTGTGCCCGCATCTCGCTCCCCGAGAAAGGAAAATCCACGCAATGAGACGGTCGGCGCACTGACCGCCCCGCCGAGAATGATCCGTGCACCTGCCACCCACCGTGCCGAGCACAGGAGTTGAGATGGTCCAGGACACCCGCCCGACCACCGGAGCGGCGCTGGTGCTCGGCCTGCCCGCCGCACCGCTGCGCCGCTACGTCCTCGACTACCGCGGCTACCGGATGGCCCTGGACCACCCCCAGCGGCGGCTGGAGGTGCCCACGGACGTGGTGACGGTGGCGCTCGCCTTCGAGGGCACGATGCGGCTCACCGACGCGGTGTCACCCGCCCCCGGCGTCTCCTTCGGCTCGGTAGCCGCCGGGTTGCGCCGCACCGCGACGATCGCCGAACAGTCCGGTGTGCTGCACGGTTTGGCCGTCTCGCTGACCCCGCAGGGCGCGTTCCGCGCGTTCGGGCCGGTGGCCGGGGAGCTCGGCGGGCAGTGGGCCGAGGCGGGGGAGGTGCTGGGCCCGCGGCTGGGCACGCTGGCCGCCCGGCTGGCCGACGCCCCGACCTGGCGGGCCCGGTTCGCCCTGCTGGACGGCCACTTCACCGCGCTGTTCGCCGACGGACCGACCTGGGAGCCGGACGTCGTCTGGGCCTGGCGGCAACTGCGCCGCTCCCGGGGGCTGGTGCCGGTGCGCGCCCTGGTGGAGGGCACCGGCTGGAGCCGCCGCCGGCTGGAGCAGCGCTTTCGCGAGCAACTCGGGCTGGCGCCCAAACAGGCCGCCGGCATCCTGCGGCTGCAGCGGACGCTGAGCCTGCTGACCGCCCCGGACGAGCGCTTCGCCCGCGCCGACCTGGCCGCGCTCTGCGGCTACTACGACCAGTCCCACCTCGACCGCACCTTCCGCGGCATGGTCGGCTGCTCGCCCCGCGAGTTCCTGGCCTCCCGCCGCTCCGCCGCCACCCCGCAGCCGGCCGACCGGGTCATCGGGCGGATCACCAGCGCCGTCCTCGACCCGGACCTGAGTGAGCTGACCTGAGCCGAGCCGGACTGAACTGCACTGAACGAAAACCACGTGCCCCGGGGGCGCCGACCGGGCTACCCTCGGCCCCATGAACGTCACCGGCCACATCACCGCCACCGCGCGAGCGACCAGCTCGCCGGTTGCCGCCGCCTGACGTACGTCCCCCTCCCCTCGGCGACCGGACACGGTCCGCCGGTGGTGTCCTCGAGGCGTTCTGCTCCTCGGTTCCGACGATCGCGCGGACTCGTCGTCCGGTGGCCCCCCGCAACGGCACACGCGAAGGAGCCACCCCATGAACACCGACCAGCTCGTCCGCACCTTCCTCGAGTACTTCGAGGAGCGCGGCCACCGCCGGATCACCGGCTCGACCCTGCTGCCCCCGCCCGGCGACCCGGTGCTGTTCACCACCTCCGGCATGCACCCCCTCACCCCCCACCTGGAGGGACGCCCGCACCCGTTCGGCCGCCGGCTGGTCAACGTCCAGCGCTGCCTGCGCACCACGGACCTCGACGAGGTCGGCGACCGCACCCACCTCACCGTCTTCGAGATGCTCGGCACCTGGTCCCTCGGCGACTACGAGGGCCCGCAGAGCCTCGACTGGGGCTACGGGCTGCTCACCGACGGGTTCGGCATCGACCCCGGCCGCCTCCACGTCACCGTCTTCGGCGGCGACGACCAGGTCGGGCCGGACACCGACTCCCTGGAGCTGTGGCAGGACCGCGGCGTCCCCGTCGAGCTCACCGTCGAGGACAACTGGTGGTCCAACGGGCCCACCGGCCCGTGCGGTCCCGACTCGGAGATCTTCCTGTGGACCGGCGACACCCCACCGCAGTCGACCCCCACCCGGGACGACCGCTGGGTCGAGGTGTGGAACCACGTGATGATGCGCCACCGCCGCCTCGACGACGGCACCCTCGTCCCCCTCCCCCAGCGCAACATCGACACCGGCCTCGGCCTGGAACGGCTCTCCTCGCTGCTCAACGGCCGCTCGTCCGTCTTCGAATGCGACGTCTTCGACCCCTGGCGCCGCCTGGTCCCCACCCTGTGGCGACTGGACGAACCGTCCCTGCGCCTGGTCTGCGACCACCTGCGCTCGTCCGTCGTCGTCATCGGCGACGGCGTCCGCCCCTCCACCACCGGCCGCGGCTACGTCCTGCGCCGCCTGCTGCGCCGGGTGCTCACCGTGCTGCGCCGCGACGACCCGCGGCGCGGACTCGGCGACCTGCCCGAGGAGTTGATCCGGCACACCCTGGACCACTTCCGCCAGGACGTCCCCCCGGAGTCGGTCCGCCGGGTGCTGCTCGACGAGGAGCAGCGGTTCGGCCGGCTCCTGGACCGCGGCCGCCGGGTGCTCTCCCGCCCCCGCTTCCGCGGCCCGCTCAGCGAGGACGACCTCCACTACCTCCACGACACCCACGGCCTGCCCCGCGACCTGGTCCTCGACCTGCGGCCGCAGTGACGCCCCGACCCCGGCAGGGCGTTGCGCATTCGTACAAGACGCGCGCGGGCCCCATCCGGCACCCTCGGAAGGCCCGGCCGGTACGGGGGGACCGGCCGGTCACGGGGGGTGCGGACGGGGCTGCGCTCAGGGGCGGGGCGGCGTCACTTCTTCATGTAGACGCTGTCCATGAATTTGATGATCTGCTCGTCCGTCAGCCGCTGGCCTTCGCGGTGGCCCATCGCCAGGTCGGCCTCGCTGATCATGCCGACCAGCCGCTCGCCGTCGATCACCGGGATGCGCCGGATCTGGTGCTGTTCCATCTTCGTGAGGACGGTGTCCACGCTGTCCTCGGCCCGCACGCAGTGCAGGTGTCCGGCGAGATCCATGGCGGTCATCTTGGCCGGGTCCTTGCCCTCGGCGAGACACTGGATCACGATGTCGCGGTCGGTGATGATGCCGTGGAGCTTCTGGTCGTCGCCGCAGATCGGCAGCGCACCGACCTTCTTGTCGCGCATCATCTTCGCGGCCTCGGCCAGCGTCTGGTGGGCGCCGATGCACTGGGCGCCGGTGTGCATGATGTCTCGGGCAGTGGTCACGGGGACTCCTTCGTCGGTGTTACCCCCCGACGGTCCTCCCCCGCGGCGGTCCACAGCGCCGCTCGCGGGGTGACCGTGCCCTCACCGTAGGCGACCCCGGGCTCGCCCGCGACCGCGAGCGCTCCGGAACGTCCGAGGCGGTGCGGACGGAGCGGCCGCCGACCAGGAGGTCGACCGCTGGTACTTCGGGAGGTGTCCGGGCACGCCCCGGCCCGTCCCGTCGAGGTGACGCCCGGCCCGGGCGCCTGCGGCCGTACCGGGGCAGACTGGCCTGCGGGGGCCACCGCAGGAGTCTTCGGAGACGGCCCATGCCGCAGCTGACGGTGGACGGACGCACCCTCGCCCTGTCCCACCTCGACAAGGTGTACTACCCGAGCACCGGCACCCTCAAGGGCGACGTGCTGCGCTACTACGCCGCCGTCCACACCGCCCTGCTCCCCCATCTGAGTGACCGCCCGGTGTCCTTCCTGCGCTGCCCGGACGGCGTCGAGGCGGAGGTGTTCGTCGCCAAGAACCCGCCGCCCGGCACCCCGGACTGGGTCCGCACGGTGGACGTGCCCAGCACCGGCGGCGAACTGCGCCAGGTGGTGCTGGAGGACGGCGCGGCGCTGCTGGCGCTCGCCAACCTGGGCTGCCTGGAGCTGCACGTCCCGCAGTGGCACGCCGCCGCGCCCGCGCTGGCCGACCGGCTGGTCCTGGACCTCGATCCGGGCGAGGGCGCCGACGTCCTCACCTGCCGGTCGGTCGCGCTGCTGCTGCGCGAGCGGCTGGCCGCGGACGGGCTGTCGGCCTGGGTGAAGACCTCCGGGTCCAAGGGCCTGCACCTGCTGGTGCCGATCGAGCCGACGCCGAGCGCCGAGGTCTCCGGGTACGCGAAGGCGCTGGCCGCCGCGCTGGAGGCCGAGCACCCGGAGCTGGTGGTGCACACCATGGCCAAGGCCCGCCGCCGCGGACGGGTGCTGGTCGACTGGTCGCAGAACAACGCCAAGAAGACCACCGCCGCCCCGTACACCCTGCGCGCCCGGCCGCTGCCGACGGTCTCCACCCCGCTGTCCTGGGCCGAACTGGAACGGGCGCGCGGGGAGGCGCAGCTGGTCTTCACCATCGCCGAGCTGCCGGAACGGCTGGCCGCGCACGGCGACCTGTTCGCGCCGCTGCTGGATCCCGAGCAGGCCCGGCCGCTGCCCTCCTCGCCCTCCCCGCTCTCCGCTCCCGCAGCGCCGGCCGCGTCGCCGTCGCAGGCCCGGCAGGTGCTGCGGCCGCCGGTCGAGGTGATGCGCCCCGCCGCCGTCACCGTCGTGCCGCCCGCCGACGGGCTGGGCGGGGGCGGCGTGCAGTACGAGCTGAAGCTGGACGGCTTCCGCTGCGTCGCCTTCGCCCGGGGCGACCGCCCGGCCTTCCTGCAGTCCCGCAGCGGCCGCGACCTCGCGCCCGAGTTCCCGCCGATCGCCGCCGCCGTCGCCCGGTTGCCGGAGGGGCTGGTGCTGGACGCCGAACTCGTCGCCTGGCGGAAGGGGCGCTTCGCCTTCGAGGAGCTGCTGCACACCCGCCAGGCCCGGGCCGCGGCCACCGACGTCGTGCTCGGGCTGATCGCCTTCGACCTGCTCGCCCTGCCCGGCCGCGACGTCCGGCGCCTGCCGCTCGCCGACCGGCGCCGCCTGCTGCTCGCCGCCCTCGCCGACGTCCCGCCGCCGATCCAGCCGGTGATGGCCACCACCGACCGGGCGGAGGCGCTGGAGTGGATGGACCAGCTGGCCGACACCGGTGTGGAGGGCCTGGTCTGCAAGGCCCTGGCCTCCCCCTACCGCCCGCGCGGCGCGGGCCGCACCTGGGTCAAGTACCGGCGCAGCGACACCCTGGACGCCACCGTCCGCGCCCTCACCGGTCCGGCCGCCCGGCCGCACGCCCTGGTGCTGCGACTCGACGACGGCCGGGTCTTCCTGACCACCCCCCGGCTCACCCCCGTCCAGGCCCGCGAGGTCGCCCAGGTCGCCGGCCCGCTGCTCGGCCCGCCCGCCACCGACCCCGACCACGGCCAGGTCCACCCGCTCACCGCACCGCTGCGCGCCGAGCTCACCCTCACCGGCCGACCGCCCACCGCCACCTTCGTCCGGCTGCGCGGCGACTGACCACCCCGTCGGCCCGGTCGGCGCGCAGGCGACCGTGTGCGCGTGCACCACGATCACGACCCTCGGGAAGCGTCGGGCTGCGGACTCTGCGACGGCCCGCTCACCACCCAACCCGGCGACGACGCAGGCGGGTTGGACCCGCTGAAGCCGCCCGGCCGACAGTGGGCGCGCCTCAGTTGCGCCGCTTCCCCGCCGCGTGGGCGAACTCGGTGACCAGCGCGTCCTCGAACACCGGCAGGTCCGCCGGCTTGCGGCTGGTCACCAGCGGGCCCGGCCCGTCGTGGCAGACGTGCACCGCCTCGTCCACCCAGTGGGCGCCCGCGTTGACCAGGTCCGTCCGCAGGCTGGGCCAGGAGGTGAGGGTGCGGCCGCGGACGGCGTCGGCCTCGATCAGCGTCCAGGCGCCGTGGCAGATCGCCGCGACCGGGCGGCCGGAGGCGCAGCAGACGTGCACGAAGGCCACCGCCGCCCGGTCCAGCCGCAGGAAGTCCGGGTTGGCGACGCCGCCGGGCAGCACCAGCCCGTCGTAGTCGGCCGGGTCCGCCTCCGCGACCAGCCCGTCCACCGCGAAGGTGTCCCCGGGCGCGCGGTGCCGGACGGCCTGGGCCCGGCCGGGGGCGGTGGAGAGCAGGCGCGGGATGCCGCCGGACTCGGCGACCGCCTGCCAGGGGGAGGTGAGTTCCTGCTGCTCGACGCCGTACGGGGCGACCAGGAACGCGATCGTCCGGCCGGTGAGGGTGGTGGACGGCCAGCCCATGGCTCAGCGCGGGTGACGGGCGGTGAGGTCCTCGGCGGGCGGCGGGGCGGTGCCGACCCGGGCCCGGGGGCAGTCGAGGTGGACGGTGCGGTCCAGGTGGTCGATCCGGGCGACCAGGCCGACCGGGACGAGCACCCGGGTGCCCGGCACCCAGGGCTCGGCGTCGACCATCAGGTGGTCGCCGGCGTCCTGTTCGACCCGGCCGAGCGGGCCGTCGACGGCCTGCACCTCGTACCCGGTCAGGGCGAGGTCCGCGGCGGGATGGGAGCCCGGGCGGTACTCCCACAGGTCGGTACTCATGCGCACCTCGCGATGGTTCGGTCCCCCGTCACGTCACGCCGCCGGTTCACGTCATGCCTCCGGACGGTCCCAGGGCCTGCGCTCGCGCCGTTCCTCCCGGGCCGGATCGACGGGTTCGGCCCCGCCGCCTCCCCGGCGCCGCCGCAGCAGTTCGGTGGCGGCCACCGCCGCCGTCACGGACGCGGCCCAGACCACGCCGAGGGCGACCAGCACGGCCGTGGTCGGGGTGCGCACCCCGATGCCGAGGCAGATCGACGTCATCACCAGCACGGTCAGCAGCACCCCGGTCGAGATCCGGTGCCCGGTGGCGCGCAGCACGCCCAGGACCCGGTTCGGCCGCTTCGCCCCCATCGTGCTCAACTTCCGGTCGAGGCGCGTGTCCTGGCGCAGATCGGACTCGATCTCCTCGAGGAGCCGCCGCTCCCATCCGCTCAACGCGGGTCCGTCCATCTCGGTCACCTCCGACATTCCGGTGACGTTACTGCTCGCACCCGGGCGGTTGCCCGGTACGGGCCGGCGCTAACCGTTCCGGGGACCGCCTGTTCCGGCGTCCACGCGCCCGAAGGCCCGGGGACGGGCGAGCAGGCTGTCGTCCAGGACACGCAGCAGGGCGGCGGCGTCACGGTGGACCTCGACCGCGCCGGCCGCCCGAAGTTCGGGACCGGCGTCCCCACCGGTCTCCAGGGCGACGCAGGGCACCCCGAGCCGCCGCGCCGCCAGCACCTCGCGCACGCTCCCGGCGACGGCCACGGCGTGCTGGGGCGCGCCGTCCACCAGCTCCAGGGCCGCCCGCACCGGGTCGCTGCCGGGGGCGGTCACGGTCAGGGCGGGCGCCCCGGCCGGCCCGGGGCCGGTCAGCACGACCGTCCAGCCGCGCGCGGCGCACTCGCGCAGCAGCTCGGCGCCGCCGGGCAGCCGCGGCCGCCAGTCGGTACCGAACAGAGCCGCCGAGATCACCGTCATGGCCACCGCTCCCGTGCTTCCGCCGTCCTTGGGTCCGTGGGCCGCTTCCGTGCTTCCGTCGCAGGCCACGCACCGTGCGCGCCCTTCCAGGTTAGGACGCTCCCCGGCCCGGCGCGCTGCCTGCCGGGAACAGCCGGCCCCGGGGCGAAAACCGCTTGGCGGGCGGGGCCGGCCTCGCCATACTCCGGACGTTCACGAGCGGACGAGCAGGGGGGAGAACGCATGGCGGTGTTCGGGTGCGCGAGTTGCGGTGCGGAGCTGACCGTTCCGGTGACGGAGGTGGCGCTGCCGCCGCACGCGCACCGGGAGGGCGGCGACCGGTACCTGCCGCCGCTGCTGGAGCCGGGCACCTTCGCCGTCGACCCGGAGCCCTCCGAGCCGCCCTGGCGGCCCTGGGCCGCGATCACACCGGCGGAGGCCGCCGCCCGGGGCGTGTACGCGCCGGTCGGTGGGCTGTGGTTCGGGCCCGGCGGCGCCGTCCTCCTGGCACCGGGCGACACCCGCGGCACCGCCCTGATCCCCGAGCGGTGCGACGGCTGCTGCGCCGCCGCCGGCGGTGCCAACCTGGCCTGCGAGCGGTGCGGGCGGACGGTGGGCGCCCGGGTCGACGACTGCTACCGCTGGCAGGCGGTCTGGCTGTACCCGGAGGCCGTGCGTCGGCTCCCGGGCCCGGTCCGTCCGTCCCGTCCGGCCGGGGACGGCTGGGTGGTGGAGCCGACGCCGCCGGTGGAGCCGCTCGGCTGGTGGAGCGACCGCTGGTGCGCGGCGGTCGGGACGGCCCTGGCCGAGGTGCTGGCGGCCTCCGGCGGCGCGCCGGTGGCGGTGGCCCCCGGGCTGCTCGCCGAGACCTTCGGGCGCACCCTGCACCGGCTGCTCCCGGCCGGCGCGCCGGTCCGCACCCTGGGCCTGGCCGGGCCCGGCCTCACCCGCGGCCCGGTGCCGGACATCGCCCTCGTCCCCCGCCACCCGTGGACGGGGGCCGCCTGGCAGCCGCCCGCCGGCGGCATGGTGCCCGTCGGGCTGGACGCCGGGGTGTGGACGTACCTGGCCTTCCCACCCGTCCGGGCCACCACCCGGTTGCCCGCCGGGGAGGAGCGCGACGACCCGCCGCCGCTACGCCCGGACCGGCTGTTCGAGCCCGACCGGCGCCTGCTGCTGCACCGCCTCGCCCGGCTGCCCGCCGTCCGGCAGCCCTGGCTGCGCGCGATCTACGATCGGCTCGGCAACCCCCGCCACCACCAGGGCGCATCGGAGGGCACCCCATGAGGATCCACCTGACCACCGTGTTCGTCGACGACCAGGACAAGGCGCTGCGCTTCTACACGGAGCTGCTGGGCTTCGTGAAGAAGGAGGAGGTCCCGCTCGGCGACCACCGCTGGCTCACGGTCGTCTCCCCCGACCAGCCCGACGGCACCGAACTGCTGCTGGAGCCCGACACCCACCGGGCCGTCAGGCCGTACAAGACGGCGCTGGTCGAGGACGGCATCCCGGCCGCCCAGTTCGCCGTGGACAACGTGCACGCCGAGTACGACCGGCTGCACCGGCTCGGGGTGCGGTTCACCCAGGAGCCGACGGCACTGGGCCCGGTCACCATCGCGGTGCTGGACGACACCTGCGGCAACCTCATCCAACTGGCCCAGTTCCACCGGTAGTCGCCTGGACGGACCGGCCACGCCCCTGCCCGCCGGTGAGCTGCGGGCCGCAGCGGCGGCCCGCAGCTCCTCCTGTGCCGGGGTGAACGACGCTCAGACCAGGCCCTTGTGCTCGGATCGCTGCGAACTGCCAGCCGCTACCCGGCGGTTGGGCGTCGCGATGGTGAGGTCGCGGACCAGTAGCAGCGCGCCCGCGGCGAGCAGCCCGGCGGGGATGCCGGTCCAGGCGATGGTGGGGCCGATGGCCGTGCCGGAGGGGGCGAGCAGGCTCTGGGCGCAGGCCAGGCCGAAGGCGCCGCCGATCTGTTTGGCGAGGGCGGAGCCCGCCGTGGCGGTGCCCATGTCGGCGGGTCGGACGCAGCTCTGGGTGGCGATGGTCAGACCGCCCATCGCCGGGCCGGTGCCGAGCCCGATGAGCAGCAGCAGGACGGACGTCAGCGGCACGGGAGTTGCGGGCCCGAGGGGGAGGAGGCCGCCCGTACCGGCGGTGAGCAGCGCGGCCCCGGTCAGCAGGACGGACCGGACCTGCCGACCGTGGGTGACGGCGGCCGCGGTGAGCCGGTTGCCGACCGTCATGCCGACCAGCAGGGGCAGGAGCAGCAGGCCGGAGGCGGTGGCCGAGTATCCGCGCTGCTGTTGGAAGTACAGCGGCAGCAGGATCCCCACCGGCATGGCCGCGACCTGGAGGAGGAATCCGGCGGCCAGCAGCGCCGAGTAGGTGCGGTTGTGGAACAGCCGCAGCGGGAGTACGGGTACGGCGGCCCGCCGTTCCACCGGGACCAGCAGCGCGAGCAGGGCGAGTCCGCCGAGCAGGCAGCCCCCGACGGCCGGGTCGCTCCACCGTCCGTCGGCCGCGTTGCCCTTGAGGCTGAGGCCGGTCAGGACCAGCCCGAGTCCGCTGGTGAGCAGCAGGATCCCGGCCGCGTCGAGCCGGCCGGGCGGCGTGGTGGCGGGGCGGTGCTCGGGCAGGGTCAGCGCGATCAGGGCCCAAGCCGCCAGGCCGAGCGGGAGGTTGAGCCAGAACGACCAGCGCCATCCGGCGTGGTCGGCGAGCAGTCCGCCGAGGATCGGGCCACCGACCAGGCCGAGGACCATCATGGCGGCCAGGGCGGTCTGCATCCGGATCAGGCCCTGCGGGCGGGACGGTGGGTGGAGGTCGCGGATCAGGGCCATGCCGAGAGTGAGCAGGGCGCCGGCACCCAGGCCCTGCACGGCGCGGGAGGCCACCAGTGCGGGCATGCCGGCGGCCAGGGCGCAGGCGGTCGAGCCGGTCAGGAAGAGGGCGAGCCCGCCGAGGAGTAAGCGCCGCCGCCCGTACAGGTCGGAGAAGCGGCCGTAGACCGGGACGCTGACGGAGGAGGTCAGCAGGTAGGCGGTGACCAGCCAGACGTACCAGGTGCCGCCGCCCCCGACCTGCTGGACGATCCGGGGCAGCGCGGTGCCGACCACCGTGCCGTCCAGCATGGCGAGGAAGGCGCAGCCGAGCAGTGCCGTGCTGGCCAGGATCCGGCGGCGGGGCGGGAGGTCCGCGTAGGCGTTCATGCCTCGTCCGCGGGGGCGATCGCGCCGTGCAGGAAGAGGTCGACGAGTTCCTCGGTGGACAGCGGGTCGGGCATGCCGCCGCGGCCGGTGGACATCAGCAGCAGCTGGAAGGTGCCGGCGAGCCGTTCGGGGGCCAGTCGCAGGCGTTCCCGGTCGGGTTCGAACAGGGCGGCGAGCGCGGCGCGGGGCCCGGCCAGGCCGGCTTCGCGGTCGGCGAGGCGGCGCGGTTCGGTCGGCGCGGGGCGCTCCGGGCGCCCGGCGCCGGCGAGGGCTCCGATGACGGCGCCGACCCGGGCCAGGTGGCCGCTCAGTACGTCGGCCGCTTCGGTGAGCCGGGCCGCGAGCGGCTGGTCGAGCTCGATCGAGGCGAGGTGGGCGACGGCGTCGTCGGGCCGGACGGCCTCGGCCAGGCAGGCGGCGAGCAGGGCGTCCTTGTCGGCGAAGACGCGGAAGATCGTGCCCTCGCCGATGCCGGCGGCGCGGGCGATCTTCGCGGTGGTCACCGAGGCGCCGTACTCGACGACCAGCGGGAGGGCGGCCGCGACGATCATCGCGCGGCGCTGCTCGGGCTCCATGGCCGGCGCGCGGCGCCGGGCGGGCGGGGTGGAGGGGTTCTCTGCCATGCCTCCAAGTTACGGAGTGAGTACTCACTCCGTCAATGGGGCGCGCGGAACCCAGGGCCGCCGGAAGGCAGTCGGAAGGCGGGCCCCCGGGCGTTCCCCACCGGGAACCGCGGGTTACGCGCGGCGCTACGCGGGGTCCGACGCCAGCCGGGCGTGCAGGTGCTCGTCGTTGTACGGGCCGTCGCCGTGGCGGTAGGAGGCGCGCAGCGTGCCCTCGTACGGGAAGCCGGCGCGGACGGCGACCCGGCAGGAGGCCTCGTTGCCGACCTCGTGGTAGAGCTCGATGCGGCGCACGCCGGCGGTGCGGACGCCCCAGGCGGTGACCGCGGTGGTGGCACGGGTGGCGAGGCCACGGCCGCGGGCTGCGGCGACCAGCCAGTAGCCGACCATGGCGACGCCTTCGGCCCGGTCGGTCCAGCGCAGGGCGACGTTGCCGTACAGGGAGTCGTCGGCGGCGTCGGTGATCGCGAAGGAGGCCGTGCCGCCGTCGGCCCAGCGGGAGTCGGCGCGGTCGAGGTAGGCCTCGGCGCCGGCCGGGTGGGTGGCGTCCCGCAGCGGGTTCCAGCGGGCGATCTCCGGGTCCGCTGCGGCGGCCATCACCGCGGCGAGGGTGCCGCCGGCCAGGTCGAGGCGCCGGCCCCACGGGCGGAGCAGGACGTCGCCCAGGTCGAGGACTTCGGGACTGAGGAGGCGCCGGTCGGCCGCCGGGTCGCTGTTGCTCATCCCGCCTTCCTACCCTCCGCCGCCGCGCACCCGCCAGCGATTAATCCGGTTCCGCGGCATCCCGCACGGCGGGTCGACGTCGGCCGCATGGGCCGTCAGCAGCCCGACCACCGGCCGATCGTCGCACCGGGGCGGGCCGGCCAGGGGTGCTGGGTGCCCCGGACGAGGCGGTGGCCGTTCCACCTGCGGCGCAGCGGCGCCCCCTGACCGCAGCGCGGTCAGGGGGGCCTCTTACGATCGGTTCGCATTCTTCGACGGACACCGACGCCCGACCGGCCGGCTGCCCGCCGCCCAACGTCCTGCACCACCCGACGCACGACAAGACGACTCCACCGACGGCGATGGAGTCGCCCATCGAGGAGGAACCTCCATGCAAGCCCGGAAGATCGGCGCGGCCGCCGCGACAGCGGTGGCGCTTCTGGCTGCCCGCGACCTCATCCAGAAGAAGCACGCGCTGCTCCGGAACTTCCCGGTGCTCGGGCACGCCCGGTACCTGTTGGAGACGATCGGGCCGGAACTGCGGCAGTACATCGTGACCTCCAACGAGGAGGAGCGCCCGTTCAGCCGCGACCAGCGCACCTGGATCTACGCGTCGGCGAAGGAGCAGAACAACTACTTCGGGTTCGGCACCGAGGTCGACGTCGAGCACGTCCAGGGGCACGCCTACGTCAAGCAGCGCACCTTCGCCGGCGCGCTGCCCGACATCCACGACCCGCAGGCCCCGCTGCCCTCGGCCAAGGTGCTGGGCGGGCCGCGCGGTCGCGCCAAGGCGTTCCGGCCGGCGAGCGTGGTGAACATCTCCGCGATGAGCTTCGGCTCGCTCTCCGGCGCGGCCATCACCGCGCTCAACAAGGGCGCGGCGGAGGCCGGCGCCATGCACAACACGGGCGAGGGCGGCCTCTCCCCCTACCACCGCCAGGGCGGTGACCTCGTCCTCCAGCTCGGCACGGCGTACTTCGGCTGCCGCAACGAGGACGGCAGCTTCAACCTCGACAAGCTCAAGGACGTCGTCGCCGGCGCACCGGTCAAGGCGATAGAGATCAAGCTCTCCCAGGGCGCCAAGCCCGGGCTGGGCGGAATGCTGCCGGGCGCGAAGGTCACCCCGGAGATCGCCGCCATCCGCGGCATACCGGTCGGCCAGGACTGCGCCTCGCCGTCGCGGCACACCGCTTTCGGCGACGTCGACTCGATGCTCGACTTCGTCGAGCTGCTCGCCACCGAGACCGGTCTGCCGGTCGGGATCAAGAGCGCGGTCGGCGAGATGGGTTTCTGGCAGGAGCTGGCCGCCCTGATGGCGCGCGGCGACCGCGGGGTCGACTTCGTGACCGTCGACGGCGGCGAGGGCGGCACCGGTGCGGCGCCGCGGATGTTCGCCGACTCGGTGTCACTCCCCTTCCGGATGGGCTTCTCCCGGGTCTACGGCACCTTCGCCGAACTGGGCCTGACCGACGAGCTGACCTTCATCGGCTCCGGCAAGCTCGGTCTGCCCGAGAACGCCGCGGTCGCCTTCGCCCTGGGCGCCGACATGATCAACGTCGCCCGTGAGGCGATGCTGTCGATCGGCTGCATCCAGGCCCAGAAGTGCCACACCGACAAGTGCCCCACCGGCATCGCCACCCAGAACCCCTGGCTGGCCCGCGGCCTCGACCCGGCCTCCAAGTCCACCCGCGCCGCCGTCTACCTGCGCACCCTGCGCAAGGAACTGCTGAAGGTCTCCTCCGCCGTCGGTGTCGCCCACCCGGGCCTGATCACCGCCGACGACATCGAGATCATGAACGGCGACTACGAGGCCCGCACCCTCGCCGGCGTCTACGGCTACAAGGACGGCTGGGGCGAGCTCGGCCCGCACCTCGCCGAGGAGATCACGGCCCTCCTCACCACCAAGCCGGCCGTCTGACCCACCGCTCGGAACGCCCCTCGCGTGCCGACACCCAGCCGGCACGCGAGGGCCCGGGACCCGCGCCACCTGTCCGGCGGCCTGCATCCGGACTTACCGCTGCAGGCGGGAGTAGTTGAAGTTGGCTCCTGCAGCGGGATGAACAGGCAGCCGCCGCCATGACTTGGAGCGCCTGACCCATGGGCGAACGACGCCTTCCGGATCGCTCGAAACCACACAGCCTCATCACAACAGCGGCACCCTTTGCCGAACTCGGCCGGATTCGGTGTGCGGCTCAGCGGCCCTCCCTCACGGGTCCGCTCAGCACAGCAACGGGTCCCAGTCCGCCGTGGGCCCCGTGTAGGTGCCGGCCGCGTCGGCGGCCCACAGCGCCTGCTCGAACAGGACCAGGCCGGCATAGACCGCCATCGTGTTCAGGCAGCGGCAGTCCCCGGCGTGCTTGGCCAGGTACGCGGGCGTGATGTGGGCCGCCGGCCGGGCTTGCCATGCGGCGGTGTCGAACCCGCGGCAGGTCCCGCACCCGGCGAAGTGCTCCAGGCAGTCGGCGACCAGCCGGTCGTAGGCGGCGCGGTCGCGGCAGCGGGACCGTACCGAGAACACCTCGCGCGCGGTGGCGGTGGCCGTCCGCTCGGCTCCGTGGATCAGCAGTGGGTTGAGCGAGTTGAGCACCGGATCGCAGTACAGGTCGCCCGGGAGGCGGCCCGGGTCCCGGGCGAGGTTGTCCAGGAGGAGCGCGGACTGGTACCGACCCTGGTAGACCTGCCAGATGAGTTGTCGGCCGGACAGCAGCAGGGGCCACCTCGAGCCGTGGTCGACCGCCCAGGCCAGTACGTCCACGCAGAAGCGCCCCAACGGGCCGGCGCTGTCCACGCCGTGGTGGGCGGCGACGATGGAGAACAGGTTGTAGGCCTCGTTGGCGCAGTTGTCATGGCGGCGGTCGAGCGCTTCGTGCGCGCACAGGGCCAGCAGTGACACGGCGTCGACCAGCGCGTCATCCGCAGGGCCCTTGTGGGTGCCCTCCAGCAGCGCGGCCAGCGCGAGCGGCCGGATCCCCGAGTTGATCAGCCGGTACTTCAGCGCCCTCGACTCGTCCGCGCCGAACCGCGGGCTCGTGGCCTTCTCGTGCAATACGTCCAGGTACACGGCCTGAAGGGTGATCATCCAGTTGTCCATGACCAGGCGGGACGCCGGGTCCTCGTGGTCGACGAGGCAGTGCCGGACGTAACCGGCGGTCAGCCTGGCGCAGTCCTCCATCACGCCCATCGCGCCCGAGACGAAGTGGTGGTAGTCGGGGAACGTCCCGTAGCAGCTGGCCATGGACTGCCCGCTCACGCACCTCCGGCACAGGACGGTGTCGTCGAGCTGGCACCACGCCCATCCGTAGCCGATCTCGGCGAACGCGGCCATGGTCGGCGTGCTCGGCATCGGTACGGCGGCGGAGGCGACCTGGAGCATCGCCTCCGCCCGAGGGACCAGCCCCTGCCTCGGGGGGCAGCTCCTGGGCAACCGCCCCTGTTCGGGCAGGGGCATCGCCTTGTCCGCGGTGTTCTCGCCGACGAGGACGGCGGCGGCGGCCGGGTCGTAGGCGCCGGCTCGTGCACCGTCCGGCTCGGTGTGGAGGGTGTGGAGGATGCCCGAGTCCAGCAGGGCACCGGGCTCGTGCGCTTCCAGGGCGCGGCTGCTCCAGAGCCGCCGCCGCTGAGGCAACTCCTCCACATCGGCGACCAGGTCCTCGAAGTCGATCTCGCCCTGGTCGGACAGTTCGTAGAGCGCGCCGAAGAGTCCCTTCCGCGGCGGCGGGACCATCTGTGGGGTCACGAAGGCTCCATGGATGCGACGGCAGGTCAACGCCGGAGCGCAGCAACGCCCCCGGCCGGGCGGACGAGTACCCGGGCGCGGCCGAACCACACCGATGAACCGAATAGCAGCTTGGTTCGAGAGCCCGTCAGGGGCGTCCGGGGATGCCCGAAGCGCGGGGCGCCGGATTGCGGCCCGGGGCGCGTCGAGGCACATCACGGCGCCCCGCCACCGATTCGCTCCCCGAACCCTCGGTTTCCCGCCGCACTCGACGGATGGGTCGTCCGGTCGACGGGCAGGCTGCCCGTCGACCGGACGAGGGGGAGGGAGCGTCATGACGCGAGCGGTCGTGGTGGGGGGCAGCATCGCCGGGCTACTGGCGGCGGCCGCGCTGGCCGGGACGTTCGACGAGGTCCTGGTGTTGGAGCGGGACCGGCTCAGCGCGGACGAGGGCTTCCGCCCGGGGGCGCCACAGGCGCGGCACGCACACGGGATGCTGCTGCGCGGGGCACGGGCGGTCGAGCGGCTGCTGCCCGGGCTGCAGGAGGAACTGCGGGCGGATGGGGCTGCGGTGGTCGACATGGGGGAACGGCTCCTGGTCTCGAACCAGGGGCAGGCGGCCCCCCGGCAGGCGCTCGGGCTGCCGCTGCAGCTGTTCAGCCGGAACTTCCTGGAGACCAGGATGCGGCACAGGGTCGAGGCCCTGCCCGGAGTGACGGTGCGGGACGCCACCTCGGTGACCGGGCTCTGCGCAGCGCACGGCGGGACGCGGATCACCGGGGTGACCGTCCAGGCCGCCGGAGAGAACGATGCGCCGGTCGCCTCGGCCGAGGTGATCGACGCCGACCTGGTGGTCGATGCCAGCGGGCGGAACTCGCGGGCCGCCAACTGGCTCGGCGCACTGGGGTATCCGGCACCGGAGGAAGTCGTGGTCGATGCCGGGCAGTCCTACGTCACCGCGTGGCTGGACCGGCACGACGCGCTGTCGGACACCGGCGGCGCGGTCTACGAGATCGGGCAGCACCGGGCGCGCGGCCGGGGCGGCATGGGCGTGGCCATCGAGGGCGGCCGGATCCAGGTACTGCTGTTCGGACGCGGCTCGGACCAGCCGTCGACCGACCCGGCGGAGTTCCGGGTCCAGGCCCGGCGACTCGGTTCGCCGATGCTCACCGCGCTGGCCGAGGCGGTCGGTCCCGGGACGCCGCTCTACACCTATGCGAAGCTCATCAACCGCCGTCGGCTCCACCACCGGATGCCGCGCCGGCCCGAGCGGTTCGTGGTCATGGGCGACGCACTGTGCATCTTCAATCCCGTCTACGGGCAGGGGATGACGGTCGCCGCCCTGCAGGCCGAGGACCTGCGGACCGGAGCCGCCCGACTGCTGCGTGCCCCGGGCGGAACCCGCGCCCTCCAGCGCCGGCTCGCCCGCCGTACGTCGGTGCCCTGGCTGCTCGCGACGGCACAGGACTCGCGGTGGACGGACCGGCCGTCGCCGCTGAGCCCGGTGTGCGGCTGGCTGTTGAACCGGATGGTGGCCCGCATCGCGGAAAGCCCGCAGCTGCACAAGGGGTTCCTGCAGATCCTCCAGCTGGTCGGGCCCACCGCACTGGCCGACCCGCGCGCCCTGTACGCCCTGCTCCGCCCAGGGCCCACCCGCCGTAGCCGGAGGGCGGGTTGACCGGCTGAGCAGCCACCTGGAACTCAGTCTGAGGAGACCGAGCCGTTTCCCCGTGCAGGATGGTGAGTGGGGTCGTTCTCCATGGTGACGGCTCAGTAGTCGATGCGGTCGGCCCGCGCGAGCCACACGTCGAACGGGGGTCGCGGTGACCTGATTGTTCCCGAACGCGATGATCTCGCCGTCCTCGACGACCAGTGCGCCGAACGGACCGCCGCCGTTCGTCACGCTTTCGGTGGCCAATCTGATCGCTTCGTGCATCCAGGCGCGCTCGAGGTCCTGGATGCCCGTTTCTTGAGTGTGCGCGGTCATGGTCATTCCTTTCGGAGACGGTGGGAGAGTTCCCGAATGCTCTGTTCGCACGGCCGGACGATCTCGATGCGCCGACCGGATGACTTCTCCGGCGCGGACGGGAAGCCCGATCCTCATCCGTTGCGACTCGTCCGAGGAGTACATCGCCGACCGAGCGAAGTCGGTCAGGGGTGGAAGGCATGAAGACGTACGGAAGCCCTGACGGCCTCTTCGTAGAGTTCTAAAAGGATCGCTCTGCACGTACCATCGCAGGTAGTTGACGTCACATCAGCAGTCGGCCCATCGCCCCAGGTCAGGTGGCCGCTCCTCGATCACCGCCGCTCTCGGGAGCCCGAGGACAAGCCCTTGACCCGGCTGTCCGCAGCCGCTACTTTGCGGTAGCAGACGACCCATGACGACCGGAAGGAGGCGACCCTCGGATGAACACCGACTCTGATCTCTGTCGCCTCGCCCACGACACGGTCTGGGTTGCGGGTCGGATCGCACACGGCTGCTGAGTACGCCGTTCCGGGTGCCCGTCCGTGGCACGTTCCGCTTTCCCGTCATGACCTCCGGCACGTCACTTTTGCGTGCCGCTTTCCCGCCCGCTCCTCGCGCGTGGCGCGTCTGAACACAGAAAGCTGCCTGAAATTGGCGAACAGTGATGAAACGACCGATCTCCCACCGACGCCAAGGCGCGCCACGTTGAGCGCACGGATCACGGTCAACGGCAAGGAAGCACCGATTTCACCGGCCGCGCCGCACACCACGGTGTTGGAGTTCCTGCGCGACCGTGGCCTCACCGGCACCAAGGAGGGCTGCGCCGAGGGTGAATGCGGCGCCTGTTCGATCCTGGTGGCCCGTCCCGGGGTGAACAAGCCCACCGACTGGGTGGCGGTCAACGCCTGCCTGGTCCCGGTCGCGGCGCTCGACGGTCAGGAGATCGTCACCTCCGAAGGTCTCGCCACCGTCGGCGGGCCCGGCACGCCCCCCACCCTGCACCCGGTGCAGCAGGAGATGGCGGTCCGCGGCGGCTCCCAGTGCGGTTACTGCACACCGGGGTTCATCTGCAGCATGGCCTCCGAGTACTACCGGCCCGACCGCTGCGCGCACCCGGGCTCGGACCCGGACTCGGCCCCGTACTCAGACTCGGACGCGGCGGACAGCACCGGTACCGAGCACGGCCCGAACGGCTTCGATCTGCACTCACTGAGCGGAAACCTGTGCCGCTGCACCGGCTACCGCCCGATTCGCGATGCCGCGTTCGCCCTCGGTGCCCCCACCGACGAGGACCCGCTGGCGCGGCGTCGCGAGCAGTCCCCGCCCGAACCGGTCGCCACCGAATACGTCCAGGGCGACCGCGCGTTCCTGCGCAGGGGCACGCTGGCCGAAACCGTGCACCTGCTGCGCGAGCAGCCCGACGCGGTGGTGGTCGCCGGCTCCACCGACTGGGGGGTGGAGGTGAACGTCCGTTCCCGCCGGGCGGATTGCGTGGTCGCCGTCGACCGGCTGTCCGAACTGCGGGAGCTGCGGGTCGAATCCGACCACATCGAGATCGGTGCGGCGCTGACGCTCACCGAGATCGAGCGCCGCCTCAACGGCAGCGTCCCGCTGCTCGCCGAGCTGTTCCCGCAGTTCGCCTCCCGACTCATCCGCAACAACGCGACCTTGGGCGGCAACCTGGGTACCGGCTCCCCCATCGGTGACAGCCCCCCGGTGCTGCTCGCGCTGGAGGCCTCGGTGGTGCTCGCCAGCGCCGACGGTGAGCGCGAGGTCCCGCTGGCGGACTACTTCACCGGATACCGACAGAGCGTGCGCCGCCCTGACGAGCTGATCCGCGCGGTGCGCATCCCGGTGCCGCTGTCCCCGGTCGCGGCCTTCCACAAGATCGCCAAACGGCGCTTCGACGACATCTCCAGCGTGGCGGTCGCCTTCGCCCTCGACGTCGAGGACGGGACCGTCCGCAAGGCACGCATCGGCCTGGGCGGTGTGGCCGCCACCCCGATCCGCGCCCTCGCCGCCGAGGCGGCCCTGGAGGGCAGGCCCTGGACCGCGGAGACCGTCGAGGCCGCGGCCCGGGAGCTGCGGGCCGCCGGCACACCGATGACCGATCACCGCGCCAGCGCCGAGTACCGCTCCGCGATGCTCGGCCAGAGCCTGCTGAAGCTGTACGCGCGAACCACCGAGGCGGTGTCGTCATGAGTCAGCTGTCCGAACGCCCCGACCAGCCGGTCGTCGGCACCTCGATGCCGCACGAGAGCGCCCACCTGCACGTCACCGGGACCGCGCTCTACACCGACGACCTGGTCCACCGCACCAAGGACGTGCTGCACGCCTACCCGGTCCAGGTCATGAAGGCCCACGGCAGGATCACCGCGCTGCGCACCGAGCCCGCGCTCACCGTGCCCGGTGTGGTCCGCGTGCTGACCGTTGCCGACGTGCCCGGCGTCAACGACGCCGGGATGAAGCACGACGAACCACTGTTCCCCGACGAGGTCATGTTCCACGGCCACGCGGTCGCCTGGGTGCTCGGCGAGACCCTGGAGGCGGCCCGGCTCGGAGCCGCGGCGGTCGAGGTGGAACTCGACGAACAGCCCTCCCTGATCACGCTGCGGGACGCGATCGCGGCCGGCAGTTTTCACGGCGCCCAGCCCGTGATGCTGACCGGCGACGTCGAAGCCGGCTTCGCCGACTCGGCCCACGTGTTCACCGGCGAGTTCCAGTTCTCCGACCAGGAACACTTCTACCTCGAGACCCACGCGGCACTCGCCCACATCGACGAGGCCGATCAGGTGTTCGTCCAGAGCAGCACCCAGCACCCCTCGGAGACGCAGGAGATCGTCGCCCACGTGCTCGGACTGCACAGCCACGAGGTGACCGTGCAGTGCCTGCGGATGGGTGGCGGCTTCGGTGGCAAGGAGATGCAGCCGCACGGGTTCGCGGCCGTCGCCGCGCTCGGCGCCAAGCTGACCGGTCGGCCGGTCCGGGTGCGCCTCAACCGGACCCAGGACCTGACCATGTCCGGCAAGCGGCACGGCTTCCACGCCACGTGGAAGATCGGCTTCGACTCCGAGGGCCGCATCCAGGCCCTGGACGCCACCCTGACCGCGGACGGCGGCTGGAGCCTGGACCTGTCCGAGCCGGTGGTGGCCCGCGCGCTGTGCCACATCGACAACACCTACTGGATTCCCAACGCGCGCGTCGCCGGGCGCATCGCCAAGACCAACAAGGTCTCCAACACCGCGTTCCGCGGCTTCGGCGGACCGCAGGGCATGCTGGTGATCGAGGACGTCCTGGGCCGCTGCGCGCCGCTGCTCGGCCTGGATCCGATGGAGTTGCGGGAGCGCAACTTCTACCAGCCGGGCCAGGGCCAGTCGACGCCGTACGGACAGCCCGTCGCCCAGGCCGAACGGATCTCCGAGATCTGGCGGCAGGTTCAGGAGAACGGCGGCACCTCCGATCGCAGGCGCGAGATCGCGGCCTTCAACGCCGCGCACCCGAACACCAAGCGGGCGCTGGCGATCACCGGCATCAAGTTCGGAATCTCCTTCAACCTCACCGCCTTCAACCAGGGCGGCGCGCTGGTGCTGATCTACAAGGACGGCTCGGTCCTGATCAACCACGGCGGCACCGAGATGGGCCAGGGCCTGCACACCAAGATGCTGCAGGTGGCCGCGACGACCCTGGGCATCCCGCTGCACAAGGTGCGGCTGGCCCCGACGCGAACCGACAAGGTGCCCAACACCTCTGCCACCGCGGCCAGTTCCGGCGCGGACCTGAACGGTGCGGCGGTGAAGAACGCCTGCGAGCAGTTGCGCGAGCGGCTGCTGCGGGTGGCCGGCACCCAGCTGGGTGCGAACGCCTCCGACGTCCGCATCGTCGACGGCGTCGCGCGCGTCCTCGGCAGCGACCGGGAGCTGGCCTGGGACGACCTGGTGCGCAGCGCGTACTTCCAGCGGGTCCAGCTGTCGGCGGCCGGTTACTACCGGACCGAGGGGCTGCACTGGGACGCGAAGACGTTCAGGGGCTCGCCGTTCAAGTACTTCGCCTACGGCGCCGCCGCGACCGAGGTGGAGGTGGACGGCTTCACCGGTGCGTACCGCATCCGGCAGGTGGACATCGTGCACGACGTCGGCGACAGCCTGTCGCCCATGATCGACATCGGTCAGGTCGAGGGCGGTTTCGTGCAGGGCGCGGGCTGGCTGACGCTCGAGGACATGCGGTGGGACAGCGGTGACGGGCCCGACCGCGGCCGGCTGCTGACCCAGGCCGCGAGTACCTACAAGCTGCCGAGCTTCTCGGAGATGCCCGAGAGGTTCAACGTCACGCTGCTGGAGAACGCCACCGAGGAAGGCGCGGTGTACGGGTCCAAGGCGGTGGGTGAGCCTCCGCTGATGCTGGCGTTCTCGGTTCGGGAAGCCTTGCGGCAGGCCGCCGCCGCGTTCGGGCCGAGCGGGGTCAGCGTCGAGTTGGCCTCGCCCGCGACGCCGGAGGCGGTGTACTGGGCGATCCAGGCGGCTCGCCGGGGCGAGGTCTCCGGGAAGGGTGTCACCGCGACCGGTGCCTCGGGGAACGGTGTCGCGCGCAACGGTCTTGTCAGCGATGGCCGCTCCGGGAACGGGCACGCCGGCAACGGCGGGAGCCGAACCGACGCAGAAGCCCCGAGCGGTGCCTGACATGACCTGGGTCACCGCGGTCGCGCGGCTGCGAGCACGCCGGGAGCACGGCGTGCTGGTGACCGTCGCGACCGTGCGCGGCCACGCCCCGCGGGACGCCGGCGCGAAGCTCGTGGTCGGGCAGACCGGGACGTGGGGCTCGATCGGCGGCGGCAACGTCGAGGCCGTCTCGATCGATCGGGCCCGGGAGATGATCGCCACGTCCAAGCCGGAGCCGGAGCTGATGGATTTCGCCCTGAACGACAAGGTGACCAACCGCCACGGCGTGCAGTGCTGCGGCGGTACGGTCGCGGTACTGCTCGAACCGCTGCCGGTGGTACCGGCGGTGGCGGTCTTCGGCGTCGGGCACGTCGGGCTGGAACTGGCGCGCATCCTGGCACGACAGGACCTCGACCTGCACCTGATCGACACCCGCCCCGACGTCCTCACCGACGAACGGCTCTCCGTGCTGGCGGACGCGGTGGCGCAGGTGCACGTGCATCACACGCCGCTGCTGCCTGAGGAGATCCTGGAGGAACTGCCGCGCGGCACCCACATCCTGATCATGACCCATGATCACGCCGAGGACGCCGCCCTATGCGACGCCGCCTTGCGCACCACCCATCTCGGCTCCATCGGGCTGATCGGGTCGGCGAGCAAGTGGGCGCGGTTCCGCAAACGCCTGGCCGGCGAGGGAGGTCACGACGAGGCCACCATCGCCCGGATCAGGACCCCGATCGGGCTGGCCGACATCACCGGCAAGGAACCCGCGACGATCGCCGTGAGCGTCGCGGCGGATCTGCTGCGCACCTTCGAAGCCGAGCGGAACTGATCCTCGAACCTCGAACCGGACCGACGGGGGTGCCCCGCGCTCGTGCACCCGCACGCACTCGGGGCACTCCCTGCATCGCGGCGTTCCGGCCGCGGCAGGAGCCCAGGGCGGCCCTGACCAGGACGACGTCGGGCCCTCGTACCGAGTGCGCAGCGCGCCCGCGCGGACCGGTGGGCATCACAAGACGGTTTCGAAACCGCCCCGGAGGCAAAGCTGAGCTTGACTCAGGCCTGAACGGGGCGTTTTCTTTTGCTCCATCGCGTTTGATTGCGATGCTTTCTGATCGATTCTGTTGCTACTGGCTGATCGGCCCCCACCCTCAGGAGCCCCATCATGCACCTCTCCCCCCGCGGCCGCCTGGCCCCGCTCGCCGCGCTGAGCCTGGTCACCGCCTTCGGCCTGACGGCCTGTTCCACCGGGCAGACCTCCTCCTCCGGCGCCGACGCCTCGGTGGCCCCGGTCTCCGGCAAGGTCTCGATCACCTACCTGCAGAAGCAGGGCGACCAGCAGTACTTCGTGGACGAGGCCGCCGGCGCCAAGGCCAAGGCGGCCGAGCTCGGCGCCGACCTGAAGGTCGTCAACCTGGGCAACGACGCCAACAAGACGGTCAGCGAGGTGCAGGCCGCGATCGCCCAGAAGAGCAACGGCCTGATCATCGTGGTGCCGGACCCGGCGGTCGGCCCGCAGGTCGTCCAGACCGCCCGGGACGCCAAGGCCGCCCTGCTCACCTCCGACGACCAGGTCTGCGCGAGCGGCCCCTCCCCGACCCAGTGCGCCGCGGGCGACCTGGTCCCCCGGATCGGCTTCTCCGGCCAGCAGATGGGCCAGCAGGTCGGCCAGCGCGCCGCGGAGGAGTTCAAGAAGGCCGGCTGGAACCCCGCGGACACCCGGATCATCTCCGCCTGGAAGCAGGACGTGACCGTCTGCGGCGACCGGGTCAAGGCCGCGAAGGCCGCCTTCGACCAGGCCGCGCCGGGCGTGCAGAACCTCGATGTGGCCACCGACAACACGCCGACCGGCGCGCAGGACAAGGTGGCCGCCACCATCACCGCCAACGCCGGCGTCAAGCACTGGGTGGTGTGGGGCTGCAACGACGAGAACGTCCAGGGTGCCGTCACCGCCCTGCAGAACGCCGGGGTCAGCCCCGACGACATCGACGGCGTCGGCCTCGGCGCCTACCTGGCGTGCAAGGACTGGGCCTCCGGCAAGCCCTCCGGCATGAAGGCCGCCCTGTTCATCAACGGCAAGGACGTCGGCGCCCTGTCGGTGCAGACGATGTACGACAAGCTCAAGAACGGCAAGGACTTCCCCAAGGAGGCCTTCGCCCCGACCAAGATGGTCGACGCCGCGACCTGGCAGTCCGCGGGCGTGTCCTGCAGCTGACGCCGCACCCGACGTCGCGCCGAGCCGTCCGTGGGGGGGGGCCGGACCAGGCCCCGCCGCACCCCGACGCTCCCCAAGACCGTCCGCACCGCACCGCCAACGAGGCCCCGATGACCCCACCTGATTCCCCGCCCGTCCCGCCACCGGACGGCGCCGCCGGCCTGAGCGCCGAGGGCGTGTCCAAGCGCTTCGGCACCGTCCAGGCGCTCAGCGACGTCACCCTCGCCTTCCCACCCGGCCAGGTCACCGCCCTGATGGGCGAGAACGGCGCCGGCAAGTCCACCCTGCTGCGCATCCTCACCGGCGACCACCGCCCCACCGCGGGACGCGTCCTACTGGACGGTGAGGCCCTCGACCTGGACTCCCCGCAGGACGCCCGCCGCGCCGGGATCCGGATCATCCCGCAGGAACCCGAGATCATCCCGCACGTCCCGGTCGCCGAGAACGTCTACGCCGGCTCGCTGCCCCGCACCCGGCTGCGCCGGCTCGACCGCGCCGAACTGCGCCGCCGGATCACCGCCGACCTGCACCGCCTCGGCTTCGACAAGGTCCTCGACCCGGCCCTGCTCGGCTCCGAACTGACCGCTGCCCAGCGTCAGTTGGTGGAGATCATGCGCGCCCTGACCGGCGCCGTCCCACCGCGCGCGATCGCCTTCGACGAGCCCACCTCCTCGCTCTCCGAGCACGAGGTCGAGGCCCTGTTCGCCCTGATCGGACGCCTGCGCGACGAGGGCATCGCCGTCATCTACGTCTCCCACCGGATGAAGGAGATCTTCCGGCTCGCCGACCGCATCGCCGTACTGCGCGACGGCCGGGTGGCCGGCGTGGTCCGGGCCGCCGCCACCGACGAGGGCGAACTCGTACGGCTCATGGTCGGCCGCGACCTGTCCTCGCTGTTCGTCCGCCAGCAGGTCGCCACCGACCGGGTCGTCCTGGACGTCAAGGGCCTCAGCACCGACGACGTCAGCGGCATCAGCCTCAGGGTCCACGCCGGGGAGGTCGTCGCCCTCGCCGGGCTGATCGGCGCCGGGCGCTCCGAACTCGCCCTCGCGCTGGCCGGTGACGCCCCCGTCCACTCCGGCACCGTCACGCTCAACGGTGAGGTCCTGCGGCTGAGGAACCCCGGCGACGCCATCGCCGCGGGCATCGGCCTGGCCCCCGAGGAGCGCAAGACCCAGGCGCTGTTCCTGCAGCGCACGATCCGGGACAACACCTCGCTGGTCAGCCTGGGCCGGCTCAGCCGCTGGCGGTTCGTCAGGCGCCGTCAGGAGAAGGACCTCGCCCAGGAGTACGCCGACCGGCTGCGGGTCCGCGCCCCCTCCGTCGAGGCGGAGGTCCGCACCCTGTCCGGCGGCAACCAGCAGAAGGTCGTCCTCGCGCGCTGGCTCGCCCGCAAGCCCGACCTGCTGATCCTCGACGAACCCACCCGCGGCGTCGACATCGGCGCCAAGGCCGAGATCTACCAGATCATCGCCGACCTCGCCCGCGCGGGCACCGCCGTCCTGGTCATCTCCTCCGAACTGCCCGAAGTGCTCGGCCTCGCCGACCGGATCGTGGTGATGCAGAACGGCCGCACCACCGGCGAGCTCACCCGCGAGCAGGCCACCGAGGAGGCCGTCCTCGCCCTCGCCATGGCCGACGACCTGGCCACCACCACCCCCGCCCAGACCGGAGAGACCCATTGAACGAGCGCAGCGAGCGAATCATCGAAAGGCGCGCGTGGGCATGTGCCCCTGCCGAGCGCAGCGAGGTGGGCGCATGACGACCGCCACTCCCCCGACCGCCCCGGCGCCGGACGCCGGAGCCGTGCCCGCCCGGTCCGGTGGCCCGTACGCCCTGCTCGCCGCGGTCGGTGGCCAGAACCTCAGCCTGATCGGCGCCCTCGTCGCCGTCGTCGCCCTGTTCGGCTGGCTCAACCCGAACTTCGTCGGCTGGGACAACATCCAGGTCATCGCCGAGGCCGCCACCATCTCCGGACTGCTGGCCGTCGTCCAGACCGTCGTCATCATCTGCGGCGGCCTGGACATCTCGGTCGGCTCCCAGGCCGGTCTGGCCTCCGTCACCAGCGCGATGGTCTTCACCTCCACCGGCGCCAACCCCTACCTCGGCATCGGCGCCGCCCTCGCCATCGGCGCCGGCATCGGCCTGTTCAACGGCGTCGTCATCGTCTACGGCCGGGTCAACCCGACCATCGCCACCCTCGCCGGACTGGCCGCCTACAAGGGCGTCGCCCAGCTCGTCTCGGACGGCCGCGCCCAGGGCTACGTACTCAACGACCCGGTCTTCGTCTTCCTCAGCCGGGGCAAGATCGCCGGCCTGCCCACCATGGTCTGGCTGCTGGTCCTCACCGCCGCCGCCGTGCACGCCCTGCTCACGTACACCGACATCGGCCGCAACGTCTACGCCATCGGCGGCAACGACACCGCCGCCCGCCTGGCCGGCATCAACCTCAACAAGTACCTGATCGCCGCCTACGCCCTCTCCGGCACCGTCGCCGCCCTCGCCGGCGTCCTCCTCACCGCCCGTACCGGCAGCGGCCAACCGGTCTCCGGCAGCGAGGGCCTGGAACTCCAGTCGATCACCGCGGCCGCCCTCGGCGGCTGCGCCCTCAAGGGCGGCAAGGGCGGCATCGGCGGCACCCTGCTCGCCGTCGCGCTGCTCGGTGCCCTGCAGAACGGCCTCACCGTCCAGGGCATCAACTCCTTCTGGCAGAACGTCGCCCAGGGCGCCCTGCTGGTCGCCGCCGTGGTCATCCAGCAGCGCCGCAACCGCGACCGGGCGGTCGGCCTGCCGGCCTGAGAAGCCCTCGGCCCGCCCTCGCCGGCCGGGACGCCGATCCACCCGAACCCGCCGGTGCCGCGACCGAACGCGGCACCGGCGGTTCGCCGCACAGACGGGTACCGGGGGGACAGCCCACCGGCGGTGCTGGGATAATGGCTCCCGCAGGACCCGGCCGCGTTCCCGGTCGCCGACGAGAACGCCCAAGCCGCACGTGCTCGTTCGATCGAAAGGTCCTCCGTGGCTGACCAGACGTTGCTCGCCGCCCAGCGCCAGGCACTGATCCTGGAGGCGATCCGCCGGGCCGGCGCGGTCCGGGTCGCCGAACTGGTCGAGCAGTTCGGCGTGTCCGACATGACCATCCGCCGGGACCTCGACGCGCTGGTCCGTCAGGGCGCCGCGGAGAAGGTCCACGGCGGCGCGGTGGCGAGCGGGACGGCGAGCACCTTCGAACCCGGCTTCGACGCCAAGTCCGGGCTGGAGGAGGGCACCAAGGCCGCGCTCGCGGACGCCGCGGTCCAGCTGGTGGAGCCGGGCAGCGTGGTGGCCCTGTCGGCCGGGACCACGACCTACGCGGTCGCCTCCCGGCTGCTCGAGGTCCCGGAGCTGACGGTGGTGACCAACTCGCTGCGGATCGCGGACCTGCTCTGGGCAGCGGGAGGCGACGGGAGGGAAACCGTCCCGTCGCTGCTGCTGACCGGTGGATCGCCCACCCGCTCGGCGGCCCTGGTGGGGGCGCTGGCCGACCAGACGATCCGCTCGCTGCACGTGGACCTGCTGATCCTCGGCGTGCACGGGGTGAGCGAGCATGCCGGCCTGACCACGCCCAACCTGGCCGAGGCGCAGACCAATCGGGCCCTGATCGCCTCGGCACGCCGCACGGTCGTGGTCGCGGACCACACCAAGTGGGGCGTGGTCGGGCTGAGCAGCTTCGCGACCCTGGCGGAGGTCGACTGCTTCGTCACCGACGACGCCCTCCCGGCGACCGCCCGCGAGGTGGTCGCCGAGGCGGTCGGCGAGCTGATCGTCGTCCCGGCGGGCGGCTGAGCGGGCGGTCGAGCAGGCGGCCGGTTGAGCGGGTGGCCGAGCGGGCGGCCGGTTGAGCGGGCGGTCGAGCAGGCGGCCGGTTGAGCGGGTGGCCGAGCGGGCGGCCGGTTGAGCGGGCGGCCGGGTCAGGCCACCCGACGGGCTCCCGCCGAGGGCACCGCGGTGAAGGTGACGGGTGCGGCGAAGCCCGCCGAGCGGAAGGCCGACCGCACCGCCTCGGAGACGGCCGCCAGGTCCGCGGCCCCGACCAGCGCGACGACGGACCCGCCGAAGCCGCCCCCGGTCATCCGGGCGCCCAACGCCCCGGCGGCGACGGCGGCCTCCACCGCGAGGTCCGTCTCCGGGCAGGAGACCCGGAAGTCGTCGCGCAGCGAGGCGTGTCCCGCCGTCAGGACGGGCCCGAGCGCCGTCAGCTCACCGCGGCCCAGATGGTCGATCGTCTCCAGCACGCGCCCGTTCTCGGTCACCACGTGCCGTACCAGCGGCCGGAGTTCACCGGGCAGCCGGTCCAGGGCCGGGGCCAGGTCGGCGCTCGGAAGGTCGCGCAGCGCGGGCAGCCCGAGCAGGCCCGCGGCACGCTCGCAGCCGGCCCGCAGGGCCGCGTACGCGCCGTCGCCGAGGTCGTGCTTGACCCGGGTGTCGATCACCAGCAGCCGCAGCCCCGCCGCCGTCAGGTCGAGCGGGACGTGCCGCTGCTCCAGCGTCCGGGTGTCGAGGAACAGCGCGGTGCCGTCCGTGCAGCAGGCGGAGGCCATCTGGTCCATCACCCCGCAGGGCACACCGACGAAGGCGTTCTCCGCCCGCTGGGCGATCAGGGCGAGTTCCGACGCGGTCAGGCCCAGTTCGTACAGGTCGTTCAGGGCCGCGGCCGTCGCGCACTCCAGGGCGGCCGAGGAGGAGAGCCCGGCCCCGGTCGGCACGTCGCTGTCGACGAACAGGTCGGCCCCGCCGACGGGGTGGCCCGCCTCGGCGAGCGCCCAGAAGACCCCGGCCGGGTAGCTCGCCCAGCTCGCTACGGCGCCGGGCGCCAGTGCCTCCAGCGCCAGGTCGGTGATCGTGCCGTCGCCCTGGGCGCTGTACAGCCGCAGCCGTCCGTCCGTCCGGCGGCGGGCGCTGACCCGGGTGGTGTGCGGAAGGGCGATCGGCAGGACGAAGCCGTCGTTGTAGTCGGTGTGTTCGCCGATCAGGTTCACCCGGCCGGGGGCGGCCCAGGTGCCGTCCGGCCGTGCCGCGTGGACGGCCTCGAAGTCGGTGGCGGCCTCGTCGATCATCTCGTCAGCTCCATGCCTCGATGCGCGGGGTGGGTTCCCGCCGGCGGTGATGTCCAAGCAAGCGGGAGCGAATTCCGACACAATCAAACACGCCTGGCCTTCAGGGTCAACATCTGCGGTGAACACGGATGGGCATGTTCCGGCGGGCCGGATGAGCCGTCCGGGAACACGGCCGTCGAGGGGCGGCGCTTGTTGACAAGCGATCGTGTTTGTTTGAATCTGTTGAAGCTTGAAAACCGCCGGGGCGACGTCCAACGCGTAAGGAGCACAGCGGTGCACAGAACCGCCACCAGGTTGGCCGACGGCCGCGAACTGGTCTACTTCGACCAGGCGCCGGGAGCCGTTCGCGACGTCCGGGACGAACGCCCCCTGGAGCCCGCGGCGAGCCTCTCCGAGATCCGGCTCGACCCGGTGCTCGGTGAGTGGGTCACCGTGGCCGCCCACCGCCAGCAGCGCACCTACCACCCGCCGGCCGGCGAGTGCCCGCTGTGCCCGTCCCGGGACGGGCGGCTCAGCGAGATCCCGGCGGCCGACTACGAGGTGGCGGTGTTCGAGAACCGCTTCCCCTCGCTCGCCCCGGGGTCGGCCGAGCACGTCGCGGCCCGGGACGCGCCCCTGCACACCCTCCGGCCCGGCAACGGCCGCTGCGAGGTGGTCTGCTTCACCTCCGACCACGACGCCTCCTTCGCGGACCTGGACGAGGCCAAGGCGCGCCTGGTGCTGGACGCCTGGACCGACCGCACGGCGGAACTGTCCGCCCTGCCCGGCGTGCGCCAGGTGTACTGCTTCGAGAACCGCGGCGAGGAGATCGGCGTCACGCTCGCCCACCCGCACGGTCAGATCTACGCCTTCCCCTTCGTCCCCTCCCGCACCACCCGGATGATCGCCCGGGCCGAGGCGCACCGGGCCCGCACCGGCCGGAACCTGTTCGAGGACCTGCTCTCCGCCGAGCAGGACAGCCCGGAACGGCTGGTCCTGCGGGGCGAACACTGGGTCGCCTTCGTGCCGTTCGCCGCGCGCTGGCCGTACGAGGTCCACCTCTACCCCAAGCGCCGGGTCGCCGACCTCACCGCGCTGACCGAGCCCGAGCGCGCCGAGTTCCCCGGCCTCTACCTGGACCTGCTGCGCCGCTTCGACGCGCTGTTCCCCGCCGCGCCCGGTGCGGCGCCCAACCGGACCCCGTACATCTCGGCCTGGCACCAGGCTCCCCGCACCGGTGGCGGGCAACTCGCCCTCCACCTCGAGCTGTTCACCGTCCGTCGGGCGCCGGGCAAGCTCAAGTACCTGGCCGGGGTGGAATCGGGGATGGACGCCTTCGTCACCGACGTGAGCCCGGAGCAGGCCGCCTCCCGGCTCCGGGAGGCGGCGCTCGGCTGACCCGCGACCCGCCCGCCACACCGCACCACACCGACGGAGCCCACCGCGTCGTGCTGACCGCCGACGCCGTGGGCTCCGTCGGCATGGGCGGGTCCGCCCGCGCTCGACGCCCTGACGGGCGCTCGGTTCGACGCACGGTTCGACGTCCGACCGGACGTCCGACCCCTCCCAGGTGCGTTGATATCCGTCTGATTGCGTTGACTATTGACTATCTCTGTTGGATTTGGTTCGCTTTCCCCCGCCCTGCGCAGGGTGCCAGTTCCTGCACCACCGTCCGCACCACCCCCCGGACCACAGGAGACACGATGCGCAAGACGTGGGCCGCGTTACTCGCGGCCTCGCTGGCGGCGGCGCCGCTCGCCGCCGTTCCCCTCACCAGCACCCCGGCCGTGGCCGCCGAGTCGGCCGGCGCCACGCTGGTCCCCACCCCGCCGATGGGCTGGAACGACTGGAACGCCTTCGGCTGCGACGTCGACGAGCAGCTGGTCGAGCAGACCGCCGACAGACTGGTCTCGACCGGCCTGCGGGCCGCCGGCTACCAGTACGTCAACATCGACGACTGCTGGATGGCCAAGACCCGCGACGCCGCCGGCAGGCTCGTCCCCGACCCGGTCAAGTTCCCGCACGGGATCACCGGTGTGGCCGCCTACGTCCACGCCAAGGGCCTCAAGCTCGGCATCTACGAGAGCGCCGGCACGATGACCTGTGCCGGCTTCCCCGGCAGCCTCGGCCACGAGCAGCAGGACGCGGATTCCTTCGCCTCCTGGGGCGTCGACTACCTCAAGTACGACAACTGCTACAACCAGGGCCTACCCTCGCTGCAGCGCTACCGCGCGATGGGCGACGCGCTGGCGAAGACCGGCCGCCCGATCGTCTACAGCCTCTGCAACTGGGGTCTGGACAGCGTGTGGACCTGGGGCGCCACCGTCGGCCAACTCTGGCGCACCACCGGGGACATCGACGCCTCGTTCGGCCGGATGCTGGACATCTTCCACGCCAACGCCAAGCTCGCCGACGCCGCGGGACCGGGCGGCTGGAACGACCCGGACATGCTGGAGGTCGGCAACGGCATGACGGCGACCGAGGACCGCGCCCACTTCTCGCTCTGGGCCGAGATGGCGGCCCCGCTGATCGCCGGCACCGACCTGCGCAAGGCGAGCGCCGACACCCTCGCCGTCTACGGCAACACCGAGGTCATATCCGTCGACCAGGACCGGCTCGGCAAGCAGGGGCGGCCGGTGAGCATGGCCGCCGGTCTGGACGTCCTGGCCAAGCCGCTCGCCGACGGCGGGGTGGCGGTCACCCTGTTCAACGAGAACCCGCAGCCCGCGGTGATCTCGACCACGGCGGCCGCGGTCGGCCTGCCGGCGGCCAAGGGGTACCTCCTGCGGGACCTGTGGGCGCACACCACCGGCGAGAGCGCCGGCGCGGTCAGCGCCACCGTGCCCGGCCACGGCGTCGTGATGTACAAGGTCACCCCGACCGACCACCCGGGCGGACAGCACCCGGACCTCGTCCTCGACACCAAGGTGCCCGACCTCACCCCGGGCGGCGCGGCCACCGTCACCACGACCTTCACCGACAACGGCGCGCAGTCCGCGAACGACGTGCTGCTCGGACTGGACGTACCGGCCGGCTGGGCGGTGGCACCGCTGTCGGAGACCCGGTTCGGGCACGTGCCGCCCGGCGGCGCGGCCCAGGCCATGTTCCGCGTGACCGCCCCGGCGCACCTGCCGACGCCGATCACCAGGGCCACCCTCACCGGCACCGCCACCGCGCACGGGCCGGGTGGCCCGCAGCGCGTCACCGCGCCGGCGCCGGTCGTCCTGGCCGCACCCGTGCAGGCCCCGTTCCGGACCTTCACCGACACCACCGCCGTGTTCGGCGCGCAGGACGGTACGTTCGCCATCGACGGCGCGGGCGCCGACCTCTACTACGACGTCGACGAGTACAGCGCCGTCTACCGGCCGGGCGCCGAACACGACGGCTCCACCACGGTCGTGAAGCTCACCGCGCAGGCACCGACCAGCGACTGGGCCAAGGCCGGGATCATGGTCCGCAACGACATCACCCAGCCGGGCCGTTCGGCCGGGTACCTCGTCCTGGCCGAGGCCCCCGGCAAGGGCTACGTGCTGCAGTGGGACAGCGACGGCAACGGTCAACTGGACTCCAACAGCGCTCCGGCGAACCAGGGTTCGGGCTCGGCGGCCTATCCGAGCTGGCTGAAGCTGGTGCGCGACGGATCGACGTACACCGGCTACTACTCCACCGACGGGACCACCTGGACCAAGGTCGGAGAGGCCACCGTGCCGGGAGCGGCCGCACGCCAGGACGTCGGGCTGTTCACCACCTCGCACAGCGCGGGCACCAGCGGCGAGGCCGACTTCACGGGCTTCACCCAGAGCTGACCGCCAGCCTCCTGGTCGGGCGTGCGGCGTCAGGGCAGACACCCTGACGCCGCACGCCGATCCTTCTGTCAGGCCGGTCAGGACAGGACGGTCAGGACGGGACGGTCAGGACGGGACGGTCAGGACAGGACGGTCCAACTCTGCCCTGCGGCAGCCGGGTTGGCCGGATTCGTCATGCCCGTGGAGCCGGCCGCGGTTCCGGCGACGTCCAGCGTCAGACCGTTGCCGACGTTGGTGACGGTGAGCGCGCCGCTGCTGTTCTGGGTGACCTTCCACTCCTGCCAGGGGTTACCGGGCGAGGCGTTGAGCAGGTAGGCGCTGCCGACGCCGTTGCCGCCGGCGAGCACGGTGTGCGTCTGGGTCGCGGTGGCACAGTTGTCACTGATCGTCACGGTGCCGTCCGCGTTGCGCGTGAACGTCCACTGCTGGGCGGCGTTGCCGCTCTGGTAGGCGCCGATGTCGGAGTTGCCGCCGACGGGTGCGGAGCAGCCGCCCTGGACCTCGAGCGCCTGGCCCCCGGTGCCACCGGCGCTGAGCGCGTGGTACTTGCCGTCGCCGACGACGGCCGGCTGGCCGCCCCCGGTGCCACCGCCCGTGCCGGTGCCCGCCCCGGCGATGCGGTAGAGCGCGACGCCGTGCGCGGGGATCCAGTTGCCGCCGATGGAGCCGGTCGCGGTGCCGGTGGCACCCGTCCACAGTTCCCGGTAGGCGTAGCCCGAGCCGGTCAGGCCGAGGTCCGCGAAGCCGGCACTGATCATGGCCCAGTTGTTCGGGTCCTGGTTGACCAGCGCCACGGCCAGGTCCCCGTTGGCGAGTTGGCGCTTGAGGATCACCGGGGCGACCGGGGAGGAGGGCGGGTTGCCGACCAGGGTGGCGGGCTTGGCGAGGCTGTCCTGGTCGATGGCGATCATGTCGCGGTTCTTGAGCAGCGCGAGTGCGGAGGAGCTGATGCCGGTGGACCAGGTGTAGCCGTTCGCGGTGTGCTGCGAGTCGGCGGCGGTGCGCAGGTCGGCGCCGGAGACGAGCGGGGCCGCCATCATCGAGAGCACGGACAGTTCGGTGCGCGACTCGTCGTCGGTGAAGGGCTTGTGGCCCTGGGAGGTGTCGGTGACGCCCCAGACGCCGTAGGTGTCCTGCCAGCCGGCGAACATCATGTCCAGGTCGTTCCAGCTGCCGGGGTGGACGTTGCCCGGGTACCTCAGCGCGGTCTGCAGCTGGCCGTTGTAGAGCACGCCGTCCAGTTCGCTGTCGCGGTCGCCGCCGATCCGGCACATGTTGGCGACCTGGCCGCACCAGATTCCGGTGGGCGAGTAGCCGGGCGCCTGGTGCGGCGGGGTGCCGGCGGCGGTGATCAGCGGATCGGTCCGGGCCGGGTCGTCGGCGCTCAGCAGGAAGGGGATGCCGGTGTGCGCGGGCTGCGCGGACAGGCTCAGCGTGATCTTGGGCTTGCCCGCGGCGGCGGTCGCCGCGTCCAGGGCGCGCTGGAAGGTCTGGGTCCGGGCGTAGATGGACCGGGTGAGCTCCTTGCCCTCGCCCTGCGGGTAGTAGGCGTAGCCGTCGGGGCCGTAGATGGTGGGACCGTACGGGCAGTCGTCGTACTTGACGAAGTCGACGCCCCAGGAGACGAAGTCGGCGGCGTCGGTGGTCTCGTGGCCGAGGCTCCCGGGGTGGCCCTGGCAGGTGGTGTAGGTGTCGGTGGCGTAGAGGCCGAACTTCATGCCCTTGCTGTGGGCGTACCAGGCCAGGTACTGGATGCCGTTGACGGTCCTGCCGTCGACGCTCTGCGCGGGGAACTGGTCGGGCTCGGGGAGGAGGTGGCCGCTGGTGGGGTCGTTCCCGCCGCCGTCGGTGCCGCTGACCGGACTTCCGTTGGCGTCGTAGAGCTGCATGGCGCCGTCGGCGGTCTTGGCGAAGTCCGTGTTCTGGCCGTCGCGGTGGCGCATCGACCAGCCGTCGTCGACGGTGACGGTGTCGTATCCCGCCTGTACCAGGCCGTTGGCCGACATGAAGTCGATGGTCTGCTTGACCTGGCTCTCGGTGACGTAGGCACCGATGCTGTTCCACGAGTTCCAACCCATGGGCGGGGTCAGGGCGTTGCCGTTGCCGAGGGCGGCGGCCGGAGTCGCGGTGCCGAGTGCAGCGGCGCTGAGGCCGGAGGCCGCGAGGACGGTGACGGCGAGTATGCCGACGAGCCGGTGTGGCGTTCTGCGCATGTGGGGGCTTCCCGGGTGGGTGAGTTGCGCCGGGCCCGGGCTGCCGAAGGGCACCAGCCGCGGCGCGGGTGGATGGGGACCGGTGCTGACGATCTGTACCGGGGCGTGCGAACGCGGCGACGTCGTTCGGCCTGCGAGTGGGGGGCGTGGACGACCGCACCGGTGAGCAGCCGTCGACGAGGCCGCGGTGCCATACGATATTGCACCTAACAGAACCCGACAAGACTCAACACAACAGCACTTCGATGACGAGCGCGCTACGGGGGACGGCCCGACGTCCGGAGGGCTGCTGCCGCGACGTCAGCCGGCTCGGCCAGGCTGAGCCACAGCACCGGGCACGGCTCGTGGCCCGAAGCGCCGGGCGGCGTCGAGCCGGTCAGCCGGCACCGGCGGGCCACTCATCCGCTATGGGGCAGCCACCCCTGCTGGAGACGGCGCGCACGCCCGCCTCGAACCGGCTGCGGGCGCCGAGGCGCTCCATCAACTCGGTGGCGAGCCGCCGCGCGGTGCGGTGCGAGACCCCGAGCCGCTTGGCCACCGCCTCGTCCGTCAGTCCGTCCGCGAGCAGCCGGATGGCCCCGGCCTCCTGGGCGCTGAGCCCGCCGGTGCGCTTCGGGGCCCCCCGCCCAGCGGGGTGGCGCTGCCCCATACGCTCTCGAACAGGGCGCACAGGGCGGTCAGGCCCTCGCCGGCGAGCACCACGGCGCCGACGCCGGTGTCGTCGGTGCGGACCGGGATGACGGCGGTGGTCCGATCGGTGATGATCATTCGGGTGGGCAGCGTCGGCGCGGTGCGGACCCGACCGCCCTGCCGGGTGATCCCGTCGACGTACTCCACGATGCGCGGCCCCGGCACCCCGATGCTCGGAACCACCGGCCTGTGGGCCAACTTCAAGGCCATCGCCGCCGGCGACTTCCTCGGCACCGGCAAGACCGCCGTCGCCGGCATCGACGCCAACAACAACCTCAAGTTCTGCCCCGGCGACGGCGCCGGCCACGTCAGCGGCGGCACCCAGATGCTCCCCGGCAACGGCCTCTGGGCCCGCCTCTGATCCGCCCTCCGGCCCCGCGCATCCGGCTCAAGGATGCGCGGGGCCTTGTGAACGCGGAAGAAGCGGCACGCAGAAGCCGCAGTGTGGTTGCCCTTGAGCCCAGGCCTGCGGATCGAACGGTCCGCGCGTCGGGTCCCGGCCTCAGCCGAGGGTGACGTCGAGGAAGTCGCGCCAAGCCGTGTGGACGCGCTCGGCGTGGGCGCCGCCCTCGCCGGCGAGGAGGTCCAACAGCAGGCCGCGGAGGACGGCGAGCACCACGGTGGCGTTCGCCCCGGTGCCCTCCAGCACCCGGCCCAGCGGCGGCAGCCACTCCTCCAGCGAGGCGGTGCCGAAGTCCAGCCAGGGTTCACTACGGCCGAAGGCGCGGACGTACCCTTCGAAGAACAGTCGCAGCGCGCCCCGGTGTTCGGGGTCCGTCAGCCATTCCCAGAGCAGTTCGAGGGTCTCACGGGCGCTGCCGCCCTGGGCCGCGGACCGTTCCAGCAGCGCCAGTTGCTCGGTCCGGCCGACCGCCAGCACCTCCCGGACCAGCCCCTCCTTCGATCCGAACAGGTAGAGCAACACCCGCGGGCTGGAGCCGATCTCGGCCGCCAGCGGACGGAGCGAGAGGTCGGAGACGTTGTGTTCGGCGACGTAGCGGACGGTCGCGGCGAGGAGGTCCTCGCGGCGCGGCGACGGACGGCGCGGCGACGGACGTGAGGGTGCGTTGGCTGGGGTGGACACGTGCTCTATCGTTCCACTGAAACGAGTGTTTCAGTAGCAGAAGGGGACGCCGCCATGGCCACCACCGCACCCGGAACCGTGACCATCCGCGAAGCCGACCGGCCCGGGGACCTCGGCGCGGTCGCCGCCCTGCACGGCATCCTGTACACCCGCGAGTACGGCATGGACGCGACCATGGAGGCCTACGTCGCCGCCGGCATGGCCGAGTTGGTCCTGGCCCGCGCCGCCGAGGGCAGCGCGGCACCCGGGCGGCTGTGGGTCGCCGAACTCGACGGCCGGGTGGTCGGCGCCACCGGGCTCGTCCGGGCCGAGGAGCGCCCGGGCTGGGGCCAGTTGCGATGGGTGGTCCTCGATCCGGTCGCCCGGGGCCGGGGCCTGGGCCGGCGGCTGCTGGAGACCGCCCTGGAGGAGGCCCGCACCCGCTCGTACGAAGGCGTGCTGCTCTGGACGATCACCGGCCTCGACGCCGCCCACCACCTGTACGCGAAGGCCGGCTTCGAGCTCACCGTCTCCCGCCCCGCCCACAAGTTCGGGCTCGACACGGTCGAGCAGCGGATGGACCTGCGGTTCTGAGCGCCTGCGGACCGGGCCCGTCCGAGAGTGTCCGAGAGTGTCCGGGATCCGGTGAGCGCATTGCCGCCCCGGCCCGGACGCTGACAGCGTGGCGCTGCCCGGCTGTCCGGGCCAGCGGCCCCGCGGAGCAGTCCGCCGGGCCGCTCCGCCTTCGGAAGGGATACGTTCCATGCTGTCGCGCCGTACCCTGCGATCCGCCGTAGCCGTCCTCGGCGTCGGTGCCGCGATCGCCCTGTCCGCGTCCACGCCCGCCTTCGCCGCCAACGAGGGCGACCACTGGCTCTACACGCCCAACTGCACCGCCGACCAGGAGATCCAGCTGCAGTACGTCAACGGCGGCTGGCACGACCAGCAGGAGCTCAATCCGACCCGGGTCGGCGGCACCTGCGAGTTCGTCATGACGGACAACGGCGCCGTGATCTCGGACACCTGGGGCGCCGGCTCCGGCTGGCACTACGACGGCCCGGGCCACTACATCTGCGTCCAGGTCCGCGACTGGACCGCCGGCACAACCATCTACGGCATCTGTAACTGACCTCGCGGCATGAGGGCAGTCGGACGAGGATCGCCACAGCTCCGTCCATACGACGGCCGCCTGGTCCGACCGCTGCCCGCCCGGTCCGTGATCGGGCGGGCATCCGAGTAACGGCTGGAGGCCGTCGCCCTGCTGTGGATGGCGGCCTCCACGCCCAAGTCAGGCCTCGCCACCTGTCGTTCTGGACGAACGCGCCTGGAATCGCCTTCCTGCTGGACAATCGTCATGTCTGGCGGGGCAATCGAGCGGGCATACGACTTGCAACCGGCGACGGGCCCGACCGCGACTCCCCCACGAGTGCGACCGGGCCCCGGCCGGCGACCGGGCCTGGGCGTGACTCCCCCCACGGAGTAACGGCCAGGCCCGCTGGGTGTTCAACCAGCGACACGCAGCGTACATGCCATCTCTACTCAACGCTACCTCGCGGTCGAGGTTGGCCGATCGGCACCCTGTGTGGCGCAGTCCGGCGGCTGGAACGCAGGCGGCTTCCACCGGCTCCGGGGCCCGGCGGGCTCCGGAGCCCGGCTGCCGAGGTGAAGCCCTACAGCGCGGGCAGGCCCGCCTCCTCGGTGGCCGTGATGGCCCGCCGCAGGGCGTTCCGGGCCTGGTCCAACTCCTCGGCACGCCGGTCGAGTTCGGCGAGCTGGGCGCGCAGCTTGGTGAGCACCCCCGGGCAGGCGATGAGCGGGCCGTCCGGCTGGCCGCAGGGCAGGACCTGGCCGATCAGCCGGGTGGGCAGGCCCGCGGCCAGCAGGGCGCGGATCTGGCGGACGGTCTGCTCGGCGGAGGGTTCGTAGTCGCGGTAGCCGTTGGGCAGTCGGGTCGAGCTGAGCAGTCCGGCCGATTCGTAGTACCGGATCAGGCGTTCGCTGGTACCGGTGCGCTTGGACAGTTGCCCGATCCGCATGGTCGTTCGCTCCCCGTTCGGTTTGACCTTGTCACGGTGTCAAGGTTGCAGACTAGGGCACGGCGGCCCGGGGTCGCCCCGAGGGATGGCACCTGACCAGGAGAAACCGTTGATCATCGACGCCCACAGCCACGTTCACGACCCGCTGGACAGCCACCTCGCGCTGCTCGACGAGGCCGGGGTCGACCGCGCGGTGCTCTTCGGCACCCGGCCGCACCCGGAGCGGGCCGTGGATCTGGCCTCGTTCAAGCGGGAGATGAGCGTGCTGCACGCGACGGTCAGCGGACAGGCCGCCGGCGCCGCGGCGCACGAGGCGGCGGTGCGGGAGCTGGCGGCCGCCTGCGCGGCTCACCCGGACCGGTTCATCGGCTTCGGCAAGGTGCGGCTGGACGTGCCGGCCGAGCAGATCGCCGCCGAGGTGGAGCGGGACGTGGTCGCCCGGGGCTTCCGGGGCATCGGCGAGCTGACGCCGCCGCCGGACGGTGCGGGCCTGATCGAGCCGGTGCTGCGGGCCGCCGCGGACCACGGCGGACTGCCGGTCGTGGTGCACGGGTTCGCGCCGACCACCGCCGGGGACCTGGCGACGCTGGCCGACCTGGCCCGCAGCCACCCGAGCGTGCCGGTGGTGATCAGCCAGCTGGGCGGCCTCAACTGGCTGACGGCCATCGAGCTGGCTCGGGAGACCCCGAACCTCTACCTGGAACTGTCCACGACGAACGTGGTGTTCGCACTCCGCCTGGCCCTCCGGGAGGTGCCCGACCGGACGGTCTTCGGCTCGGACGCCCCCTACGGCGACCCGGTCCTGACCCGCGCCCTGGTCGAGCGCGTCACCTCGCCCGGTGAACTGCGGGACCGTGTCCTCGGCGGCACCTTCGCCGAACTCCTGGGCCTCTGAGGGGAGTTGCGACGCCCATCATGATCTCCGCTCGCCCCGCACGGGGGTGGGGGCGAGCGGTTCCCAGTGGCTGGTGACGACCCCGGTCAACCGGGGTGTGCGACGAGGGTCATGGCCGTGCGCGCCACCGGCTCGAAGGGTTCGAGATCGCCGGCGGCCCGGCACAGCACATGGGCGCCCTGCAGCAGCGCGATCAGGGTCGTGGCGAGGTCGCGGGCGGCGTCGGGGCCGAGACCCGCGGCGGTCAGCCGTTCCGCGAGCTGGTCGCCCCAGGCCGTGAACGCGGTCGACGCGATCTGGCGGAGCGTCATGTCATCGCCTCCCGACCCGACTCCGACCGTCAGCGCCGCGACCGCGCACCCGCCGCCCGCCGCGGAGGCCGCGAGCACGGGCCGGACCAGCTCCAGGAAGGCCGCGACGACGCCCTGCGGGCTGTCCGCCGGGAGCGCGGCGAGCCGGGCGCGGACCTCGCAGCCGTTGCGTTCCGCCGCCTCGGCGACGAGTTGCGCCTTCCCGCCCGGGAAGTGGTGGTAGATCGCACCGCGCGCGGCTCCGCTGCCGGCGAGGATGTCGGTGAACGACATGCCGGCCACGCCACGGTGCTGGAGCGCCGTGACGGTCGCCTCGATCATGCGCTCGCGGGTCTCTCCGGCCAAGGTCGCCTCCGATCGTGAGTCCGGCGGCCGCCCGATCCGCACCGGCGACCTCCTTGACTAGTACGCCCATCCTAGCCCAGGCTGGATTAGCTAGGACGTCCGTACTAGCCACCTTCCAGGGAGGGCCCATGCCCATCACCGTCACCGCGCCGCGCGGAGTTCTCACCCCCGCCGGCGAGCGCGAGATCCTGCCGCGGTTGACCGCCGCCCTGACCGAGGCCAGCGGCCTCGCCGGGAACCCCGGCTTCACGGCGATGGTCGGCGGCACCGTCCACCTCCTCGACCCGGAGCACGTCTACGCCGGAGGCGTGAACCGCCCCGTCGTCATGGTCGAGCTGAAGCTGCCCGACATCGGCCTGGCCACCGCCGAGGCCCGGGCCGCGTTCATCCGGTCCGCCACCGACATCGTCGGACGCCTGACCGTCGAAGGGCATCGCGCCGACGACACCTGGGTCAACATCCTGAACGCCCAGGACGGCGCCTGGGGCATCGGCGGCAAGGCCCTCGGCAACGACGACATCGTCGCCGCCATCAGCGCCACCGTCTGACCGCCCCACGGGCGGGCCCCGGGACGGCACCAGCCCCGGGGCCGGCCGTGACCATGCGCGGCCTGCAGCCGACCGCGCTGCCGCGCGACCCGGCGGCGGTCTGGGCCGCCCCGCCCCGCCGAGCCACCGGCCCGCACCGCCTCCGCCGGACCGCCGCCACTCATCCGTGGTCGTGCGGCGGGCTCGATCACCGCAGTTCGAATACGGGGAGGGGTATATTTGGGCGGGTCAGTCCATTCACCGGGGGGCTTGAGAAGGGAGCGCGGTATGTGCCGCCGAGTCGCCTGCCGCACCTGCGGGAAGCCGACCTACGCCGGGTGCGGGATGCACGTCGAACAGGTGCTGGCCGGGATCCTTCAGTCCCAGCGGTGCTCCTGCCCGCCGAAGGAGCGGGCCTCCGGGGGCTGGCTCGGGCGGCTCTTCGGGCGGCGCTGACGCGGCCGGCATGGCTGACGCCGGCGGCGCCGGGCGGCGTTCAACCCGGCCGCGCCTCGAAAAATTCCATGGTCGACCCGGCTTCTGCCGGCGCTCCCCGGCATGTCATCATCTGAAGACATCATCCGATGACATCGATTGATGACATCCCTCGGTCACCTGCACCCCGGGATGGCCGGGGTCGGGTTCCCGCTCCCCGGGTTCAGACACTCGAACTGTGACAAAAGGGGGCGCGTCCATGGAGACCCGAACGGGCCTGTCGACGCGACGTGAGCGGGCCCTGGTGCCCGTCCTGATCTTCCTCAGCGCCGTGGTGGCGGTGATCAGCAGCCTCGGCGCGCCGATGATCCCGACCATCGCCACCGTCGACCACGTCTCGCTCGCCGAGGCCCAGTGGTCGTTGACCATCACGATGCTGGTCGGGGCGGTCGCCACCCCGGTGCTCGGCCGGCTCGGCGACGGGCCGGACCGCCGTACGGTCACCCTGGCGGCCGCCGCCGTGGTGGTGCTCGGCAGCGTGCTGGCCGCGCTGCCGCTCGGCTTCTGGTGGCTGATCGCCGGCCGGGCGCTGCAGGGCGTCGGGGTGGGTCTGACCCCGCTGGCCATCGCCACCACGCGGGACGCGCTGCCCGCCGCGGCCTCCCGCTCCGCGGTCGCACTGCTCTCCATCACCACCGTGGCCGGCGTCGGCCTGGGCTACCCGATCACCGGCCTGATCGCCCAGTCCTTCGGCATCCACGCGGGCTTCTGGTTCGGCGCCGTGATCAGCGGCCTGGCGCTGGTGCTGGCCGCCCTGGTACTGCCCGAGGCCGAGAACCGCGAGCGGCGGCCGCTGGACGTGCCCGGCACGGGGCTGCTGAGCCTGGCCCTGGTCGGACTGCTGCTGGTGCTCAGCGAGGGCGGGAGCTGGGGCTGGGCCAGCGGCCGGCTGTGGACCGTGGCGGCCGTCTCGGTGCTGCTGCTCGCCGCCTGGGTCCGGCACGAACTGCGCACCGCGCACCCGCTGATCGACCTGCGCAGCCTCAGGAACCCCGTCGTGCTGACCACGGACGTGGCCGGCCTGGTCGCGGGCGTCGGGATGTACCTGCTGATCTCACTGGTGATCCGCTTCGTCCAGACCCCGACCAGCACCGGCTACGGCCTCGGCGCCTCGGTCGTGGTCGCCGGGCTGATCCTGCTGCCCTTCTCGGCGGCCAGCCTGCTGTCCAGCAAGATGGTCCCGGTCCTCACCCGGCGCACCTCCTCCGCCCTGGTCCTGCCGATCGGCTGCGCCGTCTCGCTCGGCTCGGTGCTGTTCTTCCTGTTCGCCCGCGACCACCTGTGGGGGCATCTGGTGGTGATGGGCATCGCCGGGCTCGGCGTCGGCTGCACCTTCGCCGTGATGCCCGGACTGATCGTCGCCGCGGTGCCCGCGAACGAGGTCGGCAGCGCGGTCAGCTTCAACCAGCTGCTGCGCACCATCGGCTACTCCGCCGGCAGCGCCCTGTGCGGCGCCGTCCTCCAGGCGCACACCGAGCCGGGGCGGCTGCTGCCCTCGGACAGCGGCTACCGGGACGCGGCGCTGATCGGCTGCGCGGTGTGGGTGGTGGTGGGGCTGACTACGATCGTCCTGCCGCGGCTCAGTGCCGCGGTCGCCGCCCGGAAGGGCGCGCGAGTGGACGAGGAGCTCATGGTGGAAGAGAGCATCGCCGACGGCGTGGCCGGCGCGAGCGAGGTGCCCGGGCTGCGGGCGGGGGCCGACCGGTGATCGCGGCGGCCGCCGGAGCCGACCGGTCCATCCCCGGGGAGGACGGCTGCGCGGAGCCCGCGGCGCCCCGGCGGCGGGACGCGGCGCGCAGCCGGGAGCTGCTGATCCGGGCGGCGCTGGAACTCTTCGCCGAGCGCGGCTTCGACCGCACCACCACCCGGGAGATCGGTGAACGGGCCGGGGTGGACCCGGCGTTGATCGCCCGGTACTTCGGCGGCAAGACCCAGCTCTACCTCGCCACCGTCCGGCTCGAACTGGGCGACGAGGTACCGGCCGACCTGCTGGACGAGGAACGGCTGCGCACCCTGCTGGTGCGGCTCACCCGACGCGGCCCCGGCCCCTCCTTCCAGGCCGCGGTGCTGCCCGGTGACAACACCGAGGTGCAGCAGGCCGCCCGCACCTACCTCCACGAGCGGATGGTGCGGCCGCTGCACGACCGCTTCGTCACCGAGCAGGTGGACCGGCCCCAGCTGCGGGCCGAACTGGCGGTGGCCGCCTTCGCCGGGGTCGCCCTGGCCCGCTCCAGCGGTGCGTTCGGCGAACTCGCGGACGTCGACCCCGAGGAACTGCTGCCGCTGCTGCACGACCTGCTGGCGGCGAGCGGCCCGGCCTGAGGCCCGTGCGAGAACGGGAACCCCGCGCACCGGAGCGTCCGGCGCGCGGGGTGCCCGGCCTTTCCGCCTACCGCTTCCAGGAGCGGGCGAACTCGTGCAGTGCCGCCACCGCGGCCGGCGCGAGGGCGTGTTCGTTGACCGGCGTACCGGCCGGGTGCAGGAAGTGGTCCACGCCGTCCAGGGTGCGCAGGCCGGGGCCGCTGGTGTGGGCCCGGGCCAGGGCGCCGAGCAGTGGCGGCACGGTCGCGCAGGGCACCCTGGCGTCGGCGGTGCCGCAGGTGACGGTGACTCGGGTGCCGGGGCGGACCTCCCGGGCGACGTCCGGCGGGTAGACCGCGTCGTCGCTGCGGACGAAGCGGGCGTTGTCGGGCCCGAAGAGCGCGTTCAGCAGCTGGGCGAGCGGCGGCAGCAGCGCACTCGTGTCGACGGGGCGGCCGGCCCGGAAGTCCGCGACGGCGGCGGCCAGGGCCGTCTTGTTCGCCCGGGCCGCCTCCTCGGTGACCTGTCCGGCCGCGACCGCCTGGTCGAGCTGGCCGTCGAGCTGGGCGGCCAGGCTGTCCAGCAGCCGCTCGTCCTGCGGGGCCAGCAGCGCGAGGCCGGCCGGCGCGGGCCGTACCGTACGGGCCACGAGCAGGGCCTGCAGCCCGCCCTCGCTGTGGCCGACCACCAGCATCGCGTGCCGGTCGGCCTCCGGCTGATCGCGCAGCGTGGTGTAGGCCGCGGCGGCCTGGCGGGTGAAGGCGGCCAGGTCGAGCCGGCCGGGGTCGCCCTGGAAGGCGCCGGGGCCGGTGCGGCCGGTGAAGTACTTGTCGAAGCGCAGTGTCATCACGCCGTCGCCGGCGAGGGTGTCGGCGACCGCCGCCAAGGTCCCCGGGGTGAGCGCGGGCGGCTCGTCGCCGTTGCGGTCGGTCGGGCCGCTGCCGGGCAGCAGCAGCGCGGCCGGCAGCCGGTGCCCGGCCCGGTGGGCCGGCACGTGCAGGGTGCCGTAGGCGGTGGTGCCGTCCGCCGTGAACTGGATCTCGCGGTCGGCCGCGGGGACGAGCGCCCCCGGTTCGGCCGCGCTCGCGGCGGGCGCGGCCAGCCCCGTCGCGGTGACCGCGGTGAGCAGGGCAGCGGTCGCCAAGGAACGCCAACGCATCATTTCCCCCCGGAAGTCAGGTACGGGCTTACGGAGCTCAGGCTACGACCGGGCCGGCGCCGCGCCCGGACCGGGGGCCCCTGTCCTGATGCCTCATCACCTCCGGCTACTTCCCCGCTGCCCCGGCCAGCGCCCGCTGCCGGTGCTCGCGGGGCGAGAGCCCGTACGCGGCCCGGAAGGCGCGGCTGAAGTCGTCGGCCCGGAGGATGCCCCAGCGGACGGCGACGGCGTGGATCGGGGTGGCGCGCTGCGCCGGGTCGGCGAGGTCACGGCGCGCCCGCTCCAGGCGCTGGCTCCGGATCCAGGCGGCGACCGTCTCCCCCGGCGAGTGCTGGGCGAACACCCGGTGCAGCTGGCTGACGGAGATGTGGTGGGCGGCGGCGATCGTGGACGGTGACAGCTCGGGATCGTGCAGGTTGCGCCGGATGAAGGCCCGTACGGCGGTCACCAGGGCCCGCTGCCGGGCGTCGTCCGGCACCGCGGTCTCGGCGTCCAGCTCCCGGGCCAGCCAGGCGGCCACCAGGTCCACCACGACCGTCCCCAGCCGGGCCGCCTCGGCCGGCCCCAGGGCGGCGGCCTGGCGGTCGAGCCCGAGCAGGAACTCCGACAGCAGCGCCGCCGAGCCCGTCCGCGCGGGGAACGCGCGGCCGAGCAGGTCGCGCAGCCGCTGCGGCGGCAGCGGCAGCAGGGCGGCGGGGAAGTCGATGCCCACCCCGGAGAGCCGGGGTTCCGCCCGACCGGCGGTGGGGCCGCCGAAGGTCCGCAGGTCGTACGGGGTCGAGCTGTCGACCAGGTGGAGGTCGCCCGGCCTGAGCGTCTCCGTCCGGCCCGCGCCGCGGGTCAGCGTCATGGTGCCCTGCTGCAGGAACGACAGGTGGTAGACCCCCGCGTCCGAGCGCCGCACCATGCGCTCGGTCCGGCGGAACCGCACCGCGGGGAAGGACGTCCCGAGGAGCACCACCTCCCCCAGCTCGGTACGCCGCAACTCCGCCCGGAAGTCGTCGGCGTGGGCACTGGTCGCGTCACAGGCCCGGGTCCGCTCCAGCAACTCCCGCCAGCAGTCGAACCGCTCCTTCGCGGGCAGTTCCTCGCCTCGGAACACCATCGCCATCCCTGCAGCCACTTGCGCCCCTTCGGGTCCTTCCCCCCACCATTCGTCCAACGTCGTCCAACGGCGGCTCAGCCCGCCGGGTGGGGCTCCGGTCCGGGGCCACCCGCGGGCTCGTCGATCGGGGCCTTGTCCAGCGACACCTGCGGCGTGGCAGCGGACGCCTCCACTTGCTCCGGCTCGCTCTGCTCGATCCGGCTCAACAGCCGGGCGACGGCGTCGGTGCGCTCGCGCAGCACCGCGACGTGCGCCGCCCGCTCCTCCTCCGTCGCAGCGTCAGCGGGCCGGACCGGGATGCCGCGCTGCCGGGCGGTGGCGATCAGGCTCGCTCCGGCCTGACCGACGATGACCAGAGTCGCGGCCGCGAAACAGCCCGCGTCCAGGGTGCGCGGCCGGCCGAGCAGACCGCGGTACACGATCTGGGCCGGTACGGTCAGCTCGTCCAACCGCTGGTCGACCGAGCCGCGTTCGAGCGCCGCCAGGACGACCGTGGCCAGCGCCTCACCGGCCTTGGTGACGGCCCACTTGCGGCCCGGCACCGGCGGGAGGAACTCGCGGATCCGGTCCACGTCCTGCTCCAGCGCGCTGGTGGTCAGCACCTCGAAGGCGTTCCGGGTGCGTAGCTCGACGACCTTGTCCCACTCCACCTCCTCACCGTCGAAACCGACCTTCGCCGGCCCCAGGTGCACCGCGCCGTAACCGTCCAGCAGCCCGAGCAGCTTGTGCGCGACCGCCGGCGTCCTGGGGTGACGGCCGATCAGTGTGCCCAGCGACAGCTTCCACGGCTCGGTGGCCGGCACCGCCGGCGCAGCGACGGAGCCGAGCGCCGCCAGCGCCCACCGCCCACCCGCCGCGGACCGCCCGCCCCGTAGTACGGCCTGCCGCCCGGCCTCCCCCAGCTCAGCCGCCACGCCCACCAGCCGCCCCAGACCGCCCGCCCACTCGCCCCTGCCCACCCTGCCCGCCCTCTCCTCGCCTCACCTCGGCAAACCCACAGGGCGGCAATGGTACGGCGGCTCTCCTCAGCCTTCCCTCGGAGGTCCCGCTGCGGGCGACCTCCCGGCGAACGACGTCGTCGCTGTACCCGTTCGCCGACCGACGCGCGGGTGGCGCGGCGCGGGGCGGCTCAGCCTGCTGGGCGGGTGGGGTTGGCGCCGGGGCGGTGCTGGAGGTCGATCGGGTCGTCGCCGTTGTCCGGGGGCAGGGTGGGGGCCGGGGTCGGGGTGCTCGGGGTGGGGGTCCGGGGCGGGGTGGGGGTCCGGGGCGGGGTGGAGGTCGGCTGGTGGGTCGGGGCGCCGGCGGGGCGTGTCGAGGTGGCCGGTGGCGGGGTGGCCGTCGGCACCGCGGGGGCGGTGGTGCCCGTCGGGGCTGGGGTGGTGCTCGGGGTGGTCGGTGTCGGCGTGGGGCTGCCGCTGCCGGCGGCGGAGGAGCAGGCGGCGGCGGTGAGGATGAGCAGCAGGGCGGTTGCCGGGAGGGCGAGGCGTCGCATCACGGTGGGGTGTCTCCGGTCTCGTGGCGGTTCCGGGTTGGACGTGCCCGAGGTGGTGCCGGTTCCGGAACCGCCGGTGCCCGGCCCGCTCGGGGTGAGCGGGCCGGGCACCGGGAGGGCCTGGACGGGTCAGTTCTGGTTGTCGTCGCCCTGGTTGTCGTCGTTGTCGTACAGGTCGCACGGGTCGATCGACCAGATGCCGCGGCCGAAGGTGGCGGCGTAGAGCCGGCCGTCGGGGCCGGTCTTCAGCTGCTGCACCGCGGTGGTGGGCAGGTTGCGGCCGAGCACCGAGAAGTCGCGCTCGCCGGGCGCGCGGTAGAACGCGGCGAGGTCGGTGCCGAGGGCGAGGCCGCCGTTCGGCAGGAGCTTGACCGAGGTGGCCGGGATGTCGGGCAGGTTGGCCGAGACGTCGGTCCAGGTGGCGCCGCCGTCACGGGTCTCGAAGAGGTGGCCGTTGCCCGCGCCGGGGCCCTCGGTCCAGGTCCGCGAGAAGCCGTTGATCGCGACGAAGACGTGCTGGGCGTCGTTCTGGTCCACCGCGAAGGAGGAGATGTAGCGGTTCGGCAGGGTGCCGTCGACGGGCAGGTTGAGCTGGTGCCAGCCGGTGCCGTCGGTGTTGCCGACCGCGATGCCGCGGCTGAAGCCCTGGTTGTTGCACGGGCCGCACCAGCCCGCGTACACCGTGCCGTTGACGGTGGCCACGGCCGTGGCGACGTGGCCGGCGCCCAGGTCGTAGGCGGAGGTCCACTCGCTGCCGCTGCGGATCGCGTAGCCCTTGTGCTGCACCCAGACGTGCCGGCCGCCGGCGATCCAGGTGTTGGTGTCCTTGGGGTCACTGGTGATCGGTGCGATGAACCGGGCGGCGCTGGTGGCCTTGTCGGGCGGGGCGACCTCGTAGGAGGTGGCCTTGCTCGGATCGGTGTTGCCGGAGCCGTCGTTGACGGCGCAGTTCTGGGTGACCCACATGTCGAGGTAGACGTACTCCTCGGCGATGTCGCAGCCGTTGTTCGGGTCGACCAGGGTGTCGGCGCCGTCGCCGCCGAAGTTGGAGCCCATCACCCTGTCGTGGGCGCGCAGGATGGACTCGCCGTTGTCCTGGAGGCCGCCGCTGACGATGACGCCCTTGCCGGACTTGTCCGCCGGGTCCTTGCCGATGCCGACCGAGTAGTACTGCAGGGTGTCGATGGTGCCGTCGGCCAGGGACTTCCAGTCGGTGGCGTGGCCGGAGGCGTCCGCCGAGCCGTTGACCGGGCGGCGGTAGATGCCGCCGTCGTTGCCGACGTACACGCTGGGCTTGCCGTGGTAGGAGCCGATGGCGACGGCGTGCTGGTCGGAGTGGGTGGTCGGCGAGCAGTCGCCGGTGACCTTGGTGGGGTCGATGCTCCAGCACGGGAACGGGAAGTTCCAGTACGGGCCGGGGACGGACCAGTTGGCGCCGCCGTCCTTGGTCTCCAACACCTCCTCCAGGCCCGCGTACAGGTGGTCCGGGTTGGCCGGGTCGACCTGGAGGAACTGGTTGTACCAGGACTGGATGCCGGGCTGGTAGCCGGCGCCCTGGAGGGCCGAACCGGAGTTCTTGATCTTGTCCTTGTCCGCGATCAGCGTCCACGGGCCGGACGGGGAACCGGACTTGGAGACGTAGATGCCCTTGAGGCCGGTGTCCGGGTTGTGCGCCATGACGTCCGGCGACTGGTCGATCGCGTAGTAGCGCGAGCCGTCCGCCGAGCGCGCGAAGGTCACGTTGCCGACGTTGGCGGCGTCGGTCGGCAGGTCGCCGAGCGAGGCCACCCGCTGCCAACTGCCGTCAGCGGCCTTGCCGTAGAAGCCGTTGTAGGTGTCGCCGCCGCGCCAGCCGACCGCCAGGATGACCTTGGACGGGTCCTTGGGGTCGATCGCGATGTCGTTGGCGATGTTCTTGTACGGCGCGCTCGGGTCCTTGGCCTTCGAACCGCCGGGCAGGTAGTCGGGGTTGGGCGCGAACTCGAGGGTCCACGGGCCGGAGAGCTCGGACGTCGAGTGGCTCCACACACCGCGACTCGTCGCCGCCCACACCTTGCCGCCGCCGAAGCGCAGCGCGTGGATGATGGTCGACTCCAGCTCGGCGCCGCCGACCCGGTTGCCGGGCTGGAACTCGCCGTGCTTGGGGTCGGACAGCACGTACACGCCGGTGCCGACGTACGAGGTGGCGCCGGTGTTGGACTCACCGGTGGCGTACCAGAGCCGGCCGCCCTCGTCGAGGTCGAGCGTGCCGGTCGAGAGCGTCGGCAGCTTGTCGGCGATCGGCTGCCACTGGCCGCCGCCGGTGCGGGAGCGGAACACGCCGCCGTTGGCGCCGCCCGCGTAGACGTAGCCGTCGTCGTCGGCCGCGATGCCGGTGATCCGACCGGTGACGTAGCCGGAGCCACCGCTGGAGTTGGAGTTGGCGTCCCGGTAGCGCGGGTCGTCCGAGTTGTACGGCTTCGAGGTGACGTGCTTCCAGCTGCCGTCGGTGTGCGGCATCGACTGCAGCTGCGCCCAGGCCGCGCCGTACGCGCCCGGCGCGACGACGCCGGGGGCGGTGCGCGCCTCGGTGTACTGGGCGACGCCCTCGGCGGAGTTCTCCGCCTCGTCGGCGCCGCCGTCGTCCCCGCCCGCGGCGTCGGCCTTGGCGGCGAAGGTCTGCTTGCTGCCGCTCGCGCCCGTGACCTTGGCGGCGTGCTGTCGGCCGATCTCGGCCAGGTGCTGCGCCTGGCGCGGGCGCTGGTCCGACGCGCCGGGTGTGGCGAGCGCCTGAGTGGTGGTCAGGCCGAGCGCGGTGAGCGTGACGGCGCCGGCCAGCAGCGGTCGACGGTACCTGTTGGACAAGATGGTGAGTCCTCCCCATTGCGGCGGGTCGTGCGGTCGCGCGGCCCGGCGGAATCCGACGGAAGCCTCGCGGGTCGGACGGTGCAACGGGAAGTGATCGCACATAACGAATGGTTAAAACCAAGTCAGTTAATACTGTTCATACAGTGGGACGCCCATCCCTCGTCGAACACAGCCGTCCTGACACGATCAACGGCGACCAGACTGTCACACGACCACGACCCCACCGCGTTATCAGGACATGGATCAAGAATCGGCCGAACCACCCTGGCCGGAGTTCCCGGACTTCGTCGCCTCCCGGGCGCGGCACCTGCTGCGCACGGCCTTCCTGCTCACCGGCGGTGACGCCCACCTCGCCGAGGACCTCGTGCAGGAGGCGCTCGGCCGGGTCTACCTGAAGTGGCGGAGGATATCCCGGCTCGACAACCCCAGCGGGTACGCACAGACCGTGCTGGTCAACACCTTCCTCTCGTACCGGCGCAAGCGCAGCGCCTCCGAGCGGGTCACCGACGAGATCCCCGAGGTCGGCGTGCACGACCCGGACCCGGCCCTGCGGCTGACGCTGCTGCGCGCGCTCGCCGAACTCCCGGCTCCGGACCGCGCCGTGCTGGTGCTCCGCTTCTGGGAGGACCGCAGCGTCGAGGAGACGGCCGCCGCCCTGCGCCTGAGCGGCACCGCCGTCCGCACTCGCTGCCGCCGGGCCCTCGCCCGGCTGCGCACGGTGCTGGGCGACGACATCGAGACGGCCCTGGAGGGCTCCACGGGGACGAGAACGACCAGCGAGCCCAACCCCTCCTCCGAGCAGACGGAGCTGCGCCATGCCCACTGACGACGAGTTCGCCGACGAGTTCGCCGACGGGTTCGCCCGGGCCCTGCGCGGGGCCGCCGAGCTGGCACCGGAGCCGGTCCAGCACGCCCTGGCCGCCCAGGCCGAGCAGCGCGGCCGTCGCCGTCGCCGGCACCGGCGCGCCGCCGTCGCGAGCGCCCTGGCGGTCCTGGTGCTGGCCGGGGCCGGCGGCTTCGCAGCCGTCGGGAGGTACCCGTTCGGGGCCAGTGGACCGGCCACCCTGCCGCCGCCCGGCCTGCCGACGATGTCCTCGCAGGAACTGGTCACGCTGGTCACCGGCCTGCTGCCGAAGGGCACGGTGGAGGAGCAGAGCACCACTAAGCCCGGCAAGATCAGCTGGCACCAGACCGACGCCACCCTGCTGTTCGACGACGGCGCGGGGGCGAGCGTCGTCCGGTTCACCGTGGAGCGGACCAATCTGCCGCCCGAGGCGAGCGCGGTCTGCATGGACGGGTTCCAGACGCCGCAGGACTCCTGCGACCGGACGGTCCGGCCGGACGGTTCCGTGCTGGTGATCGACAAGCTGCGCAGCGAGCACATCCAGGGCGGCCGCGAATGGCGGGTCACCTTGGCCACTCCGGGCGGGCGCCGGATCGCGTTCACCGAGTTCAACGGGCAGCCGGCCAGGGCGAACCGGCCGAGCCCGCCGCTGGACGACGCCCAGCTGACCGCCCTGGTGACCTCTCCCGCCTGGGACCCGGTCTTCGCCACGCTCGCCCCGGTCGAAGGGGCGCCGCAGTCGGGCGACTCCCCGACGCCGTCCGCCAGCACCCCCTCGAACCCGGAACTACTGGCCAAGCTCGTCCCGTTGCTGCCCCCCGGGGCCAAGGTCGAGGGCCAGGCCCCCGGGCACGCCGCGCTCACCGTCACCTTCGAGGGCCGCACCAGCATGCTGCAGATCGGTGTGGACCCGGCGTCCCCGCTCGGCCGGAAGGAGCTCGCGTCCATGGGCCTGAACCCCGAGACCCCGCTGGAGGTGCGGGAGAAGCGGCCGGACGGAACGCTCGTCGTCACCAACCGCTTCGGCAACGGGAAGACCGCGACGAACCCGGTCCTGCACTGGACGGCCGCCGTGCACTACCCGGACGGCAGCCAGGTGCGGCTCTCGGAGTGGAACGGCGAGAACGGGTACACCTTCAATCCCGGTGATCCGGCGCTCGACCTGGACCGGCTGAAGGCGATCGTGACCGCCCCGGCCTGGCACTCCTGACCCGCCCTCCATCGAAGCGGCGGCCCGGCCGGGGAGTTGGCACCCCGACCACCGGGCCGCCGCCTTCGTCCGCCCCGGGCACCCTGGCACCTCCCCCCGAGATAAGTTGACGTAACGTCAGTTCTGAACTCCGTCAGGACGTACGAGGAGAGGTACCGACATGCCAGGCCCAAAACACATCGTCATGGTGAACATCCCGGCGCACGGCCATGTGAACCCCAGCCTGGACGTGATCCGGGAGCTGGTCGCCCGTGGCCACCGGGTCAGTTACGTGAACGACCCGTCGTTCGCCGAGCAGATCGAGGCCACCGGCGCCCGGCTCGTGCCCCACGAGACGGGTCTGGCGATCCTCAAGGGAGCCGTCGACCCCGGGATCAATGTGCACGGCATGATCTTCGACGAGGCGCAGGCGATGCTGCCGCGGATGCGGGAGGCGTTCGAGGACGACCGGCCCGACCTCGTCCTGTACGACTTCATGGCGTACGCGGGACGGGTCCTGGCCGAGAGTTGGGGCGTGCCGTCCGTGCTGATCTCGCCGTCCAGGGTCGCCCAGCCGGTGGACTCCCGGGCGGAGCCGTTCCGGACGGTCCTGCAGGCGCTGGAGGCGGCGGGCGTTCCGGAGCGGTTCGCGCAGTGGCTGGCCGACAACGGGGTGCCGCCCCGCGACATGTTCACGTACATGCTCAGGCCGGACCGCGGGATCTCGCTCATCCCGAGGGCGCTCCAGCCCCGGATCGACGAGGTCGACCCCGAGGTCTTCTCCTTCGCCGGGCCCTGCCTCGACAACCGGGAGCACCAGGGCAGCTGGACCCGGCCGCAGGACGCGCGGAAGGTGCTGCTGGTCTCGCTCGGCTCCGCCTTCACCCACCGACCCGCCTTCTACCGCGCGTGCTTGGAGGCCTTCGGCGATCTGCCCGGCTGGCACGTCGTGCTCCAGGTCGGCAAGGCGACCGACCCCGCCGAACTGGGCCCGATTCCGGCCAACGTCGAAGTGCACCCGTGGGTGCCGCAGTTCGCGGTGCTCCAGCAGGCCGACGCCTTCGTCACCCACGCCGGAATGGGCGGCTGCAGCGAGGGCCTGTACTGCGGACTGCCGATGGTCGCGGTGCCGCAGGCCGCCGACCAGTTCGAGAACGCGGACCGGCTGGTCGAACTCGGTGTCGCCCGCCGCCTGGACACCGACGAGGTCACCCCGGCCGCGCTGCGCTCCGCCGTACTGGAACTGGTCGACGACCCGAAGGTGGCGGCCCGGTTGGCGGAACTCAGCGCGGAGGTCCGGGCGGGCGGCAGCGTGACCAGGGCCGCCGAGCTGGTCGAGGCCGCGCTGGTCTGACGGCCTGGCGGGGGCCGACGGCCTGGCCGGGGGGATGACGGCCTGCGGCCCGCTGCCCCGGTCATGCGTCCGCCACCGCCCACCATCATGGGCGGTGGCGGAGCGGGCTCCACTCGACGCGAATCCCTACCGGCGCCCGGCCCCGCAGCGCTCGGGGACGTTCGGCGCGGGGTCGGCGCGGTGGGTGTCGTAGTCGGCGAGCCACCTCGGTGCGTCGCCCTCGGCGGCGTCCCCGCTCGCGCCCAGCGCGACGGCGCCCTCCAGTGCGTTCCGCAGGCCCGAGGCCTCCAGGGGATGGGCCGGTTCGGCGCCCTCGCCGAGCAGCGCGACCCTGCCGCGTGCCCGGCGCGCGTCGGCCGTCCGGGCGGGGACCGTCCGGACCCGCCAGTCGCGGCCCATGGTCAGCACGTTGCGGGCGGCGTACCCGATCTCCGGGAAGGCCGCGAGGACGTGCTCCAGGTCGACCCGGGCGCCGTCGAGGTCCACGCCGGTGTGGTCGCGGCGGGTGGCCGAGAGGCTCAGGTACCGGGAGTCCGGCAGCGGGTAGTGCGCCACGTGCCATGCGGCCCCGACCCAGCAGGTCGCCGCGCCGTCCTGCCAGCGGTCCGCCACCAGCTCCATCGGGATGACGGTGTGGTAGACCGCGTGCCGCTCCCGCGGGGCGTCGCCGGCCCACCGGGGGTCGTGGCGGACGACCGAGCGGGCGCCGCCGGTGAGGATCAGCGCGTCGCCGGTGACGCTGCGGCCGTCGGCGAGTGCGGCCGCCACGGATTCGCCGTGCTCGGTGTGGCCGACCACCCGGCTGTTCGGGCAGAGCTGGACGGCGTCCAGCTCCCAGCAGGCCTCGAGCAGCGGCTCGTACACGTCCAGCCGGTGGGCCGTCGCGTGCGCGGAGCGGCCGCCGCCCTGCCCGGCGGGCAGCGCGGTGGTGCCGACCGGTTCCCCCGTCGTGCCGTCCATGGTGCGGAACTCGTCGATGGTCAGCGACCGTTCGCGGACGGCGTCGCCGACGCCGAGCCGGTCCAGCAGCCGGAAGTCCTGCGGCGCCAGTCTGATCCCCGCGCCGCCCTCGGTGAGCACCGGTCGTTGCTCCAGGACGAGGACGTGATGGCCTCTCGCCCCCAGCGCGACCGCTGTGGCCAGACCACTGACACCACCGCCGGCAACCAGAATTCGCATGCTTCCGATGATGGCCGCCGGGGGACGGAACGGGCGATGCGGTCATGTTGCCTGTGTCAGAACCTCCCGCGAAGGTGACACAGAACGAGATCGGATGTTTAGCCGGGGCCATGTCCGTTTCGCGGCTTTCAGAAGGAACGGCCCATCCGCTCCATCGACACCATGCAGTGGGTCCACGGACGGACCCTGGCCCGGGCCGCGGCGACCACCTGGGCCACGTGCGCGGCCGCCGCCAGGGTCATGTGCCGGTGCCAGCCGTCGGAGCCGCGCCCCTCGTAGTCGTCGAGCGCCCCGACGTGCGAGGCGGAACCGGCGAAGTCCCGCTCGACCCGCTGCGGGAACTTGGCCAGCCGCAGCAGGACCGCGAGGGGAGTGGCCGTCAGATTGGTCAGCCAGCACTGCACCGGCTGCTCCCGCCGGCCGTCCCACTCCCCCAACAGCAGCAGCGGATACCCGGCCCACTCCACCTGGACGCCCCCGACCAGGCTCCTGCGCACGGCGCCCGTCGCCGGGTCAGTCCACTCCACCGGTCGGCGGAGCATCCGGTGGAGCTGGAGCACCCGGGAGGCCGGCAGCGAGCGGCCGCCCCGGCCCGTCCCCTGGTGCAGCACCGGCAGACAGGCGGGCACGGCGGACAGCACCGGCGCGCCCACCCGGGCGTAGCAGTCGAAGACGGGCCGCAGGTCGAGCCCCGGGAGGTCCAGCACCACCGGCCGGGGCCCGATCGTGCTCGGGTCGCACACCCGGGCGGCCGTCGCGACGCACCCGGCCGGCTCCTCCCCGATCGGCAGCAGGTGCCACCTGACGGGCACGGTGATCTCGCTGGCCACCCCCCACAGTCCGATCGCGCACCGGCCCTTCCTGGGGACCGGCGCCGCCCGCACCACCCAGGCGGTGAACCGCAGTTCGTTGTCGGCATGGCGCTGCAGCGCCCGGCTGACCGGCTCCCAGTCCCAGGTGGAGGAGGCGATGAAGTGGTGCAGGCTCTGCGCCAGTTCGGGGCCGCCGACCTGCGCGGCGATGTTCCGGATCGACTTTCGGCCCTGCGCCGCGATCAGCCCGCGGAGGTACAGGGCACCCTTGGCCCGTTGGTCGCTGCGCGGCAGCGGGGCGAAGAGCACCTCGGACAGCTCGTCCAGCACGGTGCCGCCGCGGGGACCGATCGGCACGCGGTCGCGGAGTCCGTCGGAGGGCGGCCGGGGGGCGGTCCGGCGCCGGGTGCCGGGCTCTGCGAGCCGAATGAAGGTCGTGTCCATACCAATGCGAACGGTCACATCGCCGAGCCTATTTCCACTTTGTCCGGCATGGCCGAAAACCATCGACTCGGTGCCCGAGCGCCGTGGCACACCGTGAGCTTGACGGGTCGTCGGGCCCGCTACGCCCGCGCCGCCCACCGGCAGGCCGGGGGCGGCGCGGATCCACCGGGACCGAAGGCGGGGTCCGGGTTACGACTTCCGGGCGAGCGCGGCGTCGGCGGTGTTCGCGTCGTCGAGCGCCGCGGCGGCGGCCGGCTCCGGCAGCTCGCGGCGGCCGCGGGCCCACATCGCCACCGTGAGGACCAGGGCGATCGCGGTGGCGATGGCGGCGGTCAGGGTGACGGCCCGGACGTCGTAGCCGAGGTCGATGGTCGCCCCGCCGAGCCAGGCGCCGAGCCCGTTGCCCAGGTTGAAGGCGGACACGTTGGCCGAGAGCGCGAGGGCCGGCGCGGCGGCGGCCACCGAGAGGATCCGCGCCTGCAGCGCCGGGATGATGGAGAAGCCCGCGGCACCGAACAGGAACAGCGCGATCGCGGCGGGGACCTGGTGGGGCGCGGCGAACCAGAACACCAGCAGCGCGATCAGCAGGGCGCTCTGGGCGCGCAGCACCCCGCGCATCACGTTGGCATCGGCGGCCTTGCCGCCCAGGATGTTGCCGAGGACCGAGCCGATGCCGAAGACGATGAGCAGGATGCCGACCATCGCGGGCGCGAAGTGGCCGATGTCACGCAGCAGCGGCGCCAGGTAGGTGGAGGTGGTGAAGACGGCGCCCTGGGCCAGCACGGTGATCAGCATGGAGAGTTGCAGGCTTCCCTTGCGGAACACCTTCATCTGTTCGCGCAGCGAGAGGCCGCCCTCCCCGCCCTCGTCGCTCTCGGTGGACAGCGCGCCGGGCACGAACTTGACGATGAGGAGCAGGCACAGCACGGCGAAGGCCGTGACGTAGCCGAAGGTGGCGCGCCAGCCGAAGTGCTGTCCGATGAAGGTGCCGATCGGGGAGCCGAGCACGTTGGCGAAGTTGAAGCCGAGCGCGATCTTGGCCATGGCGGTGGCCTGCTTGTCCGGCGGGGACATCAGCGCGGCGACGTGCCAGGCGACGGCCGCGAAGGTGCCGTGGCTGAGCGAGGTGAAGACGCGCGCGGCCATCAGGGTCGGGTAGTTGGGGGCGAGCACGGCGATGACGTTGCCCACGATGAAGACGCCCATCAGGGTGAGCAGCAGCCCCTTGCGGAACCATTTGGTGGTCAGCAGGGTGATGATCGGGCCTCCGATGGTCACCCCCAGCGCGTAGCCGGTGACCAGCAGGCCGGCGGTCGGGATGGACACGGCCAGGTCGGCCGACATCTCGGGCAGGATCCCCGCGATGACGACCTCGGCGGTGCCCACGCAGAACACCCCGAGCATCAGGGCCAGAAGGGGCAGTGGCATGGCGACCCAAGCCTTTCGTAGGGAGCCAGTTTCGAGGAAGATGTATGCGATTGCATGTAGATAATGGACGAACGCGCCGGAGTGGTCAACTGCCGCAAGGAGTTACGCTGGGCAACGGTGGCGGACGGGCAAGGGAACGTTTCGAAGAACTCAGTAAGGGGCCGCGTCAATGGAGACATGGGGACCGGGGAGCGGGCGGGACGAGATCGCCATCTGGCGACAACTCACCCGACTGATGGAGCAGGTCAACGCGACCGCGGGCCGGCGGCTGACCCGCAGCCACGGGGTCTCCATGAACGAGCTGCTGCTCCTGCTCTCGCTGACCGAGCGACGGGACGGCACGCTGCGGATGTCGGACCTGGTCAAGACACTCGGCGCCAATCAGCCCGCGGTCAGCCGGATGGTCGCCCGCCTCGAGGACGCCGAGTGGGTGGTGCGGCGCAGCGCCGTCGACGACAAGCGCGGGGTGGACGTGCGGGTCACCGAGGCCGGCCGGCAGCTGGCGGGGATGGCGGAGCAGACCCTGCGCAAGGCCCTGGCGGAGGCCCTGGACACCGCCGCCCTGACCGACTCCACCGCCTCGCTGGTCGCCCGGCTGCGGTACGCGCCCGCGGTGCCGATGGACTGAGCACCCCGCTTCCCCCGACGGCCCCGGCCGCAGGCTCCTGCCCGCAACCGGGGCCGCTTTGTATCGGTTCACACCACCGGCACACCGCCGCAATGTCGGACCGAGTCAGGCAACGGGGAAGAAATATGCATTTGAATACATCTATTGTGACTGCTGTCACATTGCGATGCATGCAGATGACGCACTAGCGTTCGATGCCGACAGGCGGACCGGTCGACTCGCTCCCACCGCCCCACTCCCCCGCTCGAGTTCCGCTCACGGAGGTTTCGTCATGTCTGGAACCACACTCCCCCGCCCGACCGGCCTCAACCCGGTCGCCGATCTCCCCAAGCCGCCCGGGCTGCACTGGAACGTCCGGGCCGAACAACCCGTCGCCTACAGCGTCAGCATGGTGCGCGGGCTGCTGGACCTCGACAACCCCACCCTCGCCCGCGCCTGCGGCGGCGGCCACGGCCGCCCCGTCCGCTGCCTGCTGGCGATCGACTCCGTCGTCGACACGCTCTACCGCGACCGCTTCACCCAGTACTTCGACCAGTGGCGGATCGACGCGACCTGGCTCGTCGTCCAGGGCGACGAGGACGCCAAGTCCCTGGAGCAGGCCGTCCACGTCACCGAGGCGATGTCCCGGATGGGCATCCTGCGCCGCGCCGAGAAGGTCGTCGCCGTCGGCGGCGGCGTGGTCCTGGACATCGTCGGCTTCGCGGCGAGCATGTACCGCCGCGGCGTGCCCTACGTCCGCGTCCCCACCACGCTGGTCGGCCAGATCGACGCCGGGATCGGCGTGAAGACCGGGGTCAACCACGGCCACCACAAGAACCGCCTGGGCGCCTACTTCGCACCCGAAACCGCCCTGATCGACCCGCACTTCCTGCGCACCATCGACCCCCGGCACGTCGCCAACGGCATCGCCGAGATCATCAAGATGGCACTGGTCAAGGACGCCGTCCTGTTCGACCTGCTGGAGGCGACCGTCGGCGCCATCACTCCCGACACCCTGGGCGGCTGCGGCTCCGCGGTCAGCGAGGTGCTCTCCCGGGCGATCTCCGGCATGCTCGACGAGCTGGAGCCCAACCTCTGGGAGCAGGTGCTGGAACGTTCCGTCGACTACGGCCACACCTTCAGCCCCTCCCTGGAACTGCGCGCCGACCCGCCGCTGCTGCACGGCGAGGCCGTCGCCGTCGACATGGCCATCTGCCTCGCCCTCGCCCACCTGCGCGGACACCTCGCCGAGCCGGACACCGACCGGGCCCTCAGGCTGCTCCAGGGATTCCAACTCCCCATCGCCCACCCGATCTTCACCCAGGAGCTGCTGGAGGAGGCGCTCTCCGACGCGGTCAAGCACCGCGACGGCCTGCAGCGCGTCCCGCTCACCCGGGGCATCGGCTCCGTCGTCTTCGCCGACGACCTCACCCCGGATGAGCTCGGCCGGGCCCTGGAGTTCATCGGCGCCTGGACGGCGGGAGCGCGCGCCGAACTCGTGGGCGCGACGGCATGAGTGGCGGTTCGGTCACGGCCATCACCGTCTTCGACGTCGGCGGAACCCACGTCCGCCGGGCGACCTGGCTGCGCCAGGGGCAGTTACGGGACCGCAGCTCGCGCCCCTCCCCCAGTTTCAAGCGCTTCCCCGCCGCCACCGTCGCCGAGCTCCAGGACATGATGGTCCGGGAGCTGTGCGAGGCCGTACCGCGGACCCCGGAGCCCGTCGTCGGCATCTCCTTCGGCGCCGCCCTCGACCACCGCACCGGCCTCGTCTACGCCTCCGCCCCGCTGTGGGGCGAGCACAGCGAGCCCTACGACCTGCGGGCGGCGCTCACCGCCCGGCGGGGCGACGTCCGGTGGCACATCGTCAACGACGTCACCGCCGCACTGCTGCACGCCGCCGCGGCCACCGACCGCAGCCGCCACCGCAAGGTCCTGCTGGCCACCATCAGCTCGGGCATCGCCTGCCGGGTCATCGACCAGCGGCAACGCCGGATCCCGGTCGACGGCTGCGGACTCCAGGGCGAGATCGGCCACCTGCCGGTCCACGCCGAGCTCGCCGGACGGCCGATCGAGCTGGACTGCGACTGCGGCAAGCCCGGCCACCTGGCCGCCTACGCCTCCGGCCCGGGCATCGCCCGGATGGCGGACGCCCTCGCCGGGCGGGAACCGGCCCGCTGGGCGGTCTCCGGGCTCGGCCGGCCGACGGCCGACGGCACCGGCTTCGAGTCCGCGCTGCGCCGCGCCCTGGACGCCTCGGACGACCTCGCCGGTGAGCTGCTCGACGCGGTCACCGCCCCCGTCGCGGCCGTCCTGCGCACCGCGCTCTGCCTCGACCCCGAACTGGACGAGGTGGTGCTGACCGGCGGCGTCGTCCACGGCCTCGGCCACCACTACCGGCGCGCCCTGATGGGACACCTCACCCGGCAGGGCCTCTACCTGACCAGCGAGCGCAGCCCCGACTGGCTGGAGCAGCGGATCACCGTCACCGGCCCCGGGGAGGCCGACAGCCTGGCCGGCGCCGGAATCGCGGCCAGCGCCGGGGGGCCGGCATGAGCACGGCCCGCACGAGCACGGCCGACCCGACCACCGCAGCAGGCATCCCCACCCACCGAGCCCTGGTCCGGGAACCCGGCGGCGTACGGCTGCGCCTGCGCCCCACCCCGCAGCCCGCTCCCGGCGAACTGCTGGTGGCCACCCAGGTCGCCGGCCTGTGCGGCACGGACATCCAGATGCTGCGCGGGCTGCGCGACGACCCGGCGCCGGTGATCGGCCACGAGGGCATCGCCCGGGTGGTCGCCGCCGGGCCGGGCGTCCCCGACGCCCTGCGCCGCCCGGGCACCCCGGTGGTGGTCAACCCGACCCACGCGTCGGACCCGTCCTTCCTGCTCGGCCACAACGTCGACGGCCTGCTGCAGGAACGCACCCTCGTCCCCGCCACGGCCGTCCGGGACGGCCTGGTCGTCCCGCTGGAGCGGGAACCCGACGCCGTGCTCGGCGCCCTGATCGAGCCGCTGGCCGCCGTCCGGTACGCGCTCGCCCTGCTGGCCACCTCCCGCCCCCGCACCCTGGTGGTGTACGGCGAGGGGACGATCGGGCAGCTCGCCGTCCGGGCCGCCCGGCACCGGCTCGGCGACGGCGTGCGCGTCCTGCTCGTCCACCACACCCCCGCCGGACTGGCCTGGAGCGCCCGACGAGCCGTCTCCGGCGTCGAGTCGACGCTCGGAAGCGTTCCGCCACTCGGCCCGGAACCGGTCGCGGCCCTGCTCGCGACCCCGCGTGACGGCACCCCGGACGCGCTCGCCGCCGCCCTGCGGCTCGGCGGCGGCGAGCTGACCGTCGACCTGTTCGGCGGCCTGCCGCCGGGCGCCGCCGACCCGCTGCTGCCCGGCGTCGACCTATCCGCCGTCCGGGCCGCCAACTGCGCCGGGCAGCCCGTCCCGTACGCCTTCACCACGGCGGACACCACCGACGGCCGACGCGTCCGGCTGACCGGCCACCGCGGCGTGGGCAACCACCACCTCGCCGAGGCGGCGGCCGAGTTGTGCCGGTACCCGGACACCTACCGCGACCTGGTCACCCACGTGGTCGGGCCGTCGGAAGCCGCCCGGATCATGACCGACCTGTCGACCGGCCCCGGCCGGACCGTCGCCGGGAGCCGACTCGTCAAACTCGCGGTGCGCTTCGCCCCCGCGCCGCCCGAACCCCTGGAGTCTCCATGACCGAGTCAAGCCGCCGCCGCGCCCTGGTGGTCGGCGGGTCCACCGGCATCGGCCGCGGCATCGCGGACGCGTGGACCGAAGAGGGGCTCGACGTCACGGTGCTCAGCCGCTCCCAGCCGACCGGGCCCGGCGCCGAACGGCTGCGCTGGGCGGCCACCGACCTCACGGACACCGACCGGGTCGCCGAGAACCTCTCGCTCGCCGCCGCCGAACCGCTGCACGCGGTCTGCTACTCGGCGGTCCACTACGGCGACCGGCGCACCCTCTTCCGGGAGTGCACCGAGGCGGAGTGGCGCCGCCAGCTCGACGTCAACCTCCACGGCCTCTGGCTGACCCTCTCCTGGACCGTCCCGGCCCTGCGCCGCCCCGACGCCCCCGGTGTCTTCCTCGGCGTCTCCTCCGAGGTGGTCTACAACGCCGGGCCCGGACGCTCCGGCTACGCCGCCACCAAGGCCGGCGCCGCCGCCCTGCTGGACTCCGTCGCCCAGGAGGAGACCCCCGAGCTGCCCGGCACCGAGGCCCTGCGCATCGTCCAGGCCCTGCCGGCCGGCATGGTCGACACCCCCGGGATCCGGCGCAGGCGCCCGGCGGACTTCGACTACGGCACCTACATGCGCCCGGCGAGCTTCGCCCCGCTGGCCCGGGAACTCGCGGCGACCGCCGGAGCCGGACTGCACGGCGCCCACCTGGTGGTCGACGGCGCGGGCGCCTGGTACCCGGTGAGCGAGCGGCTGCCGGTGTCCCAGAGCCGCCGGATCCCCTCCGGAACGGCCTCGTGACGTCCGGCCCCCTCATCGGACTGGCCGGCTGGCGGCTGCCCGGGGACCACTTCGACGCCGTCGAACTGACCCACCGGGCGGGCGTCGGCGGCCTCCAGCTCGACCTCGGCGGCCCCGGCCGGGGGCCCTGGCTCGACGCGGCGGGCACCGTCGACCGGATCCGGGACGACTGCGCCCGGCACCGGCTGCGACCGCTCGCCGTCGCGGGCAACACCCTCAACGACATCGGCCTGCACGCGCCGCCGGGCAGCCAGGACGCGCTGCGCGCCCGCCGCGTCCTGATCCGGGTGCTCGACACCGCCCACGCCCTCGGCGCCCCACTGGCCTTCGTCCCCAGCTTCCGCCGCAGCGCCATCACCGACCGGCCGGCCCTCGAGCGGACCGCCGCCGTGCTGGCCTGGGCGGCGGCCGAGGCGCAGGCCCGCGGACTGCTGCTGGCCAACGAGAACGACCTGGACCCGCGGTGCGCCCGCCTCCTGGTCGAGCAGGTGGCGGCAGCCCCGTTCCGGCTGCTGCTGGACACCTACAACCCACGGGTGGCCGGCGTCGACGCGGTCGCCCTGATCGAGGCGACCCACCCCTGGATCGCCCCCCAGATCCACCTCAAGGACGGCACCGACGGCGTCGTCGCCCGGGACCTCCTCGGCGACGGGGACGGCCCGGTCCGGGAGGCCCTCGCCGCCCTCACCGCCCACGGGTTCACGCCCGAGGCGCTGGTCCTGGAGAACGACTACCGCGACGGCGACCTCGCCCGCCTCGCCCTCGACATCGCACGCGCCCGAACCCACCTGCCCCGCACCCGCTGAGGAGCCGAAAGTGCCGAACCTCCCCGCCACCTACCTCACGACCACGCTGCGGGACGGCGTGGTGAGCCTCGGCACCCACCCCTTCCCGCACGACGCGCTCGGCGCCGACACCGTCCTGATCAAGCCCGACCACCTGGGCATCTGCCGCGCCGACGCCAAGGAGATCCTCGGCTCGCGCGACATCCCCGAGGACCGCGGCCCGCTCTTCGGCCACGAACTCGTCGGCACCGTGGCCTTCGCCGGCACCCGCACCGGCTTCCACGAGGGCGAACTCGTCACCCTCAACCCCAACATCACTCCCACCCGCACCACCGGCTTCGCCGAGTACGTCTTCGTCCACGGCACCGGGGCGCAGCTCGACCAGGCCGTGGTGCGGGTCCCCGAGGCGGACATCCGGGACGACATCTGGATGCCCGAGCCCTTCGCCTGCATCGTGCACGCGCTCCGCAAGCTCCTCGAACTCACCGACCTGGCCGACCTCCGGGGCCGCCGGGTGGCCGTCATCGGCGCCGGCTGCGCCGGACTCACCTTCGCCCTGTACGCCCGGCACCTGGGCGCGTCGGTCGCCGTCTTCAACCGCGGCGAGCCGCGCCGTGCCTTCGCCCGGGAGCAGGGCCTGCTCGCCGACGACGAGAACCACCCGTTGACCGAGGCCGGGGCGGAGCGGCACCAGGGCCGGTTCGACGTCGTGATCGTGGCCCCCACCGTCGCCACCACCGAACTCCTGGAGACCGCCGCCGATCTGGCCGCCGACGGCGCCGTGCTGCTGGTCTACGGCGGCACCCGCAAGGGCGACACCTTCCCGGCCGGCCAGGCCGACATCGACACCATCCGCCGCCGGGAACTGATCCAGCGGGTCGACCACCGGGGAAGGCGGATCGCCGTCGCGGGCGCCTACGGCTGCCACCGGGAGGACTACGAGGAGGGCTTCCGCCTGCGCGCCCGATACCCGGACGCCTTCCCCCTGGAGAAGCTCACCTCCCGGCGGATCGACCTGGACGACTTCCCGCGCCTGGTCATGGACCTCGCCACCGAGCGGCAGGACTTCCCCGGCAAGGTGATCGTCAACCTGCGCCCGACGACCCCGGATCGTCCCTGACCCGGGCACCGACCCCGAGGCGCCCGGTGCCGCCGTGCCCGGGCTCCGGCACCACCATCACCGGAGCCGCCCCGGGCACGGCCGCGTCACACCGGCTGTTCGGCCCAGATGATCTTGCCACCGGGGGTGTAGCGGACGCCCCAGCGTTCGGTGAGCTGGGCGACGAGGAAGAGGCCGCGGCCGCCCTCGTCCTCCTCGACCGCGTAGCGCAGGTGCGGGGCGGTGCTGCTGCCGTCGGAGACCTCGCAGATCAGCGTGCGGTCGTAGAGGAGCCGAACCCGGATCGGTGCGGCGCCGTAGCGGATGGCATTGGTCACCAGTTCGCTGAGCACCAGTTCGGTGACGAAGGCGGCCTCGTCGAGTCCCCAATCGGCGATCCGGCGGATGGCCACGGCGCGGACGCCGGCCACGGCCTCGGGAGTCGGCTCCACCTCCCACTCGGCGGTCCGGTCCGGCCCCAGCACCCGGGTGCGGGCGACGAGGAGGGCGATGTCGTCGGTCTGGCGGGCGGGCAGCAGGGCGTCGAGCACGTCCTCGCAGATCTCCTGGGGCGATCGCGGCGACCGGCCGGAGCGGCTCAGGACGGTCATGAGGACCTCCAGGCCGGCGCCGATGTCGCGGGTCCGGTCCTCGACCAGGCCGTCGGTGTAGAGGACCAGGCCGCTCCCCGGTGACAGCCGCACCTGCACGGCTTCGAAGGGCATCCCGCCCAGGCCGAGCGGCGGACCGTTGGGAAGGTCGAGGAGTTCGGCCGTGCCGTCCGGGTGGACGAGGGCGGGCGGCGGATGGCCGGCCCGGGCCAGCGCACAGGTGGCGGTGCTGGGGTCGTAGATCGCGTAGAGGCAGGTGGCGCCGGTGATGGTGAGCTCGCCCCCGGCCGCCGCCGTCTCCTGGTCCAGGTGGGCGACCAGTTCGTCCAGGTGCCCGAGCAATTCGTCCGGCGGCAGGTCGAGGGAGGAGAAGTTCTGGACGGCGGTGCGCAGCCGGCCCATGGTCGCGGCCGCGTGCACGCCGTGGCCGACCACGTCGCCGACGACGAGCGCGACCCGGGCGCCCGGCAGGGGGATGACGTCGAACCAGTCGCCGCCGACCCCTGCCTGGGCCGGCAGGTAGCGGTACGCGACGTCGAGGGCGCTCTGCTCGGGCAGCGCGCGCGGCAACAGGCTGTGCTGGAGGGTGATGGCCATCGTGTGCTCGCGGGTGTAGCGGCGGGCGTTGTCGATGGACACGGCGGCCCGGGCGGCCAGCTCCTCGGCCAGGGACAGCTCGTCGTCCTCGAACGGGCCCCGGTCCCGGCCGCGGTAGAAGCAGGCGACACCCATCAGCACGCCCCGCGCCGTCAGCGGGACGGCGATCAGCGACGCCAGGCCGAAGTCCAGCACCGCCTGCGTCCGCTCGGCGTCCTGCCTGCGCCACCCGACGTCGGTCGCCAGCTCGGGGACCAGCGTGGACCGCCCGCTGACGAACCCCGCCGCCTGCGGCGTGCTCCCCGCCCACCGGACCAGCGTGCCCTGGGGGTACAGCGGCGAATCGTGCCGGATGCCCGCGAGCGCCACCCGCACCAGCCTCACCTCGGCACCGGCCGTCGGGGTCTGCGGCTCCTCGCCGTGCAGGACCTCTCCGGCGAGGTCGACGGTGGCGTAGTCGCAGAACTCCCGGCAGGCCGTGCTGGCGAGCTCCTCGGCGGTGCGCCGGACGTCCAGGGTGCTGCCGATGGCCGTGCTCGCGTCGTAGAGCAGCCTGAGCCGGCCGCGGGCGGTCTCGGCCTTCCCCGCCAGGGCGCGCAGCTCGGTGGAGTCGCGCAGGGTGGTGACGCTGCCCGGAGGCCCTCCCCCGCTGCCGGTGGGACGGTTGTTGACGGCCAGCAGCCGGTCACCCACGGGCAGCACCTCGTCGGTGACCGCGCTGTCGGACAGCAACAGCTCGGTCGCGCGGGGCTGGAGGCCGAGGTCGGCGACGGCGCGGCCCTCGGGTTCGGGGGGAAGCTCCAGGAGCCGGCGCGCCTCGTCGTTGGCGAGCAGGACCCGCCCGTCGCCGCCGACGATGACCACGCCCTCGCGCACCGCGTGCAGCACCGCGTCGTGGTGCTCGTACATCCTGGTCATCTCCTCCGGTCCCAGCCCGTGGGTCTGCCGCAGGAGACGCCTGCCCACCAGCGCCGTCCCGGCCGTGGCCAGGCCGAGCCCGACGGCGCCGGCGCCCAGGACGACCGGCAGCTGGCGGTCGATCGCGCTGCTGACGTTGGCGACCTTCATCCCGGCGGACACGATGCCGACGACCCCGCCGTGGGTGTCCTCCACCGGGACCACCACCTGGTACTCCAGGCCGAGCGGACCGTGCACCCGCTCGACGGTGATCCGCCCCTGCAGCGACGGTCCGATGGTGCCGACGAACTTCTTGCCGATCTGCTGCGGCTCGGGGTGGGTGTAGCGGATGCCGTTGCGGTCGGTCACCACGATGAAGTCGACCTGGGCGCCCTTGCGGGCCGCCTCGGTCAGCGGCTGCAGCACCGCGCTGGGGTTGGGTCCCTGCATCGTCGCCACCAGACCGGGGCCGTGGGCGAACGACTCGGCCGCGGCGAGCGAACGGTCGCGCGCCGCCGCGAACCGGTCGCTGCGGGACTCGATCAGTAGCGCGAGGACCGCCGCCACCACGAGCAGCAGCACGATCAGCACCTGGAGCAGGAACATCTGCCCCGCGACACTGCGGATGTTCAGCACCGACCGCAGCCGCCGCACCGGAGGGCCGCCCGGCACCGGGTGTGGGTGCCGTCGCCCGCCATGACCGCTCGTCCGGCCCGGATCCCGGGGATCTGGGCCCGTGTCCCTCGCCATAACACCTATGGTCTCGCTCCGGCACGAAGGGGCCACGTCCAGCGGGGGACGGATCGGCTCGCAGCGGCGCGCCGTCATCGGTCGGGTGCTCTCCGCAGCCCCCGGCCCGCCGACGAGGGCACCGGCCGACCGGTCGACCGGCTCGCCGCCGTCCGCGGCGCCCGGTGCGTGAGCCCCGTTACGTCACTCACAGTAGCAACTACGTCCGACCGTAGGTACGGGCCCGCTTCCGGGCTTCGCGGAAACGCCCCGTCCGGAGGCCCTCCTACTGCCCCGCGTCGTATTCGGGGGCCTTCACCGCCGGTTCGGCGCCGCTAAGAATGGGCGGACCAGCGGTGTCCCCGGCCGCACGGCCGGGTGCACCCCCCGACGGGGTTTCGAGGCGCTCCGGCCGGGCCGGCAGCGCCGCCGGTCCACGCCCCGCCGCCGGCCCGAACCCACGGAAGCAGGTGCCCAGATGCCCGCGTCGGTCCTTCTCGCCGCCACCGCGGTCGATGGCGCATCGGCCCTGGCCCGCCACGTCGTCGCCTTCCTGGACTACTTCGCCGGGGTCTTCACCCTGCTCTCGCTGACCGCGGCGGTCGTGTCCGGGCTGGCCGCCACCGACCGACTGGTCCTGACGCCGCGGCTGCGGGTGGCCGTCCAGTCGGTGCACCGGGCGACCGCCGTCGCGGCGCTCGGGTTCCTGGCCGTCCACATCGCGGTCAAGGTCGCCGAGCACCACGCCGACCCGCGGAGTGCGGTCCTGCCCTTCACCGGCGGCACCGCCGTCGCGGTGGGCCTGGGAACCGTGGCGGCCGACCTGCTCGTCCTGGTCGCGGCGACGGGCGCGTTCCGCGGACGGTTCGCGGGCAGCCGGCACGCCTGGCTCTGGCGGGTGCTGCACTCGGGCGCGTACGCCTGCTGGCCGGTCGCGCTGGTCCACGGCCTGACCGCCGGGCGCCCGGCGCACGCCTGGGTGCTGTGGGGCTACGGTCTGTGCGCGGCCGTGGTCGCGCTCGCCCTGTTGGTACGGAGCCTCTCCTGGGTGGGGCACCGCCGGACCGTCACCGTGCACCGGCGCCGCTCGAAGGCCCAGCCGGCCGGCGCACCGCTCCCGCCGAGGACGGACGCGCCGACCCGCACCGGCACGGTGCCGGTGCCGCGGCGACTGCGGCACGCCGCCCCGGCCGCACCCCGGCGCCCGGGGCTGTTCCAGCCCGGCGGTGGCCTGTGAGTCCCCGGCCCGAGCTGCCGCAGGTGCGCCCTCTGGGACCGGCCCGGCTGACCGCCGGCCTGGACCGCTTCCAGCGCCTGGACCTCGCCGCCCACGTCCGGGTCCACCCCCCGCTCCCCCGGCTCGGCCGCGACGACCTGCTGGACCTGGCCGAGCGCGTGGACCTGCGCGGCCGCGGGGGCGCCGGGTTCCCGTTCGCCCGCAAGGCCCGGGCCGCGGTGACCGCCGCCGCCCGCAGCGGGGCGGCCCCGGTCATCGTGGTGAACGGCTCGGAGGGCGAGCCCCCGAGTGCCAAGGACAGGATGCTGCTCGCCCGCGCCCCGCACCTCGTGCTCGACGGCGCCGTCCTCGCGGCGGCCGCCTTCGGGGCCGAGGAGATCGTCATCGGCGTCGCCGCCGGCAGTCCCGGCGAGGCCTCCGTCCCGGCCGCCCTCGACGAGCGCGAACTGCCGTGCCCGGCCCGGACCGTGTGCGTGCCCGAGCGCTTCGTCTCCGGCGAGTCCAGCGCGCTGATCCGCGGGGTCAACGGTCTTCCGGTGCACCCCGCCGCGGTGAAGTCCCGCGCGGCAGAGGGCGGAACGGGCGGCGTCCGGCGGCGTCCGACCCTGCTGTCCAACGCCGAGACCTGGGCGCAGCTCGCCGTGGCCGCCCGGCTCGGCCCCGGACCATACGCCGCCGTAGGCACCGACGCGGAACCGGGCACGCTGCTGCTGACGGTCAACCGTCCCGGCACGGGCCCCCTGGTGGTCGAGGCCCCCTTCGGCACGGCGCTGGGAGACGTCCTGGACGCGTGCCGGCTGCGGCCGGGCGACGGCGTGCTGGTGGGCGGCTACCACGGCGCCTGGCTGGACCCGGCGGACGCCGTCGGCGCACCGCTCTCGCGCACGGGCCTGGCCGAGCTCGGCGGCACCCTCGGCGCCGGCGCGATCGTCGCGCTCCCGCCCGCCACGTGCCCGCTCGGCGAGGTCGCCCGGGTCGCGGCCTGGCTGGCGGGTGAGTCGGCCGGGCAGTGCGGGCCGTGCCGGCGCGGGCTGCCCGACGCCGCCGAGGCGCTCGGTGCGCTGGCCGCGGGCACCGGCGGGCCGACCGCCCTGGAGGACGTCCGGCAGGCCCTGGGCGGCGCGCAGGGCGGCGGCGCCTGTTCGCACCCGGACGGCACGGCCCGCTTCGTGCTGAGCGCGCTCGACGTGTTCGCCCGGGACGTCGAGGCCCACCTCGGCGGCCCGGGCTGCGGCCGGCCGGTCCTCGACGTGCTGCCGCTGCCTCCTGCCGAGGGCGCCCGCCTGGAGGTGGACTGGTCCCGCTGCACCGGGCACGGACTGTGCGGCGTGCTGGCGCCCGGCCTGGTCCGGCTCGGCCCGCACGGCTATCCCGCGTCGACCACCGTCCCGGTCGCCCCCTGGCAGGAACACGACGCCCGCCGGGCCGTGAACCAGTGCCCCGCACTGGCCCTGCGCATGCGCCGGCCCGGCCGTTCCCCCGGTCGCCTCCGCTGAGCGGCCGCCGGGGGAACGGGCCTGCGCGCGCCGCGCAGCCCGCTGATCAGGTCGTCGCACTGCTGGTCGGCCTGCCGAGCGGAGCCTGCCGGCGGGAACGAGTCAGCACCACACGTCGCCGTCGGCCCCGGGCACGGCCGATCAGTGATCGTGTTCGCCGTCAGCGCAGGGGCGCGGCGCGGTCGGGTAGTGGCACGGCCCGGTCGGGCAGTGGCACGGCGTGCAGGCACGGGTGCCGTGGGGAGCCGAGCGGAGCGGCCAGGACGGTGGCCACCTCGCCGGTGATCTCCACCCGGAAGTCCCCGTCCGCGTTCTCCCAGACGGGCCCGCCGCCAGGCCCCAGCCGCTCGGTGGCGTGCACCACGATGACGGCCGGCGGGGCGTGCCCGCCGATCGGCCCGGGCAGGGTCACCGCGTAGCGGCGTTCAAGGCTCTTCATGGACGGCCTCCTCGTCGGACTCCCCGCCCCGTGTCGTCGATTCTCCTCCGCTCCCTGGAACATGTATACGAACGGTGATATCTTCCGCCCGATCGTCCGGCTCAGGCACTCCAGCGCAGCACGGCTCCCAGCCCGCCCGGCGGACCGTCCACGGCCTCGGGCACCAGCAGGGCCTCGGCACCGACCGCCGCGGCGCTGCGCAGCAGGGCGTCGGCGGCCGGGGCCTGCCACGGTTCGGACACGCCCATGGCGCGCAGCTCGGCCCGCTGGACGCCGATGTGCTCCGGCTCCGGGCCGGTCCACACCGGGCGCTCCGGATCGTGCCCGCCCGACTGGATGAGCAGGGCGGCGAGCTGGTGCTGCCGGGCGGCGCTCACCACGGCGGGCACGCCCTGGGCGGCTGCGCCGGGTGCGGTCTCGGTACCGGCGGCGTCGGTGGCGTGTTCGCCGGGGCGGCCGACGCCGGTGCGGAAGGCGTCCAGCACGGTGTTCAGGTGCCGCTGCTGGTGCTCCTCCCAGGCCTGGGCGATCCTACGGTCGAAGACGTCCCGGTCGGTGCCGTCGGCCCGGCCGCCGCCGTCGACCTCGACGGTGTCCGGCCGCAGCTGCCGGGGCAGCTGCTCGCGGACCGCCCGGCGCTCGCGGGCGTCACCGGTGAGCACCAGCAGGCCGGCGCCGCTGGCGGGCCAGATCCGGGCCAGCTGGTCGGCGATGATCGTGGCGGTGCGCTCCCAGGCGTCCTCGACGCGGTGGCGGTAGTGCCATTCGTACCGGTCCGCGGGCGGGGCGCGGTGACCGCGGCCCTGCCACTGCCGGCCCTCCACGGTGCCGAGCGGCGCGGCGCGGCCGAGCTCGCGCTGCTCCAGCGTGGCGCCGGTGCGGTCGACGGCCACCACCAGACAGCGCGGCGCGGCGTCGTCCAGCAGGCCGAGCAGCGGCGCGGTGTGCGGCAGCGGCGCCCAGGTGGCGCCGACGTCCGGCGGCGATTCCATCAGCGGGACGTCCAGCGCGACCTGGCCGTCGGCGGCGAACAGCGCCCGCCCCGGGGGCGAGGCGGCGGCCGGTTCGCCGGCCAGGTGGTCGCGGACGGCGTCGCAGGTGCCCTCGTCGACGCCGAGCCCGGCGAGCCGGTGAACGGCGGCCCGGTCGATCAGGGCGCGGCGCGGGGCGGCGTCCTCGGTGGCGCGAGAGGTGTCCAGGTACAGCGAGGCCCAGGGACCGGGCCGGTCGAGCAACGGAGTGAGGAACGCGAGGTCCATGGCGGCCTCCCGGAGTAGGTGGCTATCCGACGCCTACCCGGCTTCGCCCGTCGGACACCCGCGCGGGCCGCGGACCCTGGTGGGTCCGGTCGGGAGCGGGCCGGCTGCCGCCGAGTCGAACCCGCCCGGTAACCGGACCGACCCCGAGAGCGAGACCGCGAGCATGATCGACGACCCCGCGCCGGCCCCGTCGACGGGCTGCTGCGCCGCAGCGCCGGCTCCCGGCCGGTCGGGTACCGGTCCTGACGGTCACGCGCGGAGCCCGTTCAGGAACCGGGTCACGAGGGCCGCGGCAGTGACGGTGCCGACTGCCGGGGACCGGCGGGAGCGCCGACCCGCGGCGGCCGTACCGTGCGCGAGCACCGGTGCGGCTGCGGCGGCCCTCCCGCCGGTGACCCGGGCGGCGGTCCGGGGCAGGGCCAGCAGGGCGGCGAGCAGGCCGCCGAGCACCAGTACGGGCCACAGGAGGCGCCGACGGGCGAATCGGTGGCGTCCGGTCCGAGCCGGTGCCCGGAGTGCCCGCGGTGCCCCGTCGGGTGCAGGCGGCTCGACGGCGGCGCACGAGACCGGCGCCGGTGGCTCGACGGCGGCCTGCGCGGTCGGCGCCGCTCGCTCGGCCGACTGCTGCCGCATCTGGATGCGCTGCCAGGCGGACTGCCAGCGCGCGAGCTCCTCGGTGGGCGCGCCGAAGGCGGTGGCGAGCGCCAACACCCGTTCCAGGGGCGGGAGGCAGCTCCGCTGAGGGCTCAGGTCCCCCCAGAGGGTGCTGCGCGGAAGGCCGGTGCGGCGCTCGAGTTCGCGCAGCGACGGGTTGCCGGACCACGCCTTGAACGCCCGGAGCCGGCGGACGAACTCCTGCGCCGTGGTCGCTCCGCCCGGATCGGGCACGGTCGCCGTAGCCCCTTCCGGTAACCGGTCCGCATCCCCGTCCAGGTCTCGCTCGGTCATCTGAACCCCCTTGAGTGATCGGCTCGACCGGCCGATCGCGGCGTGCGTGCCGGGGACCATCCTGACCAACGCCGGCCGGTCACTCCATGGCGTTCGCTTGGCGTTCTATGATGATCTGTTGTCAGGGGCCCGTCAGGGCCGCAGGCCAGGAGTCACCGACGGGGGAAGCGTTTCGGGCGCCGGGCCGTTCCTGCCGTCGTCGTCCCCGTGGCTGACCATCCATCGGAGGCGATCGTGCTGGGGGATTTCGGAACGCTGCTGCGACGGTACCGGTACTCGACCGGATGGACGCAGGAGGAGCTCGCGGAACGGTCAGGCATCTCGACGCACGCGATCAGCGTGCTGGAGTCGGGGCGGCGACAGCCCCGCCTGTCGTCGGTGGCGCGGCTGGCCACCGCGCTGGGGCTGGACCCGGCCGACCGCGACCGGCTGCTCTCCGCGGCACGCGGGGAGTCGGAGCCGCAGCCCGGCCGGGAGCCGGTCGAACACGTGGTGCCCCGGCTGCTGCCGTACGCCGTCCCGGACTTCACCGGACGGCGCGGCGAGGTGGACCGGCTGCTGGCCCTCGCCGCCGGACCGGGCGGTGCCCGGTCCGGTCCGCTGGTGATCTCGGCCATCGACGGCATGGCCGGTGTCGGCAAGACCGCCCTGGCCGTCCACGTCGGGCACACCCTCGCCGGCCGGTTCCCCGACGGGCAGCTGTTCGTGGACCTGCGCGGTTTCACTCCGGACCAGCGCCCGCTCGAACCGGGCGCGGCCCTGGCGAGCCTGCTCCGGGCGGTCGGTGTCAGTGAGACCGCGCTGCCGTCGCGCACCGAGGAGCGCGCCGAGTTGTGGCGCAGCCGGGCGGCGGGCAGGCGGTACCTGATCGTGCTGGACAACGCCGTCGACGCCGAGCAGGTCCGCCCGTTGATCCCCGGCGGCCCGCGCTGCCTGGTGCTGGTGACGTCCCGGCGGCGGATGCCCGCACTGGACGGGGCGGTCAGCGTGCCCCTGGACGTGCTGAGCCATGACGAGGCGGTGGAGCTGTTCGCCCGGATCGCCGGCCCGGACCGGGTCGCGGGTCATGCCGGCACCGTGGACGAGATCGTCGCACTGTGCGGAAGACTGCCGCTGGCGCTGCGGATCGCCGCTGCCAGACTGGCCCACCATCCCGTCTGGACGCCCGTCGAGCTGCTTCAGCGGATCCGGCGTCCGCAGAGGTTATTGACCGAGCTCTCCGACCACGACCGGGGCGTCGCGGCGGCCTTCGTGGATTCCCTTCGCTCCCTCACCTCCGCCCAGCAGCGCGCGTTCCGGCTGGCCTCGCTGCAGCCGGGCGAGGACGTCACGCCGCACGCCCTCGCCGCCCTGGTCGACGCGCCGCTGGACGAGGCCGAGGAACTGCTGGAGTCGCTGCACAACCACCACCTGCTGGTCGAACGGACGGCCTTCCGGTACACCTTCCACGACCTGCTGCGCGCCTTCGCCGGTGAACTGCTCGCCCGGGAGGAACCCGAACCCCTCCAACGAGCCGCGCTCATCCGGCTGTTCGACCACTACCGGCACACCGCCGCCTCGGCGATGGACCTGCTGGCCCCGCTGGAACGGCATCACCGACCGCAGCCGCCCGCGCCCGGTGGTGCCCCGCTGGTGTTCGCCGACGGGGCGGACGCGGCGGACTGGCTGACCGGGGAGCGGGCCAACCTGCTGGCGCTCATCCGCCACGCCACCGACGCCGGCCTGCCCGAGTACGCGGCGGACCTGCCGGCGATCCTCTGGCGCCACCTCAAGCGCCACCTGCCCGCCCAGGAGGCACTCGGGCTGGGTGTCCGCGCCGTGCAGGCCACTCGGCGGCTCGGCGATGAGGCCGGTGAGGCGGCCGCGCTACGGCAGCTCGGGCTGGTCCGGTACCAGCTCGGCGACTTCCGCCAGGCGCTCGACCTCCTCCACCAGGCCCTGGAGCTCCAGCAGCGGACCGGCAACCGCAACGGTGAGGCCCACGTCCTGGCCAACCTGGGCCTCACCCTGACCCGGATGGGGCGCCTGGAGGAGGCCCTCGACCACCACCGGCGGGCGCTGTGGCTCAGCCGGGACATCCCCGATCCGGCGGTCGAGGCGATCGCCCTGATCAACCTGGGACCCACGCTGACCAGACTCGGACGGCTGCAGGAGGCCCTGGAGCACCACCGTGCGGCGCTGGACTTCCACCGGCGCAGCGGCAACCGCCTCGGCCAGGCCATAGCGCTCAACCAGTTCGGCGAGCACCAGCAGAGGCTGCGACGCCATCCGGAGGCCCTCGACCTGTACCAGGAGGCGCTGGACCTGCACCGGGACCTCGGTGACACCTTCGGTCAAGCCGAGTCGCACACCCTGCTCGGCGAAGCCCTGCTGGCCATGGACGCTCCGGTGAGCGCCCTCCGGCACTACCGGGCCGCGATGGAGTACCTACCGCACACCGGTGAGCGGTACAACCTCGGCCGCATCCACTTCGGGCTGGCGCGCACCCACCAGCGCCTGGGAGAACCCGGCACCGCCCGGAAGCACGCCGAACAGGCCGTCGAGATCCACACCTCGCTGGACATCCCCGAGGCGGACGAGGCCCGGGCCCTGCTCGACTCCCTGACGGAGTGACCCGCAGGGGCGGGCGGGAGCAGCTCTCCGGGGCCGCGTCCGGCTGGGGCTGAGCAGCGGGAGCGGACTCGCAAGGGCCGCTCCCACCCGGCTCACCGCACCTGGCTCAGTTGATCGGACCGCACGCCCAGGTGTTGTTGTTGGCCGTGTCGATCAGGCACGCCTCCAGGCTCTGGCCCGGTCCGTCGTAGTACCACGGTGACGGGTTGCTGCTGGGGGTCGCGCCGGCGGCTCCCAACCACTTCCAGGCGTTCCGGTCGAAGACACCGAACAGGCAGTGGCCGGGGTTGGCGGTCGGGACGATGTCCATGTAGTCGTGGTAGTCGCTGCCCAGCGCGACGTTCTCGATCGCATTGCAGCCGCCGGTACCGAACGCCCAGCTGCCCTCGGCGGTCGTGGCGGCCTGGGCCGAGCTCGCGGTGCCGATCCCGATCACGCCCATCGCCGCCGCGGCGATCGCGGCGGCGGCGAGGCGCTTCCTGGTCCTGGTGAATCGCATGGTGCTCCTCCAACGGGTCGATTCCGCCCCGGGGTTGGCGCCGGGAACACCCCGAACCCCAGCAGCCGGCGGGACGGAGGACAACCGGTCGAGCACCGTCCCGGACAATCCCGGACGCTCCCGGACACCCACTACCGGGAAGCGCCGGCGAGCAGGGCGGTCTGGAGGACGAAGCGGTTCCACGGGGTCCGCGGGTCGCGGCCGGTGGCGGCGGCCAGCCGGCGCATCCGGTAGCGGACGGTCTGCGGGTGGACGTGGAGGCGGGCGGCCGCGGCGGGAGCGCCGTCGGAGTAGATCACCGCGTCGAGGGTCCGCCGGGTTTCGTCGTCCTGGGCGAGGTGGCCGAGCACGGCTTCGGCCACCAGTACCGGATCGGCGTCCGGGTGGCCGGTGACCAGGGCCACCACCTCCAGGTCGCCACAGTCGAGCACCCGGCGCTCGGTCCACACCAGCGGCGAGGCGTGCCGGAGGCCGTGGACGGCGAGCCGGTGGGCGCGCGGCGCGGTGGCGGCGGTGACGCCGGTGAGCAGGGCGCCGGTGAGGTCGTGCCCGGCCGCCAGGCGGTCCAGCAGCGGCACGTCGACCGCCTTGACCAGGGCGACTCCGACGCCGTCCAGGGTGGTGTGCAGCGAGGTGAGTTCGAGCTCGGCAGCCTCTCCCGCGGCCCGGGCGTCCAGGGCGGCGGTCACCAGGGCCGCCGCCCGCTCCGCCGCCTCGGCCGCGCCGGCCGCCGGGGACACCACCATCAGGTCGAAGGAGGACGGCAGTTCCGCGTCGAGCTCGCGCAGCCGGGCGCGCAGGGTGCCGGCGTGGCTCTGCCGGCCGAGCAGCAGGTCGGTGAGCAGGCCCCGGAGGGAGCGCTCGCGGTCCTCGCCGAGGATCCGCCCGGTGGACTCGTAGCCGTCGAAGATGGCCTCGGAGGACTGGTCGAGCACCGTCAGCCAGACCCGGGCGAGCGCGCTGAGGTCGCGGACCGAGACGACGTCGGCGAAGCGTTCGCCGATCCGGTCGAAGAAGGCCAGCGCGGCGACCCGGTAGGCCCGCAGCACGGCTGCCAGTGGACGGGCGTCGCGCGCCCTGGCCGCGCCGACGCCGCGGAACATCCGGATGTCCTCGGCGCCCAACGCGCCGTCCACGGCCCAGAGTTCGAGGACCCGGCGGAGCGTCCAGACGATGATGGAGCGGACCTCCTCGAGCTGGCCGGCGTCGAGGTTGGCGTAGGCGGGGATCTCCCGGGCGATGGCGGCCATGAAGGCGTCGACCATCCCGGTCTCGTCCGCCAGGATCCGCGCCACGGCGGCGTGCCGGTCGGCCTGTGCCGGTTCGCTTTGCGCCGGTTCGCTTTGTACTGGTGGCACAGTCTTCTTTGTCACCATCTGACAAGCCTAGTGCCGGTCCCCGCGCCCTGCCGCGACCATGGGGGCGCGCAGCCGTCGCGACCGGGCGACGGTGACCGTCCCGAGGGAGAGCCGAATGCCGTTCCAGCCCGAGGTCATCGTGGTCGGAGCCGGACTGGCCGGACTGGTGGCGACGCACGAGCTGGCGAAGGCCGGCCGGCGGGTGCTGGTGGTCGAGCAGGAGAACCGGCGGAACCTGGGCGGCCAGGCGTTCTGGTCGCTCGGCGGCCTGTTCTTCGTGGACAGCCCGGAGCAGCGCCGGGTCGGGATCAGGGACTCCCTGGAGCTGGCCCGGCAGGACTGGTTCGGTTCGGCGGCCTTCGACCGGCTGGACGACGAGGACCGCTGGGGGCGGCGCTGGGCCGAGGCGTACCTGGCCTGGGCGGCCGGCGGCAAGCGCCGGTACCTGCGCGAACTCGGCCACCGGGTGGTGCCGTTGGTGGGGTGGGCGGAGCGGGGTGCCGGTTCGGCCACCGGGCACGGCAACTCGGTGCCGCGCTTCCACATCACCTGGGGCACCGGGCCCGGCGTGGTGGAGGCGTTCCTCCGTCCGGTGCTGCGGGCGGAGCGCGGCGGGCTGGTGCGGTTCGCGTTCCGGCACCGGGTGGACGAGTTGCTGACCGAGGACGGCGCGGTGGTCGGCGTCCGGGGTGCGGTGCTGGCGCCGGACGACTCCGGACGCGGGGTCGAGTCCTCGCGCGAGGAGGCCGGTTCGTTCGAGGAGCGGGCGGCGGCGGTCGTGGTGACCTCCGGCGGCATCGGGCACAACCACGCGCTGATGCGGGCGAACTGGCCCGTCGACCGGGTCGGCCCCGCCCCCGGGCACCTGATCTCCGGCGTCCCCGCCCACGTCGACGGCCGGATGCTGGCCATCACCGAGCGGGCGGGCGGCCGGGTGGTCAACCGGGACCGGATGTGGGCCTACACCGAGGGCGTCCACAACTGGGACCCGGTCTGGCCGGACCACGCCATCCGGATCCTGCCCGGCCCGTCCTCCATGTGGTTCGACGCCGAGGGGCGCCGGCTGACCGGGATGTCCGGTGTGCCGGGCGCCGACTCGATCGGCGCGATGAAGCAGATCCTGGCGACCGGCCACGACTACTCGTGGTTCGTCCTGACCCAGTCGATCATCGAGAAGGAGTTCGCGCTCTCCGGTTCGGAACAGAACCCCGATCTGACCGGCCGGGACCTCAAGTTCGCGCTGCGGAGCCGGCTGGCCAAGGGCGCCCCGGGCCCGGTGGAGCGGTTCAAGCAGCACGGCGAGGACTTCGTCGTCGCCCGTACCCTGCCCGAGCTGGTCGCCGCCATGAACGGGATCGCCCGCGGCCCGAAGCTCGACCTCGCCGAGATCGAGCGGCAGATCTTCGCCCGCGACCGCGAACTGGCCAACCCGTTCAGCAAGGACGCCCAGGTGATGGCGATCCACAACGCCCGCCGCTCGCTGACCGACCGGATCGCCCGGGTCGCCAGGCCGCACCGGATCCTCGACCCGGCGCACGGCCCGCTGATCGGCGTGCGGCTCAACATCCTCTCCCGCAAGACGCTCGGCGGCCTGCAGACCGACCTGGACTCCCGGGTGCTCGACGGCGACGGCGCCCCGGTCCCCGGTCTCTACGCCGCCGGGGAGGTGGCCGGCTTCGGCGGCGGGGGCGTGCACGGGTACAACGCGCTGGAGGGCACCTTCCTGGGCGGCTGCATCTTCTCGGGGCGAGCGGCCGGCCTGGCGATCGCCCGCCGCCGCTGAGCCGCGGTCACCGGGCGTGGTCAGCCGGTGAGCCAGGGCGCCTCGGGGAGCTTGGCGTCGGCGTCGCGGCCGGAGAAGTCCACGCTGGTCGGGGTGCCCAGGCCCGCCATCCGCATGGTGACCCGGCGCAGGTTGCCGTCGCCGTCGACCCAGTACGTCAGCGGTGAGCTCTTTCCGTCCGGCGCGGCGCCCTGGGCGCGCGGGCCGGCGAAGCGGTCGTAGCCCCCGCCGTCGATCCGGTCCCGGCCGAGCCAGCGGGCGCCGGACTGGGCGAGCAGCAGCGGGTTGTCCGGACGGTCGGCGCCGACCTGGGTGAGCAGTTGGAGGCCGGCGTCCAAGGGGTCGGCGGTGTACGAGCGCGGCGACCAGCCGGAGCGGGGGATGTGTTCTGCCTGCTCCCAGGGCGGTCTCTGGTCGCCCGCCGGCTCGGGGGCCAGGCCGAGGCCGCCGGTGTCCCAGACCACCAGGCCGTGGTCGAGCGACCCGCTCGCGCCGGTGCTCCGGTAGCGGCCCACGCCACGGTGGGTGCGGTAGTCCACGACGCCCTCGACCAGGATCCGCACTCCCCCGCCCTCGTCGGCGGTGAGCACCACCCCGACCGGGCTGGCCTGGTAGAGGTTCAGCCGGGACAGTGCCAGCCGTCCCGCCTCCTCGGTGGTGACCGGGCGTTCCGGGGCCTGGTCGGAGACGGTCTGGTAGGCGACGACGCCGCCCGCCACGGCGGCGCACACCACGGTCGCGATCAGCGCCGTCAGCCGGCGGGTCCGCCTGCGCCGGGGCGGGCGGGGGCTGGTCTTCGTCTTCCGGGCCATCCGGGGGTCCACTCCGATCTCTTCTTCACGTCCGCGTCGAACACGGGAGTCGGGCGGGTTCGCGGTCCGTTGCGGTCCGCGAACCCGCCCGATCCGGGTGTCACCATCCCGTCAGAGCGGGACAGCTCCTAGCGGTGCTGGGCCCGGCGTCGGCGCACCAGCACGTACAGTGCCCCACCGAGGGCGATCAGCGCCGCGGCGCCGGTCGCGATCAGCGGGAGCCCGCTGCTCGCACCGGTGTGCGGCAGTTCGCCACCGGGAGCGGGCGCCGGTGGGGCCGGCGTGCTCGGCGGTGTGGTCGGCGTCGGCGTCGGGGTTGGCGTCGGGGTCGACGTCGGCGTCGGGGTGGGGATCAGCTTGTTGACGGCCGTGACGCTGACCCCGTCCTCGAGGTTGTCGGCGGTGAGCACCAGCGGTCCGAAGACCGTGCTGTCCGGCGCCGAGTAGCCGTCGGGCGGGCTCAGCTCCTGCCAGTAGTACGTCCCGGGCACGCCGCTGCCCTGGCAGATGCCGTCGGCGCCGGTGGTGCAGGGGTCACCGACGGGGGTGTCCGGCTTGGCCCCGGTGGTCTGCAGACCGTCGGTGCCGTTGGTCTCGTGCCACAGCCGGAACTTGGCACCGGCCAGCGGTTTGCCGTCCTGGTCGTGCTTGACCAGCTTCAGCGCGCCCTCCTGCTGGCGGTAGCCGAAGTCGTAGGTGTGGTTGTTCTCGCCCGGTCCGCCGGTGGTCAGCGCCCGTTCGGGGAACTTGGTGCCGGCCGGGACGATGCCCTTGGAGTCGATGAAATGGTTGTCGCCGACGTCGTGGTCCGTGGGGACCCAGTGGTACAGCGGGCCGCCCTTGGCGTAGTCGGCGGGGTTGTCGATGCGGATCGTGTACTTGGTGTGCGGCTTGAGGCCCCCCGTGACGTTGCTGTCGTCGAAGTAGTACTCGCCGCGCGCCGTCGTCCTGGTGGTGCCGACCACCTTGCCCGACTCGTCGTAGAGGTTGACGGTGGCGCCCTTCACCGGGAGCTGGCCCGGGTTCTGGATGCCCTTGCGCTCGGGGTCGTACCAGACCCGGTTGCCGATCTGCAGCGGCGCCTGGTCGCAGAGCACTTCGAGGTCGCCCATCGCGGCGCCCTTGCCGAACGGCGAGGCGGTCCCCGCCGGAGTCAGCCGCAGGCCGAACTTCGGGTCGTGCGCGCCGTCCGCCCGCTCCATGAACGACGTGCCGTAGCCGACCGCGGTGTGGTCCGGGTCGAAGGCGGAGCCGGCGACGGTGCTCTCGACCTTGGAGAGCGCGATGCCGGCGAACACCGTGTTGTGGTGGCCCACCTCGTCCCAGCCGGTGGAGAAGAACCGGGCGCCCCGGACGGTCTTGCCACAGCCGAGGTTGACGTCCATCACGTACGTGCCGTTCGACGGGCAGGCCTTGTCGAGGTCGCCGCCGGACATCACGGTGGCCGAATTGGGCGCCGGGGCGCCCGGTCCGCGGTCGGCGAAGCGGTCCTTGAAGGCCAGCAGCATCGAGCCGTCGGTCTCGAACAGGATCTCGCCGAGCTCCGGTTCGGGGAACGCGATGGTGGTCCTGCCGCAGACCTTTCCGTTCTGCGAGGCCGGGAAGGTGCTGGTCCACGCGAACCAGCCCGCGCCGTCGCACGGGCCGCCGCCGACGGTGGACTGCCGCGGGTAGTCCATCGGCTGGTTCAGCACCGGCTTGCCGAACTCCCCGGTGCCGAGGTCGAACGGCAGGACCATGGCGCGCACGTCGGTGAGCTTGCCGGTGGACTCGCCGGAACAGACCCCGCCGAGGTAGCCGGTGCCGTCCTGCATGCCGAGGCCGTACGGCCGCCAGTCCGCGGCCGACGGGCAGCCCGGGTCCGGGATCGGGTAGGAGGCCTTGGGCGCCGAGGCCGTCGGCTTGGTGGCGTCGTAGCGGTAGAGCTTGCGGTCGTTCAGGTTGACGACGAACAGGTCCTTGCCGTCGTCGGTGATCTTGATGCCGCCCAGGCTCTCCTTTCCGGGCACGTCGAGGAAGGCGTCGTCCGTCCCCGGCCCGTGCGCGGTGCTGCCCGCGTTCGGCACGGTGGTGAAGACGGTCGTCTTCTTCTTCGCCGGGTCGCTCAGGTCGGTGACGTAGATCCCGCCGGAGCCGCCGGGGCCGTAGTCGGTGGTCCGCTTGGCCGTCGCCGCGGAGAACAGCCGCTTGTCGGCCTTGTTCCAGGCGAGGCCGTAGATCGTGCCGGTCTCGGCGTCGGTGGCGATGTCGGTGGCGTTGGCGGTGACGCCGTCCTGGCCGCGCGCGCTGTACGGGAAGGTGACCAGCGTGCGCTGGGCGCCGCCCTGGTAGGTGGGCGTCTGACAGGCCGTCGCCAGCGGCGCGTTCTTCTGGCAGTAGTCCGCCGGGTTCCACAACCCGGTGGTGTAGGAGACGTTCTTGCCCCCGGAGAGGTCGACGAACTCCTCGTTGGAGCTGAGCTGGTCGGGCGCGCCGTCCAGCCCCTGGCGGGAGGCGAAGGCCGGGAACAGCACGCCCGGCTTCGGGTTCACCACCTGCACCCGGTACTTGCCGCCGGTGGCCTTGCCGGTCGCGGGCGACAGCGTCACCGTGCCGTCCGCCGCCGTGGTCCCGTCGATCGAGACCCCGGCGTCATCGGTGAGCGTCACCTTGACGCCCGCCATGCCCGGCTCCAGCGCGGGCGTGTACGTGCCGGAGTTGTCCACGGCTCGGATCACCTTCACGGTGACCGTCCCGTCGCCGGTCTGCGAGACCGCCGCCGGGACGGCCGCCAGCGAGCTGCTGCCGACGGCGATGGCGAGCGCCGCGAACCGGCCGACGGCACGACGGCCGGGCAGGCCCGGCCGTGACCGGGACGGGCCGCGCGCGGCGCCGTTCATCAGTTCGTTCGTTGTTCTCATCCCTGCTCTCATCGTCTGAAAGGCCCAATGGCCCGACTACCGGAGGAAGCCCACAGAGTGGCCTGAATCCGACATGATTAACGTGAGCTTAAAGGCAATTCACCCAACTAGGCAGCAGAACGTGGAACTTTGATGTCCAGTCAGGCGTCTCCTTGACGCCCCCCTCTTCGGCAACTCACGGTGCGACCGTTCCGACCAGCACGGATCCGGCCCGAGGCGTCCTCTGGGCACGGAACAAGCGTCATGTCGACAAAAGCGCCCGACCGCGGAAGGTGACCGTCGCGTCGAACACGACTACGAAGGTCGTGGAATTTCGACACAGCTCGCACAGAACCGTCCGCGATTCATTCCAACCCACCAGCCCCGGGAGCAAGCTTCGTCCGCGAGCGGAGGACGATCCGGACCGCCGCGCCCGGAAATCCGCCGGCCGACCCCTGTCGTCCGTCAACGGCGTCGACACAGCCTGCGCGGCATGAGCGAACGCGCAGTGCCCGAGCCCCGCCGGCGCCGCCGCAGACCCACCAAGCAACGCGTCGCGCTCTCCCGGGAGTTGATCACCGGCACGGCCCTGCGGCTGATCGAACAGCATCGGCCTGCGGATCCACCCCGCCCACCCGGCCCACCCCCGGGCCGCCCTGCTCGCCGCTCACCGCACCACCGGCCGCACCCACGAGACCTCCGCCGTCGAGGCGATCCTCTCCGCGCTGCGCACGGCCGGCTTCCTCACCACGGTCATCTGACCGTCTCGGCGGGTCATAAGGGTCCCGGTCGACGGTCTCGTCCTGAACAGTGGTTTTGACGTACCGTCGACAAGCCCTGCCCCTGCCACCCCCGTCCTGGAGAGACCCGTGATACCCATCCGCCCGGCTCGTCGAGCCGTGCTCGCGGTGGCGGCCCTGCTGGCCGCCCTCATCGGCACCGCCTCACCCGCACCAGCCGCACCCACCGCCGCGCCCGCACCGACCGCCGGGCCCGTGCTGACCGGCCCCCAGCTCGCCGCCTCCTGGGCCGGCCCGCTGAGCACCCGGGGCCGGTACGTGGTCGACGCGAACGGCGACCGGTTCAAGCTCAAGGCCGGCAACTGGGCTGGTGCGCAGGGCACCTGGGAGGGCAGCGGCTCGACCACCGATCCGGCGGACAACCAGGCCGGCCAGGTCTCGTACAACATCCCGCTCGGCCTGGACCGGGCACCGATCGGCCAGATCCTGGCGGGCTTCCACGGCCTGGGCCTGAACGCCGTCCGGCTGCCGTTCGCCAACGCGCTGATCCACGACACCAGTACCGTCCCGGACGCCGCCGTCGCCGCCAATCCGCAGCTCAGGGGCAGGACCCCGCTGCAGGTCTACGACGCCGTCGTGGCCGCGCTGACCGCCGACGGGTTCGCGGTCATCCTCAACAACCACACCACCAGCTACCGCTTCTGCTGCGGCCTGGACGGCAACGAGCGGTGGAACAGCGGCCAGAGCACCCGGCAGTGGGAGGACGACTGGGTGTTCATGGCGAACCGCTACCGGGCGGACAAGCGGGTCGTCGGCGCGGACCTGCGCAACGAGGTCCGCCGGGACGTCTGGGACGACCCCAACTGGGGGATGGGCGACGGCCACGACGAGTACGCCGCCTTCGAGGAGGCCGGCAACCGGATCCTCCAGGCCGACCCCGACCTGCTGGTCATCATGGAGGGCATCAACTGGTACGGCATCCCCGCCGCCGGGTTCTCCCACGGCCGGCCGATGCTCACCCCGGTGGCCACCCTGTCCAACACCCTGATCCGGTCCGACAAGCTGGTCTACGCCGCCCACTTCTACGCCTACACCGGCCCGGCCAACACCGGCGCGGGCAGCGGCCCCGGCTCCACCAGCGACCCGCGCTACGAGGACTTCACCCCCGACCAGCTCGCCCAAGTGGTGAACCAGGAGGCCCTGTTCGTCACCCAGACCGGCCAGCACTTCACCGCTCCGGTCTGGGTCAGCGAGTTCGGCGCCGCCGGGCGCGGCTCCACGGACGCCAAGGAGCAGGCCTGGTTCGACCGCTTCACCGACGTCCTGGCCGCCAACGACACCGACTTCGCCGTCTGGCCGCTGGTCGGCTGGCAGCACGACGGCGTCCCGAACGACAACTGGGCGCTGCTCTCCTACGACACCTCCGGCCGGCAACTCGGTCTGAACGACCCCGGCGACTGGCGCGCCGCCGACTGGAACAAGCTGGTCAACGCCCCCTCGTACACCGGACCGGTCGCACCGGTCACCCGCTGGAACATGCTCGACCTCGACCACGGGGACCAGAACGTCTCCAGCCGCATGCTGGCCCGGCCCGACTGGAGCTACGGCAACCGCAAGGGCGACTGCCCGGACGGCCAGCGCCTGGCCGGCCTCGGCCGCAGCAGCAGCCGCGGCCTGTGCACCGACGCCGGCCAGCCCGCCGTCGGCGCCGGCGACTGGGTGACCGTCACCGACCAGCGCTACGTCACCGGGGGCGACTGGGCGTCCGGCTACGACAAGCTCCAGTGCCCCGACGACACCTTCGCCGTGGGCTACAGCGTGCACGGCAACGCGATGTCCGCGCTGCTCTGCGCCCCGTCCGCCACCGCCCTGCCCACCACCGGCCGCACGCTCTGGTTCGACCACGGCGACAACCGGCCCGCCACCGGCGGCTCCGCCGCGAGCGACTGGGCGCCCGGCACCTACAAGGGCCAGTGCGCCGACGACGAGTACGTCGCCGGCGTGGCCGACACCTGGCGCTGGCTCCAGTACGGCGTCCCCGACGCGCTGCTCTGCCGTCCGCTGAGCTGACCATGTCAGGTGAGCGACGGGTCCTGCCGGTAGACGATCCCCTGCCCCCAGGAGCCGCCGTACGCGCGGGCGATCTCGTACGCGCCGTCGACCGTGTCGGTGCGGCTCCAGTCGCGCTGCAGTTCCTGTAGCACGGCGATCCAGGTGACCGGGACGGCGCCTGCCCGGACCAGCCGGTGAACGGCCGCCGTGTGCGCCTCGGCGCTGACCCCACCGACCGCGTCGACGACGAAGTACACCTCGTATCCGGCCTCCAGGGCCGAGAGGGCGGGCGTCATCAGGCAGACCTCGGTCCAGATTCCGGCCATCAGCAGCTTGCTGCGGCCGGTGGCCTCGACGGCGGAACGGAAGGCGTCCACCTGCCAGGCGTTGAGGTTGGTCCGGTCGATCGGTTCCTGCTCGGGGAAGACCTCGGCCAGCTGTGGGAGGAGGGGGCCGGCGAAGTCACGGGCCACGACGGTCGTCAGGACGGTGGGAAGCCGGAACAGCCGCGCCGTTCTGGCCAGCGCGACGACGTTGCCGACCAGCAGTTGGCGGTCCATCGACTGGATGTGGAAGACCGGTTGGGGCTGGTAGTCGATGAGGGCCAGGGCGGCGTTGGCGGGGGTGAGCAGTGAAACGGATCCCCTCGTCCGGCATCACCTTGGTGGCGGTTTCGGGCATCACTCGTCCTCGGGCTGGTGCGGACACCCTGCAGGGCCGGCCGACCTGCTCCGACAGCACTTGGCGTCTGACCGTGGTGCGGATCGGCGAACCGGTTCCTCCGTCCGCCGGCGCGGCGGCACGCGGCCGTGCGGGCCGCGCGGGACGAGGCCGAGGGACGGTGCGACCACTCGCGGTCGAGCAGCGGTTCCGTGCCCGGCGGATGCGCCATCCGCCGGGCGCGTGCAGGGTGGAGGGGAACGGACCGCTCGGGCGGCCACCGTCCGTGACACCGCGGGCACCGTCCGGCAGGCGGCCGCTCCCCTGCCGCCGCTTCATCGACCGAAGGAGGCGCCATGCCGACCAGGACGATCCCCCGTCGGGCTCTGGTGCTGACCGTCGCCGCCCTCGCCGCCCTGCTGCCGACCGCGGCACTGACGCCGCCCGCGCAGGCGGCCTCCGAACCCCCGACCGCATCGGCGGCCGCCGCGGCACCGGTCCGCTTCGTGGACCTGCCCGACACCGCGCTGCCGACCGACCGGGCGCCGCACCGGATCACCTTCAGCTACCGCAACGACAACCCGACGGACCAGACCGTCGCCCCGCAGATCCTGGTCGAGTCGCCGCAGAACGGCCCGTTCCTCAGCCCGTCGGACATCCGGCTCGAACAGCTGGGGCGCGACGGCCGCTGGCACGCCCTGCCGCTCGGCAGCCAGACGGGCACGCTCTACACCAGCCTGATCCCGGCGAAGATCGTCCTGCACAGCCACCACACGCTCACCGAGCGGTACCGGCTCACCGTGCTCCACTCGCCCGCCCAGGGGACGGTGGAGTCCCGGATCGCGATCTACGCCTGAGCCGCGAGCCGCCGGGCCGCCGCGCTGCTGCGCCGTCCCGCCGTCACGCCCGAGCGGCCACGGCGCCCAGGCGGGCCGCCGCCTCGACGAGTTCGGCGGGTTCGGCCGCGGCGGCGAAGCCGAGCCGCAGGTGGGCAGCCGGCGGCTCGGCCGGGAAGTGGTGGTGGCCGAGGTTGACGGCCACCCGGTGTGCCCGGGCCGCCTCCGCGACGGCCTCCTCGGTGCACCCGGCCGGCAGCCTGACCCACAGGTGCAGGCCGCCCTCCGGCACCCGGTGCAGCGTCCAGTCCGGCACCTCCCGCGCCAGGGCGTCGGCCAGGACGGCGCAGCGCTGATGCAGGGCGGCGGACAGGGCGCGCAGGTGCCGGTCCCAGGCCGGGGTGCTGAGCAGTTCGACCGCGGCCTCCTGGAGCGGGCGGGCGATGAAGAAGTCGTCCACCCGCCGCATCCCGAGCAGCCGCCGCATCACCGGGCCGCGGGCGATCAGCGCGCCGATCCGCAGGCTGGGCGAGGCGGGCTTGGTCAGCGAGGTGAGGTGGACGACGGTGCCGTCCCGGTCGTCGGCGACCAGCGGCCGGGGCACCGGCCGGCCGTGGCCGAGGTGGCGGGCGAAGTCGTCCTCGATCAGGAACGCCCCGGCGGCGCGGGCCACGTCGACGATCTGGCCGCGCCGTTCGCCGGAGAGGACCGTCCCGGTCGGGTTGTGGAAGGTGGGCTGGCAGTAGAGCAGGCGCGCGCCGGTCACGGCGAAGGCCTCGGCGAGCAGGTCGGGGCGCAGGCCCTGGTCGTCCATCGGCACGGGCACCGGGTGCAGTCCGGCGGAGCGCGCGGCGGCGAGCGCGCCGGCGTAGGTGGGCGACTCGACCAGGATCGGGCTGCCGGGCGCGGCGACGGCGCGGAACAGCAGTGACAGCGCGCCCTGCCCTCCCCCGGTGACCAGCACGTCGTCCGGGCCGACGTCGCCGCCCGCCTGCCGGGCGAAGATCGTCCGCAGCGTGGTCAGGCCGGCCGCCGGGGCGCGGTGCCAGGCGTCCGGGCGGCGGGCGGCCCGGGCCAGGGCGCCGCCGAGCAGCCGGGTGGGCTGGAGGCTCTCGTGCGGGTAGCCCCCGGACAGCGGGATGGTGCCGACGGGCACCGTGCCGGGCTCGTCGGGCGCCTCGGGGGCGAACGGGCGGCCGGCCAGCGCCACCGCCTGCCAGGAGGTGTCCGGTTCGCCGCCGCCGGTCGGCGGGCGGCGGGCCGCGACGTAGGTGCCGCTCCCGGGCCGGGTCACCACCGCGCCCTCGGCGGCGAGCAGGGCGATCGCCCGGGAGACGGTGACCGGCCCGACTCCGTGACGGGTGATCAGGTCCCGGCTGCTGGGCAGGCGGTCGCCCGGGGAGAGGCGGGCGATCTCCGTCCGGAGGATCGCCACCAGGGTCTCGATACTGCTACTGTCAGACATGAAGAACGAGAATAGCGCTTTCGCCTCCAGCCCGGAACCGCTCCTGAACCCCGGCCGAGAACCGGTCCTGGACCTCAGCCGGAAACCGTTCCTGAACCCAAGCCAGGAACCGGTCCTGGACCTCGCCGCCCTCCGGGCCGACACCCCCGGCTGCGAGGCGGTGATCCACTTCAACAACGCCGGCGCCGGACTGATGGCCCGTCCGGTCCTGGAGACGGTGCTCGACCACCTGCGCCTGGAGGCGGGCATCGGCGGCTACGAGGCCGCCGCCGCCCGCGCCGCCGAGGTCGCCGACTTCTACGCCGCGCTCGCCGAACTCCTCGGCACCCGCCCCGGCAACCTCGCCTTCGCCGCGAGCGCGACCCACGCGTACACCAAGGCCCTGTCCGCGATCGACTTCCGGCCCGGGGACGTCGTCCTGACCACCCGCAACGACTTCGTGTCCAACCAGATCGCCTTCCTGTCCCTGCGCAAGCGCCACGGCGTCCGGATCGTGCACGCCCCCGACCATCCCGACGGCAGCGGCGTCGACGTCGAGGCCATGGCCGCGCTGATGCGCGCCCACCGGCCGCGCCTGGTCGCCGTGACCCACGTGCCCACCAACTCCGGGCTGGTCCAGCCGGTCGCCGAGATCGGCCGGCACTGCCGGGAACTCGACCTGCTGTACCTGGTCGACGCCTGCCAGTCGGTCGGCCAGTACCCGATCGACGTCGAGGCGATCGGCTGCGACCTGCTCACCGCGACCTGCCGCAAGTTCCTCCGCGGCCCGCGCGGTTCGGGTTTCCTCTACGTCTCCGACCGGGTGCTGACGGCCGGGTACGAGCCGCTCCACATCGACATGCACGGCGCGCGCTGGGTCGCCCCCGGCTACTACCGGCCGGTCGACACGGCGGCCCGGTTCGAGGAGTGGGAGTTCCCGTACGCCACCGTCCTCGGCTGCGCCGCCGCCGTCCGCTACGCGCTGCGGGTCGGCCTGGAGCCGGTGGCCCGGCGCACCCCCGCGCTGGCCGGCCGGCTGCGCGAGCGGCTGGCCGCCGTCCCCGGTGTCCGCGCGCTCGACGGCGGGCCCGCGCCGGCCGCCCTGGTCACCTTCACCATCGAGGGCTGGCAGGCCGCGCCGTTCAAGGCGGCGATGGACGCTCACGGCATCAACTCCGCCCTCAGCTACCGGGAGTTCGCGCAGTTCGACTTCACCGACAAGGAGGTGGAGTGGTGCCTGCGACTGTCGCCGCACTACTACAACACCGAGGACGAGGTCGACGCGGTGGCCGGCACGGTGGCCGAGCTGGCGAGGAGCGCCCGATGACCGGGACGACCCAGGCCCCGTCCCCGCCGAGCACCGAACCCGCGCGGCAGAGCCTGTGGCACAACCACGACTTCCTCCGGTTCTGGGTCGGCGAGACGGTCTCGCTGCTCGGCACCCAGGTCACCAACCTCGCCCTTCCGCTCACCGCCATCGGCGCCTTCGGCGCGACCGACGAACAGGTCGGACTGCTGCGCTTCCTGCAGCTCGTCCCCTACCTCGGGCTCGCCCTGGTCATCGGCGTGTGGGCGGACCGGCACCGGCGGCGGCCGGTCATGCTCGGCGCCAACCTGGTCCGGCTGGTCCTGCTGGCCCTGGTGCCGCTGCTCTACTGGTGGCACGCGCTCGACCTGCCCGTGCTGATGGTGATCGCCTGTACGGTCGGCATCGCCTCGGTGGTGTTCGACGTCAGCTGGATGTCCTACGTGCCGGTGCTGGTGCGGGGCCCCGAGCACTACGTCGAGGCCAGCGCCAGGATGAGCACCAGTTCCTCCGCCGCCGACGTCGCCGGGCCCGGGCTGGGCGGCGTCCTGGTGTCGGCGGTCGGCGCGCCCGTGGCCGTGCTCGTCGACGCCTGCTCCTACCTGGTGTCCCTGGTCTCGTTGCTGTCGATCCGCACCACGGAGCCCGCCCCGGAACCGGCCGCCGAGCGGCACCTGTGGCGCGAACTCAAGGACGGCATGGGCTGGGTGATGCGGGACCGGGTGCTGCGCTCGCTCGCGCTGATCGGCTTCTGCTGCAACTTCTCGATGATCACCGTGTGGACGATGTTCCTGCTCTACGGCCACCACGACCTCCGCCTCGGCGACGGGACGATCGGCGCGGTCTTCTCGAC